>JBDHVW010000084.1:0-35429 GCA_039809865.1 Vulcanimicrobiota bacterium
TGGGCCAGAACCCCGGACGTAAGCCAGAAAAGCAAGAGGGTGGCGAGTCTGTTAGCCTTCCATAACACCTCGGGGAGCCTATGCGAATGGCGTGGTTATGGGATGAACTTTGTGTAAACGGGTGTCCGGTTCACATGGCGTGATGGAAAAGTTCACAGTTTTTTAACACTGATTACAGACGCTTAACACAGATTCGGTGAACTCTGACCGCTCCTGTGGGATATCCTGTGGTTAGCCCGGACGAAAGGAGGAGCCCACGATGGTCGGAATGAGCGTCCCGTTCATGCTTCCCGCGACCGCCACGATGCTGAATGGCGAAATCGCCACGGTCGTTGAGGCTCCTGTCGTCATGGACACCCGTCCGCGCAACACCGTCAGCAATGTTCCGCTGGGCCAGGTCACCATCGCCGGGCTGCCCGCTGCCCCGGGCTTCTCGCGCAATGGCAACGCGGCCGTTCTCGACGACCTCAACCTGGTGGGCGCCGTGGTCTCCATCCAGCAGCGCGTGATGGCGCCCATCACCGAGAAGGCCATCGCCTTCCGCAACCCTTACGCCCACTACTTCACTCAGGTTCACGCCTGAACCCATCGTCCTGATCCTCTAGGAAAGCACCCGTGTGACGCTCGCCTGACCCATGGCGGGCAATTTTTTTTCGGCGTGGTTGTCACGTTTTTCGAGTAAATGTAGCCCGAACAAAAATTCGGGGGTTGACAGGTGGTTCGAAAGGTGACATTATCCGCCGGTCGGCAGCGATGCCGGCCCGAAATCAGGGGCGCAAAACCTGATAACGGCGCACTCGGCGAGCGTAGAGCCGACTTCTCGAGAGGACTTCTCGAGACGCACCCGGTAAGCGGAGAACCGGACTTCCGAGGAGATATTTCCTCGGGACGCACTCGATGAGCGTAGAATCGAATTCTCGGGTTTCCCGAGAGGGTTGCGTGCAGACCTCAGTCACGCCGCAGAAGCTCTGACTGCGATATGGTTACAGAGGGGCCAAACCGAAAGAGGTTCGTCGAGGTGAAGCTAGCCATCGATGACGCGAACCCGGAGTCGTTTGGAGTGTCCGGAGAGGTGTGGAACCGGACCACCCGAGAGGGTGACCACTGGCCGGTAGGTTGGCCAGCGTCCTGACTCAGACGAAAGAGTCAGCGCCCCGGGAAGCGAGAGAACCGGCGGACTGTCGGATACCGATACGGACAGGGGTCGCATCCAGACCAAGTGATGCCGCGGACGCCCAGACCGCGCACGAAGGGGCCAATGCGGAGCTCCCGCCGCACAAGCCAAAGGAAGCACTCGACGCTCCGGCGCCGGGCGGGCTGTCCGAACCGATACGGACAGGGGTAGCATACTAACCTGAGAGATGCCGCGGAGTGTTCCGAACCGCCGCGAGAAAGCAACGACGGGACAGGGTAGCATCCAAACCTGAGCGATGCCGCGGAAGTTGTCGAAGAGGCCGCGAGAAAGCAGAGTCGACACGGGTAGCATGCAGACCAGAGGATGCCGCGGAGCTACACGCCGCGTGAACCAGAAGGAAGCGGGTAGCATTCAGACCTGAGGATGCCGTGGAGCTGACGCCACGAGAGAACGAAGGAAGCGGGTAGCGTGCAGACCAGAGGACGCCGCGGAGCCAAGCGCCGCGAGAAAGCAAAGGCAGGCGGGTAACATCCAGACCTGAGGATGTCGTGGAAGCTTTTGAAAAGCCACGAGAAAACAAAGACAAAAGCGGGTAGCGTGCACACCTGAGATACGCCGCGGAGCTAAGCGCCGCGAGAGAGCAAAGGCAGGCGGGTAACATCCACACCTGAGTGATGTCGCGGAGGCTTCGAAAAGCCGCGAGAAAGCAAAGACGAAGCTGGGTAGCATGCAAACCTGAGTATGCCGCGGAGGCCTCGAAAGTGCCGCGAGAAAGAAGAGACGGGGCGGGTAGCATCCTGACCTGAGCGATGCCGCGGAGCTGACGCCGCGAAAGAGCAAAAGGAAGCGGGTAGCGTGCTGACCTGAGATACGCCGCGGAGCGCTCTTGAAGAGCCGCGAGAAAGCAAAGACGAGAGCGGGTAGCATCGCAGACCTGAGTATGCCGTGGAGCTAAACGCCGCGAGAAAGAAAAGGAAAGCATCCCGACTCGGAAACGAGCGGGCGGACTGTCCGAACCGACAGGGACAGGGGTAGCGTGCCGACCACAGTCACGCCGCGATGTCTCGACAGCGATACGAGCGAGGCGGGCCTGGAGCCCGGATGGGACCGCGAGGGTAAGCACGGCGATGAGCCGTCTCCATCAACGAGGAGTACCAGGAATGTCCGGTGAGGTTGGAGCCGGACCACAAATTCGCCACCCGACGGGGTGGCTTTTGTGCTTTTAAGGGGTCTGGTCGACGTGCGGGGGGGTGGCCGAGGTGGCCGGGGCGACGGCGGGCTGAGGTGGGAAGGGTGTCCCTTTGCCGGCTTCGATTTGCTGGTTGGGGCTCGCGGTCGAGCCGCTGCGAACGGGTTCGGTGTCAGGACTTGCGGCCGAGCCGCAGCCCACGCTCAGGAGCAGGGCGCCGATCACGAGCCAGCGCATCACAGCGAGGTCCCGAACGAGTCGCTGGCCAGCGCTGCCCAGAGACCTTCTTGCATGCGGCTCCGCTCGTCATCCATCCGGCGCATGGCGCCCTCTTCAGCGTTCATCTTCAGACCTCGTCCCTTTTCGAGTTTGTCGCGCTCGGTCAGGTCGGCCGCCGAGCCCCCCTCGAGACCCAGCGTCTTGCTCGCCTTGGATTGGCGCGCCTCCAGCTTGGCCAGGCGCTTCTCGAAGCCCTCGGCTGCCTCGTCGGGCAGGTATTCGCGGCCTTTCTGGAGGGCCGAGCGCATCGTAACAACCACGTCGCTAACCAGCGAAATTCCTTCCCCGAGACTCTCGCGCGTCCAGCCGAAGTAGAACTTGCCGACCTCCATCCCCTCGCGCGTCTCGCCGGTCGACTCCTGGGTCTGCAGCAGCATTCCGCGATGGGTCAGCTCCTCCGGCAGTTCGTCGATGCCATCGGTCTGCAGTCGAGCAGCCGTGCCCAACTCGCTTCGTTCGGCCTGGAGCGAGCCCGCTAACTGGCCATTGAGTTCGTTGGTCTCCTTCATCAGCGGAACCAGGGGACGCATCAGCGACATGTAGCCCTCGCTGGCCACGAGCATGCGGTTCATGCTGGTCACCAGGTAATCAGGGCCGGTGCGCTTCATCTGGCTGGCGATCTTGAGGTCGCGGATACCGCCCAGCATGTCTTTGAACGACTTCTGCATGCGGATGTTGAGCTTGTGCATGTCTTTGCCTTTGCCCATTTTGGCGAAGACCATGTTCTTGCGCTGGCCTCGCTGCACATCCGAGAACGATCGCGTGGAGCGCAGGCGCGCGGCCGTCGGGCCGTCGCGGGTTTCTTTGAGCGCGTGGAAGAGCTGGTCGGAGCTGACTTTGCGCAGCAGGCGCTCTTCGTCGGTCAGCTTGCGGGGAGGGGCCTGCGTGGGAGCGACGCCCTGAACGGATGCGCCCTTACGAGCGGGGCTGACGGGAGCGGGTGCCTGCGTCCGATCGACCGCCTTGGGATCCATACATGGATATCACGCCCGGGGCGTCAGGGGTCTAGTTGCGCTGCCAGGGAAGCGGGAGAATCGTGTGGACGGGAGGCAGATTGGCATCGAGGCGCTGCCACTTCTCGCCGAAATCCTGGCTCCCGAAGAGATCGCCTTTGTTGGTGGCGGCAAACCACCAGCCCTCGGCCGTACTGGCCACGGCCGTCACGGCCCGGTCCGCCAGGGAGGGAAGGCCGGTCGCGGTGATCTCCCAGTGGCCGCCCGAGTCGCTGGTCCGAAACAGGCTGCCGCCCCGGTCGTCGCGCACCTGGTTGACGCCCATCAGGAGCCGGTGAGGATCGCGCGGATCGACGGCCAGACACTCGCAGAACATGTAGGGCAACCCCTGGATCCGGTGCTCCCAGGTGCTTCCGAGGTCATCGGAAACGTAGAAGCCACTGTCGGAGACGGCGTAGATGCGCCCCGCCTGGCCCGGATGGATGGCCAGCTGGTTGATGTCCCTCCCCAGGTGCTCGTGGCGAGGCGCCCAGGTGCGGCCTCCGTCCAGCGAGGCGATCAATCCGCCGACCTCGATCGCGGCGAAGAGCGCGTCGGGCTCGAGAGGATGCTGCACCAGGTAGCGGACGCGCGCCGTGTAGGGAGCGTGGTAGTAGGTCCAGCTATCGCGGCCCGGCACCTGATTGAACGCTTCCATCTGGCGCCAGGTCTTGCCGGCGTCGGTGCTCTTGAAGATCGCAGCCGGATTGGTGCCGGCGAAGACTGTGTCGGGCCGCAGGGGATGGATGGAAAGACTGAAGACGGAGGGAAACTTGAGACCCTCGTAGAGCGGCTTCCAGGTGAGCCCGTCGGTGGTCCGGTAGACCATCGCGTTGGTGGCGCCCGCGAACAGGCTACCGTCGGGGTGGAGGGCCAGGGTGCGCACAGGATGGTCGAGCAGGCCCTGCGCAATGGCCACCCAATCGCCCTCGTTCTGCCCCGGCTTGACGATGTGGACGCCCCGGGCCGTCCCCAGGGCGACCAGCAAGCTCACTGCGCCGGCCCCACGCAAACTCCGCGTACGGGCGGCAGTCCGGGGCGAATGCGGCGCCAGAGGTCGCCGAAATCGAACGTTCCGAAGAGATCGCCTTTGTCGGTCCCGGCCACGAAGCAGCCGTGGCCCGAGGCGATGGCCGTCAGGCAGCTTTCCCCGTTGGTGCTCAGGCCGTTGGTGGTGATCTGCCAGCTGTCGCCCCCATTGGTGGAGCGGAAGATCTGTGCGCCACCGCCGCGACGGGCCTTATTGACGCCCATGATGAGCTTCTTCGGGTCCTGGCTGTCGACCGCCAGGCCCTGGGTGAATATGTAGGGCAGTCCGGCGATGAGATTCTTCCAGTTCTTGCCGCTGTTGTCGCTGCGGTGGAAGCCAAGGCCAGTGGTGGCAAAGAGGTGATCGGCCTGGGTGGCCAGGGCGTTGGTGTCCCTGGCCAGCCCCTCGTTGGCCTCGGTCCAGGTTTCGCCGCCGTCGTCGGAGACCAGCGCCCCGCCGACCTCGACGGCGGCCACCAGTCGGCCCCCCTGAAAGCCCAGCCCCGTGACCTTGGGCCGATAGGGGGGCACCGAGTTGGTCCATTTGGCCGAGCCGGGGACCTGGTTGAATGCTTTGAGCTGGGTCCAGGTCTGGCCCGAGTTTACGCTCTTGAAGATGGCGGCGGGCTCGGTGCCGGCATAGATGACGTTCGGATCCTGGGGGTCGAAGACGAGGCTGTGCACGCTGGGATGGCTCAATCCGTCGAAGAGCGGCTCCCAGTTCTCGAGATCGCTGGAGCGGTAGACGGTTCCGTTGGCGGCGCCAGCGTAAAGCGTGCCGTCTTTGTGGAAGGCCAACGCGGGTACTTTGCGCCCGTAGAGACCCTGCGCCTTGAGCACCCACCCGGTGCCGTCGGGGCGAAATACGAGGACGCCGTTGTCGGTGCCGGCAGCGACCAGGATATTGACCTCAGACACCTGTGAGCTATACGGGGGTCGCAGGATTGCCTCCTCCTGCGTCGTTCATCTTCCGGCAAGATCCCGGCAGCATCCCGGCAAGCATATCGCAATCCCTTGTTCACATTGCCTTGCGATGATCAGGGCATGCGAAAAATCATTCACGTTACCCGCTATCGAGCGTGTGAGCGCCACGAGCGCGAGCTCTGGAAACTCGTCGCTGACGCGCGCCTGCGCCGGCGCCGTCGCACCCGACGCGAGTTGGAGCACTTGCTGTGGACCCTGAGGCTCTTGAGCCGTTGAGGCTTTTTTCCGGGCCCCCTGGCATGCTCGGTTGCGATGAAGGTTCTGGGTGTGGGCGCCGTCGGGCGAAGCGAGGCTTCGCCGGTCGGCAAGGTGGTCGATCGTGCCGGTGAGGCTGCCAGCGTGGGCAACGCTGCGCTGGCGACCGAGCTTTCCGACAGCGTGGCGCGCTGGACGGCCGGCGAGTTCAACTACAACCACACCATCTACGATCGCGCCATCGATGCGGTCTACAACCATTCCCACGTGGGCGGCTCCGCCTTCCACCACATCGTGGACGGCAACCACACGCTGTGGGGCGCCATCAGCGCCGCGCACGGCGCGCGCGCGGGAGACTCTTTCCTGCAAGAGGTCGGCGGCGCCCTGGAGCACCTGGCGCGCGATACCTGCTCGGTCGCCGGCATCCCGTTCTTCTCGATGGACATGAGCACTCTGAAGGGCTTGAGCAGCACGCTGGGAGTCAGCACCCGCACCATGGGCGACATGCTCACCTTCAACGCTCCCGAGGTCCTGGGCGCTGGTCTGGGGGCCCTGCCGCTGGTCCTGGGAGGCTCGCGCTTGACGGGGGAGCGTCTTTCCGAGATGGCCACGACCTACACGATGGCGGCGCTGGCCTCGGCCAACCCGTTGCTCCTGGGACTGGGCGTCTACGCAGGTTGCAAAGCGGTGGGCAAGATGCGCGTCGGCGGCAGCCCGAGCGAGACCCTGCGCGGAATCGGTCGGGGCGCCGTGACGACGGGGGTGGCCGTGGCTGTGTCCTCCCTGGTCCCCGGCCCCGCGCTGGTGGGGGCGGCTCTCGGCATCGGCGCGGCCGTGGCCGCGCGCTATGGATACAACAAACTCGTTGGCTGAGCGCATCCAGGCGCTCATCGACCAGTCCCCGTGCGACACCTGGCCCCAGACCCTCCAGCGTGAGCACAACGCACTGCTGGTGCACGGCAATCAGGCGTACCTCTGGTTCCTTACCCCCCGGGGCCTCCTCTACTCCGTTGATTGGGACCGCTTCGCGCTCCCCTTCGATTTGGAGGAAGACCCGGCCACCATTCAGGAGGTTCTCGATCAAGCCGTGCGGCGCTGGCCTGAGCTTTCCGGCTTGTTAACAAACCTGTCGCCTGGGTAACATTTCGTTCACATCTGCAACAATTTTTGCCAAAGTGTTAACGTCCACGGAAGGGGCGCGGGCTTTAGAGTGGAGTCAAGAACCCTTCACGATCCGGAGGCCCCCACAAGATGTCCACGACCAAGCAGGTGAGCTCGCCGAGCTCGAGCCGGCCGTCCACGTCTTCGAGCAGCTCTTCCTCGGGGTCGAGCAGCTCCTCCAGCTCCGCTCCTTCGGCGGCCTCCACCCGGGCATCCAACACTCCCGCGAGCACCAGCACCACGCCCTCGCGCTCGGCCAGCGAGAGCGGCTCCGCACGGAGCGCCGGCCGCACCTCCGAGGCTACCGAGGCACGGCGCAGCGACACCGGCACCGGCTCCAGGGGGAGCGACAACGTCGATCTCAGTGATGACGCCCGCGGCAACGAAGCGGCCGCTTCCGAGAGCTCCCGGTCGCCCGTCGATTTCCGGCAGTGGGGCTTGAACGGCTCTCCCAGGAACGGCAACGTGTCCGCCGTCGAGGCTCCGGGCGCGGGCAAGTCGCTGCAGGAGAGTCCCAGGGCCGACGCCCAACTGGCCGAGCAACTGGCCAGCAAGCCGCTCGAGTTGGGCAAGGGCGAGATGCTGTCGCGCGGCGACGAGGGGGATAAGGTTTCCCAGGTCCAGGCGATGCTGAACAAGTATGCCGGCAAGGACCTCGCCACGGATGGCGACATGGGGCGCGAGACCTCGCGTGCCGTGCGCCAGTTCCAGCGCGCGAACAAGCTGCGCCCGGACGGCGTCGTGGGCCCCCGAACCCGGGACGCGCTGAACAAGAAGCAGGCCGAGTTCCAGCAACGGGCCGAGGCGGCCGCCAAGACCGCCCGTGCGACTGCCGGCGTGCAGGGCCAGCAGGGCTCCCAGTCCGGCACGGCGCCGGAACGGCGGACCGAGGGCAGCGAGCCCGCTCGGCGGACCGAGGGCAGCGAGCCCGCCCGGCGGACCGAGGGCGGCGAGCCCGCCCGGCGGACCGAGGGCAGTGAGCCCGCTCGGCGGACCGAGGGCAGTGAGCCGGCCCGGCGGACCGAGGGCAGCGAGCCTGCCCGGCGGACAGAAGGTGGCGCTCCAGACAGGAAGGCCGATGGCTCCGAGGCCGCCCAGCAGGCAGGTGCCAGCGAAGCCGCCCGGCAGACCGCCGGCGTGCAGGGCCAGCAGGGCACGCAGTCGGGCGCCGCCGCGAAGCGGGAGGGCATTCCCCCCGCCACGCCGTCGGGCGGAACCCCGACGAAGCTTGGACGCCTGGACACGCTGCAGAGCGCTCAGAAGAATCAGGACGGCTCCTACAGCTTCAAAGCCGGCGCCACCATCGACGTGGACGGCGAGGGCCCCCACTACGGCGACCGGGCTGCCCAGAGCGGCACCAGCCTCGAGGTGCGGGGCGCGGATGGCAAGAAGCACGCTCTAAACGCCGACAAAACGCCTTACTTCGTGCTGCCGCCCAAAGTGGCCGCCCAGATGGGCGCCAAGCCGGGCGACCTGGGTATCATCAGCTATAAGGGCAAGAACATCGCCGCGGTGTTCGGCGACCGGGGCCCCGGGCACCGCATTGGCGAGCTGTCGCGCAAAGCCGCGCTCGACCTGGGCATCCCGGCCAGTCCGACTACGGGCGGCGTGCCCAAGGACGTGGAATACCGGGTCTTCCCCGGGACCGCCGGTAAGGGTCTGACCCGGGCTTCCGAGGTCACCCCGGAGCGCTTGAACGAGCGCGTCCAGCAGCTCTTCAATCAGGACGTGGAGGCGAAGGCGGGCCAGGCCGGCGCTTCCACCCAGGGCGCGCAGGTTCCGCCTGCAGGCCAGGTAAACGCCACCGGCCAGACTCCGAAGGTGGACCGGGCTCAGGGTGTGGATCAGGCCAAAGCCGCCACGAAGGCGGGCCTCCCGGTGCCGGTTCCCAACGGGCTGCGCGAGATCATGAAGACCTTCGGCCACGCCGGCTCGGGCAACCTCGAGAAGGTGATGGCGGCGGCCGGACCGGGCGGCAAAGAGATCCCCGTGTCGATGCACAAGAAGATCGCCGGCCAGTTCCAGAAGGCCTTCGACGAGATCAAGAAGCAGGGTCTGTCTGACGAGATCCAGTCCTTCGACGGCGGCTACAGCAACCGCAGTAAGGCCAGTGGCAGCGGCGCCAAGAGCACGCACGCCTGGGGGATCGCTTTCGACATCAACGCCGACAAGTATCCGATGGGCACGAGCGCCGCGCGCACCTCAGCCCGCTTCAAGCAGATCGCCGAGATCCTCGACCAGCATGGCTTCAAACAGCTTCCCACCGATCCGATGCACTTCCAGTACGCTACGGGTTACTAGGGTTCTCCGGGAAGAACAGCGCCCAGATCACGAGCAGCAGGCTGTCTTTGATCCAGAGGTAGAGCATCAGCTCGCTCATCAGGAAGAAGAGGACCGAGCCCCACCACGGGAGGGTGGACGCGAGTCCGAAGCCGGCGGCGCAGCTCAGCAGGTCGCCGAACGAGTTGGCGATGGTGTCTCCGTAATAATGCTGTGAGATGGCGGTCTGGCGGAAGCGCTCGATGACCGGGGGGCTGTTCTCGAGGACCTCCCAGAGCGCTTCCAGCGAGAGCGCGATCCAGAAGCGCGTGCGCAGCGTCGTGCGCTTGCGCAGGACCAGCCAGGTGGCCAGGTAGAGCAGCACACCGTGCAGCACGTGCGTGAACATGTAGGGATCGAAGAGGTGCTGCGAGTTGTGCTCGCTGTAGATGTCGCCTTCCCACAGCGTGAAGTGGCCGCAGGCGCACCACCACAAGCGGTGCATCAGTGCCAGCACTGTCACCATCACCACCGCCACGGCGAGCGCGCCCAGGGCAGTCTTCTTCATCGCGGGTGCAGGTTTCTCGGGCCTGGGAGTTCGAACCTCCGATCACGATGAAGGACCTCCTCCTGGCCCTGGATCAGGGCACCACTGGCACGACCTGTCTGCTGCTCGACCTCGACCTCGAGATCAAGGCCCGGGCCTACCGCGAGTTCGAGCAGATCTACCCGCAGGCGGGTTGGGTGAGCCACCGTCCCGAGGATCTCTGGAACACCTCGCTGGAGACGCTGAGAGAGGTGACGCGCGGGGTGGACCTCAAGCGCGTGGCCGCCCTGGGCATCACCAACCAGCGGGAGACCACGCTCATGTGGGACCGGGAGACGAGCACTCCGGTCCATCACGCGATCGTGTGGCAGTGCCGCCGCAGCGCTTCCATCGTGGAGGGATGGCGCCAGAGCACTACCGACGAGGAGATCCAGCAGCGCACCGGACTCATCCCCGACGCTTACTTCTCCGCCTCCAAGGTGCGCTGGATGCTCGACAAGATCGAGGGTCTGCGCCAGAAGTGCGGCGAGGGCCGTATTGCCTTCGGCACCGTGGATACCTGGTTGCTGTGGAAGCTGACCGAGGGGCGCGTGCACGCCACCGAGCCTTCCAACGCCTCGCGCACGATGCTGTACAACCTGCGCTCTCTCGCCTGGGACGAGGAGCTCTGCTCGCGGTGGGAGATTCCCCTGGGGATTTTGCCGGAAGTTCGGCCGAGCGCCGGGCGCTTCGGGGTGGTCGCGGAGTCGGTCCTGGGTGAGGAGATCCCCATCTGCGGCATCGCGGGCGACCAGCAGGCGGCGCTGTTCGGCCAGGCGTGTTTCCGTCCCGGAATGGTCAAGAACACGTACGGCACGGGTTGTTTCATGGTGCAGCAGACCGGTTCGGAGATCGTCTATTCCAAGCACCGGTTGCTCACGACGGTGGCCTGGCAGACCGCGGAGGGCGTGGAGTATGCCCTGGAGGGCAGTGTTTTCTCGGCCGGGTCGGCCGTGCAGTGGCTGCGCGACGGGCTGGGACTGATCAAATCTGCCTCTGAGACCGAGGCGCTGGCGCGGGCGGTGCCCTCCTCGGACGGGGTCTACCTGGTGCCTGCCTTCACGGGTCTGGGAGCGCCCTACTGGGATCCGCATGCCCGCGGCACCCTGGTGGGATTGACGCGCGGCACGCGCAAGGAGCACCTGGTGCGCGCCACGCTCGAGTCGGTGGCTTTCCAGACCCGCGACGTGCTCGAGGCGATGGCCGCCGATGCCGGCCAGCGTCCGTCCACCTTGCGGGTCGATGGGGGGATGTGCGCGAATGACTTCCTCATGCAGTTCCAGGCGGACATTCTGGACGTAGCGGTGGAGCGGCCGCGGGTCATCGAGTCGACCGCTCTGGGAGCGGCTTGCCTGGCCGGTCTGGGCGCGGGAGCGTTTTCCAGCACCGACGAGATCGGCTCGCGCCGCAAAGTGGACCGGGTTTTTTCTCCCCAGCCGGTCGGGGGTGACCTGTCGCAGGGTTGGGCGCGGGCTGTGGAGCGTTCGTTGCGATGGGCTTGAGAGCTTGCGTCCTGGTGTTGCTGCTGGGCGTCTGTGCCCTGGCGCAGATTCAGCTGCAGGACATGCAGCGCGAGTCCCGCTGGCTGCGGATGAGCGCCGAGAAGCTCTACACGTTCACGCCCGCGCCGTTTGGGCCCGACTGGCAGAACACGCAGAACGATCACGGCAGCTTCCTCAAGCGTGCCCGCCAGTTCGAGCGCGCCTGGATGGACCACGACGCCACGCTGGACACCACCCGCGGCGACTATAAGTTGGTCCGCAGCTCGTTCGACAAGATCAAGCTGTTCGCGCGGCTGAACATGAACGCCCAGGAAGTGGACACTATCGAGCACATGCTGGAAAGGCTCGACGTGATTTACGGGATCAACCCGGTGCAGGAAGCGACCCCCTGATCGTCCTCTCGCTGTAAGAGCCGCCCGCCTGCGGTCGTGTGGCCAGTACGCCCCTTTTTTGGCCACGGCCCGCGCTCGGGCGACAACCGAGTCGTGCGAGCATGATCGCACCACTTGCTCGTAGCGCCCCTTGCGACCACGCGCGCTCTCTCGTGGTCACGCCCTCGTGCTACAACCGAGTCGTGCGAGCATGATCGCACCACTTGCTCTTAGCGACCCTTGCGACCCCGCACGCTCTCTCGTGGGCATGCCCCGCGCTCGTGCGGCCGCCGAGTCGTGCGAGCGTGATCGCACCACTTGCTAGTCCGGCCTGGTCGACCGCCAGCACGCGCAGGCCTTTGTCCACGTGGCCCGTTCGCGACCCGTGCGACCCGCACGCTCTCTCGTGGTCACGCCCCGCCCCCCTAGGCGGCTGGTGTTGCGCGAGTCGCGGGATTGCTAAGTCGCGCTAAGGCCTGAGGGATTTCATGGCCTGGGTCAGGGCCTCGTTGTCGGCCACGCTGGCGGCGCGGCCCATCACGTAGGCGGTGCCGAGCATCGCCGGCATTGCGATGAACATTCCGGGCAGTCCGGCCAGGGCGAAGCCGGCGGCCAGCTCGCCCACGCAGGCGACGATGGTCACCGCGGAGGCGGCGCCCCGTGCGGGAGTGATCGCCTGGCCCTTGAGGGCGGCATCCATGATGGCCGAGCCGCCCTTTTTGAGATTCTCGGAGCCCTGACGCGCCTTGGCGCAATCGGTGCCAATCAGGAACGCTCCCAGCAACGGCATCATAAAGCCGCCGTGCAGCCCCCCTTGGCCCAGGATGCCGAGGCCGCCGCCCACCAGGGCGCCACCCCATCCGCCCAGTTTGGCCATGCCCTCGCCCGTCTTGTTGAGCAAGCTCGGCAAGCCTTTCAGGTTGGAAAGATCGACCGCGTCGGCCGGCTGGGCCGGAGTCTGCGCCGCGCTGGTGGTGGAAGCGACGGCGGGGCGCTGCTGCGCGAGCGGTGCGTAACTGGCAGGCTGGATGACCACAGTAGATGACCCCCTCGAATGGATTTTGACCCGCGCCACCATGCCACGAAGGGCTGAAAGTTCTCTGAAAGCGAGGGGGGAACCCCGGAACGGATCCTCGCTCTCGCTCCGAAGGGGGGATCCACTCCCCGGAACGGATCTGGATCCGCTCGCGGGAACGGATCCTCGCTCTGAAGGGGGGGATCCACTCCCCGGAACGGATCTGGATCCGCTCGCGGGAACGGATCCCTCGCTCCGAGGGGGGATCCACTCCCCGGGAACGGATCCTCCCGCCCAGGGCAGCGGCTTCATGGCGGGTGCGAGGTTATCGAAGGCGATGCCGCACGTGTCCAGCCCGGGAACGCCCCCCCGAAAGCCCTCACTCCACCCGGATGAGCTTGCCGTAGATGCAGTTCGAGCCGATCCAGCCGTTGATGCGGCCGCGGTTGTTGCCGATCTGGAAGCGGTCGCCCTGGATGGCTTTGACCAGGTGCAGATACTGCGAGCCGTTGACCTTGCAGAGCACGATGTCGCCCTTCTCCAGCGTGGACGCGTCCACGGGAGCGACCGTGCACAGTTGGCCCGACTCGATCTTGCCCTTCATCGACTGACCGGTCGGTCGGAAACTGACGGTTTCCCCGGCTTGCAGGCGCGCGATATGTCCGGTAGCCCATCCCACAGGCCGATTCTAACACGAACGCGAACCCCACGAGATGCCGGGCCACCTGTTCGTTCTCCGAGGCGACCTCACGAAGCTGGCATGCGATGCCTGGGTCCTGCCCACCGATGGCGCCCTGAACGTCGAGCACTACTGGCTGGAAGGCGTGCCGCTCGAGCTCCGGCAGGCACTGAGCCAGCCACGCCCCGATTGGGAAGCGCATCGCGCCGTTCCGGTCGAGAATTGGCTTCCCAACGCCCCGCGCCCCTGGCTGGTCAACGTGCTGGGCAGCTTCGACCGGCTGGCCAATGCACTGTCTCGCTTCGTGGAGGGCGCATCTCAGCTCAAGCCGCGCCACGGACGCCAGCGCCCCCTGCTGGCCATGCCGCTCGTGGCCACGGGGCGCGGAGGGGCGGCCAGCATCAAAGGCGAGCTGGTGCAGAACCTCCTCCAGATCCTCGAAACCCTGCTCCAGCGCCACGAGGTCGACATTGCCCTGGTCACGCACACCGCCGCCGCCTTCACCGCCGTGCAACGCGCCCGCAAACCCCCGCAGCTCAGCCCCTCGCAGAAGGCCCTGGCCGAGCACGCCCGCCACGCCGAGCTCGTGCTGTTCCTGGGAGCCGGGGTCAGCATGGCGGCCGGGCTCCCGAGTTGGAGCGGACTGCTGCAAAACCTGGCCACCGAAGCCGGGTTGAAGATGGACGAGTTTGCCAAACTCGACACGCTCGACCAGGGCAGTATCCTGCAACGCCGTTTACCCGACCTGAGCCAGCGCATCGCGACCAGCCTCGACCAGACCCGCTACCACTCTCTCACCCACGGGCTGCTGGCGAGCCTCCCCGTGCATGAGGTCGTGACCCAGAACTACGACCGCCTCTTCGAGCTGGCGTCACGCGGCGCGGGACGCGACCTGGCCGTCCTGCCCTACCAGCCGAGCCGCACGGCCGGCCAGCGCTGGCTGCTCAAGATGCACGGCTGCACCGAGCATCTCGAGGACATCGTCTTGCGTCGCGAGGACTACCTGCGCTACGCCCAGACCCGCGCCGCCCTGCGCGGCATCGTGCAGACGCTGCTCATCACGCGCAAGATGCTCTTCGTAGGCTTCAGCCTGACGGACGGCAACTTCCACCAGGTCATCGACGATGTCCGCCAGGCGCTCGACAGCGACGGAGAGCCTTTCGGGACGGCCCTGTTCCTGCAGCACAGCGCGCTATTCCAGGAGCTCTGGCAGGGCGAGCTGGACATCCTGGGCCTGGGCTCCCCCCGCGACCTGGAAATCTTCCTGGATGGCCTCCTGGCCGCCTCCACGTCGGTAACGGAGCACCTGCTGGACCCGAGCTTCTCCGCCCTGCTCTCGCACGAGGAGCGCGAAATCCGCGAGGCTCTGCAAGCCCTGCGGGTCTCGCAAGAAGCCAGAAAGACCCCGGCCTGGGCCGAGGTCGAGCGAATGCTCAGGCAACTGGGCGGTTAGGCTACCAGCCGTAGTAACGGCCCTGGCTGGATTGCGTCGGCAGCCAGTAGACCTGGCCGCTGTAAGGATTGACCATCATCGTCTGGCCCATGATCGCCTCCTCGGCGTAATAAGAGTCCCGGGGTCCCTGGACCTGGTTGTACTGGCTCCAGGCGTTGTTCATCCCCTGAATCGAGCTCTGCAGCTGAGAAGCGGAGACCGGGTCGGGCATCCGCCCCGTGTAGCCGGTCTGCGCGCGGTACTGCTGGACCTGGTTGTAGTAGTTCTGGGCGGCCTGCCAGGAGGCCCACTGGCCATAGTCCCAGGCGGCTTGCTGGGATTGGATCCCCCAGCTCATATCCATGTTCAGCGATTGTGCGTGGGCTCCGGCGGCCAGGAGCAGAACCAGGGCGAGGCGTTTGAACATCGGGTGTTTCCTCCGTTGCTTGGGATGACCTCAGTCTAAGCCAACCGCCACGGGAGCTCAGTGACAATTGTCACCGAAGAGGGATCAGCGCCCACTTCTGCAGAATCGCCGGGCGTGTTTCGCGCCTTTTTCCAGCGACGACAGGAGCGGTCGAAGGTTGTGCTCCTGCTCCTGATCCTTTGTCTCTCCATCGGCTGTTCCCAAGCGCCGCGCAAGAGAATGGTGCGCGTTTACACCCCCTTTCCCGAGACCACCGCCGCTGCGCTGGCCGAGGCGTTCGAGAAGAAATACCCCGACATCGAGGTCGAGCAGGTGATGGAGGGGACCACCAAGGTGTTCGGACGGATCCGCGCCGAGCGCGAGAATCCGCACGCGGACGTGTGGTACGGCGCGGCCGGAATGCTGCCCTTCATCGCCGCCAGCCGCGAAGGCTTGCTCGAGAGCTACACCCCCAAAGGCTATGAAAACCTGCCCGAGCGCCGCGGCAACCTGGTGTTGCGCGACAAGAACTGGCAGTGGATGGGGATGGTCGTGATCGGCCTGGGCTATGCCTTCAACCCGCAGGTCGTGCCCCCCGACCAGGCCCCCAAGACCTGGGACGAGCTGGCCGACCCCAGGTGGAAAGGCAAGATCGAGATGTGGGATCCCGCCTCCAGCGGCACCGCTCTGCTGTTTCTGGACGCCGCCCTGCTGCGGGCCATTCAGAGCGGCAAAGGTGAGGAAGCGGGCTGGGACTACCTCAAAGCGTTCTGGAAGAACATGAAGGGCTACACCCGCGAGGGCAAGCCCGCGTTCAGCGTAGCCCGCGGCGAGGTGCAGATCGGGATTCACTTCGAGCACCAGCTGCTCGAGTTTCTCGACGAGCAATCTGCCGGGCTCGACCTCCAGGGACAGCAAGAGAATATTCGCTGGGTGCTGCCGCCGGATAGCCCGGTGACCGTCGATCCCATCGCCCTGGTCAAAGGCGGCCCCAACCCCGAGGAAGGGAAGCTGTTCATCGACTTCGTGGTGGGCAAGGAAGGCCAGGCGATCGTGAACCAGCTGTTCTTCACGATCGACCCGAGCTTCCCACCGCCCCACGGTTTGAAGGGGATCACCTACGAGGAGTTCATGTCCCGCGCCATGCGCCTCGACCCCGACTGGATGGCCGAGCGCCTCGATTCCATCCGCAAGCGCTGGCAAGACGAAGTGGAGGCCCTTCCCAAGTGAGCCAGGTCGTTCTCAAGCAACTCACCAAGCAGTTCGGCACCGCGCTGGCGGTCAACAACGTCAACCTGGATATCGCCCAGGGCGAGCTGTTCTCGCTGCTGGGCTCGTCCGGCTGCGGCAAGACCACCACCCTGCGCTGCGTGGCGGGGCTGGAGCTGCCCAGTAGCGGGCAGATCCTGTTCGGCGAGCGCGACGTGGCCCAGGTTCCGCCCTACGACCGCGACTGCGGAATGGTCTTTCAGAACTACGCCCTGTTCCCCCACATGACCGTGGCCGACAATGTGGCCTACGGCCTCATGGCCCGCCGTTATCGCAACGCCGGGCTGATGGGCAAGCTGAGCAACCTGCTGCGCACCGTCAGCGCCAGCATTCCCGCCGAGGAAAAGAAGCAGGTGGCCGAGGCGCTCGACCTGGTCGAGATGGGCCACCTGGGAGACCGCCGCCCCAATCAGCTCTCCGGCGGCCAGCAACAGCGCGTGGCGCTGGCGCGGGCCCTGGTGACGCGCCCCCAGGTGCTGCTGTTCGACGAGCCGCTGGGCGCCCTGGACGCCAAACTGCGCGTGAAAGTGCGCGAGGAGATCCGCCGCATCCAGCAACGCGCCGGCATCACCACGCTCTACGTGACCCACGATCAAGAGGAAGCGCTGTCGATCTCCGACCGCATCGCCGTGATGAACGGTGGCAAGGTCATCCAGATGGGCTCGCCGGAGGACCTCTACCTGCGCCCCCAGAGCCGCTTCCTGGCCGATTTCATCGGGCTGACCAACATCTTCCCCTGTAAGGCCGGCGCCGGAGCCGTGGCGCTGGAGGGGCTCGAGCTCAAGACCGCAGGAGAGCTGCCCGCGGGGGGCACCGACCTCAGCGTGGCCGTGCGTCCGGACGCGCTGCGCATCCTGGGCGAGGGCGAGAGCGCCCCCAACGAGATCGAGGCCAAAGTCACCCTGCGGATGTTCCTGGGCACGGTCATCAAATACGAGATGGCCGCCGGTCCCCGGACCTGGACCGTGGCCGCGCCCCAGCAGGCTTCCCGCAAGGAGTACGACCCGGGTGAGACCGTGAAGCTGGGCTGCGAGCCCTCCGACGTGCTGGTTCTGCGTGATTAGCATTATCGCCGTCTGGATGACGGTGCTCACGGCCCTGGTCTACTGGAAGGCGCGCAGCCTGCCCAAATCGCTGGTCGTCGCGGGCGTGTCGCTGTTCCTGTTCTTGTTCCTGGGATTGCCCGTGCTGACGCTGATCCTGGTGAGCCTCACCGGCAACACGATGAATCTGCCGGGCTACGCGCTCTACCTGGACGTACCCGGCTTCTTGCAGCGCCTGTCCAAAGACCCGCCCAGCCTCAAATATTACGTCGAGTTCTTCACCACCTCGCGCTACTATCTGTCGCTGATCAACAGCGTCGGAATCGCTCCCCTCTTCGCGGGGATCCTGTGGCTGCTGGCCATTCCGCTGAGCTTCGTGGTTCCGCCCGCGCAGAGGCGCTGGCTGGGGATGCCGCTGCTGATCGGCGCTTTCTTGTTTGCGCTGGTGCTCTCACTGGCCTTCGGCCACCCCTTCGTGCAAGCGGTCGGGTTCAGTCCCCTGGTGAGCCTGGCGGCCACGTTCCTGGGCGTGAGCGTGGCGTTCTGCCTCACCCGCACCACCATGCCGGGGCGCCAGCTCATCCGCGTTCTGTGCGTCGTGCCCCTGGCCATCCCGTCGTTTTTGTGCGCGTTGAGCTTCAAGATCCTGATGGGCGACGCGGGCATCGTGACCCGCTTGATGGCCGACATCGGTCTGCATCACCCGTTCGCTTCCCAGTCGGTGCTCTCCGCGGGCTTCGTGCAGGCGTTCCTGGAGTTCCCGCTGGTCATGCTGACCGCCGCCGCGGCCCTCGACCGCATGGACCCCTCGCTGGGCGAGGCCGCCGAGGTAATGGGCGCGCGTCGCGGTTTCACGCTCTGGACGGTGCATCTGCCGGTGATCGCCCCGGGCATCACGGCCGGGGCTTTGCTGGTCTTCATCCGCTCGATGGGCGACTTCGCCGCGCTCTCGCTGCTGATGCCCACCGAGTTCCGGATGATCGTGCTGGAGGCTTACCGCGACCAGGCCGGTCCTTATTGGGGCGGCGCCTCGATGCTCAGTACGTTCATGATCTTCACGATCCTGATGCTGCTGGCTCTGCAGAAATACATGGTGGAACGGGGTAGCTTCCAAACGGTGACCGGTCGGTCGGGCGCCTCCGGCAACCTGGCCAGCTCCCCTCTGATCCGCTATGGCGCACTGGCCTGGTGCCTGGCGGTCCTCTCCGTGCCGTTCGTGCTGCTGTGCACCATCGCGCTCATCTCGGTCGCGGCGGGATGGGGCACGGAGACGTTCCCCACCCACTTCACGCTCAGTCGCTACGGGCAGATCTTCGGGACGCTGCTCAAACCCCACTCCCCCCTGCTCAACAGCTTTTACCTGGTGTTCTGGGCGCTGCTGGGCGCACTGGTCCTGAGCTTCACGGTGGCCTACCTGATCTCGCGCTCCAAGCACTGGTCGCGGCACCTGCTCGACTTCGCCGTCACGCTGCCCTTCGTGGTGCCGGGCGTGGCGTTCGCGGTGGCGCTGGTGGCCAGCTTCAACAACAAGCCGATGGAGCTGCACTTCACCGCCACGCTGGTCATCCTGGCCTATATCGTGACGCGCATGCCCTACGGGGTGCGCTCCACACTGGCGTCCTTCCAGCAGATCGGCTTCTCGATGGAGGAAGCCAGCAAGACGATGGGCGCGCCCGCCACTCTGACGCTGTGGAAGGTGACGACACCCCTGGTTCTACCGGGATTGCTGGCGGGCGGCATCATGGCGTTCATCTCGATGATGCAGGACGTGGCGATCACGGTGATGATCTGCCCGCCCAAGTATTACCCGGCGGGAATGTTCGTGTTCCACTCGATCGAGAACGGGCGTATTTTCGAGGCTTCGGCCTACGGATTGGTGCTGTTGCTGCTCATTCTGGTTCCCTACCTCCTGGCGTATCGGTTGGGGGGAGTAAAAACCGGCTTGTAGAACACCTCCCCACACCAGTCGGCCGCTCCTGTCGTCGCTGGAATCTGGGGAGGAGCCACCCACCGTGTCGGAAGTCACCACGCAAAACTACGAGTTCAACGAGGACGAGAACAAGCTTTTCACCTCGTTGACGCGCAACATGCGCATCCTGGCCTACTCGCTCTTCATGGGCGGCGCGCTTTACGTGGTTTACGGCTGTTTCCTGGCGCTGCAGCTATCCCAGACGACGGGCGGACTGCCGGTGCTCTTCCCGGTCATCCTCTCGGTGGCGGCGGCCTTCGTCATCATGTTCATGGGACTCTACCTGAACAAGGCCTCGGCCGACTTCGTGCAGATCGTCTGCACCGAGGGCAGCGACATCTCGCACCTGATGCACGGTCTGGGCCAGATGAAGCAGCTCTTCGCCGTCAGCGCCTACCTGGCGTGGCCGATGGTGCTGGCACTGCTGGTGGCCCTCCTTACGGCCAGCTATTACACCTCGATCGCCTACAGCGTCAATTCTTTTTAAGCCTGCTCAAGTAAGCTCCGCTCATGCTCAACGAGGTGGGCCTGTCCGCATTTTCCGCGCCTCCCGGGGTGAACTTCAAAGTCGCCCGGGAGCTTGACGTGCAGCCCGAGCTGGTCGTTCCCCAGGACGAGCTCGCCGAGAGCCGTCCGGAGCGCCTGCGGCTCACCCTGGCGCTGGGCTTCATGGCCGTGGGCAGTTGCATTCCCGCCGTGACGATGGCTGCCGAGACTCCCGTGGTGGAGATGCGAGCCATCGCGCGCCCCGGTACCTCGAGCGTGCTGGATGAGGGCGTGAGCCAGTCGCACCAGAAGGGATGGCGAACGTTCGGTCATCAGATGAAGGCGCGCGTCTGGTTCGACGCCGACGGGAACTGGTCTGACACGCACACCGCCGTCTCGGCCGATCAGTTCGCTGCCATGCCGCCGGAGCAGCAGAAGATTTTCGCGGCGCGGCTCGGTCTGCGGGTGGAGGAGATTCATTCGGGCAACGCCGAGCGGGCGCTGCTGCATCCCGCGGTGGGCAACGCTCAGCCCGGTGAGGTGATCGACGCGCGGGTATCGCTCGGGACCGAGCCCGATGGGACGCGGCGGTTCGGCCACGCGCCCGTGGCGGGGCAACTCTTCGACGAAGGGCGCTGGCGGGATACCGGAACGCTGGTCTCGGCCGACCAGGCGGCCGCCATGGCTCCCTCGCAGCGCGAGCAGCTCGGTCCCAACCTGCAGCTGGGAGACGCTTCGCGGGTCCTGTTCGACGTGGACACCAGCCGGGACGACCCCGCGATGGTCAAGCTGGCGGCCGAGCGACCGAACGTGCTGGTGACTTTCCGGGGCTTTCGCATGAAGCCGGCCGCGGCGCTGGCCTTCGCCCGGCTGGAAGGCAAGCTCGAGCAGCATTTCCCGGGCCGCGAGGTGCGCATCACGGCCACCACCGGAGGCCGCCACCAGGCGATCGCCCACAAGCAAGGGGGTGCGGTGGACTTCGTGGTCGGCGAGATGACCCGCGAGGAATCGCGTCAGCTCGAGAAGTTGTGCTGGCAGTCCGGATTCAAGCCGTTCAACGAATACGTTCACTCCAGCAAGTTCAAGACCGGCAACCACATGCACGTCCAACTGGCGGACCGATAGGATCCGCCCCGCGCGCCGAGGAACCATGTTCCTGGGCGTATGAGCACGACCCAGAGGGGACGTAGACGGGTTGGACAAGGTCCCTGAGACAAATTCCGAAGCGGACCCGCCGGTTGGGGAGCCGGCCGAGCCGACTTCGCACCTGAGCTCCACGGGCTTTCAGGCGCGCCAGCAGGCCGCTATGCCCGCGCCGGTGCAATTTGCGCCGGTCGTGCAGTTTGCCCCCGTCGAGCCCCAGGCGCCCGCCGCCCGCAAGCCGGGCGGTCCGCTCGGCGCGCCCCGCTCGGCTCCCCTGGGGGCTCCCAAATCCGTCGCGCCGCCTCAGCCGGCCCGCCCCTCGGGTCCGCTCGGGCCTCCCCGCTCCCCGGAGGAGTCCGGCACGTTCCAGCCCGTGACCTCGACCTCCCGCGAGACGCCTCTCCTCTCGGCGCCGTCCGTGCCGGCGCCGGTCTTCTTGCCGCAGCAGCCCGCCGCGGTACCCGTGGAGCAGAAGGTGCCGTCCGGCGATGGCAAGGTCGTCGCCCCGCTTGACGCCGAGGCCGGCGTGCCCCTGGAGACGAGGCCCGCGCCCCCCGTCGCCCGCCCGGCTCCGCCCAAGAAGCCCTCGGTGGGAGTGCCCCCTCCGCCCAAGAAGCCTTCCGTCGGGGTGGCGCCGCCGCCCAGGAAGCCCGCCGGGGTCGCGCCCCCTTCCGTCAAGCCTCCGACGACCGGGGTCAAGCCGCCGAGCGGGGTGAAGCCGCCCGGTGCCGTGAAGCCTCCCAGCGGAGTCAAGCCTCCGACGGGCAGCGTCGCGCCTCCCGCCGCAGGCGTTGCGGCGGCGGCCACCCCCCCGGTCGAGACGGCCGGCGCCCCGGTCAAGCCGCCTTCCGTTCCACCGCCGTCCGCGGCATCGCGCGTCAAACTGCCCTCCGAGAAATTGCTGGCCGCCGCCCCGCCCAAGGCCCCCGAGCCCATCCCGGAGCCAGTTCCCGAACCGGTTCCGGAGCCCGATCCCGAGCCGGTCGCCAGCCCCGAGCCCGCGGCTCCCATCAAGGCCGGCCTGGTCGAGAAGGGGGCCAAGAAGACCACGGGCGATCTCAAGCGTGGCCTGGTCGGAAAGGGCGAGGAGCCGGCCGGAAAGGCCAAGCCCGGACTGGTTGGCAAAGGCGCCGAGCCGGCTGCTCCCGGCAAGCGCGGGTTGGTGGGCAAGGGCGTCGAGCCGGACAAAGGAAAGCAGGCCGGAGGGCCCCGCAAGAAGCTCGACCGTGTCGTTTCGGCGCAGGCGAAGCCGGATACCGAGGATGGCCTGGACGCCATCCGCAAGGTGATGCTGCGTGCATTCGAGGACTTCAAGCCGGCGGCGCCCGTCATCAAGCAAGAGGCCAGCAATCAGCCGGCCCAGATCGAGGAACGACGAGCGCCGCGCCTCAAGTGCGATTACGAGGTGCGCGTCTTCGTGGGCCTGGCCAGCTTCCAGGCGCGCGTGACCGAGATCTCGCTCACCGGAGTTCGGATCGAGACGCCCGAGCGCATTGCCAAGGACGCCGTGGTGGATCTGGCGCCGCTTTCCGTCGGACGTCTCAAAGCGGTGAGCTGCAGCGCCAAGTGGTGCCGCAAGGTCAACGAGGTGATCGCGGCGGGACTCGCGTTCAACGAGGAGCCTCTCAACCTGAGCCGCTCCTGGGTGGCCGTGGTCCTGCACGAGCTCGGCTGCGGCCAACCCTACGAGTGAGATAGAATCTAGGGATACCAGCCGGGGCGGCGGCCCAGACGGCGGTGGCTGGGGCAATCGCAGGAGACTTCGAATCGATCCTCGTGGTGTGAATAGCTTTGCCCCTTCGTGCCGGCGGCGGGGCAGGGGGGGATGGCCGGGAGGTAGGTGGGGATGAGATCCTGGAGGCGGTCGGGGTAATCGCCGTGGTCGCTGCGATACATCTCGCAGCTGGTGGCCAGGTTCCGCTGGTTGTTCTGGCACTGGCTGAAGGCGTAGTGGTCGCCCAGACGGATCGCCCAGGGCTCGAGGAAGAGGACGATCGCCACGATCAAAAGGCTCACGCGCATACCCGATGGATGCGGCCCGGGCCGAAAAGGTTCAGCGTTTTACAGGAATTCTGACCCCACCCACGTTCAAGAATCCGGCGCCCTTCTCGACACCGGTGCCGCGTGGCCCGCCGGCCGCCAGCTTCTCGACCACCTGGCGGCTGCCCGAGAACTCCTTGAGGCTGTCGAGCTGCATGCTCCACTGGTTGAGAGAATTGACGCGGCTGGCATTGCTCTCGATCGAGACGCTGTCGAAGCAGACTTTGGAGATGGCGCCGACCATGCCGGCCGCGCCCAGCCCCAGGCCGACCCAGCCCAGCGGCCCTCCGATGAGGATCGGGCAGGCGCCGCCAGCGACGACGAAGGCATAGCTCGCATATTCTGCTCGCTTCATGCTGCGGCGCCGGGTTGCGGTGTCAGCCTCGGCGAGGTCTTTCATCTCCCGAAGAGTTGCGCCTGGCATCTCCTGGAACCGCGACAGGTCACCCTTCACGAGAAGTTGGGCGGTCCACATGCCCGGCTCGTGAGCTCTCTGGTCCAGGAACTTGTCGGTCGCTTGCAGCACGTCGACCAGCTCGGCCTTCGTGTGCTCCGGGTCGGCGCTGGTCAGCGGGTTGATCAGCAGCGACTCCGGCTCCTCACGCTTGACGGGAGGTTGCTTCAGGTAATGCTCGGCCCGCACGGCCGTGTTGTGATCGCTTTCCCGGAATCGGATCTTGTCGACGAGTGCAGGTGTCTGCGACATGATGGCCACGCCCGCGGCGATTGCGGCGAGGCCGCCCACCACGAAGCTGGCCTTACCACCCCAGATCAGGCTGCTGAAGCCGCCGACCTCCAGGGCGGCCACGCCCGTCCACATCGCGTTTCGGAGCGCGCTCAGTCGGCGGGTGTCAGCCCGAGCCAGCTCGCGCACCTCGGCCAGGGTTCGGCCCGGACTGCGCTCGAGCTGGTCGGCCTCGCGCTCGAGCCAGTTGCAGACCGCGCCGCTGGTTGGCGAGGAGCGGCGCGCGTCCAGGCCCTGCGTGCGGGCGCGGAGCATGCGGGCGGCCTCGGTTTTGGGCAGGGCGGACACGTCCATACCCTACCTTACTGGAGCAACTCTGAAATTCTTGACAAAGCACGACCGGTCGTGCTATTTTGGCGAGGCGATGAAGAACACGCGAGAACGCATCCTCAACCAGGGCATGGAGCTGCTGAGCCAGGCCGGAACGCCTGGCGTGACGCTGGGACAGGTCGCCGAGCAGCTGGGCATGTCCAAGAGCGGTCTGTACGCTCACATCCGCAGTAAAGACGAGTTCCTGGTCGAGCTGCTCGACCGCAGCGCCGGTCTGGCCCAACAAGAGGTGGTCGGCCCGGCCCTCGCCGCGCCCCTCGGCCAGCCGCGCCTCCAGGCGATCATCAAGCTGTGGTTCGGGTGGTCGCGCCGCGCCGGGCTGCCCGGAGGCTGCCCCGTGGCCGCCGCCCTCTTCGAGCTGGACGACCTGCCAGGCCCGGTGCGCGATAAGGTGCTGGCGCTCGACGCCGAGTGGCGCGGCTTGCTGAGCGAGCTCACCCGGGACGCAGTCCGCCACAAGCATTTGCCGCTCTACTTCGAGGTGGAGCAGTTCGTCTTCGAGCTCTGCGGCATCTACTTGAGCCACCACGTTTCGCAACGCTTCTATCGCGACCCCGAGGCCGACTTGCGCGCGGAGAAAGCCGTCCAGGGGCTGCTCGAGCGATGATCCTGGCCACCCACAACGGGATGCGCTGGCTCATTCTGCTGGCGGCTGGCTACGCGCTCTTCACCAGCTACCGTGGCTGGTTGAGCCAAAAGCCTTACGACAAACGCCCCGGGCGCGTGTTTACAGCTCTGCTCCACATCCAGCTGCTGGTGGCCTGCGCCGTCTACGCCAGCAGCCCGCTGGTCCATGCGGCCTGGCGCGACATGGCCGCCACCATGCACCAGCGCGACCTGCGCTTCTTCAGTATCGAGCATCCCTTCCAGATGCTGATCGCCATCGCGGTCGCCACCTACGGACAGTACCGCGCGCGGAAGAGCCAATCGTGGAAGACCGCGGCCCTCAGCCAGACGCTGGCGATCGCGCTGATCGCCACGGTCATCCCCTGGCCCTTCTCGAGCCACCCCCGCCGCTGGCTGCCGTTCTAGGAAAGAGCCGCTCGAGGCGGAAGGCCTTCCCATGCGTTCGACTTTAGAGTGTCTGGGGATGCCCGTCAAAGATCCGCTCGAGATGGCCGGCCTCGTTCTCGAGGCTCAGAAACTGGCGCAGAGGATCGGGCGCTACGATGTCTGGACGTGCTCGAGCGGGGCCCAGCTCTGGATCAGGCCTACCCCGGAAGGAAAGGTGTTGGGCTTCACGCCTCACTTTTCAGGTAACGCGCGCGTGCCCCTGACCTTGCAGGGCAACGCGGCAGGTGAGGAGGAGCTGATCTTCGCCAGCGGAGGGTTGTCCGACTGC
The DNA here is from genome assembly GCA_039809865.1 of Vulcanimicrobiota bacterium. GTDB lineage: Bacteria > Vulcanimicrobiota > Xenobia > Xenobiales > QWHO01 > QWHO01. Next base: position 25,582 of record JBDHVW010000084.1, read on the forward strand.
GCGGACTTTCCGCTCTTGTTCCACAGCCCCGAGTTCCACAATCTCAGTCTGGAGGGCGGCGCCCAGCGCAGAGTTCAACTGTGCGCCTTCGCGGGCGATTACTCCCTCGCGGACAGCCTGGAGGAACGCGAGCGGAAGGGCCATTTCGTGGCCAGCTACGGGAAGGCGCTCTGCGTTCCCGTCGGCATCGTGGACGAGGAGCAGCGTCCCGCGGAGCATCCCGAGCCGAGGGCGCTCTTCTCCGGTGCCGTGGTCGAGCACAGAGTACTGCGCAACAGCCTGACCGACCAGGAGTTCCTCTGGCTGCGCCTGGCCATGGCGAACGGAGAGGTGGACGTGGTCGCGGGCAAGCCGGGCGAACTTCCGCGACCTGGACAGCTGCTCACGTGCCCGGCCTACGTTACCGGCCGGGTCGTGGCCTAGACGAATCCGGGCAGCTCGATTCCGGCCAGCGCCGTCGGCGCCAACCCGAAGCGCTGCGACAGGCGAGAGAGCCGGCCGTCCAGCGAGTCCCTGGTGGGCGCTTCGGCGGTCTCCGAGGCGCCACTGGCCAGGGCGCTGTCCCACAGGGTGCCCGCGCGCTTGTGCTGATAGAGGTCGAGCACGGCCGCCATGCGAGGGCGCTCCTCGGCCACCAGGTCGGCGGGCATGAAGCTGTAGAACTCCAGCATCAGCGGCACCCAGCGGGCCGAGCGGACTTGCAGCACGTGCACGCAGCGCGGCTCGAAGGCGCGATCGGTGCGGTAGGAGTGCTCGATGACGTCCATGCCGCGCGGGGGCTTGCTGCCCTCGTCTACCACCCGCAGCAACCGCACCGCCACGCCGCGCCGCATGCGCTCGACCAGCTCCAGGAAAAGGGGCGAAGGCCTGCCGGGCTCGATCCAGACCCCGACTTCCTGACCCGGGAGCTGGTGATAGATGGTCTGCGTTCCGCGCCACCCGCCCAGCACGGGCGGTCGGGTGTTGTCCTCGAGCCAGGTTCGGTGGCTCAGCAGCAAGCGCTCTCCGCCCTCTCGCATCAGCTCGAACAATGACTTCTTCTCCGAGCGCGCGATCTTGCGGAAGCTCTCGACCAGCTCCAACCCTAGCTCGCGCACCTCGGACTCGGGGGCCACGACCAGATACAGGTGGTCCAGGTGGCTCTTGTCGCCCCGGCAGGCCTGCTGCGCCCCGGCCAGCATCTCGGCGATGGGCAGCGCCGACTCCTCGATGACGTGACCGCTCTGGTCGGTAAACGGCAGCTTGAGCGGCTCCAGGTCATCCTTTTTGGCCAGCTCGGCCACCCACAGGCGGATCTGCTCCATCTGCCGATGGACCTCGTCCCGGTCCAGGTTGTCTTGCTGCGTCTCCTGCAGCGTGCTGGCGCTCACGTCCACCAGGCCGGGAAGCTGCTCGAGCAGGACCAGGCGGATGAGGCCCCCGGTGGCGGCCGAGACCAGCACGTTGTCCGGGTCGGAGAGCACGCTGGCCAGCATGTCCTCGGCCAGCACGCGGGCCTGGCCTTCTCCCGCCCCGTCGCGCGTGGCCAGCAGCAGCGCGGCCGTGTGCCGCACCGACGCGTCCTCGCTGAAGAGCTGGTCCGACAAACGCTGGCGGACCAGCGTGGCCAGACGCTTGCCGTCGAACTGCTTGTACATCCCGCGCAGCTTGAGCGTATCGTCCTCGCACAACCGCAGCACGACGGGCAGAGCCAGCCACTCGATCGTCTCGGCGGTGCGCAGCGCCTCGGCCAGCGGCTCGTAGAACTGGAAGTCCAGCGTGCGGTCGTCCTCGAGCACGCCCAGCAGGCCGTCGAGCGTGTCCGGGTGCACCAGCCCCTCGAGCAACTTGGCGGCGCGGTCTGTGCGCAGAAAGCGCAGGAGGGTGCCGATCAGCTCCGGATTGGCGCGCAGCGACACGCGCGGGATGGGCCGGGTGGCCTCGTGCACGGCCCGGACCAGGCGTGAGCGCAAGAGGAAGCGCTCGGACTCGGCGGGATCGAAGCGCACCAGCGTCGAGCTTTCCAACTGGCGCAGGCGCGCGGGAAAGACGTCCGGTCGGGCGATCGGCAAGCCCTCGCCCGCGGTGACGGTCCAGTGCTCGCCGTCGGGAACCAGCACGTGCTCGCCCTTCTGCAGGTTCGTGGGCGCCAGCATCACCAGCCCGGCGAACTCCAGGCTGTATTCCAGCTCGACACGGGTGGCGTCCTCGGGCGTGGCCAGCCGCTCCCACCAGCGCCCGACGCGTCCGGGTCGGCGGTAGCAGGCCGCCAGGCTGCCGCCCGCGGCCCGCGTCAATTCGGCCAGGAAGACAGCGCTCTCGCCCGGCAGAGCTTCATCCAGAGCCAGCGCCACCAGCGGCAGGCCAAAGGCCAGACCGGCCGCCACCATCGCGTAGAGCGACGAATCCACCGTGTCGGCGTGCTCGACCAGGGCCGGCAGGAGGTGAGGCCCGAGCAACCCGGCGTCGGTGTCGACGAACAGACACAGGGCCATCATCGTGTGGGGGTTCATGGACTTACCGCGGTCGGTCAACAGCCCGGTCAGAGCCATCTGCTCGTCGTTCACGCGGAAGTGGCCCGAGGGGTGCACCTCGCGCAGCCTGGCGGCGAACGCGCCCACGCGCTCGTTGCCACTGTCGCGAGCCAGGTCCTCCAGCACGTCCAATGCCGTGCGCTTGGTACGCAGGTTGGCGACCACCTGGGCGAACTCGCTCTCGGCGGCGCCCCCGAAAGCGTCCTGCACCAGGCCGACGTCCTCGGGGTCCAGCTTCCACTCGGTCAGCTCCATGCGTCCCGAGCGCGCCAGCAGCGCGAATGCGGCCACGGTATTGGGCTGGAAGCGAATGGACTCGGACAGGTCGGCGGCCAGCGAGAGGCTGGCCGGGTCCAGCACCAGATCGTGCGGGGCCATCGCCTCCAGGCGCGCCGCCAGCGGATGCTTGAGCGACCGGGTCAGGTTGAGCAGCACCGAGTGAACGGTGCGCTTCTCGCGCGTCAGGCCGCGCAGCAACTCGCCCATCTCCTCGACGGGCAGGGTGCCGTGGACTTTCTTGGGCGGCTCCGCGGGAGGAGCGGCGGCCGGAGCAGGCGCGGGCGACGCGGCTGGCTTCTCCGTTTCAGGGGGAGGATGCTTTCCGAACAGCTTGTCCCAGAACGCCATATGGGGCGGAAGATTCCAGAGCGAACGAGTTAAGGCCTGCTCCAGGCGAGCAGGTCTTCCACGGGCATGAAGTTCAGCACCCGCTCAGGGGAGATTCCCGCCTTCCAGACCGCGGCCAGGCCCAGCTCGATGAACCAGAGTTGGTGAGCGGAGTGGGCGTCGGTGCCGAGCGAGATGCGCACCCCCGCGTCGCGCGCGAGATGGAGCGTGGCTACATCGAGGTCCTGGCGGTCCGGAAAGCAATCGATCTCCACCGCTTTGTCCAGCCGGGCCGCCTCGGCAAAGACGCGTTCCCAATCGCAACTCAGCCCCACCCGGTAGTTGTAGATCCGTCCCCGTGGATGCCCGAGGATGTGGATGTGCGGATTGCGGATCGCGGCCAGATAGCGCTCCGTCTGGTCCTCCTTCAGGCGCAGCCGGGAGTGGAAGCAGCCCAGCACGAGGTCGAGCTCGGCCAGTGCCTCCGCCTCCATGTCCACCTCGCCCGCGGGCGAGAGATTCACCTCGCAGGACCGCAGGATGCGAAAACCGTCCGAACGGTCGTTGAGGCGTCGGATCTCCTTCCCCTGCTCGCTCAAACGCTCCTCATCCAGGCCGTTGGCTATTTTCAGGCCCTTGGTATGATCGGTGATGGCGATGTAGTCGTAGCCGCGACGCCGCGCCTCGTCGGCCATGTCCTCGACCTCGTGGGAGCCGTCGCTCCAGACGGTGTGCATCTGCAGGTCGCCGCGCGCCCGCCAGTCGAGTCCGCGCAGGATGGAGCGCGCCTGGGCGACGCTGAGGAAGTCGCGCCGTAGCGGAGGGGGCTCCTCCGGCTCGGGCGGATTTTCGAACCACTCGCCCAGCAGGCGGGTCAGGGCGGGCCCGATGCCGGGCAATTCGCCCAGGTTGGCGACCGTTCGTGCTTCGACCGGCCAGCTCAACGCCCGGCGCGAAGCGCGCTTCAGCGCTTTCGAGAAAGGCGGCTTGGATATCTCGGCCCGGCGGGCCAGCAGCTCCGCCAGCTCCAGGTTGGTGAGCATGGCTCAGATTAGATCGGAACCGGGTCTCCCGGTAAGGCACCCGCCTCCTCTTTGCGGAACACGCCCTCCCAGCGGGCCACGACGCAAGAGGCCAGGCAGTTTCCGAGTACGTTGACGGAAGTCCGCGCCATGTCCATCAACGCGTCCACGCCCATAATGGCCAGGATCGGCCACTCGGGCAGGTTGAACGAGGCGGCCGTGCCCAGCAGGATGACCAGCGAGGCGCGCGGCACGCCCGCCACCCCTTTGCTGGTGAGCATCAGCGTGAAGACGATCACCAGTTGGTGGCCAAAGGTCTGCTCGATGTTGGCGGCCTGGGCCACGAAGACGCTGGCCAGAGCCAGGTACAGCGTAGTGCCGTCCAGATTGAAGCTGTAGCCGGTGGGCATCACGAAGGCGACCACCTGTTTGGGAACGCCAAACTTCTCCATGCGTTCCATCGCCAGCGGCAGAGCGGCCTCCGAGCTCGTGGTGGCGAAGGCCAGAGAGACGGGCTCGGCCACCGTCTTGGCAAATTCCAGAACCGGGATGCGACAGAGGAGCGCCACCGGCACCAGCACGCACGCGATGAAGAAGATCAGGGCCACGTAAAGCGTGGCGACCAGCTTGAGGAGCGGTCCCAGCACCCCCAGGCCCAGATGTCCCACGGTATTGGCCATGGCGGCGCCCACGCCGATCGGGGCGAAGATCATGACCAGGTTGGTGTACTTGAACATCACGTCCGAGAGACTCTCGCACAGGTGCAGCACGGGTGCCTTCTTGGCATACGGCAGCTGGGCCAGAGCGATGGCGAACAGCACGCTGAACACGACGATCTGCAGGACCTCGCCCTCGGCGACCGACTTGGCGATGTTCTCGGGAAAGGCGTGCAGGATGATCTCGGGGCCGCTCATCTGCTTGCCCGTCGGGCGCTCCCCGGCGGCCTCGACCGGTTGCACCCCGCGCCCTGCCTGGCTCAAGTTGATGGCGCCCAGTCCGATGAACAGCGCCAGGGTGGTCACGATCTCGAAGTAGACCAGAGCCTTGATACCCATGCGCCCGACCTGCTTGAGGTCGGAGTGACCCGCCACGCCGACCACCAGCGTGCCAAACAGCAGGGGAGCCACGATGGTCTTGACCAGCTTGAGGAAGATGCCGCTGAAGAGCTTGAGGCTGGTGCCCAGATCGGCGCAGTCGTAGCCGATCTCGATGCCCATGAACATGCTGAAGACGATCCAGGCCGTCAGCGTGCGCTTGCCGGCGCAGTACCAGGCCATCCCCGCCAGGGCGATCAAACGCCCGACCGCGCCCACGCCGAACTTCAGGTGCCAGACCTGAGTGTTGTCCCAGAACGGCACCAGGGAATAATCCTTCGGACCCGGGCCCACCACCGCCGCGCCGGCGGCCAACAGCAAGCCGACGAGCACCAGGATCAGAGAGCGGAAATCGGGTTTCCCGGCAGGCTTCTCGGGTTCTCCGGGGATCGCTTCTTCGAGGCGGGGCTCCTTCACGCGGTTACTCGAGCACGAACGTGGGCGTGACGCCCCCGCCCGCGGTCACGTTGCAGAGCGCCGTGGCCGACAGGCGGGTCAGCAAACCCTCCACCTCGCCCCCGAAGACGAACGGGTCCAGGTCCACCGTGTATTCGCCCCAGATGACCTTCTCGCCGTCGTAATAGGGGAAGTGCTCGCGCGCGACCTCCACGCGCGTCTGGGCCAGATACCAGTGGCTCAGCGCCACCTCGATGGCATCGTCCCATTCTTTCTCGGTGGCTTCCCAGCCGACGAAGATGCCCTTGCCTCCGTACTCGTCGTTGGGTTTCATGACCAGCTGGCGGCGATTGGCGCGCAGCCACGGCACCAGGTCGACCTGCTTGCCCTCGGGGTCGGAGGTCTTGCCCTCTTGCACCCGGCGGGTCCACGGCACGTGAGTGAAGACGGCGTACAACTGCTCGGAGGTCATGCCCTCTTGCAGCTCGGGGTCGGTGATCAGGGCAAAGATGGCTTTCTTGTGGAGGAACTTGGAGCGGAACGAATTGACCATGCAGAACGCGCGCTCTTTGTAACCCTCGAAGATCGGCTTGGCTTCCTCGTAGCGCTCGAGATACTCCGTCACCAGCAGGCGGCGGTAGACGAGGTCGATGACCGTGCCCTCGTGGCTGAGCTTTCCGTTCTTGAACTCGACCTTGCGGGGGTCGCACACGACGGTTTTGCAGCCGCGCTGCTCGAAGTAGCGCTGCAGAATCTCCCATTCGTGATGAGTCGGCAGCCCTTCGTAGTCGACCACGGCGATGGTGGGGGAATCGATTCCTCCCCAGGTTTTCCAGCAGTCCATCAGGGCCTGGAACAGACGCTCGCGGCAGAACAGCGGCTTGACCGGGAAGTCCTCCTGGAACGCTTTCATCACGCGCGATTCCAGGAACGCCTCCATCAGGATGTCACCGTAGCCGATGCCGGCGGGACACTCGGCGTTGTATTCCACGAACCGGAGCTTGCCCCCGAGCAGGAAGCTGTCCAGACGCGAGCTGACCGAAAACTCGGGATAGCCGGGGTCTACGGCGGTGAAGCGTTTCTCTTCCTCGGTCAGGCCGAGGCGGTCTTGCAGCTCCTGGCTGGCTACGATGCGGGGCGCCAGCACATTCATCGCGCCCACCACGTCGCGCACGGCCGTGCGCAGCAGCTCCATCTGCTCTTTGCCAACGAAATGGGGCCGGAGGAACGGGCAGAGGAGCCGATCGCCAAACAGGAGGCCGCGCTCCGCCATGCGCTTCTGGAGGTTGTTGGCCATCTCGGTCAGCTCGATCTTCTCGAGCAGCTGGTTGTAGCGGGCCGTCGCCTCGAGGCGACGGGGCTCCTTGGCATCCGCCAACAATAAGGAATCGACTGCGTTGCTCATGGGTCTCCCTATGCCGGAGTTCGGGCCGGCTTTTTGGTGTCGGGCGTGCGGCCCGCAAGAAACGGTAGACTGTTGGGGGTGGGCTCGTCGCTCTGCGCCCGGCGGATGACCAGGTCGGCGAAGGCGCCCACCACCTTTTGGAAATACGGCTCGGAGAGGCGCCACCAGTCCAGGTCGGGCACCGGGTAGGCGCGGTCCACCAGCCACGGCTCGCCATCCTTGATGGCAAACTCGACCACGCTGACCTCGTAGCCCAGTGCCTCGATCAGCCTGCCGGCGGCCCTGGTGACGGCTTTCTCCACACTGGGGGGCACTTCGGCGTCCTCCAGGTAAGTCTCCGTCTTGGGGTCGTACGACCGGCAGAAGAATGCGCCCCCCACCGCCAGGCAGCGAACGTAAGACTGGTGCGACACCTCGGCCTGCAGCAGCGTGAGCGACTGCCCCGAGTGGTTGTAGTGATAGAGCAGCTCACGCAGGGAGTTGATGGCCTTCTGCTCACGTCCCCAGCCCCGGGCGGGCTTGAGCACCGCGGGGGCGCCGACTCGGGCCAGAATGTCCTCCCACGGCAGCGGGTATTCGAGATTGGTGAGGAACTCGGGGGTGATCTCGGCGGGGTAGCTCTGGCTGGGGAGGAGCAACGTGGTGGGGGTTTTGAGGCCCAGGCGCTGGGCCAGGCCGATCTGGAGGAAACGGTCATCGAGGTCCGACCACAGGGGATTGTTGATCACGAAGGTGGTCGAGTTGACCGCCGCCTGGCGCAGCGCCTCGCGGTAGTAGGGGATGGCGTGGGAGATTCGGTCCACAATGACCCGATAGGCGCAGGGGTCTTTGGCCTCGATGGCCCCGAGGCGCATGGGCTCGGCCCGGACGTCTTTGAGGCGCCGCGAGTTGACCTCGTTCATCAGGGCGGGGGGAAAGGTCTCTTCCCGGCCAAACAGCATTCCGATCAGGCGGGGCATCGTTGCACGGGCTTCGTGCCGCGCGGTTTGTCCCCTGCCGGGCGGGTTACGCGGCCGGCGCCGACTACTTCAGCTTGGCCCGGATCTTGTCGGCCAGTTTCGGCTTACCCAGCTTGTCGTAAACCTCGGCGAGCTCGAGGGACATCTCCGGGTCGGAGCCCTGCTTGAGCGCCTTCTGGAACTGCACCACCGCCAGCTGGAACTGGCCCGTGGCCGCGTAAGCCCGCGCCAGGCCGGCCAGGAAGCGCATGGAATCGTTCTTCTGATTGACGAGCTCGCGGTAGTAGAGCACGCGCTCCTCGCCCTGCAGGAGCTCTTCCAACTGCAGGTGCAGCGAGAGGTCCTCCGGGTTCTCCAGCAACAGCGCGCGGAGCTCCTCGGGGTTGCCCGTGGGGATCGGCGCGATCTGCTCTTCCTCGAGGTCGATCGTGCGGACCCGCGTCTTGACGGTGAGGTTGAGCCCGGCTCGCTTGCGCGCGCGCTCGAAGGCGCGGAGCTCGGCGCCGACGGGCCCGGCCTGGGCCCACCGCTGCAGGAATTCGTCCCGCAGCACGTTGGACTCGGGCAGCTCGGGCAACAGCTCCACGCGCCGCTGGGCCAGACGCACCGCCTCGGGCAAGCTGCCCTCCTGGGCGCGCTCGCGCGCCTGCGCGCCGCAAAGGGCGGCCAGTTTGAGGCGCAGGGTCGGCTCGTCGATCAGGTCGAGGCAGCTGTCGAGCACGTAGACCGCCTCCTCGGTGGCGGCCGCCTCTTCCAGCGCGCTGGCCAGGTCCAGGCTGTGCGTCAGGAAGAACTCGCGCACGGGCGGGCTCTGGGGGGCCATCGTGAGCCAGCCCCGGGCCAGATCGAGCGCGGCCAGGGAATGCTCCATGCCCTGCCACAGCCCCGCCTCGGAGGCCTGTTTCTCCAGGCGGTAGAGCTCGCGCAGCGTGGCCGTCTGGTCGGCCTGAGCCTGAGCCTGGCTGCGGGGCAGCTCGAGAGCTTTCTCGCCCGCCCGGCCCAGCTTGTGACGAGGTCCCAGCTGGTCGACGGGATCAGGACTGCCCGGCAACGGGATCTCCCACGAGTTCTCCGGTTGCTGCTCGGGCTCGTCCTCGGGGGCCTCGGATACGGGCTCGGAGGCGATTTCGGGGGTCTCGGCCACCGGCTCGGGCTCGGGGGCCTCGGCGACCGGCTCGGACTCGGGGGTCTCGGCCAGCGGCTCGGGCTCGGGGGCGACCTCGGGGGTCTCGGCCACCGGCTCGGGCTCGGGGGCCTCGGGCTCGCCCGCTTCGACGGTCGGCTCGGCTTCGACGGCGACCTCGATGGCCGCGGACGGTGGCTCCGATTCGACCGCAACCTCTGGCTCGCCGTGAGTCTCATTTGAAGGCGTATCCACGACGGGAGCTCTGGGGGTGGGCGGCTTGACCGTCCGGGCCGGGGCGGCCTCGGGCTCGACGGCGGGAGAGATGGGCCCGGCGGTCGGGACCGGCGGAGCGTCGCCTCCCGGCCAGGCGGGGAAGGGGCTGAACGCGTCCTGCGGGGCCGCTGGCTCCGCCACGGGAGATTCCTCGGCAGCCCAGCTCGGGAAGGGGCTGAAATCAGAGCTGGCGCGCACCGGCGCATTCAGCACGGGCAGCACGAGCTCGTCCGCGTCGGCCGCAGGCCAACTCTCGGCCGGGGGGGAAGCCTCTTCCACGGCCGGCTGGTCGCCGGACTGCTCCTCGACGACCTCCTCGCCGGACTCGAGGACCTGCTCCTCGACGACCTCCTCGCCGGACTCGAGGACCTGCTCCTCGACGACCTCCTCGCCGGACTCGAGGACCTGCTCCTCGACGACCTCCTCGCCGGACTCGAGGACCTGCTCCTCGACG
>JBDHVW010000085.1:0-35376 GCA_039809865.1 Vulcanimicrobiota bacterium
CCGCAAGGCGGCAAAAATGGTGTCGGAGAATCGATCGATCATGTCGGTCTCATACGTGGAGTGAACGCCTGCGCCCACGTGAGATTCCTCCTCGTATTCCTCGTGCGTGTCGCGATGATGGTGCGTCACCATGACCTTCTGGTCGCTGAACCCGTCGGACAACACGGACCCGTGCAGAGGCTGGCAGGCATCGCCCACGTAGTGGGCCAGAATGCCCGCGGCGCAGACGAACTGCGCGATCTCGCCGGCCCGCGCAAAGCCCGCCATGGCATCAAAGATCTGCCAGATCCGGAAGGGGAGAAGGCCCTGCTTCTTCTTGTTCGCGTGGCCCTGGTCCGTGTAGAACTTGCGCCACTTCTTCACGGAAAGATTCGTCGAGCTCGCCAGCGAGTGGCCCAACAGCGTCACCCCGTCCTGGCGTGCCTCGTCGATGTCAGCATAATGATTCGGATGCTCCGGGCCCGTCCAGCGCTTGATGGCCGGGACGAACTCGGTGTCGCGCCCCCCGAGCCCCTTCTTCTTGGGCGTCTTCCAGACGAGATCGGGCACGTCCGCCAGGGGAATGAAGCCGTTGTTCGCCCGGGCGCTCTTGATGGCCAGCTCCATCGTGTCGATGTCGAGAGTGTTGAAGCTGATCCGGTCGAGGTTCGCTTGCATGAGAGCCTGCAGAGCCTCGTCCCGAACCAGATCGCAAGCCGCGGCGGCGATTCCGTAATGGCCGCTCTGTCCCCAGTAGGGCCTGGAGCCAAGATTGTGGGCGGTCACGAGCTCGACGTCGAGCAGCTTGCACACGTTGGAGAGGCTGGTCGCCAGGGCGAACGGCCGCGCGGTATGCTGGCCGTCCAGAAGATTCTGAGCGCCCCACTCGATCGCCAGAGGGCGCGGCAAAGGCTCGTCGTCCAGGGAGAGGTGCCAGACCGTGCCCGAATCGCCGGGCAGCGTGACCGCTCCCTCGCCGGCCGGTGCGATGAGGAAATCGGAGACGTAGTCGTAGCCTCCAACCGACTTGTGGCGATAGAACAGAGCCGAGATCCGGCCCTCCAACTTGCCACTGGCGGCCCCATAGGCGACGACTTTGGCGCCGACCAGCTTGAGGCCGATGTTGAACTCGCTGAAGTCGGCCAGGGGGCCGAGGCTTCCCAACCCGTAGACCTGCGAGGTCCAGTCGTTGACATCGTTCAGCTCGACCAGCCCGACATCCAGAGTCAGCCAGGTCCGTCGGCCGGCAAACTCGGGGTATACCTCGACGAATGGCAGGCGGGTCAGTTGCTTCTCGCTGGAGCGGCCCACCTGAACCAGCTCGCCCCGGCGGCGCGAGTAGACGGGCGTGCCCTTGGGGCCTGTCACGTGCCGATTGGTGAGGCTGTAGACGGAGAACCCGTCCGAAACCAGGCAACCGAAGGTCGCCATGCGCTCCTGTCCCTGGCTCTGAATCTGGGCAGGATACCCGCCGGCGAACCAGACCTCCGGCCAGTGCCAGTCCGGAATCGGTTGGATCTCGGGCGCCGCGGGGGGCGCCTGGACCACGCAAATCGGGACCGAACGCCCATCCGGCATGTAGACGGCGCTCGGAATGTGATCCTGGGGCTTCAGGCCCGAGGCCTGCTCGCGGAATTCAGATTCCGTCGCCCATTCCTGGACCAGCACGATGATCGCCGGCCACGAATTGGCGCGAACGCTGCAGTTGTCCAGGCGTTTGGGACCTCGGTTCTCCTCGACCCTCTCCTGGCGCGCGGCCCGCTCGGCCGGTCCCTCGATGAGGTCGGGATCGGTGTCGCGGAAAAGGTAGAGACCGATTCCGGTCCCGATGACGTTTTTCTTGTGGATCAGGTGATAGTGGAATAGATCGCGCGCTTCCAGGAGATCTTTCACAGACAGGCTTTGATAGTCTGGTTCCCGCTCGATGATGTTGCGGCTGGTAGCAGAATTCACGATGGCGTCCCCCCGGTTGGTAATTCGCCCGCATTCTTGAATCGGGAATTGGATCCTGCGGATCTAGTTCACGGCCAGCCGGACGAGCGAGGCGGAGGCCTCGCAGGCGACGTTCTCGAGGCCTTCCACCGGCTGGACGGCTGCAGGACCTCGAGATGAACCCGCGCCCCGTGGACGTGACGGTGAAGCGCACTCTGGGCGAGAGCCAGGACCCTGGCCGCATACTTAGAATATGATCATATGGCCACAACCCGGGTCACCGTGACCCTCTCAGACGAGCTTTTACGAGAAATCGACCTGCAGGACCGGAACCGGAGCCGGTTTATCCAGCAGGCTGTCGAGCAAGAGCTCGAAAGGCGCCGGCGAGAGCTTCTCATCGCTTCCCTGGAATCGCCTCACCCCGAAACTCTGGAGTTGGAGGCGGACGGCCTGTCGGAGTGGATTGAGGCGGGGAAGGACAGTGATCTCGAACTGGTCGACATGACTCAATTCCGGCCACTGGCCTGGGTTCCCGATGAGGGCTGGAAGGAGCATCCGAAGCGTGGAGCGAGGAGCCGTCGTTCTGGTCGGACTTGACCCGACCAGGGGTCACGAGCAACGAGGCACGCGTCCCTGTATCGTCGTCAGCGACCCTCTCGTATCCAATACCCAGCGTTTTCCCCTGCTTTGCGTGGTCCCGATCACCAGCACGGCGGGGGAAGGCGCGCTCTATCCCGTTCTGGAGCCTGAACCATCCGGACTGCGACATCGCTCGTGGGCATTGATCGACCAGCTCCGTGCCGTCGACAAGCGCAGAGTCGTCGGCGAGTTCGGCCTCGTAACGGCCGAAGAGCTGGCCGCTCTAGACCTGGGGCTGCGTCTGTTCCTGGGGTTGCCTTAGTTGCGAGGGCGCACCGAGGCCTCGAAGGCGACCTTCTCCGGAGTTTGGCTCCCGCGCGCTTCTGCTGGCCTTCCAGGGCCAGCGTGACGATGCCGGGTCCCGCTGCGGAAGGCAGTGGTGTGGTCGGCCAGCTTTGGTCAAAGACTCCTACCCATAGCTCCCGGAACTAGAACTGAGCCGAATTCTGAAGCCCCGCTCAGGTTCTATGTGTGAGAGCGCCTGGCCCACGTCGTAAGACCCAACGCTTGAGCGGGAGAGCCTCGGTGAAATCCGCTCTTCGTGGGGACGACTGACGCTTCACAATCCGTTCACCGCGCGCGCTCTGACGCGACGAAGCCGTGATGCCGGCCTGACGGGACCGGCCTAGCCTGAGCGGTATGAAATCGGTCCTCTTGCTGCTGCTGCTCTCGCTCTGCGCGCTCGCTCAGGAGCCCCTGACCCCGGACCGGGCGGTGGAGCTGGCGCTGAGCCACAACCCCTCGGCCCAGGCCCTGCGCTCGCAACTCGAGGCCGCTCGGGGAGAGCGTGATCAGGCCGGGCTGCTGGTCAATCCCAGCTTTTCGATCACGGTGGGCGCGGAGCACCGGGAGTACGAGGTCAGCTGGAACGTGCTCGACCTGTTTCGCCGCTCCGACCGGGCCCGTCTGGCCGACACCCGCTTTCGCCAGGCAGGGTTCGAGCAGCTGGCCGCGCTGCTGGACCTGACCCTCGAGGTCAAACGGCGTTTCCACCGCGTCCAGAGCCTGAGTCAGGCCGTGGCCCAACTCGAGCTGGTCTGGCAGTCGGCCCAGGCCGCCAGCGAGCTGCAACGTCGCCAGTTCGAGGCCGGCAGCCTGCCAGAGCTGGTGCTGGCCCAGCAGGACGCTGCCACGCTGGGCTTCCGCATCGAGCTCGACCAGGCCCGGCTCGAGCTCGAGCGCGAGCGCCTGGCCCTCAACCTGGTGCTGGGTCAAGACCCGGGGACGCCCCTCCAGGTGGTCCAGTTGCCCCCTCCCCCGGATAAGGAGGCCGCTCTCGAAGGCCTCGAGGCTCTGGCCCTCGAGCACCGGCCGGACGTGGCCCTGGCCCGGCTGGAAGTGGAAGCCAGCCAGCAGGCGGTGGCTCTGGCTTCCGGGGGGCTGCTGGATGAAGTCTCGGTCGGCTACAACGACAGTCCCGACATCAGTGGGCCCAACGTCAGCGTGCCGGTGCCCCTGTTCGACCGCCGCCAGGGCGAGGTGGCCGGCCTCCGCGCCCGCAACGAGGCCAGCCGCCATCAACTCGCGGCCCTCGAGCGGCAGGCGCGCACCGAGGTGCGTCAGGCGCACAATCAGCTCCTGGCGCAGCGTCTGAAAACCGAGCAGCTGGGCGCCATGATCGAGCAACGCCGTCGCATTCTCTATCTGGCTCGACCCTACTACGACTCCATGTTGCTGGGCATCTACCCTCTGCTCGAGTTTCGCCAGGAAGTCGCTCGGACACGGCGCGAGCTGATCGAGTCGACCGCCGATTACTGGGTGGCGCGGGCCGAGCTCGAGCGCGCCCTGGGCGCCCCCATTCCCTGAAAGGAATCTCCTCATGCTCAAAAGACGAGCCTTCATGCAATCGGCGGCCGCCCTGGTCGCGGCGGCAGCTCTGCCGGCGCAACCGGCCTCTATGCCGTATGTTCCGGTGGTGACCCCCAACGGAAGCACCCTCCCCTGGCGCAAAGTGAACGGGGTCAAAGAGTTCCGCCTGACTGCCGAGCCCGTGAGGCGCGAGTTCGCCCCGGGGATGCAGGTGGACTGCTGGGGCTACAACGGCTCCACCCCCGGGCCCACGATCGAAGCGGTGGAAGGCGACCAGGTGCGCATCCTGGTGACCAATCGTCTGCCCGAGCCCACCAGCGTGCATTGGCACGGGATCTTCCTGCCCAATGGGATGGACGGGGTGAGCGGCCTGACCCAGCACGCCATCCAGCCCGGACAGACCTTCGCCTACGAATTCACGCTGCGCCAGAATGGCACGTACATGTATCATCCGCACGCCGACGAGATGACCCAGATGGCCATGGGGATGATGGGCTTCCTGATCGTGCACCCCCGTCGCCCCCCCACGCCGCGAATCGACCGCGACTTCTGCATCTTCCTGATGGAGTGGCTGGTGCGTCCCGGCACGACGCGGCCGGATCCTTTCGCCATGACCGACTTCAACACGTTTACCTTCAATTCCAAGGTCTATCCGGCCACGCACCCCCTGGTGGCCCGCACCGGCCAGAGAGTTCGCCTGCGCTTCGCCAACGTCAGCATGGACAGTCATCCGATCCACATTCACGGGGTGCGCATGTGGGTCACGGCCACCGATGGTGGGCCCATTCCCGCCTCCGCCCAGTGGCCCGAAACCACCGTCAGCGTGCCGGTGGGCTCGACCCGCACCCTGGAGTTCGTGGCCGATGTCCCCGGCGACTGGCCGTTGCATTGCCACAAGACGCATCACGTCATGAACGCCATGGAGCACGACGTGCCCAACATGATGGGGGTGAATCAGAGCGGCGTCGCCCAGGAGGTGGGCAAGCTGATTCCGGGCTACATGCCGATGGGCGAGAACGGGATGTACGACATGGCCGAGATGGACATGGGTCGCCCTCCCAATACCCTTCGCATGGGTGCCGCGCCGGGTCCTTACGGGCCCATCGACATGGGGGGAATGTTCACCCTGGTGAAGGTGCGCGACCACCTTCCGAAGGGCTATGAGGATCCCGGCTGGTATCCCATCCCGGCCGGGACCCAGAGCCGACCCGTGCGCTGAAAGCACGGACGGGAAGGAACTCATACTGAAGGAAACGCAGTCTCAGCGACATGCGCTACGTGATCCTGCTCCTCATGCTCCTGACCTTCGGATGTGGCGGAAGCTCCTCGGAATCCGTCTCCACGGTGCCTTTGCCACCCAGCAACGACGGCGGGATGGGAACCATCGTCGTGCAACACACCCTGGAGCGCTCGCTGACCGCCGAGGTCACCCTGCTCCGTTTCGCCGGGTTCGATGCGGCCGGCCGTCTGACGTTCGGACCCGAGGACCACGCCCGAGCTCCGGAGATCCGGCTCCGGGCACCGCTGACGACCCGCACGCTGACCATCGAGTATTTCAGCGACTCCAAGAAACTCGGAAGCTATCGCGGCGAGGTGGAGCTGCGCCCGGAGCAGGAGACCCTGGTCGCGGACCCCGGCTGGACCCAGGGTCAGGGGCTCCACATCGTGCCGCAACAATTCCTGATCTTTCCGCACACCTACGGCCACTTGCAGATTCTCGACCGGCACGACGTCGAGGTCACACCGCAAATCTTCGAGTCCTACGATCAGGGCATCATCCTCTATGCCAACGGCGACGTGCAGGCCTCGGGGCCGCTCGTGGGGGGAAGCATCCTGGCTTTCTATCAGGGCGAGCAAACCTCCGCCCAGTATCAGGTCGTAGAACCATCGTCCATCGTGGCCTTGAGCCTGCCGCCCACCACCCGGGCGACGATCGGGACCAGCAACACCACCCTGGTGCCCACGCTGGGGCCTTACAACGTGCTCGGCGGTAGCTGGACCACCTCCGACCCGAGCGTGGCCACGGTCGACTACCGGGGTGTGGTTACCGGGGTCAACTACGGGACGGCCACAGTGACCGTGACGGTCGGCGTGGTGCAAGCCTCCACGCAGGTGCAGGTGGTGGAGACCTTTCCGCTCTCTCTCCAGATCGAACCCGAGAACCCGAGCGGGAACTTCGACCAGGATATCACCTTCAGCGTGATGGGGTATTACTCCGACGGCACGGTGAAAGACGTGACCAACTTTTGCGACTTCACCAGCTCGGACCCGAGCATCTGCGAAATGAACGGTTTCAACATCGGGAACCTGGGAGAGTATGGCAGCTGCAGCGTGACCGCTTCCTATCAAGGTCTTACTTCGAGCACGACCGTCAATAGCAACGGCTGACGAGGGATTAAGCCTGGCCCTGCTGCGCTTTCAGGTGCTCCATCGTCTCCTGGTAGGCGGTCTGGGTGACTTCGGTCAGCCCGTGCTGGGCCTGCAGCTGGCCGCAGAGGTCGTTGAACTGGGCGCGGCGGTCGTCGTCGACCGACTTCATCCAGGGCACTTTGGTGAAGATGCCCGGGTCGACGGAGTAGTATTTCGGGCCCGGCGTGCCGTCGGCGGTGCCGCGCACCGTGTTGGTGTCCAGGCTGATGACGAAGCTGGGCTTGAGGCGGCCGAAGAGGCCGGTGGGCGAGACCAGGAAGAGCTCGCGCTCGACGTTCTTCCAGGCGGTGGGCTGCATCTGCGAGCCGAGACCCGTGAGGGTGCGGGCGTGCACCACGGCCGGGTCGGCCGAGCCGGTGCCCAGCACTTTGGCGCGCTTGGTGTCCCACTCCGAGATCCCGTCGGCCTTCTGGCCCTTGGCGCGCCAGGTGACGCCGTCGGCGTCGCGCACCTTGGACTCGACCTCGACCTCCTTCACCTCGCCGTCCTTGATGGTCGAGCGGGCGCGCAGCATCCCGTCGTTGGCCAGCAGGGTGCCCTTGGCGTCGTCGAAATACTCGGTGTCCAGGGTGCGCGTGCCGAACTTGCGCACCACGAACTCCTGCGTCTCGCCCTCGGCGTTCTTGAGCGTGAACTTCTGCCCGTTCAGGCCCTGCAGGTCGCCCAGCTTGGCGGCCGGGACCTGGAACGTCTTCTGGTCGTCGATCTTGAGGGACGGGGGCTCCTCGCCCACCGGGTGCGCCACCACCTCGCAATCGAACACCTGCGAGAGGTACTGCGCCGCGGACTTGACCTGGGCATCGGTGGGGCGGTAGGTGCCCGAGTTGTTGTTGATGTGGAGGCGGATGCCCGGCTTGCCGTCCGGCTTGACGATGCGCTCGGCCCAGCACTCGCCGGCGCAGCGCACGTCTTTGTCGTAGCCCGACAGCAGCACGTGCTTGGCCATCACCCAGTCGGGGGCTTTCTTGCCCACGTCGAGGCGTGCGATGGTGACGCGGTTCTCGGTCTTGTCGCCGCTGATCACGAAGTTGTAGAGGATGCGGCCCTGGGCGTCGGGCTTGATCTCCTCGCCCGGACCGGGGGTGCGCATCATGGCGCCGAGCTGGTCGGCCGAGTAGGCGCCGGCGTCGTCCCAGGTGGCCGCCAGGCCCTTGCGCATCGCGTGGATCATCGGCTCGGAGAAGGCCACGCTCTTGGCCTTGTCCACCAGCGACATCTCGCGGCCGGCGGCCTTCTCGAGGCTGAACTTGTCTTGCAGGGTGTCGGGCAAATAGGTGTTGATGTTCACGCGCGTGTTGTCCGGCAGGGCCTCCCACAGCACGTGGGCGTTCCAGAGGCGGCGCAGGGGGGCCGCCAGCATCGAGGGACGCGAGTTGCGCAGCTTGACCAGCGGGCCGAGGCCCGACGCGCCGCTGTTGTCGGCCACGGGAGCCAGCTGCTTGGCGTGCTTGACGGCTGCCTTGTCAGAGTCGGAGACCTTCTCGTCGCCGCCGCAAGCCTTCTGGATGGCGCGAACGGGGCTGGAAACCTCCTTGTTGTGGACGTCCCAGAAATGGTCCTCGATGTTCTGGCCGGTCGTGTTGATGATGTCGAACTCGACCTTCTTGCCGTTGTACTCGAGGCCGCGGTTGGCGATCTGGAGGAAGAGGTTGAAGGGGCGGTTGTTGACCAGCGACACGCCGCCCGAGGTGAAACCGGCGTTCTTGAGGGCCTTCGAGTTGGCGCGGGCGCAGGAGAGGCTGCGCTTGTCCAGCACGCCCGTCATCGCCTCGCGGAAGGCCTGCACGGCCTCGGGCGGGAGGTTGCGCGGACGGATGAACACGCCCGATTGCACCACCTCGGCGCTGGCCACGCGGGCCTTCTTGCGGAAGAACATGTAGGCGTCGAGCTTCTCGTATTTGCCGGGGTTCTTCTGGTCCGGCATCACGGTGAAGACGTTGGGCTTGCCGAAGCCGATGAGGAACTCGTTGGGGCCGCTGAAGAGCTGGTGGATGTTGATGACGTCCAGCTTGCCCGCCTTCACTTCCTCGAGGCCGTTGGGGTTGCCGGGGCTCTTGATGGTATTGACCACCTTCTGGGTCTTGCCCCAGAACAGCGGGTCGGGGCGGACGAACGAGCCGCAGGCGATACCGGCCTGGGGATTGTTGGCGGCGGTGGACCAGGCGTTGATCTCCTGGGTGACCATCTCCTCGCGCAGGGCGCCGGCGAGCATGATGCCCACGGGGGCGTCGGCGAAGGCGGAGGCCACGGTGTCCAGCGTGGTGGAGCGGGAATTCTTGACGAGGTCGGCGGCCTTGTCGGCGACTTTGTCGCTGACGGCGTTGTCGGCCAGGGCCGTGCGGGCCGCTTCGGCGGTGACGGGGCCGAGCGCGCCGCCCAGCAGGGCGCCGGACAGGAACAGAGCGGAGGCGGTCTGGGCTGGCGTCAGGCCCTTGGCATCGAACTTGGCCCGGAGAACGGCGACCGGCTGCTCGAGCGTGGTCTGCTCGGCCGCGGTAAAGCGCTCTCCCACGCCGGTCGCGAGCTTCTCGGCGACTCTGTCGATGTCGGCGCGGCTCGAGATCCCTTTGAAGAGGTAGCTGCCGTTGATGCTCGGGTTGAAACTGACGTCCATGGTGTCCTCCTGTATTTGTACTCTGAAGATACCGAGGAGGGGTGAAAGATACCTTAAGCTGTTCGAGTCGGCCTGCGACAGGGCCTCGTGGGGATGGCAAAGGCCTCGCGAGGCCTCGTCGCTTTCGGCTCGCGGGAATGGATCTCTCGCGCCACGAGGGATCCGCTCCCCGGAACGGATCGGGATCCGCTCGCGGGCATGGATCTCTCGCGGCACGAGGGATCCGCTCCCGGGGACGGATCGGGATCCGCTCGCGGGCATGGATCTCTCGCGGCACGCGGGATCCGCTCCCCGGAACGGATCGGGATCCGCTCGCGGGCGTGGATCTCTCGCGCCACGAGGGATCCGCTCCCCGGAACGGATCGGGATCCGCTCGCGGGCATGGATCTCTCGCGGCACGAGGGATCCGCTCGCGGGCGTGGATCCCACCCGGGCGGAGGGATCCGCTCCCCGGAACGGATCGGGATCCGCTCGCGGGCGTGGATCTCTCGCGCCACGAGGGATCCGCTCCCGGGGACGGATCTGGATCCGCTCGCGGGCATGGATCCCACCCGGGCGAGCTCAGAACAGGGTGGTGAGGTCCGCCAGACTCCTCAGCACGCGGGCCCGCCCTGCCGTCTCAGCGTCCGCATCGACCAGGTCCGGGATGAAAGCCACATCCATCCCGGCGCGGACCGCAGCCACCACGCCCCAGGGCGAGTCCTCGACGGCCAGGCACTCCCCCGGCGGGACCCCGAGCAACCGCGCAGCTTCCAGGAACAAATCCGGCTCGGGTTTGGCGGCCGCCACTTCGTCGCCGCACACCACCACCGGGAAATGCTCCGTCAGACCCGACAGCTTCAGCTTGGTATCCGCCTCCCCGCGCCAGCTCGAGGTGGCCACCGCCACCGGAATCCCACGCGAGGACAGCCACTCCAGCGCTTCGTCCAGGCCCGGCTTCAGCGGCACCCCCAGATGCCAGGTGGCGTAGAAATGCTCCTTGCGGGCCGCGCGCAACACCTGCACGTCGCAACCCACGAACTGCGTGGAGATTTGCGCGTCGGCATTCACGCGCGACAATCCGATCAGCCCGTGGTAAAAAGCATCCGTCAACTCATAGCCGTGCTGGGCGCAGGCCGACCTCCAGGCCAGCATGTTGTGGCGCTCCGAGTCGATGAGGGTGCCATCCAGGTCGAAAATGACCGCGCGATACCGCATGAGACCGGCACCTTCGCGGGCAGGGTCCGAGGCCCTGGCGCCAAAACGATCCCACAGATGGAGCTGACCGTCATGAGCTTCAATTTGCGGTTCGCGACCGTGCTCGACGGCCCGAACGCCTGGAGCCGCCGGCGCGAGCTGGCGTATGCGTTGCTACGCGAGGAAAGACCGGACGTGATCGGCTTTCAAGAGGTCACGCCCGGACAACGGCGCGATCTCGAGGAAGAGCTGACCGACTACGCCAGCCTGGGCGAGGGGCGCAACGGCAAGGGCAAAGGCGAGCAGTGCGCCGTCTTCTGGCGCACCGACCGCCTGACCGTGGAGCACGGCGCCACCTTCGGACTGCATCCCAAAGGCCACGTCGGACGCCGCGCCTGGGACGCGGCCCTGCCGCGCATCTGCACTTACGTCCGCTTCCCGGGGCTGGACCTCTTCAACGTCCACCTGGACCACGTGGGCAGGAAAGCCCGCCTGCTCGGACTGCGCGAAGTGGTGGACCGGGTGCGGCCCGGACATCCCACGCTCATCATGGGCGACTTCAACGCCCTGGAAACCAGCCGCTCCGTCCGCTACCTGCTGCGCGAAGGCTTTCAGGACACCTTCCGCCTCACCCACCCCAGCGTGGATCAGCGCCAGGGCACATTCCACGGCTTTCAGGGCTTCGTGACCGGACCCCGCATCGACTTCATCTTCGCCTGTCCGCAGATGGAGGTGCTGCAGGCGCGCATCCTGCGCCACAACAACGAGGGACGATTCCCCTCAGACCACTTCCCCATCCTGGCCCGGGTCAGGCTCGCACCAGGCGCTCACTGACGAGCGGCTCGCCGCAGCGCTCCCCGATGCGGCGGCGGGCCTCGTGGGCCAGCTCCACGGCCGCCTCGAAGCCCGTCCCACGCGGGCGGAGCACGCCCAGGAACTCGACCTCGAGCCGTCCCCGGTCGGGGATGAGGCGCGGCCACGACAGCGCCCGCCGCGTGCCGCGCAGCGCCGCCACCACCACCGGGACGTCCGCCTCGCAGGCGGCCTGGAACATGCCCAGCATGAACGGACGCAGACCGATGCTGGTCTCGAGTCCGCCCTCCGGGTAGCCCGCGATCGAATCTCCCCCGCGCAGCACCGCGGCCAGGCGGGAAGATTCGCGGGCCGCCCCCGTGGCGCGCCCGCGGGCGACCGGCAGAATGCCCATCTTGGAAGCCAGGGGCCGGACGAGCGGCAACCGCGCCACCCAGGCCGCCACCACGAAGCGCAGCGGCTGCGGCCAGGCCGCCATCAGCGCCAGCGAATCGAGCAGGCTGGAGTGGTTGGCGACCACGATGCAGGGCCCTTCGACCAGCGCAAGACCGGTCACCGTGACCGGCAATCCCACCAGGCGCAACACGGCGCGACACGCGGGGCCGGAGAAGCGCCGCCCCAGCACCAGCAGGGACAGCCAGCAGCAGCCCAGCATCGTCCAGCAGACAGCCCCGTAGATTCCTCGCCGGGCCCGCTGGACAGCGCCGAGAGCCTGACGGCGGAACGTCAGGGCCAGCAGCCAGGGGCTGACCCGGCCGGGCCCCAGCTTGCCTTTCAGGGCGCGCTCGCGGCACTCGCTGCGACGGATCTTGCCGCTGGGCGTCTTCAGCACGGCTCCGGGCGGGGCCAGCAGCACCTTGTCCGGCGCCACCCCGATGCCCTGGAGCACGCGGTGCCGCACGGCCTCCTCGAGCTCCGCGGAGGGAGTGCGGGTCTCGCACAGCACCCACAGGTCCTCGGTGCCGCCCGCGGTGACGCCGAAAGCCGCCACGCAACCGCGCCGCACGCCCTCCACCTCGGCCGCCAGGTCCTCGACGTCCTCGGGATGGATGTTGCGACCCGCCTTCAAGATCAGGTCTTTGAGCCGTCCCGTGACGTACAGCTCGCCCTCGTGCAGGAAGCCCTGATCACCCGTCTCCACCCAACCGTCGGGGTCTTTGACGGGCTCGGGCCGCCGGTAGTATTCCTGGAGCGAGGAAGGCCCGCGGAACTGGATGCGGCCCTCCTGGATGCGCACCTCCATGCCCGGGAGCGCGCTGCCGCAGGAGACGACGCCCTGATGGGTCCGCAGTCCCCGGCCCGGCGGGGGGAAGGTGACCGCCAGCGACGCCTCGGCCAGCCCGTAGGCCGGGAAGACCGAGCCGCGCGGAAAGCCGTAGGGGCCGAAGCGCGCGCAAAAGCGCTCCATCGTCTCGGGGCGCACGGCCTCGGCGCCGTTGAGGGCGATGCGCCAGCTGCTCAGGTCCAGGCCCTGGAGTTGCTCGTCGGAGATGCGGCGGGCGCAGATCTCGTAGGCGAAGTTGGGGGCGGGAGAAATGGAGCCGCGGTGCCGGCTAATGGCCTGCAACCAGCGCACGGGGCGCGCCAGGAAGTCTTGCGGGCCCATCAGCACGAGCGGAATGCCGTGGTAGAGCGAGCCCAGCAGCGAGCCGATCAGACCCATGTCGTGATAGAGCGGCAGCCAGCTGACGCAGACGTCCTCGGGACCGATCTGCATGCCGCGACCGTAGGCGCGCAGGTTGGCCAGCAGGTTGGCGTGCGTGAGCACCACGCCTTTGGGCTGCCCGGTGGAGCCCGAGGTGTACTGGATGAGCGCGATCTCGCCGTGCACCGCGGGCGCCGGCACCTCCAGGGCCAGGGACTCGACCGAGCAGACGCTCCACGCGCCCCGCATCATGTCAGCCACGCCCCGGGCCTGCTCCACCGTCACCAGCACGCGCACGGCTGCGTTCTCGAGGATGGCCCGCTGGCGCTTGAGATACTCCTCGAGCTGATCCAGCCGAAAGGGCGGATAGAGCGGCACCGGGATGGCCCCCAGGCGCAGGATGGCGAAGTAGATCGCCACCATCGGCAGCCCCGTGGGCAGCATCGTGCCCACGCGGTCACCCGGCCGCACCCCGCGCTCGGTCAGACCGGCGGCGTAGCGCTCGGCCTCGCGCTGGAGCTCCAGGAACGTGACGGCCCGATTGTCCAGGTAGAGAAACGGACGGTCGCTGGCGGCCTGATAGGCCAGCACCTCGGTCAGGGTGGTGGCCGCGTCGGGCAAAGGCGGGACGGGGTTGCGCGCGGCCACCAGCTCGGGCACCGTGGCCGCCGGTCGGCCCTCCAGGGCCGCCACCAGGTCGTCCACGCTGGTGGCCGTAAAGACCGCCTGGTCGGCAAAACGATGCCCCGAGCGGGCCTCGAGTCGTTCCAGCAGTTGCACGCGCTCGAGGCTGCCCAGGGCAAAATCGCGCTCCAGGTGCGCCTCCCCTCCCAGCCGCGAGAAATCGCGCTCGGGAGCCAGCTCGTGGGCCAGTTGGCGCACTTCCGCCAGGACGACTTCGGGAGTCATCCTGGCACCTTCGCGGTTTTAAGCAGCAGCCATTTTCTGCTGCTCCATCATCATCATCTCCATCGCCTCGGGCGAGAGCGACACGCTGTCCTGACCGTGGCAGCAGCAGCACCCGCTGTCTCCGGACGAGCCCACGGCGGAGGACGAGCCCGCCGCCGAGCTCGAGCCCGTGGCACTGGCGCCGTAAGCGCCGTAGCTGTCGTAGTTGCTGGAGCCGATACCGCGGATGCCGTCGATCATTTTGAGTTGCCCTCCGTTCGATTTATCGTGTTCGAAGGGTGAAACCCCAAACGGCCCCCGCTCGTTCCCGCCCAAGTTAACGGAAAGTAACAGCTTTATGAACGACTTTCGCATCGTCGGCCTGGAGAGTCGCGGTTGGCAGTTGGCAGTTGGCAGAGGGGTTGAGAGACTGACTCCGGTGGCGGAAGAGCCTCAGGCTAGCCTCCCAGTGGCTCGTTGCCTTCGAGGTCCATCTGCATGGCGCTGATCATGCCCATCGGGGGCATCGGCAAAGGGAGATACAGGTGGTTGGGGCCGTTCTTGACCAGCCGCAGCTCGCGGCCGGGAGGCATGCGCTCGACCAGGGCCGGCAGGTCGGGGCGCGGCAAGACGGCGTAGACGTAATCCTCGGTGTCAGCCGCGACGCGCACCTCGACATGGGCGGGGATCTCCACGCCGGCCTCCTTCAGGACGCTCCGCGGGTCGGCGAGAAATCGTTGTTTGAACTCGGGCATGGCCCAGCAACTGGCGATGACCTGGGAAATCTTGATGCGTTCTTCGTCTTGCACGCCCACCGTTTCGTGATGGTCGCCTCCGGCTCCCTGCGCGCTGCGCTTGCGGTGTTATCCGCAGGCCTTTTGCCCCCATCCAGGGAAGAAAACCCCCACGGTCTGCTACAGGGTGAACATACATCGCGAAGGAGCTATCTCGTGCGCGTCTCGCTGGTTCTGACCCATCAGTGCAACCTGGCCTGCACCTACTGCTACGCAGGGGAGAAGTTCAACCGGCACATGCCGATCGAGCTCGGCTGGAAAGCGCTGCGGATGGCCTTCAACGGGCCGCGCGAGGAGACCGTGGGCGTGTCGTTCTTTGGCGGCGAGCCGATGCTCCAGTTCAAGAACATGGCCCGCCTGACGCGCATGGCCCACAAACTGGCCGAGCGCCAGGGGCGCAAGCTCGAGCTCTCGCTCACCACCAACGCCACCATCCTCACCAAGAAACAACTCGACTTCCTGCGTCACTACGGCTTCTGGACCGCCCTCAGCATCGACGGCCTGGGGCAAGATCATGACGTCCATCGCCCGTTCGTCAGCGGCCGCAGCTCGGCAGACCTGGTGTGGCGCAACCTGGAGGCGGCCGCCGAAGCCCTGCCGCGCCTGCACGTGCTGATGGTGCTCAATCCCGAGAACGTCGGCGGCGTGCCGGCCGCGCTCGAGCAGATGTACCGCGTGGGCGTCTCGCGCGTCTCGCTGCTGCCCAACATGGAGGCCGACTGGACGCCCGCCGCCCGCGAGACCGCGGCCCGCGTCTATCGCGACATGGCGCGCGTGGTCTACCTGTCGATGAACACGCCCGAGCCCTACTACGTCTCGCCCTTCTCCGACCAGCATCCCAGCGCTCCGCGCACCTCCCACTGCGGTTTCGGCGTCAAGGATGTCTCGGTCTCGCCGCGCGGCAACCTGTATCCCTGCTCGCGCCTGGTGGGCACCGACACGCGCCCCGAGGTGCGCGTGGGCACGGTCGATTCGGGCCCGCTCATGGAGCGCGTCCAGGCCATTACGACCTGCTCGCTCGAAAAGATGTCCTCGTGCGGCACCGGTGGCCCCTGCGCGTGCGTGGGCCTGATGCCCGGCGACATCCAGCAGCAACTGACGGCCCACCGCTTCTTCTCCGAGCTGATCGGAGACGCGGTAGAGGCGGCCCAGCTCTACGTCGACGAGCTCGAGCTGGTGGCGGCCTGACATGTCGGAAGATCGCCTCAAACGCAGGCGCTTTCTGGCGGACGTGCTGTTCGCCGGCGGAGCCGTGGCCGGCGCCGGCTTGCTGAGCCGCTGGGCCGTGGCCCAGAAGCCGACCACGACGCCGTCCCCCGCGCCCACCCCGAACCAGCCCCTGGGCGGTGAGCCGATGCCGCCCGCGGTGAAAGGCGACGTCAAGACCACCCCGAGCAGCTCTCCCAGCCCGGACCCTCATCCCCCGCTGGGTGGAAAGCCGATGCCCCCGAAATGAGCGAGCGTATGAAAAGGCGCAAGTTCCTGGCCGACGCGCTGTTCGCCACGGGTGCTCTGGGGTTGGCCGCGCTGGGGTCGCGCTATCTTCTGCCGACGCCCGAGCCGCCGGCACCCGTGGCCCAGAAACCGGTGCCGCGATACGAGGAGCCGGATGTCCGTCCGCAGGGCGGCGCCGTCTGCCTGCCCGAGCAACGACTGGGGGTGGAGCCGAGACGATGAGCGACGAGCGAGTCAAACGACGCAAATTCCTGGCCGACGCGCTGTTCGCGGGCGGTGCCCTGGGCGTGGCAGCTCTCTCGGCGCGATTCCTGTCGCAGCCGCATGAAGAGCTGCCGGTGGCAAAAGTCGAGCCGACGACGCCCCCGCCCAGGCCGAAGGCCACGCCGATCAAACCCCAGCCCAGGGTCATCCCGCGCGAAGACCTGAATATCCAGGGCGGCATGAGCATGTGCCCGCCCGACCGGGCCCAGGGCCTGCCGGCTGCGGAGACGACCCGATGAGCGAGCCGCAGAAGAAGAGACGCCAGTTCCTGGCGGACGTCCTGTTCGCGGGCGGAGCCCTGGGCGCCGCAGCCCTGGGGACGCGCTATCTGATGACTCCCCGGGCCGCGCCCAAGGAGCAGCCGACCCCCGCGCCGACCGCCACGAAGAAGCCTCCCGCCAGTCCCACGCCCGTGCCCGAGGCGCCGACGCGTGGACGCGTTATCTCGCAGCCGACGCCCGCGCCCGCTCTGGATGGGGACGTCTACATCGCGCCGACCCCGAAGGCTTCGCCGAAATGAGCGAGTCCCGCCTCAATCGCCGCAAGTTCCTGGCCGACGCCCTGTTCGCGGGGGGCGCCCTGGGCGCCGCCGCGCTGGCCGCACGCTATCTCGCTCCCGGGCGTGAGCCGCCGCCGGTCATCGCGGGCGACCTCGAGCCCGTGAAGTGCAGTCCCACGCCGACCCCGCAAGAAACGCCCGCCATGGACGGCAACATGGTCCCGGTCGCCCCGGGTCAGGCCATCCTCAAACCACCCACACACGGAGCCCAGCACCGATGAGCGAGCCCCAGAAGAAACGCCGCCAGTTCCTGGCCGACGCCCTGTTCGCGGGAGGCGCCGTGGGCGCGGCCGCGCTCGGGGCGCGCTGGTTCAGCAATCGCAGCCGTGAGGTCGCTCAGAACCCGGAGCCAACCGCGACGGCCTCTCCGGCGCCCACCAGCACGCCTTCCAGCACGCCGACCCCCACGACGCAAGAAACTTGTCCCCCGGTGGGCCCGGGCGAGCCCCACATCGGCGGCGCAGTGGCGCCTCCCGACTCGCGTCCGGCTCCGGCGCCGGCGCCGAGGACGAAGTGAGCGAGCAACGCAAGCGCCGCCAGTTCCTGGCCGACATGCTCTTCGCGGGCGGCGGCCTGGCCGCGGTGGCCGTGACCTTGCAACTGGCGGGCGCCGACCCCAAGCCGCACCCGACCGCGACCCAGAGCCCGAAACCCTCGGCCACGCCCCATCCGCCCGTCCCGGGCGGCATGTGCCCGCCAACCCTCACCCCCACCCCGACCGCGAGCCCGAAGCCGCCCAAATGAGCGAGGAACGCCAGCGGAGACAGCTGCTGGCCGATTTTCTTTTCGGCGCCGGCTTGCTCGCGCTGTCAGCTTTCGGAATGCGCGAGGGGGCCCCGGAGCTCCCGCCGCAAAGCCCCGAGCCGAGCCAGACACCCGAGGTCAAGACGCAGCCGACCCCGAAGCCCAGCCCCAAGGAATCACCCACGCACTGTCTGCCCGGCTACGTGAGCAGCGACCACATCCCGCTCAAAACCTACTGATCCCGTTTACAACATTCACAATCCGTTCACGCCCGCCCGGTTCCCGGACAGCCCGCCAGGCCCTAAGCTAGGAGTATGTTCGAAGCCTACGAGAAGACGCGACGGCGCACCCGCAGATATCCCGTCCACCTGCCCGTGCAACTGGTCACGGAGAACGCTCTGCTGAGCGGGTTCACGGGCGATCTCAGCCTGGACGGCGCGCACCTCAAGCTCGACGACGACCACCAGCTCTCCTCGACCTGCCGCATCCGCATCGGGCCCCACGGGAGGCTCCCCCGTCAGCTCTTCTTCTGCCGCGTTGTGCGCCAGAGCCAGGACGCGGTGGCGCTTCAGTTCGTGGGCCGAACCCGCGAGCAACTCAAGGCGCTGGACGCCTACCTGCTCAGTCGCCCATCGCGCGGCTGAACGCGTCGCGCTCCATCACGATGTGGATCACGTCGCCCTTGAGGCCTTCCGGATCCACGATCTTGGCCAGCGACAACAGGCGCGAGCTGACCTTGAGCCCGCTGTTGCGCACCGCTTTCAAGTTGGCCGCGAACCGGATGTGATCGGCGTCCCGGAACAGGCCCAGCGCTCCCCCGCGCTCGGCGAAACCGGGGATGTCGCTGACGGTCAGCACCGGGCTCTTGCCCACCGCAGTCAGAATCGAGTCCAGCTCGCCCAGCTTGGAGGGACCGATGTAGAGGCAGTTCACGGCGCGGGCCTCACCCAGATTGCGGCTCTGCTTGACCGAGATCACCCGGTCGCCCACTTTCCGCCCGTTGAGGCTGCTCAGCGAGCGGCCCAGAGGGTCGGTGCCGAGCGTGCCCAGCGTCAGCGACTTCTGGCTGGCCGGCCAATCGACGAACTTGAGAAAGTTGTAGACCACCAGGACCTTGAGCTCGTCCTCGCTGCTCAGGGCACGGCCCGGCAGCAACAAAGCAGGCAACAGCAAAACCAGGAGCAGGGCGGTTAGAAGTCTCATCCGCCACCGACCGTGCAGAGCACCTCGAGCTTGCGGGTGGTGATATTGCCGGCGGCGTCGTGGGCCTGCACCGTGATGGTGTTCATGCCCGGCTCGAGCGGAACCGTGGCGGACCAGGCGCCGCCCTCCTCGATCTTCACGATGTCGGAATCCTTGTAGCCCACCTGGAGCAGCGTCGTGCCGGGACTCACCGTGCCGCGCAAGGTCAGCGACTTCGTATCGCAGACGACCGGGAAACTGGCGATCGAGACCGTGGGCGGCTGGCTGTCGAAGCGCGACTGGTAGAGCGTGCGCCCGTCGGGCAGCTTGAGATTGAAGAAGGCGCCGTCCAGAATCTGGTAGATCTGGCCGCGATTGACCTCTTGCTTGCCGCCCACGCCGGCCGGCAGCAGACCCAGCTCGCCGGCGCGCGCGACCACTCCACCCGAGCCCGGATCGATGCGATAGAGCTGGAAGAGGACCGAGAGCACCTCGTCGAGCTGCACCGGCTCGGGACCGGAGATGTTGACCTTCTGGTTGAGGACGCTGCCCAGGTAGAGGCCGTAGTCGGTGCGGGACATCGGCCCGTCCAGATTCTCGAGCTGGTTGAGGTAATCGGTGGGCGAGTTGACCGAAGCCTGCAGCAGGGCGGCCATCACGAAGCGGTCGGCATCGCCGGGCTGCGGCGGCTCGAGCGGAGACATCGTGGAGTTGAAGCCGATCTGCACCTGAGCGGTGCGGTCAGCCGTGACGGCCTGGGCCGCGGGATCTCCCGCCGGGGGCGGCGCCAACGAGTCGGCGCCCGGCGAGCCCGAGGTGGTCGTCATCGTGTCCAGCTGCTGGTCGATCTGGTTGTCACCCGCGCCCACGGCCGAGTCGACCCGGGCGGGAACGTCGGGGTCTTGCTCCTCGACGACCGGGGGCGGCGTTGGATCGGGAACGACCGGCACGTCCGGCTGGACGGGCACCACCGGATCGGGGGGCGGGGGATCGGGGGGCGGCGGGTCGGGAGGTGGCGGCGGCGGCGGAACCGGCCCGCCCACCTGGACGCCGTTGAAATAGATACGGCCGGGCGGGCTGTTGGGCACGTCCAGCGTGCCGCTCGGATTGACCTGGCCGCTCAGAGAGCCCGAGGTGCCGTTGACCTCTCCGGCGGCGATGACCGACAGCGTTCCGTCGACGTTGACCCGAATCGGGACGCCCAGCACGCCGATGATTCCGCCCGCGCTGAGCGTGCTGTCGCCACCGGCCACGAAATTCGGTCCACCGGGATTGGAGGCGGAGCGCAAGATGGAGCCGCCGGCGATGAGCTGGGCTGGCCCGAGAGCCGACAGGCTGCGAAGGGTCAGGTTGCCGGGACCCGAGATCACGATGGTGTCGCCCGCCACGTTGAGCAGGAGCAGATCGCCCGCGGTCTGGTCAATGGTGACGTTGCCCAGGCTCAGCACGTTCAGGCTCTGGACGGTGGTCGTCAGGTCGATGTCGCCCCCGACGACCAGCGTCAGATTGTCGGCGTTGACGTTGGGGACGGTCGTGGCGCCTCCGGTCAGGTTGCCGGTGGTGGCCAGGTCGACCGCCTGCGGAGCCGTAACGGCGCCCACGCCGTCGACGACGAGGTCGCCCTGATTGGTGACCGAGACGTTGCCGGGAGCGTTGACTGTCAGGCGATTGACCTGCGTGTCGAGATTGACGTTGCCCACCGTGGTCTCGACCGTCAGGGTGCCGGCGTTCACCTGGTCGGCCCGCACGGTGCCCTGGGCTTGAATGGTCACATTGCCGGCGCCGGCCTGGACAGTGCCCAGCAAGGTGACGGCGCCGGTGAGCTGCATCAGCACGTCCCCGCCACCCGTGTCGAAGGTGCGCGCCCCTCCCTGGGTGAGGTTGACGCCCGAGATCGTGAGAGTGCCGCCCATCGTGTCCACGTCGCCCGCGCGCAAGCGGACCGTGCCATCGGGGGTGGTGTTCTGGTAATTGGCCTGGAGAACCAGGTTGACCGGGACCACGCCGCCGATGTCGGCGTCGAGATAGATGTTGTGGTGCGCCTGCAGGATCAGGGTGGAGGTCTGCCCGCCCGGACCGGGCGAGAGCGGCACGATGGGGTCTTGCACCGTGATGTCGCCCGCCTGCGCGTTGGCGCCGCCGGTGCTGGTCTGCACGATGACCGTGGTGCCCAGAGTCAGCGCCTGCTCGATGAGCAGCGGCGGCATGCGCGCGTTGTCACCCAGCGTGGTGAACGGATTCATCGCCGTGGTGTTATTGGGCGGACCCGAGTTGGTGATGGTCAGGTTGTTGGGGTCGATCAGCCAGGTGCTGCCCGCGCCGAGCTCGGGCGATTGCGTCACGGTCAGGCTGCCGCCCGAGGTTTCCACGAATCCGCCCGGGGAGATCGAGATCAAGCCATTGACCGAGGCGCTGTCATTGGCCTTGATGACCACGTCGTCGCCCCGAATCAGGCTGTCGGTGGCGGTGTAAGCAAACTCTCCGGTCACGCTGACGACCGAGCCCTCCAAAGAGCCGGCCCCCATGAGCCCGACCCGCTCGCCCTGCAGGTCGACCGAGCCTCCCTCGATGTGGCCCGTGTTGAGAGCCATCCCGGCGCCGCCCACCAGGCGAACCTGTCCATCGGAGAGCTCGACCCCGGCTGCATCGGTGCTGCTGCTGGTCACCAGTCCGCCGATGACGTCGCTGACCAGGTCTCCCGGCATCACGACATCGGTGGCCGGCTGGTCGACCAGCACGTAATGGACCAGCCCCTGCCCGTCGAAGCTCACCGTGGTCTGCGGCACCGAGGCCAGGGTCACCGTGCCGAGGCGGGCCACGATGGTGCCCTGGTTCTCGACCATCGGGGCCATCAAGACGACGTAGCCGCCCTCGGTGGTCTGGATGTTGCCCTGATTGAGGACGAACGACGGGGAGCCTTCGGGCACGAAGACGTAGTTGCCGTCCATGAAATCCTGGTTGGAGATCTGCATCGTGGTCGCGAACAGGCTGCCCACGTTCACGGTGGAGTTGGGTCCGAAGACGATGCCGCTGGGGTTGACCAGGAAGACGCGCCCGGTGGCCGAGAGCTCTCCCATCAGGTAGGACGGATTGATGCCGGTCACGCGATTGAGCACGGCCGAGCTGGCGGACGGCTGGAGGAAGCGGACATACTCGCCCGGGTTGATGTTGAACCGGCTCCAGTTGAGGATCGCGCGGTCGGTAGCCTGCTGAATGGTCAATCCACCCGAGCCCGGCACGATGGTGGCCGATCCGGAAACGACCTCGCCGCCCTCGGGGCCGGCCCATGCGGCCGACGTCAGCAAAAGCCCCGTCAGGGTCAGGGTCAGGACCGACTTACGCAAGAGGATCCCCCTTCAAAACCGCGTCTCGAATTGGCCGTACAGCACCGGATTCTGGTTGACCGCGTTGACCGAGGGTGCCAGCGGAAACCCGAGATCGAACCTCACATTCGTTTTTTCGCCCACGGCCCACCGGAATCCTAGTCCCGCTCCCGTCAGAGACTGTTGGGAGAATTCTCCTACCTGGGGGCGGTAGAGCCACTCGGTTCCGTGGTCGACGAAAGCCGCCAGTTGAAAGGGGCTGTCCGCATCGGGCAGCGGCAAACGCAGCTCGGCGCTGGCGGCGTAACCGGCATCGCCCAGCAACTCGGATTGGGAATAGCCGCGCACCGAGTCGGGCCCGCCCAGACTGAACTGCTCGCCCACCACCAGGGGATTGGTGGGCACCTGGCCGGTCAGCCGAAAGATCAGGAAGGGCTGGCCGACCGACTGGACGTGCGCGTAGTCGAGATTGAGCTTGGTAAACGAGTCGCCCGCGCCGGGACGGCTCGAGAAGGGCGAGCTGTTGGCCGTGCCGCCCAACAGCGTGCCCAATCCCTGGGTCAACGAGGTCGCCAGCAGGTCGCGGGACTCGTCGCCGGTCCACTCGGCCCGATAGCCGAAGGAGAGCGAGCGAATCTCGTCGTGGCTGGTCGGGAAGCCCAGGATCGAGTTGTCGTAAGTCTTGACGTTGAAGGCGCCCAGCACGTCGGCGCGGTGGTGCTCCTGACGCTCGAGAGCGTGGGTGGCGAACAGCGAGTAAAGGCTGGCCGAGCCCCGGATATCCAGGGTCGTCAGGTCGCCGCCCACGGTAAAGGCACCGTTGGCATAGGAGGCGCCCACGCGCGTGCCGTCGCGGTTGACGGGCGCGTCGAAGGCGGCCAGCACGTAGGGGCGAGTCTCCACCGAGGGGAAGGGCACGAGAGTGGCCACGTAGAGCGACTCGCCACTGCCGAACAGGTTGCCGGCGTGAGGCGCCACCGTGAACCGATTGGTGCCGGTGAACTGGTTCCCGAAGTTGTCATACGCCAGGGTCACCTCGAGGGGCAGGCTGTCCTGCACCTTGATGACGATGTCGGCCGTGCCGCTCTCCTGACCGGGCTCCACGAACGACTCGGCCTTGAGATGGAGGTGATCGTTGAGCAGCAGCAGCGCGCGGTGGAGAGTCTCCAGGCGGGCCGGGGTTTCGGCCAGCAAAGCCTCGAAATAGCTGCGGATGTATTCGGTGGAATAGTTTTCGTTACCCTCGATGCGCAACTGCCCGATCTTGCCCTCGGTCACTTGCAGGCGCACCACGCCGTTCTCCAGCGTCTGGGTGGGGACCTGAACCCGCACCAGGAAATAGCCCAGCTCCTCGTAGCGGGCGCGCAGCGCCACCGCCAGGTGCTGCAGGTCAGGCAGAGTGAGCGAGCGACCCTCGTATTGCCCGACCGCCGCCCGCAGCTCGGCCGGGGAAAGAACCGTATTGCCCTCCACCTCGATCTGACGGACGGGGAATTCCTGAGCGCCCGCAAGCGTGGTCAGCGCGAGCAAACAGAGTATGGCTAGAATCCGGCCCATTTCGGGCGGAGGCTTCCATGTCGGCCCGATTTGTTCCTGTGCCGTCAGGCGGGGCGGGTCGGTTTGGGCAGTCGGCCGGTGCGCTCCAGCGAGCCCAGCTCCTCGACCAGATCGGTCGGGAGCCCGGCCTGATGGTCCCTGTGGATCAGGGTGGCCAGCACGCCGCCCTGCCCGAGTTTCTCCTCGAGCTCGGCCGGGGCCACGCCGTAACGGTTGGCCACGTACTGCACCGAGGGGCTCTCGGGCGAGAGCAGGCGCTCCACTTCCTCGCGCGGCACGTTGCGCCCGTGGATGTTGAGCTGTCCGAGGGGAGTCGGCTGGAACGGCGCGCCGATGACATCCTGCGGCATCGTCCGCTCGAGATTTTTCATGGAGCTGGCCAGCTCGTCGGCGCTGAGAGCCCCGTCGGCGTGCAGCTTGTGAAGCCGGATGGCCTGCACCGCCTGCGCGTCGCCGAGTTTGTCCGCCAGCTCGGCCGGGTTCAGTCCATAGCGGGAGGCCACCTGGATGGCCGCCGGGTTGGACGGATCGAGGGTCTGCTGAATCTCGCGCGCGGTCACGATGCGCGGCGGCTGACCGGTCTTGTCAAAGGCCAGCATCTCGCCGTCGCGCAGCTGGAACTGCCCGAAGTCGGTGTTGACGTTGGCCCGGATGGGTCCGGTGGCATTGCTCTGGATCGGGGCCGGAGCGGCCGCCTGGCTCACCGGAGCCGTCGCGGCGGGGGTCTCGACCGCGTTGGCCGCGGCCGGGGTCTCCACCGCGTTGGCCGCGACCGGGGGTTCGACCGCCGCGGCCGGAGGCTCGACCGTCTTGGCCGCGACCGGGGCCGGGGGGGTCTCCACGCGCGCCGCGGCGGTCTCGGCGGTGCCGGCCTTCCGTGCGGCGGTGCCTTCCCCTGTGCCGCTCAGGCCTTCCCAGACCTCCCGCAGGCGGCCGGAAGCGCCGCCGGCCGTCTGGTTCTCGCGCGCCCACTTGCCGATGAGCCCGCCCTGCATGCCGAAGTTCCAGAGCTGCTTGCCCTTCTCGGCGGCCTGACCGGTGCCGAGGTTGCCGGCCACCTCGCGACCCTTAGCCACCACCTGCTCGCCGATCTCACGGCCTCTCTGCAGCATCTGCTGGCCGCCCTGCGTCAGCTTGGCGCCCGCGTTGTCGAGGCCCAGATTGTTCTGGCGCGCCCACTGGCCGGCGTAGCCGCCCTGCATGCCAAAGTCGTAGAACTGCTTGAGCTTGCCGGCCACGCCGGGCTTGGGCTCGGCGTCCGCTGCCTGGGCCGCCGCGGCGGGGGATTTCCCGGCCACGTCGTCGGCGCCCTCGGCCACGGCGTTGTCGGCCTGCGACTTGAGCCGCTTGCCGATGTAGCCGCCCTGCATGCCGTGATCGTAGAAGTCTCTTCCGGCCTGCTGAACGCGTCCCATCAGCGTCTGCGGCCGGGCCGGGGCCGTCGCTTCGGGGGCGACCGGCGGGGCGGCCGGCACGGCCTCCTGGGCGCGTGCCTGTAGATGCCCGTGGGCCTTCCCGAAGAGGTCCTCGTACTGGTCGTAGCGGCGGATGTTGTCGCGCAGCGTTTGCTGCTCGGGCGTAAGCGCGATGCCGTGCTTGTCCATGTCGTCGAACGTACCCAGGGCCTCGCGGCGATACAGGTTGAACGTGCTGGGCTCGCCTCCCTGGGCCTTCATGGCGTCGACGGCCGTCTTGGTGCGGGAGTTGATGACCGTGTTGACCAGGCCCTCCTGGTTGGCCAGCTCGGGCTGGCCGAGCACCCGGGCCACGGCCTGGTTCTGGGCCGGCGTGCCCGGTCCGGCGCCCTTCAGAAGCTCGGGGTGGAGCTGATCCATCCGCTCGAGCGCCTTCTGGCTCACGACCTGGGCCGCGCCGTCGCCGTCCAGCTTGCCGGCCGCCTGGAGCTTGCCCAGCTCGCCCTTGACCTCGGCCTGGAAACCGTC
This sequence comes from Vulcanimicrobiota bacterium, assembly GCA_039809865.1. Taxonomy (GTDB): domain Bacteria; phylum Vulcanimicrobiota; class Xenobia; order Xenobiales; family QWHO01; genus QWHO01. The sequence continues at coordinate 25,747 of JBDHVW010000085.1, forward strand.
GTCGGCTTTGGAGAGCGTGCCGAACAGCGCTTCCTCGGTGGCCTCGGTGCCGCCGGTTGCGCGGGCCGCTCCGGCGCCCTGCGTCGGAGCGGCCTCGGCGGTCGCCTTTGTGGCCACGACCGGCTCGTTGTCGTTGACGGCCTGACGGCCGGTCACGGGAGCGTTGTCGTTGGCGGCGGTTTTGCCGGCCACGGGCGCCGCCTCGTCGGCGGTCTTCCCGGCCGCCGGGGCGGCCTCGTCGGCGGCGCCCCTGGCCGCTTTCAGCTTCTTGCCGAGGTAACCGCCGTCCATGCCGTAGTCATAGAAGTCCTTGCCGGCCTGGCGAGCCCGCTGGAGCAGGCTCGGGTTGGCGGGCGTCTCCGCCTTGGGCGTGGCCGGAGCCGCCGGGGTGGCTGCCGTGGGCGCGGCCGGGGGGGCTGCGTCGGCGCGGGCGAGATTGCCCTCGGCTTTGTTGAACAGGCCCTCGTACTGGTCGTACTGTTTGAGATTGGAGCGCAGCTGAGCCTGGTCGGGTGTCAGCGCGATGCCCGCCTTGTCCATGTCGTCGAACGTGCCCAGCGCCTCGCGCCGATACATATTGAAGGTGCTCGGCTCCTGGCCGGCCGACTTCATGGCCTCGACAGCCGTGCGTGTCCGCGCGTTGATGGTGGCGGCGACAAGGCCGTCTTTGCCGGCGAGGTCGGGGTTGTTGAGCACCTTCGCCACGGCGTCATTCTGCTCGCGCGTGCCCGGGCCCAGGGGTTTGTTGATTTCGCCCTCGAGCTCGCGCATCCGACCGGAGGCCTTCTCCATGACGACCTGATTGGGCGTTTCCGGGCCGAATTTTCCAGCCTGTTGAAGCTTGCCCATCTCCGCTTTGACTTCCGTCTGGAAGCCTTTATCGGAGCCCTGGAGGGCTTCCATGAACTCGTCGTCGCTGACGCGCGCGGCCCCCGTGCCCTCGCCCGCCTGCTTGCCAGCGGCCGCAGCCTTGGCGCCACCGGCGCCCTCCGGCACCTCGGCCCGAGCGGCTTTCAGCTTCTTGCCGAGGTAGCCGCCCTCCATGCCGTAGTCATAGAAGTCCCTGCCGGCCTGTTTGGCCCGCTGCAGCAAGCTCGGGTTGCCAGGTTCGGTCTTGGGCGCGGCCGGAGCTGCGCCCTCGGCCACGTCATCGGCGGCTTTCCCGGCCGCCGGGGCGGCTTCGTCAGCGGCGCCTTTGGCGGCTTTCAGCTTCTTGCCGATGTAACCGCCATCCATCCCGTAGTCCCAGGCGTCCTTGCCGGCCTGGCGGACGCGGCTCATGGGCTTGGAGTCCACGAAGTCCTGACCGGCCTGCTTGAGGCGACCCATCGTGTTGGAGTCCATCACGTCCTGACCGGCCTGCTTGAGGCGATTCACGGCACCCTGTCCGCCCTCGCGCAGAGCGTCGCCCGCGTCGGCCATCTTGCCGCGCGTCCAGGCGGCCGCTTCGCCACCCAGCTCGCGGCCCGAGCTGATGGCCTTGCCGGCCACCGGCATGCCGCCGCCAACCACGCCGCCCACGGCCAGACCGGTCGCGGCGCCCATCGCCGTGCCCTCGCCGACGCGCTCGAGACCCTCCAGAATCCCATCGTCCCAGGTGTGCTCGTTGAACGCGGTGTGACCCGCGCCGCCCATGGCGCCACCGGTGGTGCCGTCCACCGCGCCCTCGGTCGCCCCCATCGCCACCTTCTGCCCGAAGGTGCGCGTGGCCGCCGTGCCCGACTCGGCCGCGGTCGTCGTGGCCGTGCTGGCCGTCGTCGCCGTGGTCGCGGTCGTGGCCGCCTGAGTGGTGCCGGTAGCCGCCGCCTGCGTGGTGCCCGTGGCGGCGGCCTGGGTGGTGCCCGTGGTGGCGGCCTGCGTCGTCCCGGTCGCAGCCGCCTGCGTGGTGCCCTGGGTTGCCGCCGTGGTCGCCGCCTCGGTGCCCGCCGCGCGCGTGGCGGCTCCGGCCGCCGTGGTGCCCGCTTCGTCCACCAGGGTGGCGCCCGTGGTCAACACCTTGGCGCCCGCCTCTTTGGCCAGTGTGGCCTCCGCTCGCGCCGCCATGGCTTTGCCCACCGAAGAGGCCGCCATGGTGCCGGCTTTGGCTCCCACCGCCGTGGAGAGACCGTCGATCGCGCCCGTCCCGGCGTCGCTGACAGCCGCCTCCCATCCATACCCCTGACCCTGAATCGATCCCGAGGTGACCACCTTGGCCCCGGCGCCCGCCACAGCGGCCATTCCGGCCGCCACCAGCGGGGTCGCGGTGCCCGCTGTTCCGACCACCACCGCCACCGACGCGGCCGTGGCCGCCACGGTGCCGGCCGTATCGGCGGCGCTGTCCTTGGCTTCGCGATAACCCCTGACGTCGTCGTTGCCGTAGTCGACCAGCTGCGAAAGCCGCTGCTCGGCCTCGCGCGCCTCGCCCATGCGGCCTTCCGACTTGAGCTGCTCGACGCGCTCGAACTGCTCGTTGATGCGTCCGGTCGTCTTGTCGAGCTGCGTTCCCTTGTCCGAGAACGTGTCCACGAACCAGTTCCCGAAGCCGTTCCCCTCGCCCCGCTCGAACTGCCACTTCTCGTTGGCGCGCTGCACGGCTTCCTCGGCTGACTCCGGGCGACCCTTGAGGTCTTGCCGGGCGTCGAACAGCTCGCGGCCCGACAGGTCTCCCTCGAGATCCGAGTCCAGCGAGCGATTCGTGGTGGCCTGATAATCGGCGCGCAGGGCGGCGATCTCGTCCTTGGACTTGCCGCCCAACACCGCCTTGATTTCATCCTCGTTGGTGCCGGCGCCCTCGATGGCGTAGCGCAGGCGATCCACGTCGCTCAGCTTGCCGTCGCTGACGAGCTTGTTGGCTTTCTCCAGGTCGTTCCCGGACATCTCCTCCTGGAAGTGGGTGTCCAGGCTGCCATACTTGTCGTAGGCGGCCACGATGGCCTTGCGCTCGTCCTCGGACTTGCCCTCGAACGTCTTGTAGATCGTGTCTTTGTCAGTACCGATCCCCAGGAACCCGCCCTTCATGGCGTGGTTCAGGGCGGCGGCGTCGGCGGCGGCTTTGTTGCCGTCCATCAGCGCGTTGGCTCGATCGAGCTCGGCGCCGGACATCTCGCCCTTCAGGTCGCCCCGGAGATCGCCCGGCTGGTCGCCGTCCTTGTAGGTCCCATTGTATTCTTTGAGGATGGCGTCGCGTTCGACCTGCGACTTGCCCTCGAGCGTCTTGTAGATCGCGTCCTCGTCGGTCCCGATGCCGAACAGGCCGCCCTTCATGGCGTGGCGCATGGTGGCCGCGTCGGCCTTGGCCTGATTGCCGTCCAGCAGAGCGTTGGCGCGGTCGAGCTCGGCGCCCGACAGCTCGCCCTTCAACTCGTCGCGCAGCGGCTTGCCGTCGTTGCGGGCCGCATACTCCTTGAGGATGGCGTCGCGCTCGACCTGCGACTTGCCCTCGAGCGTCTCGTAGATGGCCTTCTCGTCCGTGCCGATGCCGAACAGACCGCCCTTCATGGCGTGCTGCAACTTGTCGGCGTCGGCCGCGGCCTGGTTGCCTTTCAGCAGCGCCTGGGCCCGGTCGAGCTCCTTGCCGCTCAAGTCCGACTTGAGGTCCTTCTCGAGGTCGCGGTCGAAGTGGTCGGCGTAGTGCTTCTTGATGGCGTCGATCTGCTCGGGCGTCTTGCCGTCCAGCGCTTTGAACAGCTTGTCCTCATCGGTGCCCCAGCCCAGCAGGCCGCCATTCATGGCTTCGTTCAGGGCGGTCGCGTCCTTGGACGGGTCATAGGGAGGCTTGGGCGGCTCCTGCGGTTTGGCCGCCTCGCCCGTCGGCTGCGCGGCGCCTGTCGGTTGCGCGGCCCCGGTCGGCTGGGCGCTGCCGGTCGGCCGGGCGGCGCCCGTGGACTGGCTGGTGCCGGTCTGGGTCTGGGGCTGGTCCTTCTGCTCCCAGCTCGGGGTGCGGTGGGCGGGGCCACCATCGGCCTCGTAGAGCACCTTTCCCTGACCGGCCGGGGCCGCGGCCTCGCCCTTAGTAGGGATCTTGAGGGTCTGCCCGGCCTGCACCTTGGCCGGGTCGTCGAGCTTGTTCATTTCGCCGACTCTGTCGACCAGCTTGTTCGCAATAATCTCCTTGTCGGTCCAGCCGGCCGAGCGCAGAGCGCCCCAGGTGCTGCTGGCCTTGCCCTCGCCCCATTTGTCGAGCTTGACTTCCTTGACGCCACCCTCGCCCTGGCCCTGGCGCCGATCCTCGGCGCGGGGCTGGCGGCGGTCCTCGGCCGTGGGGGCCGGCGGCTGGCGACGATCCTCGGCCCGCTGCTCGGGCTGACGACGCGCGCGCGGATTGAAGGCCGACTCCTCGATCTGAGCCGGATCCGAGCCGGGGGGAGGACCGTAGCCGTATTTCAGGCCCATGTCGATGGCCGTGCGGTCGCGCGTCTCCAGCAGCTGCATGTACTCCCGGTTGCGCTGGCCGATCTCGGGGTCGACCTTGCCCTGCTGGTGGAGATCCTCCACGTTCTGGGCATACATCATGCGCTGGCGGGACATGGGAACGGGCGAGCCCATCTCCTCTTCCTCGCGCAGCTTGGCTTCGAGCCTGGCCTCCCCGTCGGAGATCAACTCGCGCTGCTCGGGGCTGGCCTGCAACACGGCCTCGGCCAGGTCGCCTCCGGCCATCTGAGTCAGGTAGTCCACTCGACCCAGATTGGCTTCGTCCTCCCAGGGGGTGGAGTTGGGCCCGACCAGTGAATCGTCCTTGGCGCCGCGCTGGCGGGCGAAGTCCTTCATCTCGCCAAAAACGGGATACCGCTTGGAGGCGCCGCGCTCGGGCACGCTGAAACCCTCGGACTGGTAAGTCGCGGGCTGGCCCTCGTCCTCTTCGTCAGCCCAGGCCGCGTCCCAACTGGACGACTGCACACCGTTGCGGGTTTCCTTGGGAGTGCTGCTCTGTGCCGCCTGCGGATAGTGCTGCTGTACCCGCGCGCCGTCGCTGGGACGGCCTTTGGTCTGTCCCTCGGGGCCTTTGGTGAACTGGTCGAGCAACATCGCCATCATGGTGGGGTCGAACATCGGATCGAAGTTCGCGAACTGGCCCTGCATCTGTGGCCCGAAAAGGAGCGAGTTGCCGGTCTGAACTCCCAGCTGCGGTCCAGGACCTGTGGCGCCTACGGGTCCACGGGCGATAAGGGTAGGCGTCGTATCGGGCTGATTGATGGTGCTCAGGGGGCCCCCTATGTTAACAAATAATGAACGGAATGTTGCCAAGTTAATTTACCGAGCCAGGGCCGGAAAGTAAAGGGGACCTGGAAAATTTCCTAGAACTTGCGTTTTCAAGCCATGAGCGACCTATCCGCGCCCGAAGCGATGCTGCAGGCCGCCCGGGGGGAGTTGGACCCGCGCTCGCTGTGGTTCATCCTGACCGACGTGATGAGCTCGGTCGAGCGCGTGCGGCGCCGTTTCGAGAAAGCGGCCGCCCGGGCTCCGGCCGAGGCGGAGCGTGTCCGCGAGGCGTTCAAACGACATCGGCAGGTGCTCGACCAGGCCTGCAAGCAGGTCCAGGGCCCCCCGGCCGAGCTCAAGCGTCTCGCAGCCGAGCTGAGCAGCGCCAACGGCGAGCTGGATCGGAGCCTGCACGACCATCGTGAGGCGGCTCTAGTGGCGATGGGCCCGACCCGGTTGTCGGGCGTCAACGCCATCTTGCGCGCCATCCAGGCCAACCGCTCCCCGGCAGGAGTGGGAGCCATGCTGGCCGACGAGCGCCGGCGGCTCGAGCACGCCCTGGCCTCGCCCCATCTGCCGGACGAGGTCGCGGAGGCACTGAGCCAGATGCAAGAGCACGTCGGGCAGCTCCTGCTGGGGGCCGAGCGCATGCAGACCCCCGAGTTTCGCCAGCTGGCGCAGAGCTATTATCGGGTGGCTCTGGCGGCCCAGGAGGCCTTTGCGCGGGCCGAAGCGGAAGCCGCCCTGGAGCGCGGGCCCACTCCCAATCCCGGCTTGAACCGCCTGATTCACCAGGTGCGCGAGGGCCAGCCCGCCGACCCGCAGGACGTCCTGGGCGACATCGCGGGACTGCGCAACCAGCTGGCCTCGGTTGCCCGCATGCTCTCGGGCTCGGCTCGGGTGACCGCGCTGGCGTCCCAGCTCGAGGAGCATTTCGAGCACCTGGAGCAGGCCATCGAGTCGCTCTGCGTCGAGCCGACCGGCTGGCCCGAGGCGGTGCGCAGCATCCTGGAGGCCTTCGAGGGCCTGGCCCAGGCGGGGCGCGAGTTGCAGCAACTTTCTGAGAGCGAAGGGAAAACGCCTTGCGCGCACTGCGGACAGCTCAACCGCAGCGACTTCGCCGCCTGCTCGCGTTGCGGAGCCGTGCTGCCGCGCGTGGCCATGGTGCGCGAGACTCTGTTGGACGTGACCGAGAGCGGGGGTCAGTCGCCGCCCATGACGCAAAACCTCAAACGCATGATGGATGCCATCGCGGCCTTCGAGTCGGGCTCGATCGCACGCACGGTGTTCCTCGATCAGGTGGTCTGGTTCCGGGGTCTCCTGGCCCGCGCGCTGGACCTGTGGCCGCCCGGACAGCAGCCTCCGGCGGATTACCTCGAGGGGCTGCAGGACATCGAGGCCAGCCTGAGCTTTCTCGAGCAGGCCGAAGGGTCGGGAGTGCTGCTCGACTCGGGGCGGTCGCTGCTGCTCAAGGGAGCGGCCCGGGCCCTGGCTTGCGGCTGAGAGGTCAGGACCCCATCAAGCAGACCGCGTTGCGCTCGGCGAAGAGCCGCACGAACTCGTCGCGCGAAAAGCTCTCCAGACCTGGCTCCTCGGCCACGCGTTGCGGTCCGTCGTCGGTCAGCACGGAGCCCGGGTCGGACGGGGTCTCCGGCTGAAGACCGTTGAAAAAGACCACGCGGTTGCCGCGCAGCTCTTGCAGCACGACCGAGTGCGGCTCCTCGTCCCACTGCAGGACCAGGGGAATCTCTCCAATTCCCTGCGCCAGCGCCGTCAGGACGGCTTCGGGGTTGCGTTCCTCGTGCAGCACTCCGCCCAGGACCGCCTCGTGCATCTGCTTGATTTCGTCGACCAGAACTTCCACGCTCATGCGAAATCGCTTCGCCGACCGCCTTACAGGTGCCTCTCCACGAAGTACTCCCGCCAACCGGCCGTCGGCCTCGTCCGGAATGGCCTCGGCGCAGCTCTGTCTGAGGGCAAGCGCTTGGCGTAACGCTGGAGCACCGCCGGTGACGCAGGCGCAGCAACGAAACCCAATACCCTCAGCCGGGGCCAGAACAATGCGCGGCGAGTTCGGCACATGGTGCATCTCGAAAGCGATCTTTCGCCGCTGGGCTTGATAGGACTGAGACGAGGAGACTCGCCCCGCGAGTCGGAGGAGAGGTCCCCAATACCTCGGCGCGCATATCAAAGAAGTTGGTGGTACGGGGGATGCTCCGCCCCGGCGGTTGCTGCTGCCACGGGCAGGACAGTTTCTCGCTCTCGCTCCAGGCGATGGAGATGACGATGGACGCTCGGGGTCTGGGGCGGAGCCGGTAGTCAGCGCGCTGGGCCACAACCAAGTCGCCGCCAGATCTTAGGCTTGCCTATCGCGGAGCCGTTGCTAGCGAATGAACTCGACCGTGAGCCGCTCGACCTCCCCGGCGGGCTCGCGAGCCGCGTGCTCACCCAGGGCTCGTCAGACAGACCAGCCCCGCAGGAGAGACCGGCGCTCGTGTGTGCATGGGCCAGACGCGCGCCGATCGAGGCCACTGAGCGTTGTGGCAGGGGGAGTGCTTTTTGATGGTCAACATCTGCCACTGGTTAATGTGGGCGCATTAATGCGCGGCAATTGACGCGGGGAACGATTGATCCAGATCAATGACCGCCGGGAGCTCATCCCCTATCGTGAAGATATGAGCGTGCTCGTCATAGGGGGAGGTCCGGCAGGCTTGGCTCTGGCTCAACAGCTGCAGGAGCGGAAAGTCGACTACCTCCTCCTGGAAAAGTCGCCCCACCTCGGTAACACTTTTCGCAGCATGGCCGCCAACACGAGGCTCGGTCCCTGGCTCAACAACGTTCTGCCCACGACCAAGGCAGGTTGGCGCATCGCGCTCAGACGGACGGAGCGCGAGGAATACGCCCAATACCTTTCTGACTACGCCATCCAGCGCAACCTGCAGTACGTGACTTCGGTCGGAGTGGAGAGCGTGCGGAAGGAAGACCGGCGGTTCCGCGTCGAGACGACTATGGGCGACTTCCTTCCCCGCGTGGTGGTCAATGCCACGGGATACTTCTCGAATCCCCACACACCCTCTTTTCGAGGAGCACGCGAGAGTAAGGTGCTTCAAATACACGCGGCCCACTACCGTGAGCCGGACACCGTGCGCCGCCTCGTAAACAACAATCGCGCCCGCGTGCTGGTGGTCGGGCACCGAAGGACGGCCGGAGAGACCGTTGAAAGCCTCTACCGCGCCGGCTTCCAGGTCTGCCTCTCGCACCGCTCCCCGATACGCTACGCGTTGCCAAGCATGTTGGAAGCGTGCCTCTCTCCGCTGGCTCACGTGCTGGAGGAAACATTTCTCCACTGGCCAGAGCTGCCCATTCCTCCCTCCCTCAAGAGTCGTATGTCGGCCGGCCCTCCCCGCCGGCTAATCGAGGTGGGCTTGGTCCAATGTCTGCCCGCGATCAGTCATTTTGAAGAAGACACCGTTGTGTTCACCGACGGACGCGACCTGCCGTTCGATCTTGTGATTTACGCGACCGGCTACCGACCAGCGCTGACCCATCTCAGGGGCCTCATCCAGCCCGACCCCGTCACGGGTCGGCCGTCCCTCTTTGGTGCGGAGAGCCGCGAGGTCCGAGGGTTGTTCTTCCTCGGGCTCGAGGGTCTGCGGAGCTTTCGGAGCCAGTTCCTACGAGGAATCCGAGAGGACGCTATCTACCTCGCCGACTGTCTCACGCGCTATCGGGTCCCGGGCTGACGCTCGCAGACTATATACCCCTGTGAACGAACCCGCGAGCCTGATCCATGAAATGAGTGAGCATCAGATTCGTTCCAGGTTTACGACGCCTGGGTGCGCGACCACCTGGATAGGCAGATTTTCGCTGTCCGCGGGCTCATCGTTGCCAGCGGAAGGATTCGTTTTCGTGGACGGGGAGGGAGGTCGACTTTCGGCGGCCCCCCTGGGTCGAGACTCGGGAGGCCACTATGATTCTGGTTGATGCCGGGATCTTGACAAGAATGGCCGTGTCTCAAATGAGAGCCTCAGTCACTGTTTGCAGAAGGGTCTCCTCCGAACAAGGCTTAATCAGTTTCCTCCATGTTCTTGGAACGGCTATCCAATCGTCAGCAGTATGAAGCACGAATCTTAGACCGGGGTTTCGTACGAGCAGTTGCTGGAGTAACTGAAAGCCGCTCATTCCTGGCATATTGAGATCCGTCAGGACCAAGTCGACGGAGTCATCGTAGAGAAGCAAAGCCTCGTCACCGTTGCGGGCTTCGAGAACTTGATAGCCGTTTCGCTCGAGGATAGCGCGCAAGCCCCTCCGAATGATAGCATAGTCTTCCACGGGAGCATTCCCGTTTTCATGCAGCCACTCCTCGGACCGACAATGCCCAGAAAGGTCTCGGCTGTAGGATGGTCTGGATGAAGCGCTTCCACTGCCCGCTCAACAGTTGCGCACGCATGT
>JBDHVW010000086.1:0-35206 GCA_039809865.1 Vulcanimicrobiota bacterium
GGAGGGGGGACGGGGGAAGATGGGAGATGGGAGAGGGGAGATGGGAGAGGGGAGACGGAGGCCGGGAGAGGGGGGACGGGAAACGGGGGACGGGACGGGTGACCGTAGATGGGGGACGGTAACGGGGCGAGGGGGGCGGGCGAGGGGGAGCTTCAGGGGGTCCATGAGGTTCGGGAGTAGGCGACGGTGAAGCCGGCTCGCAGCATGTTGCGCAACGAGGGGTTGGCCGGGTCGTCATCGGTCTGGGCGACGACCATGCGGCAGCCGTGCGCGTCGCGCAGGCGGCGCTCCATCAAGGCGCTCTGGGCGCCGCGCCCGCGATGCGAGGGCAGGGTGGCCGCCATGGCCAGCATGGCGACGTCGCCGTGCACGAAGAGCCCCGCGCAGGCCACCGCCACCTCGCCTTCACGGGCCAGGTAGAAGGTCCAACCCGGACGGCCCACCATGGCCTCGTTCCAGGGTGCCAGGAAGGGCGGCGTCCCGTAGCCCTCGCCCAGCACGCGCGCGAACTCCGCGGCATTCTCACGGCTGACCTCGCTCAGCCTGAAGGGGCAGGGGGCCGGCTGGATGTCCTCCAGCGAGCGCGTCAGCACCGCCAGGCGCGCGCCCGGCACGAGACCCAGCGACGTCAGCTCCGTCTCGAGGCCGGCTCCGGGAGCGATGCTCAGGGCCCAGCGCGAGGCACCTTCGGCCCGCAGGTGCTCGACCACCGAGTTCAGGGGAGCGGAGCCGACCACGCCCAGGCCGATGGCGCGGTTGAACATCGGATGGGGGAGCGAGCGCAACGTCAGCACCGTGGCGCCGCCAAAGCGACGGCAGCCCATCCCCACCTGAGCGGCCCAGTCCGGCGGGGCCGCCGCATACATGTCGGCCCAGCCCTCGGCATCGATCGTCTCGTTCAGCAGTCGCATGAAATCCCCCTTACACTGTAAGCTTGACTCAGTCTAACCTTACGCTGTAAGGTTGGTCAAGTGGGCAGGCTCGAGCCAGAGAAAATCGTCGCCCAGGCCCTCGCGCTCATCGACGAGAGCGGCCTGGAGGCGTTCAGCTGGCGCAAGCTGGCCGCGCGCCTCGAGGTGGAGCCGATGTCGCTCTACCACTACTATCCCAGCAAGGGCCACCTGCTGGATGCGGTTGCCGACCGCCTCATCGCCGAGGTGGTCATCCCAAAAAAGGGGGCCTGGCAGGACCGGGTCCGAACGACCATGCGCCGCTACCGTAAGGTCGCCCACCAGCACCCGCGCGCCTTCCTGCTCATGGCCACGCGCCGCTACAATCATCCTGACTCGCTGCGATTCCTGGAGGGCTTGCTGGGAATCTTCCGCGCGGCCGGATTCGGCCCGCAGGGAGCCGCGCGCGCCTTCCGCCTGCTGGGCTACTTTCTGCACGGGGCGCTCCTCTCGGAGCTGACCGTGGAGGGCCGCCAGGCCGACCCCACCCCGTCGGCCATCGACAACCAGGACCTGCCCGAGCCCCTCCCGCACCTGCGCGAGGCGGCGCCCTATCTGGGCCCAAACCACCTCGAAGCGACCTTCGAGGCCGGACTCGAGGCTCTGCTCGCCTCGCTAGCGGAAAGCACGGCCTGAGCGTCGAATCTTGCAGGCTCAGTGCGCCCGCTTCTCACGCTTCTCACGTGCTTGCTCCTGGCCGCGCCCGTCGTCTCCGAGGAGTTGCGCCTGACCGTCTACACCGACCCGCCCGGGGCCACGGTCTCGAACAATTTCGACGCCCTGGGAGTGTCCGGGGTGGAGCTGCCGATCGATCCCAAGGGTCGCGAGGTCCTCGAGCTCACGGTCGAAAAGCCCGGCTGGAAATCGGCCCACTTCTCGCTCTCCGTGGAGAGCATCCGCGAGACGCCCTTTTACCCGCGCGAGGAGGATCACGCCGGGGTGCTGCAGTTGCAGCCCGCCTCGGTCGGGGCCTACCTCTTCCGCTTCCGGTGGTGGGTCGGGGGCCTGCTGGGGCTGGTCTTGCTGGCCGCGCCCCTGATCTGGTTCCAGCACCGCCTGCGCCAGCGCGCCCTGGCCCTGATCGCGCTAACGGCCGCCGCTCCCTCCTCGGGCGGCTCGCCCAGGCCCAAGCGGGTCGGCCCCTACACCGTCCTGGACGAGTTGGGTCGGGGGGGCATGGCCACTGTTTACGCGGGGCGCCACGAACAGGACAAGAGCATGGTGGCGATCAAGATCCTGCACTCCGAGGTGGTGGCCGACCCCGGCTTCCAGGCGCGTTTCCATCGCGAGGTGAGCCTCTCGGCGCGACTCACGCACCCGTCCATCGCGCAGGTCTACGATTCCGGCGAGCAGCGCGGGATGAGCTTTCTCATCATGGAGCTCGTCGAGGGAGGAAGCCTGCGCGCGGCGCTGCGTCCCCAGGGAATGACGAAAGCCGAGGCGCTGGAGGTGCTGGTGCCGCTGTTCGACGCCATCGCCTACGCCCACCGTTGCGGCGTGGTGCATCGCGATCTCAAGCCCGATAACGTCCTGCTCACCAAAAAGGGCAAGGTCAAGGTCACCGACTTCGGGCTCGCGCGACACCTCGATTCCGACACGCTCACGGCCACGGGCACCGCCCTGGGCACGCCGGCCTACATGGCACCCGAGCAGGTGCAGGGCGTCCACTTCGACTTCGCTTCGGATCAGTATGCGCTGGGCATCATCGCCTTCGAGGGCCTCGTCGGCCAGCGTCCCTTCGACGCCGAGAATCCGATGGAGGTCGTGTTCATGCACCTGACCGAGCTCCCGCAGAACCCCTGCGAGCTGCGGCGCGGTTTGCCGGACCAGGTGGGCGCGGTGGTGCTCAAGATGCTGGAGAAGGCGCCCGAGGACCGCTTCCCCGACGTGGCCCAGGCCGGCGAGGCCTTGCGCGAGGCGCTCGAGGGCTGGACTTGATCACCGCCACCGACTCTGGTCTCAAGAAGCAATTCGAGCTGGTCGTGGGCCGCATGGCGCGGTTCTTGAGCGCGGAGCGCCTGCTGGTCCTGTTCGGGCGCGAAGGGGAGCTCCTGGCGCAGGCGGCCCAGGGTTTGCCCACCGATCTCAGCGCCGAGTCGTTGCCCATCAGCCTCGAGGTCGTGCGGCGGGTCCGCGACTCGGCGCGGCCGGTCCTTTCCGCCAACCTCCAGGAGGACGCTGAGTTCGAGGCCACCTCGAGCCTGGTGCTGTCCGAGGTCCGCAGCGTGCTGTGCGTGCCCCTGCGCGGCCCGGACGCCCGCGTGCACGGCGTGCTGTACGCCGACCATCGCCAGCGCTCGGTCGCCTTCAATCACACCCACCTGGTGCGCCTCCAGCAGCTCGCGCGCGAGCTGGAGGGGCAGCTCTGGCCGGGCCACGTGTCGCAGGCCGAGCTGGCCCGGCGGCAGCGACCGCCCGTCAAACCGCTGGTCCGCAAGCCCATCCCCCAGGTCAAGCACCCGGACCTGGTGGCTGGTCCTCTCGTCCCTCTGGCGGCCCGCTCGCGGGTGGTCATGCTGCGCTCGCTGGCCACGATGGTGGGAGCGAGCCTGTCGTTCAGCCGGTCCCTGGACGTGCTGACGAAGGGAGGGGACGACCCCGCCCTGCGCGAGGTCTGCTCGCGCATCCGCGACCACGTCGACCACGGACACTCTCTCTCGGCTTGTGTGCACGCCACCATGCAGGGCTCGCGGTTTCTCTGCGCGATGCTGCAGGTGGCCGAGAATACCGGCAGCATGGTCGAGGTGCTGAGCTTGCTGGCCGATCACACCGAGCGCACCCACGCCACCTGGATGCGGCTGCGGGCGGCGCTCACCTACCCCCTGGTGCTCACTCTGTTCTGCTGCCTGGGGCTGCTGCTGTTGCCTCCGCTCGTGCTGAGAGGGCAGCAGGCGGCGCTGGCCCAGAGCGGGGTGCCGGTCCCCTGGCTGACGCGCGCGCTGTTCGGGCTGAGCGGGTGGCTCTTGAGCCCCCTCGGGCTGTTGCTCGTCGCACTGGGCCTGGTGGCCCTGGTGCGCTTTGCGCGCAGCCCGCGCGCCTGGCCTCTCTGGTTGAGATTGCCCCGCCTGGGCCGGCTCGTGCGCCAGGCCACCCAGGCGCGCTTTGCCAGCACGCTGGCGCTGGAGCTGAAGGTGGGCGTGCCCCTCAACCTGGCTTTGCCGCTGGCCGTGCAGACGACCGGCGACCCCGTGCTGCAAGACCGTCTCGGGCGGGCTCAGACCGCCCTGGATGACGGGGCCACGCTCACCGGCGCCCTCGAGGCCACCGGCTACTTCCAGCCGGCTTTCCTGCAACTGATGGCGGCGGGCGAGCAGGCCGGCAAGCTCCCCCAGACGCTGCAGTGGACGGCGCGTCTCATCGAGCTCGACCTGGAGGCTGCGCTGGAAATGACCGTGGCCGCCCTGGAGCCGATTTTGATGCTGCTGATGGGTATCGCCGCGGGCCTGGTGGCGCTGGCCACTTTGCTGCCCACGCTGCGCCTGCTGGAGTCGTTGTGAGGCGCGGCCTGTCGTTGATCGAGGCCATCGTGGCCATGTTCATCCTGCTGCTGGTGCTCATCTTCGTGAGCAACCTGTTTCCCAGCGCGCTGACGGCCGTGAGAGTGGCGGGGCAGAAGAGCCAGGCGGACGCTCTGGCCGGAGGTCTTCTGGCCGAGTGGCAGGCGCGCCCCTTCTCCGAGCTGGCGGTGGGAGCGCCCGTGACCCGGCCCCCGCAGGACGGATTCGGCACCCGCTTCGACTCCCAGATCGAGTTCTTTCCCGTCACCGAGCCCAAGATTCGCGCCGAGCGCATGCGCAAGCTGCGCGCCACCGTCACCTGGACTGACCGCGGCCGGACCTATCAGCTGGTGCGCGAGGTCTGGAGGACCGATGTCCGCAAGTAGAGGCGTCACCTTGCTCGAGGCGCTCCTCACCTGCGCGCTGCTGGGCCTCTTTCTGACGCTCATCCTGCAGGTGGTCGTCCCGGCCGGCAGAGCCACCACCCGCGGCAGCGAGCAGGCGGAGGTCCAGCAACTGGCCAGCGTCACCCTGGACCGCCTCGGCCAGGAGCTACGCCCGTGCACGCCGGCCGGGGTGACCTTCCAGAACGGCTACCTGAGCCTCCAGCCGCTCGTGGATGTGGACACGGACGGACGCCAGATGTGGGCGCGCGAGCTCATCGTCTACCACTGGGACGGGCAGGGCCTCAACCGGCGTACCTGGCCTCCGGGCCCGCCGCAGCTGGCCCGCACGCCCCAGTCCGGGCAGGCCTTCAATCCTTCGGGCGCGCAGCTCGCGCGCATCGGCACCGAGGGAGCGATGCGCCGGGTTGCCGCCGGCATGACCGACTTCCAGGTGCAAAAGCAGCCGGACGGGACGGTCGTGGTGGAGGTCGAGTTCGGGGCCGGTCAGCAGCGGTTCCGCCTGCAGCGCCGCGTGCTGCTGATGAACTCCTGAAGCGCCCCTACTCGGAAGAGCCCTCCTGCCAGAGCAGCACGCGGGCCCGCTTCTCAAGTGGCAGCAGCTCGTTCGGGTCGACCACGACCTGGAACGGGGCCTCCGGCTCGGTGACCGTCTGGGTGCCGGCCGAGAGCGAGATCAGCTCTTCCATGTGATTCTCGTCCACGTGCCATTGATACGGTCCCGCCTGGGAGTTGAGCAGGTTGTTGAGCTGGCTGACCAGGTCGGCGATGCTGCCGGCCGGGCCGACGTTCTGGCTCCAGGCGCCCGCCCCCGAGGAGAGCACGCCCGAGTAGGAGCCGTCCGCGTTGCGCAGCGGGTGGAAACTGAGCGAGTCGTAGGTCCAGCCGGGGGCGTGGGGGATGTTCGGCGCCGGATCGTAGTCGAAGCTGGCCTGGCACAGGACCAGTCCCGAATTCGTCGGAGGCGTGGCGTGCAGGTAGATGTCCTGATTGGTGCCTCCCGCGCTGCCCACCACGATGGAGACGTGCGTGAGCGGCCCGTCCTGATACAGGCTGGCGTCCTCCAGCGAAACGGCGTCTCCCTGGCTGGCGACCAGAGCCCCGCGGGTGCTGATCCGCTTTGCCTCCAGGCCTCCCTCGGTGTAGACCACCCCGCGGATCTGCGCGCTGACCCGATCGCTGCCCAGCAGGGAGAGCTTCTTGCCCGACAACAGCGCCAGCTTGTCCTCGCCTTCGACTCGGGTCTGGCCCAGAATCTTGAGCTTTCCGGTGGTGATCACCAGGCCCTGCCCGTTGAGGCCGCCTTCGATCGTGAGGTCGCCGTCCACGAAGACCAGGCCCCCGGCCAGCTCGACGTTGGCTTTGAGGGTGCGGTTCCCGACGTGACGCAGGGCACCGCTCAGTCGCATGGTCGGCTCGCCCGGCAGAGCGGCGCGCAGATCGCGGTAGGATTTGCCCATCGTCTTGGGATCGAAGTCGAGCAAACGGATTCGGGGGATGAGCTCGCGCGGTTGATCGGGCTTGACCTGACCCAGCACCACGGTGCGGTCCAGGGTGATCTTGCCCGCGGCCCGCACGTCCCCGTGCACGGTGCTGTCGGGGCCCAGGCGCACGGCCGCCGGACCGCGCGCATTGCTGAGCAGGTGGGCGGGCTGCAGCTGGCCGGTATCGCCGCTGGCGGGAATTTCGCCCACGACCAGGCGTCCCGCCGAGCTGATGGGCCCGTCGGCAGCGGCCGCGTAGGGGAAGGGCGGCAGCGACACCAGGCAACGCACCACCTTGCGACAGCCGCCGAAGTTGCCGACGCCCACGAGCAGCACCGAGTGGAGGGGGACCCGGCGCCCGTCCGAGGCCAGCACCGTGCCGGTGCCGCGAATGTTGTTGACCGAGGCCGGCACCTGGGGAGTTCCGTCAAACGACAGGTCGGCGGTGCCCCCGCTGGGCAGGTCGACGTGCAGCGCGCGGTCCTGGGTCAGGCCAAACTCCGGATCGGCGATGGCGCGCTCGGTCGCCAGCGAGACGACCGACTGGGCGGCGTCCAGGGCCCGGTGAGCCGAGCCCGAGCGGGATAACAGTTGCAGGTGGGTGACCCCCAAACTGCTCACCGCCAGGGCCAGGGTAAGGACCAGCAAAGCAACCAGCAGAGCCGTTCCGATGCCCACACCCCGACGCTTCATGGCAACAGTATAGCATGCACAGTTGGCGTCGCCTTTGGCCGCGGACTGTGCCAGCCCGCCCTCGTGCGCCGGGCTCATTCAGCACAATCCGGGCTGAAAAGCACCGGTACAATCGGGAAAATTGGTTGACGTTATTGGGACACTTTCTCGGTTTTGCCTCTGGGCGCGGCTCCTGAAAGAGGCATAATCGGGCCAGAAAGATTTGGACGCCCGCACCGACGCGGAAAGGAGACTCAAAATGATCAAGAAACTTTTTATCCTCCTCATTCTGGTGGCCCTGGCCGGTAGCGCCTTCGCCGTCGATCTGGCCCCGAACTGCTCGCGCTGCAGCGGCAACGGCAAGTGCTGGTCCTGCGGCGGCACGGGGACCAACGCCTCGGCTGCGTGTTATATGTGTAACGGCACCGGCAAATGCTGGTATTGCGGCGGTCGCGGCACTACCGGCTATGCCCCGGAAGGGCACGCGCACCAGGAAATCTAGTCCCGCTCACGGAACCTCGCACGTTCCATGGGGGATCTGCCGCAGCAACAGAACCAGCTCCTGGCCACGATGGAGACTTTTGGTCTCCTCGTGGCTTTGCTCGTGGTCTATAACTGGGCCTTTCGACGCGCCCAGCCCCGGCTGGAGGTGCTGCGCGTGCTCCAGGAGCGCCTGCGCTACATCGTGCTGGCGCTGGTGTTCGTTCTGCCCGCCTACTTCGGCTGCACCCAGATCGATGATTTCAATACCTACGCCAACTGGCTGCTGCTGGGGATCATCTTCCTGGGCACCGTTACGGCCTTCGAGACCGGGCTCTCGGTCGTCTTCGGCTATCGCGCCGGAGGTCAGAAGGCGCGCGTGGCGCGACCCTTTCGCTACGGGTTGCGGGCCACGTGCTACGGCGTGCTGGCCTACGTCCTGATCAAGACCCACCCCGATCTGGCGGTCTTCGACGACACCACCAAGTACACGCTGGCCTCGATCTTCGTCACGTACCTCATCATGCACGTGACCTACACCTACTTCTTCAAGTGGGTGCAGTGGCGCCATCCGCTGGCCATCGCCGTGACCCGGCGCGTGCGCATGTGGTCCTACTTGCTGGTGCTCGCGCTGGTGGCTTTTTACGCCTTCAGCGTGTTCGACCTGCTCCCCAACATGCCGCCCTACGAGCGCGAGGCGATCAAGGATCACCTCAAGCTGGCCATCACCACGCTCTGCTTCCTGATCATCCTGGACGGCATCGTGGCCGCCATTTACGACTACTATTTCCCGGTCATCCGGCGCACGGTCATTCCGCACCTGTTCCGCGATCTCACCAGCGTGCTGTTCTACGTGATCGTCATCCTGGTGGTGGTGGGCGTGGTGCTGCGCAAGGACCTGTCCAGCCTGGTGCTGGGCTCCACGGTGGTGTCCATCATCATCGGTCTCGCGCTCCAGGAGACCCTGGGCAACTTCTTCGCCGGCCTCATGCTCAGCCTGTCCCGCCCCTACCATCTGGGCGACGACCTCGAGGTCGACTCGATCACCGGGCGCGTCGAGAAGATCGACTGGCGCTCGACGGTGCTGCGCACTCAGACCGGCGACTACGTGATCTTGCCCAACTCGGCCGTGGCCAAGGCCAACCTGCACAACTTCTCGGCTCCCACCCGCAACCACGCCCGCTTCGTCGAGGTGGGCTGCCATTACCGGCATCCCCCCAACGTGGTGAAGCGAGCCATCCTGGAGGCCGCCTACTCGGTGCACGAGGTGCTCAGCGAGCCGCGTCCCGAGGTGTGGTTGACCACGTTCGCCGACTCGAGCATCAGTTACAAGCTGCGCTTCTGGATCACGAACTTTCCCCAGCGTTTCGCCATCGAGAGCAAAGTGCGCGAGGCCATCTGGTATCGTTTCTCGCGTGACGGGCTGGAGATCCCGTTCCCCATGCGCAACATCATTCAGGTCGCCCCGGAGTCCCATCAGGACCTCACCACCGAGGTGCGCGCGCTGCTCGACAAGGTCGACTTCCTGCACGCCTTCGAAGAGGGCGACCTGAACACGCTCACGCGGCGCATCCGTTACCAGCTGTATGCCCGCGGCGAGAAAATTTGCCAGCAGGGAGAGCCGGGCGACTCGTTCTACATCATCAAGAGCGGCCGCCTGCGCGTGAGCGCCAAGAACCCGCGCGGCGAGGTCTTCCTCAGCATCGAGCTGCAGGGCGGTCAGTATTTTGGCGAGATGGCGCTGCTGACGGGCGAGCCCCGCTCGGCCACGGTCGAGGCCACCGAGGACTCCGAGCTGCTGATGCTGGACAAGGAAGACCTGCGGACGATCATGCGCGACAACCCGCAGGTGGCCGAAGTCATCTCCAACGTGCTGGCCCAGCGCCAGCTGCGCACCGAGCGCGCCCGCGAGGAGCTCGAGGACGCGCAGGCCCGCGAGAAGGAGACGGTGCAGGCCACCGTCACCCAGCGCCTGGACGTGCTCTCCGAGCAGTTCATGCGCAAGATCCGCGACTTCTTCAGCTACTGAACGTGCGTCAGCCCGCGACCAGCACCTCGTCGCCGAAGTAGACGCCCAGGTCGCGAGCGGTCTGCACGGTATCGCAGTCCACCGGCACGGTCTTGCAGCGGCGCGTGCACTCGCGCAGAGGGATGTAGCGCACGTGGGGCGGGTCGAGCGCGACCAGCACGCCTGACTGGCCCTCGGCCAGGCCGCGCACGGCGGCTGCCCCGAAGCGCAGGGAGATCAGGCGGTCGGCGGAGGTGGGGGAGCCGCCCCGCAAGAGGTGGCCCAGCACGACGCAGCGCGTCTCCTGACCGCAAAGTTGCTCGAGCTCGTGCATGAGGCGCAGGCCGGCGCCTCCCAGGCGCTCCTTGCGCCCGACCTCGCGGGCGATGACCGAGGCCGTGCCGCCCGAAGGATGCGCCCCCTCGGCCACCACCACGATGGTGAAGTGGCGCCCGGCCGCGTTGCGCTCGCTGATCTTGCGAGCCACGGCCTCGGTGGAGTAGGGGACCTCGGGCAGCAAGATGACGTCGGCCGTGCCCGCCAGTCCCGCGTGCAGGGCGATCCAGCCGGCGTAGCGCCCCATCACTTCGACGAGCATGATGCGCTGGTGGGCCTCGGCGGTGGAGTGCAGCCGGTCGATGCACTCGGTTGCGAACGCCACCGCTGTATCGAAACCGAAGGTGACGAACGTGCCGTCCAGGTCGTTGTCGATGGTCTTGGGCACGCCGATCACGCGCACGCCCAGCTCGTGCAGGCGGTTGGCGATCTCCATGCTGCCGTCGCCGCCCAGACAGATCAGCGCCTCGATCCCATGCGCCTTGAGTTTCTCGACCACCTCGGGGCAGCGGTCGGTCTCCACCATTGAGCCCTCGGGCCCCAGAACCGGATAGCGCAACGGATTGCCGCGGTTCGTGGTGCCCAGGATGGTTCCGCCCAGGTGGGTGATTCCGCGCACGGTCTCGCGCTGCAGCTCGATCAGCGGCTCGGCGTAGTGCTGGGGCTCGAGGAGCCCGTTGTAGCCGTCGCGGATCCCCACGACTTCCCAGCCTCGCCCGTGGGCAGCCACCACGACGGCCCGGATGACGGCGTTCAAACCGGGGGCGTCGCCCCCGCCGGTACAGATGCCAACTCGCATAGCCCCGGGCTTCGCAGCCTCACAGCGTTTCCCTGGTTCGCGAAGTTACACGAGCAAGTTTTTAACTGGGCTGTGGACAGCTATCAACATGGCCTGGGGATAGGGTTGACAGGCCCATAGGGGGGTGCTATTATCGCCAGGACTTTTTGATGGACCGGCGTCATTGCGGCAAGTCCGATGACCCTGCAAGTGAAGCACGCAGCACGCCTGCGAGCAAAGACTTCAGGTGAGGATACTGACGCAGAGGACGGCCCTGAGAAGCAGCTTCGGAAGGGGGTGTCAATTCTGACCCCTGGTGCCGGGTAAACGGCACTCTCGTCAAGAGCTTTTGTCCGAATCTGCTGGCTCCGTTGGAAGGTATTTGAACGTAACGGACCGGGAGATTTTTTTATTATGCCCACTACCAACCAACTGGTCAGGAAAGGCCGTCAGGACCCAAAGCGGAAGAGCAAGGCGCCCGCCCTGCAGTTCCTGTACAACTCCCTGCGGCTCAAGACCTTCCGCACCCCGAAGGGTTCCCCCCAGAAGCGGGGAGTCTGCACTCAGGTGAAGACGGTGACCCCCAAGAAGCCGAACTCGGCGCTGCGTAAAGTGGCCCGTGTGCGTCTCACCAACGGGATCGAGGTAACCGCTTACATCCCGGGCGTGGGCCACAACCTTCAGGAGCACTCGGTCGTCCTGATCCGCGGAGGCCGCGTCAAGGACCTCCCCGGTGTGCGCTACCACATCGTGCGTGGCACGCTCGACACCGCCGGAGTTGCCAACCGCAAGCAGGCCCGTTCCAAGTACGGCGCCAAGCGGCCCAAGGCCGGCGCTCCCGCCGGGAAGAAGTAGGAGGAGTTAGCAATGCCCAGGAAAGGCCCTGTTTCCAAGCCCGAGGTCCTGCCGGATCCGAAGTATCACAACAAGATGGTCACCAAGTTCATCAACAAGGTGATGATGGACGGCAAGCGCAGCCTGGCCGAGCAGATCTTCTACGGCTCCATGGAGCAACTGTCGAAGAAGGCTGGCAAGGACGCCCTGATGCTCTTCACCCAGGCGATGGACAACACCATGCCGCTGGTCGAGGTTCGTCCTCGCCGCGTCGGTGGCGCCACCTACCAGGTTCCGGTGGAGGTCCGTGCGGACCGCCGCGTCAGCCTGGCGATGCGCTGGTTGATCGGAGCCGCCCGCAAGCGCTCTGGCAAGACGATGATGGAGAAGCTCGCCGCCGAGCTGCTGGACGCCTCTCAGGGCATCGGCACCGCGGTCAAGAAGCGGGAAGACACGCACCGGATGGCCGAGGCCAACAAAGCCTTCGCCCACTATCGCTGGTAATTTACCAGTCAAGAGTTGAGAGTCGAGAGTTAAGAGAAGGTAAGGGTATCTCCAGGATACTCTCAACTCTGGACCCTCGACCAAAATCGGGGGAGTCATTCGAGACTTCGGAGTTGATCACAGTTGAGTTCGCAGACAAAAATAGACCTTCATAAGGTGCGCAATATCGGGATCGCTGCCCACATCGATGCGGGTAAGACCACGACCACCGAGCGTATCCTCTTTTACACGGGCAAAGTGCACCGTATCGGCGAGGTAGACGCCGGTGCCGCGACCATGGACTGGATGATCCAGGAGAAAGAGCGCGGTATCACGATCACCTCGGCGGTGACCCATGCCGAGTGGAAGGGCACCATCATCAATGTGATCGACACCCCCGGCCACGTGGACTTCACGGTCGAGGTGGAGCGCTCGCTGCGCGTGCTCGATGGCGTCGTCGCCGTCTTCTGCGCCGTAGCTGGCGTGCAGCCTCAGAGTGAGACCGTTTGGCGCCAGGCGTCGCGTTACAATGTGCCGCGCATCGCTTACGTCAACAAGATGGACCGCACGGGCGCCAACTTCTTCCAGGCGGTGGATCACATCCGCGAGCGGCTGGGCGCAGTCCCGGTTTGCGTGCAGATCCCCATCGGCGAAGAGTCGGGCTTCCAGGGCATGGTCGACCTCTTGACCCGTAAGGCGATCATCTACAAGGACGACCAGGGCCGGGAGATGTCCATCGAGGACTGCCCCGAGAACCTGAAGCTCCAGATGGAGTCGTTCCGTGAGAAGATGATCGAAGCCGCGGCCGAGGCCGACGAGGAGCTCACCATGAAGTTCCTCGAGGGCATCGAGCTGACCGACGAAGAGGTCAAAAGGGCTCTGCGCAAGCGCACGGTCAGCAACGAGATCGTCCCGGTCTTCTGCGGCTCGTCGTTCAAGAACAAGGGCGTGCAGCCGATGCTGGACGGCGTGGTGGATTATCTCCCCTCGCCGCTGGAAGTGCCGGCTGTCATCGGTCACGATCCGGACACGGGTGAGGAGAAGATCCGTCGCGCCGATCCGGACGAGCCGCTCTCGGCCCTGGTGTTCAAGATCGCCACCGACCCCTACGTGGGCAAGCTGGCTTTCGCGCGCGTCTACTCGGGCATGCTGCGGGCCGGCACCGCGGTGCTGAACTCGAACAACGGCAAACGCGAGCGCATCGGCCGCCTGCTTCGCATGCACGCCGACCGCCGCGAGGACGTCGACGTCATCCAGGCCGGCGAGCTGGGCGCCATCGTGGGACTCAAGCAGAGCTCCACGGGCGACACGCTGTCGGACGAGAAGAACTCGATCACGCTCGAGAAGATCGAGTTCCCCGAACCGGTCATCAGCGTGGCCATCGAGCCCAAGACCAAAGCCGACCAGGACAAGATGGGCCTCTCCCTGGCCAAGCTCTCAGAGGAGGATCCGACCTTCCGGACCCGCACCGATGAGGACACCGGCCAGTGCGTGATCTCCGGAATGGGCGAGCTCCACCTGGAGATCATCGTGGACCGCCTGCTGCGCGAGTTCTCGGTGGGCGCCAACGTGGGTAAACCTCAGGTGGCCTACAAGGAAGCCATCCGCAAGGCCGTGCGCGCCGAAGGTCGTTTCGTACGCCAGACCGGCGGCCGCGGCCAGTTCGGTCACGTTTGGCTCGAGGTCGAGCCGCTTCCCCCCGGGAAGGGCTTCGTCTTCGAGAGCAAGATCGTGGGCGGCACGGTTCCCAAGGAGTATGTGGCCCCGGTCGAGGCCGGCGTCAAGGAAGCGCTCAACACGGGCGTGCTGGCCGGCTACCCGGTGGTGGACATCCAGGTGCGCCTGGTGGACGGCTCCTACCACGAGGTCGACTCGAACGAGATGGCGTTCAAGATCGCCGGCTCGATGGGCCTCAAAGAGGCCCTGCGCAAGAACGACAATTACCTCAAAGAACCGATCATGGCGGTCGAAGTGGTGGTCCCGGACAACTACCTCGGCGACGTGATCGGTGACATCAACAGCCGCCGCGGCAAGATCGAAGGCGTGAACCCCAGCGCGGGGAACACGCAGACGGTCAAATCGCAGGTTCCGCTGTCGGAAATGTTCGGCTACGTAGGCAATCTACGCTCCTTGACACAGGGTCGTGGTACGTACACTATGGAGTTCGCGCATTACGCCGAGGTTCCGAAGAACATTCAAGAAGAGATTATTGCCCGCTATAACGGCAAGGCCACCTAGGCCTTTCAGGGAACGAAACGGAGGAGACAATGGGTAAAGAGAAATTCGTCCGCACCAAGCCGCACGTCAACGTTGGCACCATCGGTCACGTCGACCATGGAAAGACCACGCTGACCGCTGCGATTACGAACGTGCTGGCTGCGGCTAAGGGCGCCAAGGCGCTGAACGTCGACGAGATCGACAACGCGCCCGAAGAGAAGGCTCGTGGAATCACGATCGCCATTTACCACGCCGAGTACGAGACGGACAGCCGTCACTACGCCCACGTGGACTGCCCCGGTCACGCCGACTACATCAAGAACATGATCACCGGCGCCGCGCAAATGGACGGTGCGATCCTCGTGGTCGCCTCCACCGACGGCCCGATGCCGCAGACCCGCGAGCACATCCTCCTGGCCCGCCAGGTGAACGTGCCCTACGTCGTCGTGTTCCTGAACAAGGTCGACATGGTTGACGATTCCGAGCTCATCGACCTCGTCGAGATGGAAGTCCGCGACCTCCTCAACAAGTACGAGTTCCCCGGCGACGACACCCCCATCGTGAAGGGCTCCGCTCTGCAGGCTCTGAACGCTGCCGACAAGTCGCGCAATGACAAGTGGGCCTCCAAGATTTGGGAGCTCATGGATCACCTCGACAAGTACATCCCCGAGCCCCAGCGCCCCATCGATCAGCCGTTCCTGATGCCGATCGAGGACGTGTTCACCATCACGGGTCGTGGCACCGTGGGCACGGGTCGCGTCGAGCGCGGGATCATCAAAACCGGTGAAGAGGTCGAGATCGTGGGTATCCGCGACGAAACCCGCAAGACCGTGGTCACCGGCGTCGAGATGTTCCGCAAGATCCTCGATGAGGGTCGCGCTGGCGACAACGTTGGCCTCCTGCTCCGCGGCGTCAACCGCACCGACATCGAGCGCGGCATGGTGCTGGCCAAGCCCGGCAGCATCAAGCCCCACACCCAGTACAAAGCCAACGTCTACGTCCTGAGCAAGGACGAGGGCGGCCGTCACACGCCGTTCTTCCAGGGCTACCGCCCGCAGTTCTACTTCCGCACGACGGACGTGACCGGCGAGTGCAAGCTCCCGGACGGCATGGAGATGGTGATGCCGGGTGACAACGTCACCCTGGACGTCAAACTCATCCAGCCGATCGCCATCGAAGTCGGCCTCCGCTTCGCCATCCGCGAGGGTGGCCGTACGGTCGGCGCCGGCGTCGTGACCGAGGTTACCACCTAAAGGGGTTCGACCCCATACGAGGAGCCGGTCCTAACGGGCCGGCTCCTCTCGTTCCTTCTGTCGACCGTCGACTGTCGGCTGTCGACCCCACACAAAAAAGGAGTCCCACTCAATGGCCAAGCAGCGTATCCGTATCCGACTCAAAGCGTTCGACCACGCCATTCTCGACGAGTCGGCCGAGAAGATCGTGCAGATCGCCCGCCAGACGGGCGCCAACATCTCCGGGCCGGTGCCGCTGCCCACGGAGAAGAACATCTACTGCGTCAATCGCTCGCCCCACGTGGACAAGAAGTCTCGCGAGCACTTCGAGATCCGCACGCACAAGCGGCTGATCGACATCTACTTCGACCCGTCCCAGAAGACGATCGAGCAGTTGATGAAGGTCGATCTGCCGGCGGGCGTCGACATCGAGATCAAGGGTTAGGAGTTAGACCGTCATGAAGGCAATTCTTGGCAGAAAAATCGGGATGACTCAGGTGTTCGACGAGAACGGCCTGATCGTGCCGGTCACCGTGGTGGAAGCCGGCCCGTGTATCGTCGTGCGCCGCCGCACCACTGACAAAGACGGCTACGAGGCCGTTCAGGTCGGCTTTGGCCAGATCCGTGAGAAGCTTCTCAACAAGCCCGAGCGCGGTCAGTTCCGCCCCAAAAAGGGCGACGCCAACATGCCCAACCTGCCCAACCTGCGCCACCTCAAAGAGTTCCGCGTGGAAGCGAGCAATCCGCTCAAGCGCGGCGATGAGATTCGCGTGGAGATGTTCGAGGCCGGCGATAAGGTCGACGTGACCGCGACCAGCAAGGGCAAAGGTTTCCAGGGCACGATGAAGCGCCATCGCTTCGGCGGCGGACCGCGCAGCCACGGCTCGATGACCCATCGTCAGCCGTGCTCGTCGGGCTCCACCGATGCGGCCCGCACCTTCGTGGGCCTCAAGAAGCCCGGCCACATGGGCGACGTCACCGTCACCCAGTCCGGCCTCCGCGTCGTGCGCATCGACGCCGAGAAGAACCTGATCCTCATCCGGGGCGCGATTCCGGGCCCCAACAACCGTCTGGTGACTGTCAAGGCCGCGGCCAAGCAGCCCAAGTCGGTCAAGAAGTAAGGAGCTGCCATGCCTAAGCTTGCAGTACTCGATATGAGTGGGAAAAGCGTCGGAAACATCGAGCTCGCGCCCGAAGTTTTCGAAGTGGATTACCACGAAGCCATCATCCACCAGGTCACCGTGGGCCTGCAGGCCAACCTGCGCCACGGCACGAGCTGCACCAAGACCCGCGGAGAGGTCCGCGGCGGCGGTCGCAAGCCCTGGCGGCAGAAGGGCACCGGTATGGCCCGTGCGGGCTCCCGGCGCTCCCCCATCTGGAAGGGCGGCGGCACCACCTTCGGTCCCCGTCCCCGCAAGTATACCCAGAAGTTGCCCGTCAAGATGCGCCACCTGGCCATGCGGTCGGCTCTCTCCCAGCGCGTGCGCGAAGAGGGTCTGATCCCGGTCAAGGCCATCGAGATGAAGGAGTTCAAGACCAAGGCGTTCGCCCAGTTCCTGGCCGACATCAAGGTCGAGACCGCGGTGCCCAAGCAGAAGCCGGCCGAAGGCGAGAAGAAGAAGATCCTGGGCGTGCCCAAGGCTCTCATCGTGCTCGACGCCGCCGACGTCAAGGTGCAGAAGTCGGCCGCCAACCTGCCCAACGTGCGGGTGGCGTTCGTCAACAACCTGAACCTGCTCGACGTGGTGATGGCCAAGCGCCTGGTGTTCACTCAGGCCGCTCTGGAGAAGATTACGGAGGTGCTCAAGCCGTGAGCAAGCCCGCCAAGCCCAAGCCCCAGAAAGTGGTCTCGAGCGTCGCCCACCTGCGCCGCATGAACTCCCGGGAGATTCTCAAGCGCCCGATCATCAGCGAGAAATCGATGACGATCGCGATCGAGAACAAGTACACCTTCGAGGTGCTCCCGGCCGCCAACAAGATTCAGATCCGCCGCGCCGTCGAGGAGATCTTCGGAGTGAAGGTCCTCAAGGTGACCACCCTGCTGGTGGCTACCAAGACCCGTCGCCGTGGCAAGACCATCGGTGAGACCCGCGAGTGGAAGAAGGCCGTCGTCACGCTGCGTGAAGGCGACAAGATCGAGCTCAACGGCACCCCGCTGCTCGAAGTTTAACATCCAGTTCACTTCCGACCCGGGCTATCAAGCCCATAATTCTAGCGATTTTTGAAAGGAGCCCTGGCAGATGTCGACCCGTAAGTTCAAGCCGACCAGCCCAGGCCGCCGCCATATGAGCGTCAGTGGTTTCGATGAAATCACTGCGTCCAAGCCGCACGCCCCGCTTTGCGAGCCCATCCATCAGACGGGCGGTCGTAACGCCCAGGGACGCGTGACCTCGCGTCATCGTGGAGGCCGCCACAAGCGTCAGTATCGGATCATCGATTGGAAACGCAACAAGGACGGTATCCCCGCCCGCGTCGCCACCATCGAGTATGACCCCAATCGTTCGGCCCGCATCGCGCTGCTGCACTACGTGGACGGCGAGAAGCGCTACATCCTGCACGTCAACGGCCTGGCCGTGGACGACCGCGTGGTGAGCGGCGACGAAGCCGACATCAAGCCCGGTAACGCGCTCCCGATGCGCAAGATGCCGGTCGGAACCGTGATTCATAACGTGGAGCTCTATCCGGGCCGTGGCGCCCAGATGGTCCGCTCCGCCGGCGCCGCTGGCCAGTTGATGGCCAAGGAGGGCGGCCTGGTGCTGGTGCGTCTGCCTTCGGGTGAGATGCGCTACGTCTCCCAGGACTGCCGCGCCACCGTCGGCCAGGTCGGCAATCTCGAGCACGAGAACGTCGACATCGGCAAAGCCGGCCGCTCGCGCTGGAAGGGCATTCGCCCCCAGACCCGCGGCGTGGCGATGAACCCCTGCGATCACCCGCACGGTGGTGGTGAGGCGCGCTCCACTCCGGGTCGTCCGTCGACGACGCCGTGGGGCAAGCCGGCCCTGGGTCTCAAGACCCGCAAGAGCAAGCCCGGCGATGCGATGATCGTCCGCCGGCGCAAGAAATAGCAACGAAGCGCGCCTGCGAGCGTAGCTGAATCGGTAAAGGAGTTTTGATCCGTGTCCAGATCGGTTAAAAAGGGTCCCTACGTGGACCTGAACGTCGCCAAGAAGATCGACGCTCTCAACGCCAAGAACGAGAAGAAGGTCGTCAAGACCTGGGCGCGCGCCAGCACGGTGACCCCCGACATGGTGGGCCACACGATTGCGGTGCACGACGGTCGCAAGCACGTGCCGATCTACGTCTCCGAGCAGATGGTAGGCCACAAGCTGGGCGAGTTCGCGCCCACCCGCACCTACCGCGGTCACTCGGGCGGCAAGACCGAGAAGAAGAGCAAACCCAAGAAGTAGTTGAGAGTTGAGGGTTGAGAGTTCAGAGTGAATCACTCGTGAGTCTCAGCCAGTGAAATTTCGGAGGAACCATGGCCAGCAAGGATAAGCCCGAAGAGGGCACTGAGAAGAAGCCCGCCAAGGAGAAGGCCGCCAAGGCCGAGCCCAAGGCGGAGAAGGCTGAGAAGCCTGCCGCGAAGCCGAAGGCTGCCGCTTCTGAGAAGAAGCCCGCCGCGGATAAGGCTGAGAAGGCTCCCGCCAAGAAGGCTGCTGCTTCGGGCAAGAAGGCCGAGGGTGGCAAGCCCCCCAAGAAGGCGGAGACCGGCAAGAAGGCCGGGAAGGCCGCGGCGGTCAAAGCTGACGCTCGCGCCATCGCCAAATACATCCGCACGGCGCCCCGCAAGATGCGCCTGGTGGCCGACGCCATCCGCGGTCGCAACGTCGAGGATGCTCGTAACATCCTCAACTTCGCCCGCAAGCGCGCCGCCCATACGCTGGTCAAGGTGCTCAATTCGGCCGTGGCCAACGCCGAGAACAATCACGAGCTGGACCCGGAGCGTCTCTTCGTGTGGCGCTGCTGGGTGGACCAGGGTCCGGCCATCAAGCGTTTCATCCCGCGCGCTCGTGGTCGCGCTTCGGGTGTGAAGAAATACACCAGCCACGTGACCATCGAGTTGAAAGTGCGTGAGGAGGGTCGGTAAGAGTTATGGGTCAGAAGATTCACCCGATCGGGTTCAGAATCGGCGTCATCAAAGGTTGGGACTCGCGTTGGTTCCAGCAGAAGAACTACGCGGAGTGGCTGTATGAGGACTACAAGATCCGCCGCCACCTCAAGAAGGTTCTCCGTCACGCCGGCCTCTCGAAGATCGAGATCGAGCGCGCTTCCAACAAAGTGCACGTGATCCTCAGTACGGCCAAGCCGGGCCTGGTCATCGGCAAACGCGGTTCGGGCATCGAAGAGCTCCGCAAGGGTCTCGAGAAGCTCACCGGCAAGCCGATCAAGATCTCGGTCAGCGAGATCAAGCAGCCCGAGCTGGACGCCCACCTGGTGGGTGAGAACATCGCCGAGTCGCTCGAGAAGCGCGTCAGCTTCCGCCGCGCGATGAAGCAGGCGGTGCTGCGCTCCATCAAAGCCGGCGCCAAGGGCGTGAAGGTGCAGATCTCCGGCCGCCTGGGCGGCGCTGAGATCGCCCGCACCGAGCGGACTTTCCAGGGTAAGGTTCCCCTGCACACCCTGCGCGCCGACATCGATTACGCCATCACCGAGGCCAAGACCACCTACGGTCGCATCGGTGTCAAAGTCTGGATTTACCGCGGCGAGATCCTGCCGCAGCGTGCCGAGGCGGCCCATCAGGCTGCCGCCGAAGCCACGCTCTAGTTTGGAGGATTAGACAGCAATGTTGGCTCCCAAGAGAGTAAAGTTCCGTAAAGTCCAGCGCGGCCGGATGAAAGGCAAGGCGCACCGTGGCAACAAGGTGCACTTCGGCGAGTTCGCCCTCCAGTCGACCGAGCCGTGCTGGGTAACCGATCGGCAGATCGAAGCCGCTCG
Organism: Vulcanimicrobiota bacterium; assembly: GCA_039809865.1. Classification (GTDB taxonomy): domain Bacteria; phylum Vulcanimicrobiota; class Xenobia; order Xenobiales; family QWHO01; genus QWHO01. The sequence continues at coordinate 20,311 of JBDHVW010000086.1, forward strand.
TGTGGCCATGACCCGCCACATCAAGCGCGGTGGTAAGGTGTGGATTCGCATCTTCCCCGACAAGTCGGTCACCAAGAAGCCGGCCGAGACCCGCATGGGTTCCGGTAAAGGCTCGCCCGAGTTCTGGGTGGCGGTGATCAAGCCGGGCCGCATCCTCTTCGAGGTTGCCGGTGTTCCGGAAGAGCTGGCCCGTGAAGCCATGCGCCTGGCGGCCTTCAAGCTGCCGATGCGCACTCGATTCCTCGTTCGCGAGTCGCTGGGTGGAGAGCATGAAGAGTAATACCAAGAAATTGCGCGAGGCCTCCGTGGCCGAGCTGACGACCGATCTGAAGTCGGCCCAGGAAGAGCTTTTCAACCTGCGCTTTCAGATCGCCACGCAGCGCCTGACCGACAACTCGCAGGTCAAGAAGACCCGCAAGAAGATCGCGCAGCTGCACACGGTGATCCGCGAAAAAGAACTCACCGGAAAGAAAGAGGGCTAAGCGATGGCTGAGGCTACCCAAACCCGAACCCGCCGCAAGGTCCGAACCGGCACGGTGGTTTCGAACAAGATGGAAAAGACGGTGGTGGTGGCGGTGACCCGCCAGTTCCCCCACCCGCTCTACAAGAAGATCATCAAGCGCACGGTCCGGCTGAAGGCGCACGATGAGGAGAACACCTGCGAGCCGGGCGACAAGGTCAAGATCATGGAAACCCGTCCCATCTCCAAGGAGAAGCGGTGGCGCGTCGTCACCATTCTCGAGAAGGCTCGGTAAGGAGACGCTATGGTTCAGCAGCAAAGCCGACTCCGAGTGGCCGATAACTCCGGCGCTCGTGAAGTCATGGTGATCCGTGTGATGGGCGGTTCCACGCGCAAGTACGCCAGTATCGGCGACATCATCGTCTGCGCCGTCAAGGCGGCCACCCCCGGTGGCGCCGTCAAGAAGGGCGACGTGGTCAAGTGCGTGGTCGTTCGCACCAAAAAGCCGATCCGCCGTCCGGACGGATCCTACATCCGCTTCGATGAGAATGCCGCGGTCATCATCCGCGACGATCTCAATCCCCGCGGAACCCGCATCTTCGGCCCCGTGGCGCGCGAGCTGCGCGATCGCGAGTTCATGAAGATCGTATCTTTGGCTCCCGAGGTCCTGTAAGAAGATGCACGTCAAGAAAGATGATACCGTTCTCGTCCTCTCCGGCCCCTACGCCGGCAAGAAGGGCAAAGTGATCAAGGTCGATCCGGGGAAGAGCAAGGTGACCGTCGACGGGGTGAACCTCGTCAAGCGCCACACCAAGCCACGTCCGCCGGCCGTCCAGGGTGGAATCGTGGAAAAGGCGATGCCGATCCACTCCAGCAACGTCATGCTGGTCTGCCCCAAATGCAACAAGCCTTCGCGCACGGGCAACAAGCGCGTGACCGAGGGCGAGACCAAGAAGGTTTACCGCGTCTGCAAGAAGTGCAAGGCCGATTTTTGAGTTCAGAGTCGTGAGTTCAGAGTCGAGAGTATCCCTGCTTTACTCTCAACTCTAAACCCTCAACTCTCAACTGCATGATTTAAGGAAGATAGCGATGGCAGAGAAGAAACAAGGCAAGCCCGAAGGCGCCGAGGGTAAAGGCGGCGGCAAGAAAGAGAAGGCGCCGGCGGGCAAGACGTCCGATGGCAAGCTTCAGAAGATCGAGCTGCGGCTGAAGAACAAGTACCGGTCCGAAGTGGCCCCGGCCATGAAGGAGCGCTTCAAATACAAGAACGTCATGATGATCCCTCGCCTGGAGAAGGTCGTGGTCAACATGGGTCTGGGTGAAGCCATCGCCAACCCCAAGATCCTGGACGCCGCGGTGGGCGACATGGTCGCCATCACCGGCCAGAAGCCGGTGGTCACCAAGTCCAAGAAGGCCATCAGTAACTTCAAGCTGCGCGCCGGCGTCAAGATTGGCGCCAAGGTCACGCTGCGCGGTCCCAAGATGTGGGCCTTCCTCGACAAGCTCTTCAATCTGGTGCTGCCCCGCATCCGCGACTTCCGCGGTCTCTCGGGCAAGTCGTTCGACGGGCGTGGCAACTACTCGTTCGGGCTCAAGGAGCAGATCATCTTCCCCGAGATCGATTACGACAAGGTCGATCGCGTGCGCGGAATGGACATCTGCATCGTGACCACCGCCAAGACCGATGAGGAAGGCGCCGAGTTCATGCGTTTGCTCGGCTGCCCTCTCCGCAAGCAGTAAAGGAGCGTTTGTTCAATGGCCACCACGGCACAAGAGATTAAGACTCGCGAAAAGCGAGTGAAATACAAGGTTCGCCTGCGCAACCGCTGCTCCGTCTGCGGCCGCCCGCGCGCCTACCTGCGGAAGTTCGGCCTGTGCCGTATTTGCTTCCGGTCCATGGCGCACAAGGGTGAGATTCCGGGCGTGCGCAAGTCCAGCTGGTAAGGAGCAAGCGTAGCGCGCAGCGAGTCTGCGAGCGTAGCTGAAATTTTAAGGGAGTAAGTTTATGCCGACCACCGATCCTATCGCCGATATGCTGACCCGCGTCCGCAACGCCAACCGCGCTCTGCACGACCAGGTCGACGTCCCGGCGTCCAAAGTGAAAGAACAGCTTGCCAAGCTCCTCAAGAAGGAAGGCTACATCAAGGACTACCAGCTGATTCAGACGGGAGTCCAGGGCACCCTGCGCATCACCATGAAGTACACCCATGATCGTCAGCGCATCATCGGTGGCCTCAAGCGCGTCAGCAAGCCCGGCCTGCGGGTCTACGTGGGCAAAGACGAAATTCCCCGCATTTTCGGTGGTCTGGGCACGGTCGTCGTGTCGACCCCGCGCGGTATTCTGACCGGTCGCAACGCCCAGAAGATGGGCGTCGGCGGCGAGCTGATGGCCTACGTCTGGTAGACGAGGCCACATTCTAGGAGGACAAGATGTCACGCATTGGTCGCCTGCCCATCACGCTTCCCGCCGGGGTTGACGTTTCCGTCGACAACGACCAGGTCAAGGTGAAAGGCAAGAAGGGTGAGCTCACCCAGAAGTTCGATCCGGCCGCAGTGTCGATCGCCAAAGAAGACGGCAAAGTCGTCGTCACCCGCAAGAATGACGAGCGCCGCAGTCGCTCGCAGCACGGCTTGACGCGCACGCTCGTTCAGAATATGGTCACCGGTGTCAGCGAAGGCTTCACCCGCTCGCTCGATATCGTCGGCGTCGGTTACCGCGCCCAGATGCAGGGCCAGACCCTGCAACTGGCGATGGGTTACTCGCACCCCGTCAACATCGAGCCGCTGCCGGGTATCACGTTCGAGGTCGAAGTCGACGCTCGCGCCAAGACCAACCGGATTCACGTGAAGGGGATCGACCGCCAGCTGGTCGGCCAGGTGGCCGCCAACGTGCGCAACGTGCGTCCGCCCGAGCCCTATAAGGGTAAGGGTATCCGCTATGTCAACGAAGTCTTGCTCCGCAAGATGGGTAAAGCCGGTAAAGCCGGTAAATAGCGTGAAGCGCCAGCGCTGAACGCTTCAAAGGTTAAGGAGTCGTCATGATCAACAAACCCTCTCGCAATAGTCGTCGCGGCTACCGTCAGGAGCGCGTGCGGCAAACCGTGCTCGGTTGCGCGGAGCGGCCGCGTCTGGCCATCTTCCGCAGCCTCAAGCACGTTTACGCTCAGCTGATCGACGACGAGAACGGCAACACCCTCGTGTCGGCCAGCACGCTCGAAGAGTCGCTCAAGAGCGAGAAAGGCTCACTCAAGGAGCGGGCCAAGAAAGTCGGCGAGCTGGTGGCCCAGAAGGCCGCCGAAAAAGGCATCCAGGTGGTCGTGTTCGACCGCGCGGGCTATAAGTATCACGGACGTGTGGCCGCTCTGGCCGAGGGCGCCCGGGAAAAAGGACTGATCTTCTAATGAGAAAGCGTATCGACCCGAGCGGTCTCGAGCTCAAAGAGCACGTCGTCAAAGTCAACCGCGTGTCCAAGGTGGTGAAGGGCGGCAAGCGCTTCAGCTTCTCGGCCATGGTCGTCGTCGGCGACGGCAACGGCGTGGTTGGTTGCGGTCTGGGCAAGGCCACCGAGGTTCCCGAGGCGATCCGGAAGGGCGCCGAGGAGGCCAAGAAGGCCCTGATCCAGGTGCCGATGGCCGGTCACACCATTCCCCACCTGCACACCAGCGTCTTTGGCTCGGTGCGCGTGATGCTCAAGCCGGCCGCGCCCGGAACCGGCGTTATCGCCGGTGGCGCCGTGCGCGCCGTGGTGGAGCTTGCGGGCATCAAGGACATCCTGACCAAGTCGCTGGGCTCGGACAATTCCATCAACATCGTTTACGCGACGGTCAAAGGACTGCGCGAGCTGATGAACGCCGAAGAGATCGCCGCCCGCCGCAACAAGTCGGTGGAAGAGCTCGTCGGCAAGAAGCTGGCCGCCGTTCTGACGAACCGTGGCACGGGCATCTCTGAGGGAGGCATTTAGTCATGCAGGGCAATGACATGAAACCGAAAGCCGGTGCGCGTCACCGTCGTCGTCGCGTGGGTCGCGGCATGACCGACGGCACCTTCTGTGGACGCGGCATGAACGGCCAGGGCGCCCGCTCTGGTGGCGGTAAGGGCCCGGGCTTCGAGGGTGGTCAGACCCCCTGGTATCGCCGCCTGCCCAAGTATCGCGGATTCAAGAACCCGTTCCGCACCGAGTACCAGGTGGTCAACCTGGGCGACCTCGACGAGAAGTTCGAGGATGGCGCCACGGTCGACGCTCAGGGTCTCAAAGAGCGCAACCTGATCAGCTCGCTCAAAGCCCCGGTCAAAGTGCTCGGCAACGGCGAGCTCAAGAAGAAGCTCACCGTCACCGTCCAGGCCGCCAGCGGCAGCGCCCGTGAGGCCATCGAGGCAGCGGGAGGAAAGGTCGAGGTGATCTAGGGTGGCCCAGCAACAGGGAACGTTTGCCGACGCCCTGGCCGTGACCGATCTGCGCAAGCGGATCGGCTTCGTGTTTGTGGGACTGGCGGTTTTCGTCCTCACCGTCCACATCGGAATTCCAGGCGTCAACCTTAAGGTGTGGGGTAACCTGGTCCAGTCCAACACGCTGTTTCAGTTTCTGGGCATGTTTACTGGCGGTGCGCTGTTTAGCTTCTCCATCGGCGCCATGGGCATCACGCCCTACATCAATGCTTCCATCATCATGCAGCTGCTTACCGTGGTCGTGCCGCAGCTCCACGACATGCAGAAAGAGGGCGGCGACATCGGCCGGCGCAAGATCGCCTGGTACACCCGCTGCCTGACGATGACGCTGGCCTTCATGCAGGCCACCATGATGGTTCTCTCCCTGCGCAGCTACAACGACCACGGTGAGAGCGTCTTTCTTTACAACACGATCCCCTATTACGTGATGGTGGTCTTCACCCTGATGGCCGGCACCGCGTTCCTGATGTGGCTCGGCGAGCAGATGAGCGACAAGGGCATCGGCAACGGTGTCTCGCTGCTCATCTTCGGCGGCATCTCGCTGTCGTTCCCGAAGTACTTCGACCAGACGCTGCAACTGGCCAACGTTCAGGGTCCCAAATACTGGCTCGCTCTGGGCGCGTTCCTCTTCTGCTTCCTGCTGCTGATCGTGGCCATCATCTACGTGACCATCGGCCAGCGGAAGGTGCCGGTGCAGTATCCCAAGCGCCAGGTCGGCCGCCGGGTCTACGGCGGCCATTCCACCTTCATCCCGATCCGCGTCAACAACGCCGGCGTGATCTCGATCATCTTCGCGATCTCGATCATGTACCTGCCCAACACGCTGCTGACCTTCGTGCCCAAGGACGCGACCTGGCTGATGCCGGTGCACACGTTCCTGGAGAAGTGGTATCAGCCGTCGGGTGTTCTGTACAACCTGATCTACGCCGGACTGGTGATTTTCTTCACCTACTTCTATTCAGCCATTACCCTCAACGTGCAAGACCTGTCGGACAATCTGCGCAAGGCGGGCGGGTTCATCCCCGGCATCCGCCCCGGCAAGCCGACGGTGGAGTACCTCGAGCGGCTGCTGGCCCGCATCACCCTCGTCTCGGCCGTGTTCCTGGCCTTCATCGCGGTGTTTCCCACCTTCTTGATGCAGGCGACCGGCGTGACCCGCTTCTATCTCGGCTCCACCTCGATGCTGATCATCGTGGGCGTGGCCCTGGATACGATGCAGCAAATCCAGGCCCGCCTGGTCATGCGTCAGTATCAGGGCTTCATGAAGCAAGGGGCCTGACGTGCGGTTGGTTTTGCTCGGCCCGCCTGGTGCCGGAAAAGGTACCCAGGCGGTCATCATCTCCCAGCGGCACGGCATCTGTCACATCTCGACCGGCGACATGCTGCGCGAGCAGATCAAGAAGCAGACCCGGCTCGGCCAGGAGGCTTCCCGGTTCATGAACGCCGGGCAGCTCGTGCCCGACAAAGTGGTCCTGGACATGGTCAAGAACCGGCTCAAGCGCAAGGATTGCGAGAACGGATTCCTGTTCGACGGGTTTCCCCGCACCGTGCCCCAGGCCGAGGCGCTCAACAAGCAGCTCGAGAAGAAGCCTCTCACGGCCGTCATCTTGCTGGACGTGAGCGACGAGTTCCTGGTCAACCGCCTGACCCTCCGGCGAACCTGCCCCCAGTGCGGCGAGATCTACCACATGGAGACCAAGCCCGGGAAAGTCCCCGGGTATTGCGATGCCTGCGGCGTGGAGCTCGAGCAGAGGGCGGACGACAACGAAAAGACCGTGCGCGAGCGCCTCAAGGTCTATCACGACCAGACCGCCCCGCTGGTGGACTTCTATCGCTCCACCGGCCAGCTCTGGAGCGTGGATGGCACCCAGGAGATCGCCCGCATCACGCTCGAGATCGATCGCTTCCTGGAGAAAAAGAAGAAAAAGTGATCAACCTCAAGAGCGAGCGCGAGATCGGCATCATTCGGGACGCCGGAGAGATCCTCCACGGCGCCCTGAATCTGGTGCGCGAGGCTTGCAAAGAAAAGGTCCGCACCCGCGACCTCGACGCGATGGCCGAGCAGTACATCGTCGAGCGCGGCGGCGTGCCTGCATTCAAAGGTTATAAGGGGTTCCCGGCCAGCCTGTGCATCTCTATCAACGAAGAGGTGGTGCACGGTATTCCGGGACCCCGGCGCATCAAGAGCGGTGACATTGTCAGCGTGGATTGCGGCGTGCGCTTTCAGGGATACATCGCCGACTCGGCGACGACCATCCCGGTAGGCGACATCACGCCGGAATCCCAGAAGCTCTTGAAGGTCACGGAGGAGGCGCTCTACCTGGGCATCGACCAGGCGCGCCCGGGCAATTTCGTGCGGGACATCTCCAAAGCCGTCCAGACGCACGTCGAGAAGCACGGCTTCTCGGTGGTGCGCGAGCTGGTCGGCCACGGGGTGGGGCGCGAGATGCACGAGGACCCCCAGGTCCCCAACTACGTGACCGACACCAAAGGCGCCCGGCTCGAGCCGGGGATGGTCATCGCCATCGAGCCGATGGTGAACCTGGGAGTTTATCACGTGACGATGCTGTCAGACAAATGGACGATCGTCACGCTGGACCGTCAACCCTCTGCCCACTTCGAGCATACCATTGCGATCACGGAAAATGGGCCGCAGATCTTGACGAACGGCAAATGAACCCCTATTATCTCTCGGTGTAGTTTGAGCCCCGAGCGGAGGGCCGAAAGTTTTGCGTAACTGCGAGCCGACAGACTTGTCTGGAGGCGATCCTCGTGGATGCAAAACTTTCGGACCGGAGCGATCAAGTGGATGTTCGATGGCGTCGTCATAGAGCTGCTGCCGAACTCCCTCTACCGGGTTCAACTCGAGAGTGGACAGAGCGTGTTGGCGCATCTCGCGACCGGGACGCGCATGCAGGTCGTTCGAGTTCTGCTCGGTGACCGCGTCACGCTGGAGCTCTCACCCTACGACCCGGGGCGTGGCCGCATCGTTGCTCGAGGCGGCGACCGACCGGGTGGATAGGTAACTAAGGAGACGTTATGCGAGTCAAACCGTCTATCAAAAAGCGTTGCGAGAAGTGCCGCATCATCCTGCGTAAGGGCAGGGTGCGCGTGATTTGTAAGAATCCGAAGCACAAGCAGATCCAGGGTTAGAGGAGGAGTATCGTGGCTCGAATTGCGGGAGTCGACCTCCCTCGAGACAAAGTGGTCGAGGTAGCCTTGACCTACATCTTCGGCATCGGCCGGGCCCGTGCGCGGGACATCATGGTCAAGACTGGCCTGAACCCGCTCACGCGCGTGCGCGCCCTGACCGAGGACGAGGTCAACAAGCTTCGCGAGCACATCGAGAAGAATGAGAAGGTCGAGGGCGATCTGCGCCGCGAGATCACTCAGAACATCAAGCGTTTGATCGAGATCAACTGCTATCGTGGGGTCCGCCATCGCCGCAGCCTCCCCGTTCGCGGTCAGCGCACCAAGACCAACGCCCGGACCCGTAAGGGACCGAAGCGGACCGTCGGGCGCAAGAAGAGCAAGGGTTAAGGGCTAGGAGGAAGATATGGCTAAGAAAGTCGGCCGTCAGCGGAAGAAGGTTTCCAAGAATATCCCTCGTGGCGTAGCCCACATCCAGTCGACGTTCAATAACACGATCGTCACCATCACCGACATGCAGGGCAACTCGCTCGCCTGGTCTTCGGCCGGCGCGCTCAACTTCAAAGGCTCGCGCAAGAGCACGCCGTTCGCGGCGGGCGTCGCGGCTGAGAAGGCGGCCCAGATGGCTTCCGAGCACGGCATGCGCACGGTGGAAGTTTACGTCAACGGCCCCGGCTCGGGTCGCGAAGCGGCTATCCGCTCGCTCCAGGCCGCCGGCCTCGAAATCAGCTTGATCCGGGATGTCACGCCGATTCCCCATAACGGCTGCCGCCCGCCCAAGCGTCGTCGCGTCTAGTTGAGAGTAGAGCTCAGAGTAGAGAGTCTCGCAGAGATACTCTCGGCTCTTAACTCTAAACTCTCGACCGCATGCCACCAAACAGGCTTTGCACAGGTAATCAGGAGGAGATAGGAAAAGTGGCCAGATACACCGGGCCCGTCTGTCGGCTCTGCCGCAGAGAGCAAACCAAGTTGTTCCTAAAAGGGGAGCGCTGCTTCACCCCCAAGTGCGCCGTCGATCGGCGTAACTACCCGCCGGGCCAGCACGGCCCCGGCCGGCAGAAGAAGGTGTCGCAGTACGGCATCCAGCTGCGCGAGAAGCAGAAGCTTCGCCGTATCTACGGCGTGAGCGAGCGCCAGTTCCGCCACTACTTCGACCGCGCCGCGGCGCAGTCGGGCGTGACGGGCGAGGTGTTCCTGCGCTTCCTCGAGCGTCGCCTGGACAACGTGGTGTATCGCCTCGGTTTCGCCTATAGCCGCTCGGCCGCCCGTCAGCTCGTGGCTCACGGCAACGTGCGCATCAACGGCAAGAAGGTGGACATCCCGTCCTACCTCGTCAAGCCCGGCGAGCAGGTGGCCCTGAACGAGAAGCACCGCGGCAACGCGGTCATTCAGGCCGCCGTCCAGAGCGCCTCGGTGCGCCCGATGCCCCAGTGGCTCGAGCTCAACGCCGAGGTGATTGAAGGAAAGGTCAACGCCCTGCCTAACAGAACCGATATCGACACGCAGATCAACGAGCAGCTGATCGTCGAGTTCTACTCTCGGTAAGTCTGGGGCTGAGGGAGCGCCTGAAAGGCGCTCCTTTGTGCGTTCTTCGAAGAAGGAGTTAAAAGTATGCTGGATACGATTCTGGCCCAGGTGGCCAACCCGGTCGAGATGGCCGAGCCTCGCGTGGTTTGCGTGGGCGAGAACAAGTTTATCATCGAGCCGCTGGAGCGCGGTTTCGGCATCACGCTGGGCAACTCGTTGCGCCGCGTGCTGCTGTCGGCTCTGGTGGGCGCGGCCGTGACCCACGTCCGCATCGACGGTGTGCTGCACGAGTTCTCCACGCTCGAGGGCGTCCGTGAGGACACTACCGAGATGATCTTGAACCTCAAGAAGCTCAAGCTGAAGCTCATGACCGACAAGCGCAAGCTGCTGCGTCTCGAGTCCAGCGGACCCGGCGTGGTCACCGCCGCCGACATCCTGCCCGACCCCGAGGTCGAGATCCTCAACCCGGATCTGCAGATCGCCACGCTGGAGAAGCCCGCCCGTCTGGGGATGGACCTCTACGTGTCGCGCGGCCAGGGCTACGTCCCGAGCGACAAGCAGTCGAGCCAGGAGCAGGTCATCGGGATCATCCCGGTCGACTCGATCTTCAGCCCGATCATGAAGGTCAACTACACGGTCGAGGACACTCGCGTCGGTCAGCGCACCGACTTCGATCGCCTCAACCTGGAAGTGTGGACCGACAACAGCCTGAAGCCCTACGAGGCCATCAGCCAGGCTGCCCAGATTCTCCAGGAGCAGCTGTCGCTGTTCACCAACCTCCAGCCGCCGAGCAAGGTGGACCACGAGCACCGTGGCCCCGAGTCCGAGATGCTGGACACTCCGATCGAAGACCTGGCGCTGTCGGTGCGCTCGATGAACTGCCTCAAGCGGGCCGGCATCCGCACCGTGGGCGAGCTGCTCACCTACTCGGAAGAGGACGTGATGAAGCTCAAGAACTTCGGCCAGAAGTCGCTCGACGAGATCAAAGACAAGCTGATGGAGCGCAATCTCTCGCTCCAGCCCAGCACGCCTGACTAAGGAGACGAAATGAGACACAGAGTCAAATCCCGTACCCTGGGCCGGCAGACCGGCCATCGCCTGGCGATGCTGCGCAATATGGCCAAGTCGCTTCTGAATCACGGTCGCATCAGCACCACGGAGACGCGCGCGAAGGAGCTGGCCAAGTTCGTGGCCGGCCTCATCACGAACGCCCGTAAGGCGCACGAGGTGAAGGACGACAAGCACCACGCCCTGCACCACAAGCGTGAGGTCTACCGGCATCTGCCCGGCGCCGAGCGCCGTGGCGTGGGCAGGAACGACCGCGACGTGGCTGAGAGCCTCTTCCAGACGCTGGCCCCCAAGTTTGCGGCCCGCAAGGACAAGAGCGGCAACGGCGGCGGTTACACCCGCATCCTCAAGCTCGGCTTCCGCAAGGGCGACGGCGCCCCGATGGCCCTGATCGAGCTCGTCACCGATTAGCTTCGGCTGACTTCGGCTCCCAAGAACGCGTCCGGTTTCGCCGGGCGCGTTTTTGCGTTTAACACCGTTTACGTTGTTTTCACATCGGTAACAATCTGGTAATAAGCGGGTGGCTCGGTTCACAGGGCGTTCACGTTACAACTGAAGGAACAACAGATAAAGGAGCTTGGGAACTATGCTGAACCAGATCGACGCCCTCAGAAGCCCCGGTGGAGTCGGTGGACTCGATTCCGGATTCATGGGTCCGGCCGGACCTTTCGGCGGTGGAGCCGTGGGAGGAGCCGAGAGCCGCTGCGGAAGCGGAGGCTGCTGCGGAGGCGGAGCCCAGGGCGCGCTCGGCGGCCCGGGCCAGCCGAAGACCGTGGGCGGCGAGATCATGAAAGCCGCCATGGACCCGGTCGGTGAGACCGCCCGCGACATGCATCGCGCCAAGAAGACCGGCATGAAGGCCAAGCTGGCCGCGATGAAGGGCGATCTGCTGGGCGCCGCGTTCTATGGGCGCCTCTCGCAGAACGCGCAGAAGGAAGTCATGCTCGATCTCGCCACCCAGCAGGGTCTGTCGGGCATGGCCGGCGTGGGAGCCAATCCGCTGCTCGGAGTCTAGTCCGTGAACTCGATCCTCAGCGCTCTGGCTGGGAATTTCTCCGATTCTGGACCACCGGTCCTCGAGCAACCGCGCAACGTAGGGGAGCTGATCCTCGCCCTGGCGGCCTTGCCCGAGGGCCGCTGGTCGTACGCCCGCGCCCACGAGGCCACGTCGCAGCTCTACCAGGATGCCCAGCTCAGCGCCGCGGCCACTCGCCAGCTGGTGGTGGGAAACCCGGCGCTGTGCGCCGAGTATCGCGGACTGCTGGCCCGGTTGACCGGCGCCTACCAGAAGGGGGCCCTGGCGCTCGAGCAACTGCTGGGCGAGCTCCGCGAGGAGACGGTGGGGCCCTCGGTCGAGGCGCTGCAAGCTGCTCAACTCGCCGCCCGGGACGCCTACCTGGCACTGAGCCAGGAAGTGCTGCGCTGCCCCCTGTGCGCCGCCCAGACCGAGGTCTGCCAGGCTTGCGGTCTGGAAGCGCTCTACCCCGACCTGCGGGCTTTCCCGGCCCCCGATCTCGAGGCTCTCACTCCGGGCCTTCTGACGGTCTTCCAGGCCGTCAGAAGGGTGGAGACCGGGCAGGCCTCCCTGGCCACCCTCGCGCCCATCCTGGAGGCCTTCGCGGCCGAGCTCGAGGAGGGCTTCGAGCGGGCCTCGCAGCAGCCCGAATCGGAGCGCCGCAACCAGCTTCTGGCGCACGCCGAGGGTATGTGGGCCGGTCTCGGGCAGATGCAGAGCGTCTTCGACTCGCGGCAAACCTCCGACCTGCGCGAAGGCTGGTCCCGTCTCTACGGGCACCACTGCGAGATCCTCGAGCTCTTTTACTTGAGCGGCTGAGGAGAGGGAGCCCGCCGGCGCCAAACGAAGCCAGGCCTATGTTCAAGGACGAGTTCGAGATCGCCCAGATTCGGGTAGGGAAGACTCCGCCCGCCGAAGTGAACTCCCTGATTCAGGTGCAGAATCGCAAAGGGCCTCCCGGCTATCAGGTCGATGGGGCCGATGGGATGACCCTGCACTACTACACCAATGAAACCCGCACTGCCGTGCTCTGTGCCGGGGCGCGCGACGGCAAGGTGCTGGAGGTGCGCCTCGGACTGGGCCTGTGGGGGCCGCTGGCCGAGGTGCAGGACATCCCGCCGCACGCGGTGTCCACCTGCAGTCTCGAGGTCATGGGGACCGCCAGCATGGCCTGTCTGGGCGCGCCCGAGGATGAGGAGGACATCTTCGCCGGCACCCGGCGGGTGCGCGAGGTCTACGGCCCGCCCACCCGCGAGCAGGACGGGAAGCTCGAGTACGACTGGCCCTACGAGCCGACCCCGCGCAGGATGTGGTTCCGGGTCGAGGGCGAGAAAGTGTTGGAGATGTGTCTCTGGCTGGATAACGGCGGCGCCACGCAGTTGATGCGTCCGCTGGGGCCGCCCCAGGACTACGAGCGGGTGCCGAATCTGCCCGCCCGGCTGAAAGAAAAGTTCCAGCAGGGCCAGTACGTCGAGGTCCTGGCGGAGCTGAACGAGGCGGACGTGGATCCGAACGACCTGAAGGTCGAGGTGGCCACGCGGATCGCCAGCCAGAAGGCCGATGTGGAGCGCATCCAGGGTTTGCTCGAGCACCTGGAGACCTACGCCAGCTACAACCCGCCCGAGGTCCTGCGCACGCGCCTGGCGCTGGCCCAGGCCAAGCGGGCGTCGGGCAACGTGGGGGGCGCACGCCATGAGCTGAACAAGCTCTGGGAGTTGCTGCAGGCCAGCCGCTACTACCAGGAGCCCGAGGTGCAGAGCCTGGTGCGGCGCACCGCCCTCGAGCTCGAGCTGGTGGGGGAGGGCCGCTACGCGGAGGCCATCCGCCAGGCCGACGGGACGGCCTAGCGGTCGAGACGCTTCTGCAGGTGGAAGGCCGAGGTCTGATCGCCCGTTCGGCGGTAATAGCCTACCAGCCATTCCAGGTCGGCCCGCAGACCCGGGTAGGCCGGGCCTTTGACCTTGTCGGCCAGCTCGGCCTCGCGAGCGCAATCGCCCATCTCGCTGGCGGCCGCCGGCATTCCCAGATTCGCGTAAACGCGGTTCAGCTCCCGGTAGTTGGCGGCCAGCAGCCAGCCCTTGCCGTGGGCGTCGCGACGGGTGTTCTGGAGACCGAAGAGAGCCGAGGAGAGGCGGTCGAAGGCCGGCACCTTGTCCGCGATCTCGGCCAGCTCCGGGTGGCCGGCACCCAGGCGCTCGATGCGGCGCTCCAGCGTGGTGCGCGGCACTCCCTCGGCCAGATCATGGCGTCCCTGGCGCTGGTGGTAGAAGGCCAGCCCCAGGCGCTCTTGATCGGCTGGCTGACCCAGCTTTTCGCGCAAGGTGATGGCTTTGGTCCAGCAGTCCACCGCCTGTTGGGGCTTGGCGTAGTTCTCGTAGAAGCCGGCGGCCTGGGCGTAGACCCCGGCGGCGCCCGCCACGCGGCTCACCTGGCCGTCGTCTCCGCGTACCTCGAATTCGCGGTCGAGAATGGCCACCGCCCGGTCATACAGCGGGGCGGCCTGCATTCCCTGATAGCGTTTGGCATAGAAGTCCGCCAGCCCGAGGACCTGTCCCAGACTCTCGAACGAGTCCTTGCCGAACTGGCGACTCGTATCGCGCACAAACTCCGCTTTGGGCGCGGCCCCGAGCTCAAGCGCTGGTGCAAGAGGTGACCTACTTCCTGGGGCTCAGCCGCTGAAGATGTTCCGATGAGAACTCTAATATTTATCAAAAGGATTCAAACCATGAGCTTCAGAATACAACGAGATAGGGAGGGATTCCTTCGATGCGCGCAGGCTGTAGGCTCTGTTCACTTCTACTGCTGGCACTATGCTTAAATTGTACCGGGGGGGGGCAAAATTGATCCTTCCGCTCCGGCTGAGTCCGGGCCGGTGGGATTTGTAGGCGGCAACAGTCGGGCCTATGGAGTCGTGGGCGCTGCCATTCATACTGACCAAGGCTGGATTCCCATTGCGCTCAACCGTCGCTCGGCCGAAACCATTAAATCGCTGGCGCGACAGATTGAACCTCCAGAGCGCCGCTCCGCGCGCGAGGGTGGTTCGCAACTGGTGCAACTCGTCAACGATGGTGTTGGTCAGAATGTCCCCTATCGCCTCTTAGGGGAGGTCCCGCCCTACGTGGCCTTCACGCCCGACTCACTGCAGGTAACCGGGTCGTTGTTCTCTCACATTGTCCCCGACGTTACTTTCCCCGTGAGCACCGCCGGGAAATTCGACTACGTCTGGACTC
>JBDHVW010000087.1:0-34963 GCA_039809865.1 Vulcanimicrobiota bacterium
TCTCCTCCACCGGCATGGCCAAGTCCCCCTCTGCAGAATCGCGCTCGGTAATGCGACGGCGATAGAGAATATCCTTCAATTATCCACAGGAGGCGGCAGTCGAATGTCAACACGCTCTAGAGCTCGGTCAGGCCTCGGGGAAGCGCAGCCAGGCGCCGATCCCCTCCCAGGCGACCAGCTCGGCGGCGTCCGCCTCCTCGACCAGGGCACCGGTCTGCTCGGCCTGGCGCGCGATCAGCTCACGCAACTCGATGCTCGGCCCCAGCGAGCCCTGGCAAAGCGGACAGGCTTCAACGGCGTCCGAGGCCGGCTGGCCGCATTCGAGACAGAGTCGGCCGTGAGCTCCGAAACCCGGGTGCAGCAGCACCTCCTCCGCCTGCCCCCGGAACAGCGCGCGCAGCGTGCCTCCGGTGCCCAGCACCGCCAGGCCTCCCTGACGAAACTCGTGGACCAGACTGGAGGCCAGGGCTTTCCGCCGCGTCTCCAGCGTGCCTTCGAGGTCAGTCAGAGTCAGGCGCAGGACCTCCTGCTCGCTACTGTAGGCCGGCAGCTTGTGGGTGGCCACCAGCTTCTCGTGCAGGCCGGGCGGAAGGTGCTTCTCGATCTGGTGGGTCACCTGCTGGTTGCCGGCCAGCACCAGCATGCCGATGTGCTCGCGCTCCACGACGCGACGCAGAGCCTCCACGACCTCCAGCAGGTAATGCTCCGACTGCTGCCGGAGCCGGCGCTGATACTTGAGCTCGCTGGCGCCATACCCGTTCCCGTGGCGAGCCGAGGGCCGGCCGGGCTTCTCGGGATGCTCGGGAGCGTGCGCCACCGTGGCGGCCTGAGCGATCTTGCCCAGTCGCACCGTGTAGATCCGGGCCAACTCCTTGTCCACGACCAGGGCGGCCACCGCGACGTGCTCGTCGAGCCGCCGGACCAGAGGGTAGACCACGGGCGCGTGGCTGACAGCGACCTGATTGCTGTAGGGCTTGTCCGAAGGCAGGCACTTGAGCACCTTCGGATCCTCGCACGCGAAGACCGCCACACCCGCGACGTCGGCGGGCACCGCGTCGACGGCCTCCCACAGGTGCCGGGCCGCGCGCTCGAACGGCACGACCTCCTCTTCCGACAGCGAGCGCTCGATCGCCTTGAGCCGGCTTCTCAGCCAGGGCTCGAACTGCCGGGTCCCGGCCGGACGGGTGGTGTCCAGATAGAGACTGATGAGCGGCGCTCCGCTGGGCTCGATATCGAGCAGTTCCTTGATCTCCTGGTGCATGGCGTTACCTCCTGGTTGGTTTCAAAGGTGGGTGAGCGCCCGCAGCCAGCTCAGGCGCAGGCGGGCCAGAGCGCCATAGAAGCGCAGGGTGTCGTGCACGGGATGAAAGTGCGAGGACTCATTGCGACCGATGTAGATGCTCCGCACGGGAATCTGCCGGATGGGGCCCAGGCGCGCCTGCCAGACCATCTCCATCTCGTACTCGAAGCGGTCGGCCTGAATGTCGACCAGGGCGGGCATCAGCTCCAGCGGGATTCCCCGCAGACCGGTCTGCACGTCGCGGATGTCGCGTCCCAGCAGCAAGAACGTGATCAGGCGCTGAAAGACGCTCCCGACCTTACGTCCGAGCGGAACACAGGCTTCTCGGAAGGTCCGGCAGCCCAGCACCAGGTCCCGCGGATAGCGCTCCAGCGCTCGCGCGACCGCGAGCACATCGTCCACGTGATGCTGGCCGTCGGCATCCAGGGTCACGGCGCCGAGCTCGCTGAGGCTGGCGGTCTGGAGGATATGCTTGAATCCCGTGCGCAGGGCCGCGCCCTTGCCGCGGTTCTGGGGATGTGTCAGCACGGTGGTGCGCGGCAACTGGCGCAGGGCCCCGAAAATCGCGCTCGCGTCAGGACGCGTGCTGCCATCGTCCACGACCACCAGGCGACCGATCCCTGCCTCGAGCAGGTCGACGGCCACCCCGAGCACCGGGGGCTCCGGCTGGTAGGCCGGAATCAGAGCGCAGATCTCGGAGAGCATGCGGCTCACCGTCAACCCTCTCCCGGAACCAGCCCGGTCGCCATGGTCTCCTGTCGCACAGCCATCGCTTCCTGTCGGCGGTTGACCTCTTCGAGCTGCCTTTCGAGGTCGGTCACGCGCCGCAGCAGATACTGAATGTTGTGAGCCAGCCGGGTGGCCCAGATGGGGGCCTCCAGCAACTGCTCGGGGGGCATCTCCAGGGGATAGCGCAGATCGCTTTCGTGATGCATGGTTGCCTCCTTGTGTGTTCTAGAGCAGCAGGACGTTGCGCTCGGACAGGCTGAGCCGGGGGCTCTGGGGCCGGGCCGGGTGCATCAGCAGCACGGGGCGCGAGGAACGGCGCACGACCTGCTCGGCCACGCTGCCGAACGAGAGGCGGTCGAGGCCACGGCGACCGTGGGTGGACATGACGACCAGGTCCGGCTCGAGAGCCTCGATCTCCTCGAGGATCGCCTCGCCGGCCACCCCTTCGCAAACGTGGCACTCGACCGGACACCCCGCCAGCTCGGGCTGCGCGCCGCGGGCCTCGAGGTAATCGGCGATCTGTCTCAGGTTGTCGCGCATCGGCTCGCTCTGCCGGAGGCCGGGCAGCCGCGTCTCCACGTCATCGGCCTGCATCAGGTGGATCTGTCGGGGGCGAAGCGGGAGGGTGTGGCCAAAGCGCAGGGCCACTTCGCCCAGCGGCGAGCCGTCCAGGGGAATCAAGAGCGTGCGGTAGGCCGGCGGGGGAGCCTGACGCCAGTCGAAAGTGCCCTCGGCGGCGGGCACCAGCAGCGCCGGAACGCTGGCGCGCCGCAACACGTGCTCCGCCACGCTGCCCAGAAATCTCCGCCAGCCCGTGCGGCCGCGCGAGCAGAGAGCGACCAGGTCGGCCTGCTCGTCGCGCGCGACCGTCACGATCACCTCGTCCACGCGGCCGGGCGGCGCCAGGCGCGTGCGCACCCGCAAGCCGAGAGCCCCGAGGTCCACCGCGATCCCGGTCAGGTAGCGACCCGCTTCCTCGCGCTGGACGCGGGCAAGCTCGGGCCCCAGGTCGTCGTCGCTCACGGACTCGAGCACGCGCAACAAAATCAACTCGCTGTCGGATCCGTGGGTCCGGGCGCAAGCGCACACGTGAGGCAGGACCTGCTCGGCCACCGGCGAGCCATCGAGGGGAACCAGAATCTTCTTACTCATGAGCCCATTGTGCGCTTATGCCAGAGGGGCGCCAATGAGCTGGATCATACGCGCGGATGTCGAACTCCCGGGCATGCGGTGGCGAGCCTGCCTCCTGGTCGTGGGTCTCTTGCTCGGGACGGTTCGGGCCGAGCCCGGTCTCCCCGTCACGCTGGACGAGAGGGGACCGTACCTCATCCTGGCCACGCAACGGGCGGAGAAAGCCTACGCGCCCGCCCTCGCGCGCGCGGCCCGACTGCATCCAGGCAGCCGCCGGCTGGCGCTCGATCCGATCCGGCCCCAGGCCTGTCTGGGCGTCCTGAAGAAGGTTCGACCGCGCTACACCCTCCTCTTCATGACTCCCCAGGAGCTGAACGTGGACTTTGCCTGGCGCTGGATGGAGCTCACCGCCGGACTGGACGAGGACCCGTTCGTGGACACCCGCACCGGCATTCTCACGGGCGAGGCGACCGACGCCTACTTCGCCCGGCTCGAGGGGGTGCTGGCGGGAAAGGAGACGGTGCCCCCGCGCCTGGTCGACAATCTGGGGCCGATCGTGGGCTCCTCCGAGCCGGTCCGAGGAAGCTACTTTCTCCCGGCCGTGTCCGCCCGGCTGGACGGGCGCAGCTTTGGCCATCCGGCCGGAAAGCTCTCGCACGACGACGTGCTCCTGATGGCCACCGCCGGGCTGCTCCATCTCGGAGGCCACGGCGACCCGGCGGGCGTGCTCGGCGGCATGCAGGCCGCTGATTGGAGCCAGCTCCCGCTGGCGCCGGCCTTCCTGTTCAACGGGTGCTGTTTCGGCGGCGTGACCGACAGCTCGCCCAGCTTCTGCCTGGCCACCTTGCGAAGCCGGCCGCTGGCCTACTTCGCCTCGCTCTACCCCGACCACGGAATGCCGGTCTACCAGGAGATCGACCGGTTGGCCCTGACGGGCGGCTCGGCCGGCGACCTCATCAAGGGAACGCAGGACGAAGTCATCCTGGCCCTGGGCGCCAGCCGGCCCCGGCTGCCCCACCTCGAGCCCGGCGTCACGCCCTCGTGGACCGTCAGCCAGACGATGCTCTATGGCACCGCCTCCCGGGTGTTGTTCGGAGACCCCTCGGTGCGCCTGAAGATCCCGGCGGTCGGCTCGCCCTTCAAGCTGCTCGAGCAGGACGCGGTGCTGCTCGACGCCGGACTGCCCGCCACGCTCACGGACACCTTCCACGGCGACCTCTGCAGCACGCCCAACATGTTCAACGCGCGCGCCCTTCTGGAGTGGCCGGCCAGCCGGGGAAAGCTGACGGGCGTCGAGGTCCTGGTCTGGGGCAAGAAGCTCCGCAGCCGGGTGGTCGGAGCCGCGGTGGAGGACGGGCGGGTCCTGCGGGTGCAGGTGGATATCGAGTCCACGGGTCTTTTCCGCTCCCCCTTCTTCGTGCCGGGAGCGACCGTGCGCTGTCGCTTCGCGCCTCAGCGCGGTCCCCGCTCGCCCGGGTGAACCTCGAAGACCGCCCCGCCCGTCTCGCGCGTGAGGCGCTCCAACTCCGCGCGCCAGGCGGCGCGGAACCGGCGACGCCAGGTCTTGAGGTTGGTGGAGGGATCCTGGGCCAGCATCGCCTCGGTGGCCTGCAGGGCCTCGGCGGGCGAGGCGGCGGTGCGCCCCAGCTCCAGCTCGGGCTCGAGAATCAGGAACTGGCCGTGCCCGTAGAGCACGTGAAAGCTTCGCTCGTTGCGCTCGCCCAGCTCGCCGTCGTCGCGACAGAACGAGAGCACCGCCTCGCCGAGGTCGGGGAGCCGCAGGCGAAAGCTGGCCGCGAGAGGGGGCTGGCGCGGGCCCAGGACGCGGACCTCGGGGTCCACCGGGCCCTTCAGCCGGGCTTCGCCGAACAGGAGGACGGCTCCGGAGCCTCGCGCGCCGCCGGTCAGGAGAGTGGTCCCGTCCAGTTGCAGCAGGGCCGCGTGCAGCTCGAGCGGACGAGAGCCGCGCTGGTCGCGCGCGCGCCAGGAGCCCGGGCCCAACGGCGCGTCCAACGTGCACTCTTGGGCCGGAAAGCGGAACATCTGCCAGTTGGGCGCCGCCTGCCAGCGGATCGACTCGCGGTAGTCGTCCAGCCAGCGCCGCAGAAGGTCGCGCTCGGCCGAGGTCAGGGCGGCCTCCGGGTGCGCCAGGCGGTAGCCTTGAGGAGCCATCTCTCCAGCCCAGGCGCGCGCCACCGCCCGCTGCAGGATGAGCCGCCGCGCATGCGGCCGGTACCTCCGCCAGGTGCTGAAGTTCAGAGCGCTCCGGCCCCGTTGCACCTCGCCGGCCAGGCTCCAGGACACGGGCGCCACGTAGCTGTACCAGGGCCAGCGCGTCTCGTTCGAGTGGCAGTCGTAGCAGGCCCGGCGCATCACGGCCGCCACCTCGGGGGTCCACTCCGGCTCGGACTCGGTGGGCGGGTTGTCCGGGCCCGGCCCGGGCCAGAGCTGCAACGCCAGCACCACGAGCAAGCCCGCCAGCAAGACCCGGCGCAGCCTGCGGCCGTTCATTTCGCGGTGCGAACCTGGCGCTCGGCTTCGCGCGGGTCGAGCAGCTCGACGGCGGTCAGGCGCCGGGCGTCCTGGCCCCCCTCGCGTACGAGCACCTCGCCGTAACCGGGCGCCAGCCAGATCGTCTCGCTGACCTGCACGGCCTGGTTGCTCCGCTCGACGACCAGACAGTGGAACTGCTCGAACCCAAGGTCCAGGGGAGCGTCCATGGACTTGATCCGGCACTCCCAACCCTGGGTCGTCCAGCGCGCGCCCGCGGAGAGGCGCGCCGGGAGCCAGATCTCGTCGGAGCCGTCTTCGACGCGGTGCAGCCCGTCGGCAGCTGGCCGGTAGGTGCACACGCGGCGCGAGGGCTCACCGGGATAAAGCCGGCTGGTCGCTTCGACCAACTGGCTGCGGGGGACGCCCGGGTCGAGTTGGGTGGACACGGCCCGCAGGGTGCCCGAGTCGCCATCGGGATAATTGGCGTCGTAGGTCAGCTGAAAGTCCATCCCGGGGAGGTAGGTCAGAGGGTCGGACAGGTCCAGCGGCTCAATCCCCTCGATCTTCGACCGCACCAGCTCGACGCGCTCGAACTCGCTCTGGGGTGGCGCCAGCGTGAGGGTCAGCCTCTGACCGTCAGCCGACAGCTCGCCGGTCATGGGAATGCTGTCTCCGTTCTCCTGGCTGTAGGAACCGTGCAACACGGCATCGCCCGGGTTCAGGCGCGAGAGCCTCACCTGCGCCTTCTCACTGGGGATGTCGGCCACCAGCGTCCCCTCCTCGAGACGGAAGACGATCTCGTCGGCGCCGGGCTCGCGGGTAGTCCAGCCGCCCGTGAACGCTTCCAGGGGCGGCAAGCCGGCTTGAGAGACCTGGGCCACCGCGGTGGGCGTGGCCCGGGGTGTCTCGGTCGGGGTTTCCGTGGGCGTGGCCCGCGGAGTCTCGGTGGGCGAAGGACTGGCGGCGATCGGGCCGGGGCCTTTCAGCCAGCCCGGCAGGAAAACGACCGCCAGAACCCCGCCGGCCAGAAGGAAGAAGAGCAGCAGCCCCACCGCCACCCAGGCCGTGGGCGCCGCAGGCGGCTGCGGAACCGGAGCCGGCGGTCGAGCCGGGGCGGGCGCGGGGGCAGGGGCGGCCCGGTAGACGGGCGCGGGGGGAGGGCTCGATTCGGGAATGGGGGCCGTGGTCAGGGGAGGCGAGCTCCACGAAGGTGCGGGCGGCGGAGACTGACCGGCTCGCGCCCCGCACTGGTCGCAGAAATTCTCGGCTTCCTTCAGCACGTGACCGCAGGCGGCACAGAACATGAGGCCACCTCCTTCCAGCCCAAAACTGCCAGAGATTTCGTCAGCGCGCTATGACCTTCGTCATCTCGGGCGCCAGGATCAGCACGCCTTTGCGGGTCGCGATCCACACTCTCCCGGCCCGGTCGGGACAAAGCGCCAGCACCTCCTGGTGGGGCAAGCCCTCGATGCGCTCGATACGCTCGCCCGAGCGCACCACCAGCCCGTGAAACTCGAACCCGATCCACTGCCGCTCGCCGTCGAGCCAGAGCGCGCGCACGTTGGGGCTGGGCAGGCCGCTCACGACCAGGGCCGGCTCGCCCAGACGCACGAGGCCCCCGTCCTCGAGGTAGCCACAACCGGCCCAGAGCGTGCCCGCCTGATCCTGGGCCAGGCAATTGACGTGGGGATGCGGCAGGCCGGCCTGCTCCGACCAGACGCCACGCGCATCTCGCCGGTAGACTCCCCCCGAGAACGAGGAGCCGGTGCCCACCCAGAGCGCGCCGTCGCGGTCCACCAGCAGGCAGCTCACCCGTTGCTCGGGCCCGGGCAGCGGCACCGCCGCTCCTCCCTGGAGACGGAGCCCGGCGATAGAGCCCACCCAGAGACGACCCGCCGGGTCCTCGGCCAGCGCCGTGACCATCGGGCCGCTCTCGTGGCTCCACGAGCCATCCGGCGCCTGGCAGCTCAACCCGCCGTTGTGGCCGACCCAGAGCCGCCCCTGGCGGTCACGGCACAGGGCGCGCACGTACTGCAGGCGACGGCCGGTCTCGACCCGGGTCAGGCCGGCCGGGTCGCCGCGGAACAGCCCTTCCCAGCTGCCCACCCACATGGAGTCGCCCTCGGGCAAGAGCGCGAAGCAGGCCTCCGGAGGGCAAAGCAACGTGCGGCCGGGCGGCTGGGGACCGGGCCAGCGCAGCACCACCACCCCGAGCACGAGCAGCCCCGCCAGCAGGGCCTGGAACCGCTTCAAACCTTCTGGCCGCAACCCGGGCAGAAGCGCGATTCGGGAGCCAGGGCCCGGCCACAGGCACAGGTGCGGGGCGGCGGGGGCGCAGCCGCCACCGGGGCTCCGCAGCTACCGCAAAACTTCTGATCGGGCGCCAGAGGCTGGTGACAGCGAGCGCACTCGGGGGCGGGAGCGGCCGGACGTCCCGCTCCGCAGGCGGCGCAGAACCTCGCTCCCCCGGGGAGAGCCGCGCCACAGCTGGGGCAGGCGGGCGGGGCCATGGACTGGCCGCAGTGGGCGCAGAAGCCCGCCCCGGTTGGATTGAGAGTCTGGCAGTGGGGGCAGGGCCGCCCCTGGGCCACGTAGGGGAAGTCGCGCGTGTAGGTGGTGTAGAGCTCGTCGAGGTGCACCAGGAGCTGCATGGCCTGCCCGGCCACGACGCGCACCCGGGGCTGGCCGCTCTCGACGCGCGCCAGGAACGTCCAGAACGCGGTGGCGGTGCGCACCGCCACCTGCGCATCCACGGCCTGGGGCGCCTCGGCCCGGACTCCGCCCAGGAAGGTGATGCTGGCCGCCGAGAGCGGCATCAGCAGAGAGCCGATCAGCTCGGCTCCGGCCGGGCCGGGCAAGCCCTGGTCGTTCAGCACCCCGCGGGCGCGCAGGCGCTGCTGGGCCGAAGCCAGCTCCCCCGTCGCCAGCGGGAAAGGAAAGAGCAGGCGACCGCAGGGCACCCACCAGAGCGGGTCCTCGTTGGCCGCCCGGGTCAACTGGGCCGTGAGCTCGGCCGCCGACACCGGGGCCGGAGCCATCGGCTCGCGGGCGAGGGCCGCCCGCAGCTGGCGCTCCTTGAGCACATCGACCAGGGCCAGGATGCAGCTCAGCTCCTCGGCATCCAGCTCGAGATCGCAGGTCACACCCGCGGACGCCCCGTCGAAGTCGAGCACGGCGTCGAGCAGGCTGACGATCTCCTCGAACTTCACAGGCCCGGTCAGGTGCACGGAGCCCTCGGCGTCCTCCACGGCCGCCACCAGCTCCCCGGCCGGCAGGCGGTGATAGCGTCCCAGCGCGAAATTGCCCATGGCTCCGGCCAGGACGACCAGCTCGAACGGGGCCGAGGTGACGGCCTGGAGCGCATCCGCCCAGGCGGGGTCGGGCGTCTTGCTCCCGGCCAGCAGGGCTTCCCAGTCGGTGCGAGTCAGTGTGGTCTGCATCGGTTATCGCTCCTTGACGGTTTCCCAGGCGTTGCCGCTGGCACGGCTCCCGCCCAGCCAGGGGGCGGCCTGAGGCAGGTTGGCCAGCGGACGCCCGGTCAGCGGGGTCGGCGAGGTGGGCACTCCACTCCATTTGGTGGGAGCGCTCAAGGCCGACGTGGGGATTTTGTTGCCCGTGAAGATGATCGCGCCATCGGAGGGGCGCACCATCAGCTTGCTCGGGTCGACCTTGCTCAGGTCGATCACCACCGGGGGCGATTTGTAGTCGAGATCGCCCAGGCGTCCGCCGCCGGGCTTGCTGGTGCCCCACATGTAGCCGGCCTTCCCCGGCTCGTTGTCCACGAACGCCTTCTTCATCTTGCCGGCCACCGTGCTGACAATACCGGAAGCGCCTCCGTGCGACCCGGCCACGCGCGATTGGAAGCCCGAGGTCATGATGCCCGCCTTCCCCTGGGGCGTGGTGAAGTGATAGCCATACTTGACGTTGGCGATCTCGGCCGTGGTCATGGGGCGCGAGCTGATCATCTTGCCGCCCGCCTTGCCGAGCGTCAGGATCTTGAGAATAGCCGAGCCGGCCGCGCCGGCCCGCTGGTCCCAGGTGGCCCCGCTGCCGGGCATCAGCACGCCCACTTCCTGGACGGGCAGCACGGTGTCGCGCACTCCCGCCAGGCCGCCCCCCACGCCGCCCTTCTGATAGCCCTCGTAAAACCCGAAGGTGACCAGGTTGGCGGTGTGACCGGCCACGCTCCCCTTCGGGTCTTGCAGCACGTCCGAGTAGCCGAGCGTGACCACGTTGAGCACGCCGTTGCCGGTCCCGGTCACGGTGCCTTTGGCCACGTCCCAGATCTGCTGGAAGGTCCCGTAGCCCTGGTCGGGCTTCTGCTGGTTCTGCAGGAACCGCTCGATGCGATTGAGGTCTCCCTGGGGCACGCCATTGCCGTCCACCTGGCCGGCCGCCCGCACCAGACGCTCGGCCAGAGCGCGGCGCTCGGGATCGGCGATGTTGGAGACCGAGCCGAGCAGCTGATCGAAGCGATTGCGCCGGTCGATGTTGCTCTGGGTTTGCTGGGCGATGGCGTTCAGCTTGTCCTGCAGGGCCTGAGCCTGCTCGCGCCCCTGCTGCGCCATCATCTGCTGGTTCAGGGCATCGAGCTGCGTGCCCGAGTGATGCACGATGCCGTCACCCACGACCGCCTGAGCCTGATCGCGGCAGTCGCTGGCCATGTGGTCGTGATAGAGCATGCGCCGCTCGATCTCGGCCCGGGCCGCCGGGTCGGTCGTCTCGCCCAGCTTGCGGCGCCAGGCCTCGGCCTCCTTGCGATGGTAGTCCTCGTCGTTCTTGAAACGCTCCAGGGCCGCTTGCTGCTCGGGCGTGAGGGCCGGAGGAGGCGGCTCCCCGCCCAGGACCTGGCCTACGTCACCGCCGAGGATCCAGCCCAATCCCCCCAGCGGCCCCGAGATGACGGTCACGGGAATGAGCAGCCACGAGTTGGGGTCGAAGAAATAGCCGACGATCCCGCCGTTCTCGGCCCAGCCACCGTTGTGCGCCAGAGCCGGCTCGAGCAGCAGCCAGGCCGCTCCCACCAGCAGGGCCAGGCGCCGGAGCAGCGCCAGGCGATAGGCGGCCAGGGCCGAGATTCCAAAGGAGAGCAGCGACCAAGCCATCCCCGAGACGGGCAGCAGCAGGCCGGGCTGGGGCACGAGCAGGGGGGTCACGATCCCGAACCCGCCACACAGCACCGTGACCCACAGGAAATGGAGCAGCATCGAGGCCAGGCTGGCCATGATCAACGCCTTCAGCCGCCGGCGGCCGTAGGCCACCAGCCCCTTCACCAGCGTGAGCGGTTGCAGGTCAGGAATCCGCAGAACGTCCTTCAAGACGTCGAGCCAGACGCTCATATCAGCAAGAAGAACTTCAGGATCAGCACGGTCAGCGAGCCTCCCAGCCCGAGCACGACCGCGGGTTTGCCCCAGACGCGCCCGTGGCTGGCCCCGATCTCACGCCAGGCCAGCGGGCCGGCCAGGATCGCCAGGGGGAAAGCATAGTTCGCAAGTCCCAGGAAGTCGGGTAGCTTCAGGCAGGACAGCTGGTAGAGACCGGCCGCCAGGCAGACCACTGCGAAGGGGCTGAGCCCCTGAGGAGCTTTTCCGGGCACATGACCAGCTTAGAAAACTTGGACCCCCCTGCGTATGATCCACGTCAGCGCGTAAAGATCTCCTGGAGGTAGCGCATGGTGGGCTCCCAATCGGCCGCGGCCCGATTCCAATCGATGGTCATGAGGCGCAGCTCCGCGAGCCGAGGAGAGCTGGCTTTCAGATGCAGGGGGATCTGCGCCGCCTCCGAGCCGGCCAGCTGGTCCTCCACCTCCTGGCTCAACAAGAAGTCGATCAGCCGGCGGCCCTCCTCTGAGTGGGGAGCGCCCCGCAGCAGCATGACCGAGTTCGGCATCAGCACCGCTCCCAGGCCGCCCTCCTCCTGATCGGGCACCAGCTCGACGACAGGTCCGCCCTGCAACTGCGCCACGTGAGCGTCATCGGTATCCACAACGCCCCAGGCCAGCTGGCCGCTGACGATGAGGTCCTTGAGACGGGCGTTGCCATCGGTCAGGGTGACCTCGTTCTCGGCGACACGACGGTAGAACTCGCGCGCCTGGGGCTGTCCCAGCCGATCGAAGAGAGCCGCGGCCTGGCTGGCCGAGGTGCCGAACAGGGGATAGGGCATCCCGCAGCGGCCCTTCCAGCGGGGGTCGGCCAGGTCGAGCAGGCTGTGCGGAGCCTCCTCGGCCGCCACCAGCTCGCGATTGTACAGGATGACCCGCAGGCGAGCCGCAAAACCGGTCCAGCGGTCCTGGGGATCGCGGTAGGTGGCCGGGATGTCCTGCGCGTTAGGGCTGCGATAGGGCTCGAGCACGCCGCGCTCGGCCAGCAGGCAGCTCTGGGCCACCTCGTTGCTCCAGAAGACGTCGCACGAGGTGTGGCCGGACTGACCCAGCAGCGCCTGCACGAGCCCGCTGGTCTTGGCGGCCTCCACGTCGTAGCGGGCCAGCACCCGCACCCCGGTGCGGCGCTCGTACTCCTTCAGGATCGGCTCGGAGTAGATCTGGTCCCAGGCGGTGTACACCACCACCTGGCGTTGGGGACGCGAGCAACCGCTCGTCAGCAAGACCAGGATGACCGCGAGCCAAACGGGAAAAAACTGCCTCATCCGCATTCTTGTCGTGGTCCTTTCACTGGTGATCCTGGTGCCCGTGGTGCTGGCCCTGGCGGGCGTGGGCGCCCTGCCCGAGCCGCGCGCGCTGGCTCTGCTGGGGCGCTCGCTGGCGCTGGCGGGAGCGGTGTGCCTGACGGCCACCGCCCTGGGAGGCCTGCTGGGCCTGGCCACGGCGGCCACCGACCTGCCCGGCCGCTCCGGCTACTGGCTCGCGGGGCTGCTCCCCCTGGCCCTGCCCCCGGCGGTCGCGGGCGTGGCCTGGCTCGATCTCACCCAGCAGCTGGCGCGCCGAGGCTGGTCGCCCTCCGGCTGGCTGCTGACCGGGCTGGCCCAGGTGCTGGCCTTTGCTCCCCTGGCGGCCCTGGCGTTGTGGGTCGGGGTGCGCCAGCTGGACCCGAGCCTGGAGGAGGCCGCGCGCCTGACCCGGACACCCGGGCGGGCCTGGCTGCGCGTCTCGCTGCCTTTGCTGGCGCCCTACTGGGGCCTGGGAGCCCTGCTGGTGCTGCTGGCCTCGCTCAACGACACGGCTCTGCCTTCGCTGCTGCAGGTGCACGTTTACGCGGTGGAGGTGAGCGCCAGCCTGGGCACGTTCCTGGACGCTCGTCAGGCGGCCGCTCTCTCGGGGCCGCCCGGCTTGCTGCTGGCGCTCGGCGCGGGCCTCTGGCTGGCGTTCTGGTCGCGCGGCCGCCGGGGCCAGGCGCGCTGGCAGCCACCGGGCCAACGCTGGCGCCTGGGGGCCGCTCGCGCTCCGGTGGCCGTGACGCTCTCGCTGCTCACCGCCCTGGCGGCCGGACTGCCGCTGCTCTGGCTGCTGCTGGGGGCCGCCGACCCGGCGTCCTGGAGGCTGGCCCTCGAGCTGGGGGGGGCGGATTTTCTGCGCACGATCCTGGAATCGGCCGTCCTGGCCCTGTTCACGGTTGCGCTGGGCTTCGGGCTGGCGCTGGCGGTGCCCGAGCGCCCGGTCCAGGCGCTCTTCCTGGGGCTGTCCCTGCTGGGCCTCGCCCTGCCCCCGGCCCTGCTGGTCGAGGTCTGGCACCGCTTCACCGGCGACGGGCCGCTGCTGGCCCTGGGCGTCTTCGGGGCGCGTTACCTGGTGTTTCCGCTGGGTCTGGCCCAGGCGCGCAGGGCCCAGGTGGACCCGGCGCTGGCGGACGCGGCCCGATTGCAGCCGCCCCGGGCTCGCAAACGCCTCTGGCTGGGCTATTACGGACGCGCGGCCCTGGCTGCCGGAGCCCTGGTCTTCATGCTGTCCGCCTGCGACCTGTCGACTCACCTGCTGGCCGATCCCCCCGGCTGGGGCAGCCTGACGGTGCGCATCTTCTCGCTGGCGCATTACGGGCGCCTCGACGCGGTGGCCGCGCTGTGCCTGGCCGAAGTCGTCATGCTGGCGGCGCCGCTCCCCTGGTTGGCGCGCGAACGATGAGCGCGCTGGAGCTGGCGGGCCTCGGCCACGAGCGCCTGGAGCCGATCACTCTGACGCTGGCCGCGGGCGAGAAGCTGGTGGTGTGCGGCCCGTCGGGCTCGGGCAAGACCACGCTCCTGCGCCTCATCGCCGGCCTGGAGACCCCGCGGGCGGGCACCCTCAGCCTGAACGGCCGGGCGGCCCAAACCCTGCCGCCCCACCTTCGGGGGGTGGCCATGCTGTTCCAGGGACTGGCGCTCTGGCCGCACCTTTGCGTGCGCGAGAACCTTCGGCTGGGCGGCGTGCCCGATCCCGAGGCGACGGCCGCGCAATGGGAGGTGGCGCCGTTCCTCGACCGCTTCCCGGACGACCTCTCGGGCGGCGAGCGCCAGCGGGTGGCCCTGGCCCGCGCCCTGGGCAACCCGGCCCCGCTCTTGCTGCTGGACGAGCCCCTGTCGCAGCTGGACACCTTTCTGCGCGAGGCGCTGCTGCAACGGCTGGCCGGCGACCCGCGCACCCAGCTCTACGTGACGCACGACCCGCGCGAAGCGTTGCGCATCGCCCACCGCATCCTCTTTCTCGAGGCCGGGCGGGCGGTGCAGCTCGGCCCGCCGGAGGAGCTGCTGGAGAAGCCTGCCAGCCTGGCCGTGGCGCGCTTCTGGGGGCCGACCAACCTGGTCCCGGCCCGGCGCGAGAGCGGACGCATCGTCTTTGCGCTGGGCGAGCTGGAGCAGCCCGGGCCCGACGGCCCGGTCACGCTGGTCATCCGTCCCGAGGCGCTGGAGCTGGGCAGCGTGGGCCTGCCCGTGGACCGGCTCGAGACGTGCCGGCTGACGGACGGATGGGAAGCGCGCCTGCGGGTCGGTGAGCTGGAGCTGGTGGCGCGCTGCGCGGCGACTCCGCCGCCCGAGCCGCG
This sequence comes from Vulcanimicrobiota bacterium, assembly GCA_039809865.1. Lineage (GTDB taxonomy): Bacteria > Vulcanimicrobiota > Xenobia > Xenobiales > QWHO01 > QWHO01. Next base: position 14,623 of record JBDHVW010000087.1, read on the forward strand.
CTTGCGCCTGCTCGGCCGCGCCTGGGCGCTGGGCTGAGGTCAGCGCAACCACAGCAACCTGGTCGGAGGCTTCTCCAGCTCGCGCTGCAACAGCACCTGCGAGAGGTCGGCTCGCAGGCGCACCACGCGGTTGGGCTCGCGGGTGGCCACCCAGCAAGCGCCCCCGGAATCGCGCACGGCATCCACCGGAATACCCTCTAGCCGGGCTCGCTGCTCGGGCTTGTCGAGGCACATCACGCCGCCCTCCCAGAGCGCCAGATCGGCGGTCAGAATGCGGACCGGGCCGGGCACGCGCACTTCGTCGCGCAGGCGCAAGTGCCCGTCGAAGTTGAGCACCTGGGGCCCGGAGGCCACCCACCAGCCCCCGCGCCCGTCCGCCACCGCCGGACCCGTCACGAACAGGGCCTCCTGCTCCAGGGCCTTGCCCCGGGCAAGCTCCAGGGTCAGCACCTGGGATGCGGCCGGATCCACCACCAGCACGCCGGGCTGGCCGGCCACCGGGCCTGGCGCGATGCGCACCTGTCCGGCCGGGAGAGGCACCAGGTAGGCAGCCTTATCGGGCAGGCGAAAGACCATCAGCTCGGCGTGCCCGGGCAACTGAGCATACAGCCACTGGTTATCGTCGCTCACCAGGAGCGGCGAAGCCGGGCCGTCCGTAACCAGCCGTACGTTTAGAGGCAGGAGGGTCTGATCGTCGAGCACCAGCAGCTGCGAGCTCTCCGGCAGCGCCAGGTAGATGCGGCCGTGGGAAGCGGCCGCCGCCCGGGCCGCCCCGGGCAGCTCGCGACGGGTCGCCGTGCGTCCCGTGGTGGGGTCGAGCACCTCCAGAGCGCTTCCGCTCAGAACGGTGAGACCCGCCCCGGCCCGCGGCGTGGGCGGTCGAGTCCACCAGGCCCAGGCCGCCAACCCGATGAGCGTCACCAGGGCCACGGCCGCCAGCACCAGGGGTGTCACGCGCACCAGCCGCGGCGCCACGCGCGGGATGATGAAACCCTCCAGGGGGGGCTTGCTGGTGCGAAACTCTCCCTCGCCGGCCATGACCGTGGGGCGCTCCTCGAGCACCTTGCGCAGGGCTGCGAAATTCGGGTAGTTCTGCTCGTGACGCTCGCTGGCGCAGCGCGCGATGACCCACACGTAGGCCGTGGTCAGCGGGGTCGAGCCCGCGGTCCAGCTCTCGAGCAGGCGCCCGAAAGCGCGCAGGCAGGCCAGCTCGGTGACCGGCTCGCTCTCGCCCCAGACCAGCCGGCCCAGACCGGGGTCGGCCAGCAGCAGCTCGCCCTGGGCGGTGAGGAACCAGCTCTCGGGGCGCAGGGCCTCCAGGGCCAGAGGGTTGCCCTGCTGCAGCATGTCGTCCACCAGGGCCACCACGCGCAGCACCCACTGCTGCAACTCCAGAGCGTTGACCGGGCGCTCGCTCCAGCGCAGGCGCGTGGCCAGCCAGGAGCCCTCCAGCTCGTTCCAGGCGAGGTAGGCGTGCTCGTGCCAGAAGGCGAGCCGCAATCCGGGCGGACGAGCCGGACCGGCCAGTCCGGCGATCGCCCTCTCGAGGCTCGCCCGCGCTTCCGGCGTGAAGTCGGGCGGGAGCTCGATCTCCTCCATCCGGGCCGGCTCGGCGGCCGGGCCGGCCACCTCATAGATCGCGCCGTGCGGACGCCGGGCCACCACCTTAAGGATGGCCACGCCGCCCAGGGCGGTGCCGGGTTGCAGGGTCACGGCCGCAGGCGCGCCAGCAACTGGGCCGGCTCGACAGGCTTGAGCAGGTAGCTGTCCACTTCAGGCAGGGGCTCGGGCGGGCGCTCGCCCAGGTAAACCAGGCGCGAATTAGCCATGGCCAGGCTCGAGCGCAGCGTGCGTGCGAACAGGGACGGCTCCAGCCAGGCCAGGCTCAGGTCGGCCAGGATCACCTCGGGCCGCAGGGTCCAGAGGGCGGAGCTGGCGCGAGCCGGGTCGGACTCGACCAGCAACTGCCAGTTATGCTCCCGCGCCAGCGCACCGATCTGGTCCAAGACCGCCGGGTCGCCGCTGAGCACCAGCAACTTGCGGCGGGCATCGGTCGGGCCAGGCCGGGAGGAACGGCAATGCGGGCAGACCAGCCAGTCGCTCTCGACCTCGGCGTGACAGAATGGGCACGTCTCTTGCATGGCCGAGCCACAGTAGACGCAGATTCCGAGCTGCGCGGGCACGGCCCGATGGCATTCGGGGCAGGTCCGGCCGCCCGGCGAGCGCACGGTGATGGCGCGCAGAACCTCGCTCAGGCTGGTCAGGCCGGCGTTGACCTTGTCCAGGCCGTCCTGCAGCAGACTGCGCGTTCCCTCCTCGGCCGCGGCTCGAGCCAGCTTGGCTTCTTGCGGATCGGTCAGCAGCAGCTCGCGCAGGCGGTCCGAGACCAGCACCAGCTCGAACAGACCGAGCCGGCCCTTGAAGCCCACGAAGTCGCATTCGGCACAGCCCGCCGAGGCCCAGTCGCGGGCCGGGAGAGCCACGCCGGCCGAGTGCAGCAGTCGCCCGGCCGACTCCGGCACGGGACGCTCGGTGCGGCAGGCCGGGCAGAGCCGGCGCACCAGCCGCTGCGCCAGCACGGCCAGCAGGCTGGTGGCCACCATGTAGGGCGGCACGCCCATCAGGATCAGGCGCGTGATGGTCGACACGGCATCGTTGGTGTGCAGAGTGGACAGCACCAGATGGCCGGTCTGCGCGGCCTGGACGGCGATCTCGGCCGTCTCCAGATCGCGAATCTCGCCCACCATCACCACGTCGGGGTCCTGGCGCAAGATGGAGCGCAGAGCCGTGGCAAACGTCAGTCCGGCGCGCGGATTGACCTGCACCTGGTTCACGCCCGCCAGGCGGTACTCGATCGGGTCCTCCACGGTGACCAGGTTGTCCGCCTCCTGGTTGAGGAAGCCCAGTGCCCCGTACAGGGTGGAGGTCTTGCCCGAGCCGGTGGGACCGGTGGCCAGCACCATTCCCTGGCTGGAGGCCAGCACCGAGTGCAAGCGCCGATCATCCTCGGGACCGAAACCCAGCGCGTCGAGATCGACGACGACCTTCTGGGGGTCCAAGATGCGCAAGACGATCTTCTCGCCGTAGTGGGTCGGCAGCGACGAGACGCGCAGGTCCACCTCGCGGCCCTCCAGGAGCACCCGGGTGCGGCCGTCCTGGGGCTTGCGCGATTCGGAGATGTCGATCCCCGAGATCAGCTTGAGGCGCGACACGGTCGGCCCCTGGATCCGGTGGGGCAGGTCCACCACGGTGCGGAGGTAGCCGTCGATGCGATACCGCACCCGCAGGCCGGCCTCCATGGGCTCGACGTGGATATCCGAGGCGCGCATCCGGATGGCGTCGGAGATGAGCGAATTGACGAGCTGGATGATGGGCGCGCTGGGCTCGATCTTCTCGGGGGCCGCATCCTGGGCCGTGTCCTGCAGAAGCTCGAGCTCTCCGCTGTCGGGAATGCGGTGCAGAATGCTGTCGATCACGGTATCCACCGGGCCGAGCCGGCCCTGCAGCGCGGCCTCGATCTCGCTGGCGGGGGAGACCACGCGCTCCACGTGCCGACAACCGGTCTTGAAGCGCACCGTGTCTTCGGCCATGACATCCAGCGGATCGACCATGGCCAGCACGATCGTGTCGCCCCGGCGCTCGAGCGGTAGAATGCGGTAGTTGCGCAGGACCTCGTTGGGCAGGAGAGCCATCAGCTCGCTGTCGAGGTCCTCGTAGAGAATGTGGCGGGAGGGCACTCCCGCCTCACGGGCCAGGCGCTCGCACTCGGCCCATTCTGCCTCTCTGGTCATGCTCCGAGCATGCCCCCAACCCGAGACGATGCAAATGAGCTGGATCATACCGGCGGGGGTGCTGGCATCTCATCATGGAGTCATGAGAAACAGAGCATTCGCCCTGGCAATGACGCTGCTGATCATCGCCCTGATTACGGTCATCGCCTTCATGGCCATCAACGTGGCCAACCTCGACTCCAACGCCGTGCGCGAAGAGACGCAGGGAGTTCGGGCTCTCTACGCGGCGCGGGCCGGCCTCTCCATGGCCATGGCCAACCTGACCGGGCTCCGCGACCCCGACTGGGCGAGCCAGGAGCAACTCGTGGTGCTGGAGCCGGACACCCTGTCCTTCCGGGTCAAGGTCGTGCCCCATCCCCACAACACCCTGCCACCCACCCGGGGCCAGCTGGCCTGGATGGTGACCAGCACCGGCCTGGTGGGTCGGCCTCCCTACTCCGTCCAGCGAACGCTGGAGGCCTTCGTGCAGCAGGAGCCGTTCTCGCGCTTCGCCTACTTCACCAACCAGGATCTGGGCGCCAACAACACCGTGATCCGATTCGTGGACCACGACCAGATCACCGGTCCCACCCACACCAACGGTTTCTATACCTTCGCCGGCCACCCCAAGTTCTCCGAGACGGTGCGCTCGGCCAACATGGGTCCCGATCCCGACAATCCTCTCATCGGCAAAGACCCCTACTACACCCCGCCGGTGGAGGGGCCCAATCCGCAGCCGGCTCGCTACAGCAGCCCCGGCAATGGGACGACGACCAATCCGGCCCTCTTCTACCACTGCGAGAATAACGGCTCCAACACGGCCAATGGCCCGGTGGCGCTCAATGGCAGCACCCAGTTCTCCATGGCGGGGGGTCAGCCGTATATTCCACTTCCGGTGGACAACCACGCCATCCTGACGGTGGCCACCGAGAACGGCCGCGTGGTGGATGCTCCGACCGTGGCCAACCCGGGTCCCCAGAACTACACCCTGCCCGCCAACGAGTCGGCCAACTACGGGATCACCTACGATGAGAATACCGGCCGGGTCACCGGCTTCACGCGCAACGGCAACGCCCTCGCCGCCGCCGACGCCCCGCCGGTCTTCAAGCTCCAGTTCGAGGCGGCCGGAGCCAAAGTCTATCGCTGGGATCCGGCCACCAGCGCCTTCCGGGCCTGGGACACCACCCGTCGCGACTACGCCCTGAACCCCAACAGCCCCACCGTGCTGAGCACGACGGCGGAAACGATCTACGTCTCGGGCGTGTGTCTCGTGGAAGGCACCATGCAGGGGCGGACCACGCTGGGCGTCCGCTACGACGCTCACATCACCAACAACCTCGTCTACGCGGATCGCGCCAGCGACGTGCTGGGCATCGTCGCCAACCAGAGCATCATCGTGCAGAGCCCGATCAACCTCAAACGCGATCGCACGGTGCACGCCACCATGATGGCCCTGCGAGGCTCGTTCACAGTCAACAAATACAACCAGGGCTCCGACCGCGGGGTGCTGCACCTCTACGGGGGCATCATCCAGAGCGTGCGCGGAGCGGTCGGGACCGGCTCGGCCTCGACCGTGAGCACCGGCTACGCCAAGGACTACATCTTTGACGAGAAGCTGATCTTCCGGCCGCCGCTCAACTTTCCCAACACCCCCAACGTCTACATCGTAAGTCTGCGCGACTTGGGAGCGGTAGGTTCCAAATGAGAAAGCGAATCACGTCCGGATTGACCCTGGTGGAAGTGCTGCTGGCCTTCCTGGTGCTGCTGATCGCGGTGCTGGCACTGCTCGGCTTGATGCCCCAGGCGGCCAGGCAGGGCTCGACCTCGGCCTCGCACGCCCGGGCCGTCTACGCCGCCACCCAGGCGATGGAGGACGCCTTACGCCGCAACACCCGAGGGGATACCGGCTCGCTGGCGGCACCCGAGGTCGGCCCGTCGGGCAACGTCCGGTGGTACACCACTTCGGGCACCCAGAGCAATACCCAGCGACTCCACGTCGAGGTGACCTGGCTGGAATCCAACCGGCCCCTGCGCGTGGAGCTCGAGAGCCTGATTTTCTGGTAGGAGGCCGTGATGAAAAGAAACTCGCGCGCGATGACGCTGCCCGAGATCCTGGTCGTGCTCGCTCTGATCGGCCTGGTGGCCCTCGTGGCGCTGGGCTCGGTCAAGCTGGCCTTCACCCAGTGGGGCGGCATGGCTCAGAAATTCCGCGCCGCCCAGAAAGCCCGCTTCGTATTGAGCACCATGGAGAACGAGCTGCGCCAGGGGCTCCCCTGGCGCGACACGACCGACGGCTACCTGCGGACCGGAGCGGACGTCGCCCCGACGGCCCTGCTGGCCCCCAACGAGAAGGTCCTCGAGTCGGCCCGGCTGGAGTTCACCGAGCCGCATCCAGACTTCTATTTCCCCCTGGACGAAGGCTGGAACTCCGAGACTCCGCGCAACTTCCGCAACGTGACCTATCGCGTGCGCGGCGGCAACGAGGTGGTGCGCGAGGTGCAGACTCACGAACAAGTGCCGCCCCCCCCGCTGCAGACCGAGGTGATCGCCTCGACGACGGCGCGCGAGGACGGCCGGCCCGGTTTCGAGCTCACCTTCCGCTTCCTCGACAGCAATCTCTGTCAGCTGGAGGTCCTGGTGCGGGACGGGACCTGGACCGAGTCGGTGCGCACCCGCTGCTTCCTGGTGGGAAGGTAAACCGGCTCGAGGGGGGCTCCACCTTTCGGAGGAGACGCAACCCGACCTCAGGCGGGCTCGCTCGAGTTCCGGGCGACTTAATCTGGAAAGAGAAGACCTTCGGGGAATAGGCTAAAAGTCGAGCAGGACGGCCCCGAAGAGGAGGCGTTCGATGGTGCATGTGACGATTGTTGGAGCCGGACCGGGTGGACTGGCCCTGGCTCGACAGATGGAAAGACACGGCATTTCCTACCAGGTGCTCGAGAAGGCGAATCGCGTCGGCTCGACCTTCCACGAGATGACCGCCAATACGACCTACGGTCCCTGGCTCAACAGCCGGCTGCCGGACGGTCCCGTGCCGTGGACGTGGCTGCTCAAGCGCGCGACCCGCGAGCAGTACTCCGAGTATCTGCTGAACTACGCTCTGAAGCACGATCTGAAAGTGCGCACCGGCGTCACGGTCACCGAGGTCCAGCGCCAGCCCGGAGGATTCCGCCTCCAGACGACCGCCGGACCGATGGACACGACCTTCCTGGTGAACGCCAGCGGCTACTTCAGCAAGCCCTTCGTTCCGCAGGTCCCAGGCCGCTGCAGCATCCCCCGCATCCATTCCTCCGAGTTCAAGGGCCTGGCGACCGCTCGCGAGCTGATCGGCCGCAACCGCGGCCGGGTGCTGGTGGTGGGCGGACGGCTCTCGGCCGGTGAAACCATGGCGATCCTCTACCGGGCGGGCTACGAGGTGGTGCTGTCGCACGGCTCGCCTATCGACTTTTTCCCCTCGGCCGTGACCGAGTTCTGCCTGGCCCCTCTGACCCAGCTGCTGGAGGAGATCCGCGCGCGGATCCCCGGCACTTCCCGGCCCTGGAACCTGAACGTGCGCATGAACGGCGACGAGCACCGCCGCCTGATCCAGACCGGGCTGGTGCCGGTGTGGCCGGAGATCGCCCGCTTCGAGGACGAGCATGTCGTTTTCACCGATGGACGACAGGCCTACTTCGACCTGATCGTCTACGGAACCGGCTACCGTCCGGCACTGGACCACCTTCACGGCCTCATCGGCGTCGACGAGCTCTCGGGCCTTCCGCCGCTGCGAGGATTCGAGTCGCGCGAAGCTCCCGGCCTCTTCTTCCTCGGCCTCATCGGCCTGCGCACCTTCCGCAGCCAGTTCTTGCGCGGCCTGCGCGACGACTCGCTGCTGCTCGGCGAGGTTCTGGCCAAGCGGCTGACCGATGGCAAAGGCCTGGCCGGCCCGCCCCTCTGGACGCGCCGACCCGAAGCCGTGCAGAGTGCGGAGGTGAAGTCATGATCGGAACCACCAAGAGCCTCAAGGTCCGCGACGTCATGACGCGGAACGTCTATTGCGCCTCGCCCGAGATGCCTCTGACCACGTTCGTGGCCGAGTGCGTCCACCGGCAGATTACGGGCGCTCCGGTGGTCAACGCGGAGCAGGAGCTGGTCGGCATTCTGTCCCTCTCCGACGTGGCGGCTGCCGCCGCCTTTCCCAAGCCGGAGGACGACGGCAGCGTGGGCTCGCTCATGACCCACCCGGTCCACACCGTGGACGCCAGCGCTCCGGTCAAGAAGGCGATCGAGCAGTTCCAGCACCTGCGCATTCACCGTCTGGTCGTGACCTATCGCAAACGGGTTCTCGGGCTGGTCAGCCTGGTGGACCTCCTGGACCTGCCAGCGCCGACGACGCAGCGTACGGTCAATTTCTAAGGAGATCCCATGCGGACGATTCTGGTTCCTCTCGACGGCACTCCCACCGCGGATGCGGCCCTGCCGCACGCGGTGGGCCTGGCGGCGCGCTATCACGCCGAGCTGCTGCTGCTCACCGTCTGTGAAGCCTCGCACGCCCCGCACCTGAGCGAGCGCACCCGGCTGCGCTGGGAACACGTCGCCGAGCTGGGCAAGCGTTGCCACGCCGCCACCCACATGCTCTCGGGAAATCCGGCCCACGAGATCGTCCGCGAGGCCGGAGCCACCCAGGCCGACCTGATCGTCATGGGAACGCACGGGCGGGCCGGTTTGGCTCGCTGGGTGAAAGGCAGCGTGGCCGAGCGCGTCATGCGCCATGCGCCCTGCCCGGTCATGGTCGTCCGGGCCCCGGAGCGCACGCCTGAGGAAGTCGAACGGCCTATCGCGGCGGCAGTCGCCGGCGTCTACCCGCGCTATCGCCACATCCTCCTGCCGCTGGACGGCAAGCCCGCCAGCGAGGTGGGCCTGGGGATGGCTTTGCGCCTGGCCGGCGACGATCGCGGCGAGGTCACGCTGTTGCGCGTGCTGGATTTTCCCAACCCCCCCGCCTTCGCCGACACCCAGGTCGATCAGGTGCGCACGGACCTCGACGAGCACCACCGCGCCTACCTGGAGGAGCAAGCTCTCGGACTGCGGCTCCAGGGCTGCCGGGTCAAAACCAGCTTCAGCCACGGCTCCTTTGGCGACCGCGTGGCCGAGCAGGCGCGCGACCTGGTGGTGCTGACCGCGAACTCGCACCCGTTGCTCGGGGGTGGGAATATCGAGCACGTCGTGCACCGGGTCGACTGCCCGGTGCTGGTTTTGCGCGCCCAGGGCAAGCTCGCCCTGGTGTAAACCCTCAGAAGACCTCGGTCGGCGCCGGCACGGCCATGCCGGCGCCCACCACCAGCACCGGGCAGGGGGAGTGCCGGACCACGCGCTCGGCCACGCTCCCGTAGAGGAAGCGTCCCACGCCGGTGCGACCGTGGGTGCTCAAGACGATGAGCTCGACTCCCTCGGTCTGCGCATAGTCGAGAATCTCGTCGGCCGCCGGGCCGCAGGGTACGATGCTCGACACCACCAGCGAGGCCAGCTCGGGGCGTTTGCGAATCTCGGCGAGGTACCCCTCGGCCTGCTCGCGCTCGAGGCGGGCGGCCTTGTCGGAGAACTCGACAAAGCTCATCTCCACGTTCCCCATGAAGACCTGAGGGGGGTCGATACAGCGTAGGAGGATCACGCTGCCCCCGGACATCCGCGCCTGTTCCACGGCGTGAGGCAGGGCGGACTCGGCCAGCTTGGAGCCATCGAGAGTAACGAGGATCTTGCGATACATGCGGATCTCCTTCCTAAGCCCGGCCGCCCACGACGAGCACCGGGCAGGGCGCGTGGCGCACGACTTTGTCGGCCACGCTGCCAAAGACGAAGCGGTTCACGCCACTGCGCCCGTGGCTGCTGATGACGATCAGGTCGAACTTGCCATGAGCGGCCGCGTCGAGAATGTTCTCGGCCGGGTTGCCGTAGGGCGTCTTGACTTCATCCACCAGATCCGGCAGCCGGGCCGCGATGGCATCGAGATACTCGTGAGCCTGCTTGCGGCTCATCTCCCTGACCTCCTCATGGTGGCAGGGGCCTTTGGTCAGGGCCGCTTGCAGCGCCACCGGATCGGCTTCCAGCGGGCAGCGGATCAGGGTCAGTCGCGCCTGGCTACCGCGCGCCACTTCCTCAGCGTGGGTCAGGGCCTTCTCGGCCAGCTCCGAGCCGTCCAGGGGCACCAGAATCTTCCGGTACATAGGGTCTACCTCCGTGTCTTGATTGTTTCGGGCAGCGCCAGACCCAGCATCGGCTGTCTCTGCCCCCGCACGACGAGCACGGGACATCTGGCCCCGTGCACGACGTCGATGATGTTGGCGCCGCCCACGAGCGGGTGCTCGCGAGCCGACAGCACGACCAGATCTTGCTCGAGACCGGCCACGCAGGGCGCGAATCGGCTATGGCAGTAGCGGGTTTCCACGCAACAGCCACGGGCGCGCAAATCGTCAGCTCGCTCCTCGAGGTAGGCGCGATGAGCGTCGTCAAAGTTGACGTGCGGCGCATCGCAGTCGAGCACCCGAACCATGGTCAGCTCGCCTCCGTCACGGAGAGCCAGGTGGCACGCGGGGCCGAGACTCATGGCGGCGCTCGGCGTGCCGTCCAGCGGTAGGGTGATCCGGCGGTAGCGGGGATAATCGCCGGCCAGAGCACCCTCTAGACGCCGCTCCGCCTCGTGGCCCCCCGGGGTCGGGAACGATCAACACGGGACAATGGGCGCCGCGCATGACCGCCTCGGCGACCGTGCGCGGCGCTGCCTCGGCCCGGGTTCCCATCACGATCAGCTCGGGCTCGAGAAAACTCGCCTCGCGCACGATCTCCTGGGCCGGATTGCCAGACAGAATGCGGGTGCGGGCACCCAGCCGGGCTCCCATGGCGTGCAGGAAGTCCCACCGCTTTCCGGTGGCGTCCGAAGGAAGCTCGGACGGGTCGCACACGGTGACCAGGCAAAGCTCCGCGCCGAACCGGGCCGCTAACCCCAGCGCGTGGGGCAGGGCCGCCATCGCCGCGGGCGTGCCATCGAGGGGGACGAGAATCGAGCGTTCCATGCGAGCCTCCTTGCTCTCTCAGTTTGACGGGTCTCGGGGGTGGGGACGATGATCATGATCATTTTGCGGCCAGGGAAGAGATGGCAAACTGGCTCCAGGAGGAGCAATGCCGATGTATCACAAGATTCTGGTCCCCCTCGATGGCTCGGAGCTGGCCGAAAAGGCACTGCCCCACGCGCTCATGCTGGCAGACAAAGGCGAGGGCCAGCTCATCCTGGTCCGGGCCGTGCCGCTGCCGGACTACCTGGTGACGGGCGCCGAGGTCCCCCTCCACGGCCCCCTGGACGACGAGACCCAGCGCGTCTGGCGCGGCCAGGCCGAGCGCTACCTCGAGGAGGTGCGCGCGCGGCCAGAGCTGGTGGGCCGGTTGGCCGGCACCCGCGTGGTCATCGGCAACGCCGCCGACGAGATTCTCGACTATGCGCTGGAATGCGGCGCCGACCTGATCGTGGTCTGCTCGCACGGACGCACCGGCCTGCGGCGCTTCCTGCTCGGGAGCGTGGCCGAGAAGCTGGTGCGGCATTCGCCCTGCCCCGTGATGGTGGTGGCCGCCGAGCACGATGCCAGGAAAGAGGCGACCCATGTTTAGCCCCGGTGGGCCCGCGGGCCTGGACGTCCCTCTCGTGGCCGCCTCGTCCGCTCCCCAGGAGCAGACGGGGCGCAGCCGGGTGGCCGACATCATGACCCGGCGCATCGTCACCATCGGGCCCGAAGCCACCGTGCGCGAGCTGGCGCAGCTCCTCTTCGACCATGGCATCTCGGGAGTGCCCGTGGTGGACCGCGAAGGCAACCTCCTGGGGGTCGCCTCCCAGACCGATGTAGCGGCCTACGCCGCCCGGGCCTTACCCGGCGGGTCCTCCTCCTGCCTCTGCGGCGCGGTGGATCTCGATGCCCGCGTCGCCGACGTGATGAGCCCCTACACCTACTTCGCCCTGGAGGAGACCGGTCTGAACGAGCTGGCGGAGATGATGCTGCAGCGCCACATCCACCGCGTGGTCGTGGTGCGCGACCGCAAGCTGGTCGGGATCGTCTCCAGTCTCGACCTGCTGCGCGCGCTCACGCGCACATAGCGTCGTCCGCATCTGCGGCCGCGGCCGCCGCCGTGGGCGGGAAGACCAGCACCGGACAGGAGGCGTGCCGGGCCACCCGCTCGGTGACGCTTCCCAGCAGGAACCGCCGGAACCCCGAACGACCGTGAGTCGCCATGGCGATCAGATCGTGGCCGGATGCCTGCGCTTCATCCAGAATGCAGGCCGCGGCATCGCCATCGACGACCCGGTGGGGGTGGTCCGGGAACCGCTCGACCAGCTCGGCCTCGAGCGCGCGCACACAGTCCTGCCGCTCCTCGTAAGCCAGGTCCAGGGGGGTGAGGTTGGTGGCCCAGAAGACCTCGAGCCCGCCTTTGGCGGCCAGAAATGGCCCGACGTCACCGACCACGCCGTAGGAAATCTCGGAGCCGTCCACCGGCACCAGGGCGCGATGGAACCCGTCCTCGGGCAGGGGAGCGCCGCCCGGCCGCACCACCAGAACCGGACAAGAGGCGCGGCGGAGCACTTCGTCGGTCACGCTGCCCAGCAGCCAGCGGGCCGGTCCCGTGTGGCCGTGCGAGCTCATGACGATGACGTCGGCTCTCTCCCGGCGCGCGAGGCGCAGCAGCGAGGGACCGGGCCGGCCGGTCGGCAGCTTCACGCGCACCGTAAATCCCTCGTCGATCAGGTCGCAGGCACATCTCTCGATGTAGGGCCGAACCTGTGAGGAGTAAAAGCGAAGCGCCTGCCCGGGAACGCTTCCCAGGGGACTCGGCACGGTAAAGTCGCGCACGCGCACCAGAATGAGCTCGGCCTGCCAGTAGCGGGCCAGCGCGCGAGCCGCCGGCAAAGCCGTCTCCGCGGTCTTCGAGCCGTCGAGGGGAACCAAGATACGTCGCATAGGTCTGGATATGCCTCCTTGAGAAATCGAGTCAGAGCTCGGACACCGAGAGAGCCATCGAGTGCACCCGAGGCGCGCCCACCGATCCCTGGAAGGGCCTGGTCGCCTCCAGCGTCGAGCCCACCGAGATGGGCGCGTCGCTGGGAGGAACCGCATGGAAAGCGCGGCCGGGTGGATAAGCGTCGGGGAGGAACCGCTTGTGCAGAGCTCCGTCGACGTAGAGCGACACGATGCGATTGCCTTTCCAGCACTGGCCATAGACCGTGAACGAGATGCGGTGCACCTGGTGTTCGCTCAAAGGGTTGCTGTAAAGGTGGACGGCCCGCTCGGACAGCGTGCCGGGCCCGTCGTCGTAGAGGGCCAGGCGCACCCGGTCACCCTGCCAGGTCAACTCCCAGCAATTGGGGCGCGAGGCCAGAACGGTGTGCTGGGTCATGTTGGCGGCGCTGGCGTCCATCGAGAAGGTCCAGTCGCCGTCCACGAAGTCCAGGCGCGCGTCGTAGGGCACCTGGAACACTCCCGTGACCGCGTCGCGAATCGGTGTGTAGGCCAGCTTGCTGACCGTCTTGTGCCAGTTCTGGTAGGCGGCCAGCATCTTGGCCTGACGGTCCGGGTAGGTGGCCGCCAGATTCGCCCATTCGCCCGAGGGCAGGGTGACGTCGTAGAGCCCCGTCTGGTTGTCCCGGCCGTAGACCAGCTTGAGCTTGCCGGAGCGCACGGCCCACTGGTCGCGCAGCTCGTAGTTTCCACCGGCCGCCGCGAAATCGGCATAACTCATGAAGCGAGGGAAAACCCAGAAAAGCGGGGGCGCCGCGGTGACCGCCCCGGTCAGCAGGTTGGGAGAGATATCGCGTCCCTGGCAGGGCGGAATCGCCGCTCCCACCAGACTGGCCAGGGTCGGCAGCACGTCCATCGCGGTGCAGACCGTGTCGTTCACGGTTCCGGCCGGCACCGTCCCGGGCCAGCGGACGATCATCGGCTCGCGGATGCCCCCCTCGTAGAGCTGGCACTTGAAGCCGCGGATGGCAGCGGTCCGCTCCGCCGAGGAGCGAGGGCCCGAGATTCCGCCGTTGTCGCTGACGATCATGATGAGCGTGTCGGGACCGAGCCCGAGCGACTCGATGAAGTCCACGAGCCGCCCGATCTCGCTGTCGAGGTCGCTCAGCATGGCGCTCGTCATTCCGCGGGTGGTGGTCAGATCGAAGCCGTGGGCCGCGTTGTCGAACCCGGCGGGCACGTGCAGGGGATCGTGGATCGACATCGGGGCGAAGTAGAGGAAGAACGGTCCGGCGTGGTGGGCATCGATCCAGTTGATGGCCTGGCTGGTCAGCTCGTGGGTCTGGTAATGCTCGTCGGCCCCGGGCTGACCCAGGTGGGGCATGGCGGTCCAGACGCTGCCGAGCAGCAGGTTGTAACCCCAGTACATCCCGTCCCCGGTGGCGGCATCGACCGCGCCGAGGCCGAGCTGGATGCGGTTCTTGAAGCCCTTGGTGGGCGGCCGATATTCCGACTTGAGGTCGCCCACGTGCCACTTCCCGACCATCACGGTCGAGTAGCCCAGGTCCTTGAAGACCTGACCGAGAGCCGGCAGGTTGGAGGACAGCCCGCGTCCCGGCTTGGTCCAGCTTCCGTCGGTCAGCTGGTGGGAGTTGAGGACGGAAGTCCAGCCAAAGCTGGCCGGGTTCATTCCGGTCAGCAGACCCGCCCGGCTGGGCGAGCAGATGGGAGAGGCGGCGTAATAACTCGGGAAGCGCATTCCCTCGGCGGCCAGGGTGTCCAGGCGGGGGGTCTGGTTGACCTGGGAGCCGTAGCAACCCAGGTCGTAATAATCGACATCGTCGAGAACGATCAGCACGACGTTGGGTTGGGCGACCCGGGCGGACGCAGACGGAGCTTGCCGGGCCTGCGGCGCCGGCTCGGGCGCCTCGGCCGCCAGCGGGACGATCGGGAAATCCTTGACGTCCTCGTCGGCCAGGGTGAGCTCGTTCTGGGTCAGCTCGAAGACGACGCCGTCGGGCCGTTTGATGTAAGCTCGGACGCGATAGTGATCGCTGGACAGGGGAATGCGGACGAGGTTGCTCTCGGGTATGGGATACTCCTCGAGCATCGTGCCGACGCGATCGCCCGACAACTCGACCTCGATCTTGCCCAACGGGGCATGGGGCTCGATCAGGCGCACGTCAAGCTCGGCTCCGACTCGGGGAGACGACAGCGAGGGCTCGACTCCCCCGCAGCCTGTCAGGCTCAACAGGGTCAAGGCCGCCACGAATGCTTGCTTCACGAGGTCCACCCATTTCCCGAGCATACCGCCCCCGCAGCTCGCACGAACTGATTCAAATCATCTGTTTTTGTCTTTATTGGTCACTTAAGCCACGGCGACTGAACCAGGTTCTGGGAAAACCGGTTGCTGCGGCGCGACACAGTGGGGGTTCATCAGCAACACCGGACAGGTCGCCGCCCGGGCCACCTTCTCCGCCACGCTCCCCATGAACACGCGGCTCATACCGCCGCGCCCCTGCGTGCACATGGCGATCAGGTTGGCGCCCACGTCCTCGGCCACGTCCAGAATGGCATCCGCGGCTCCGCGATCGACCGCCCGCACGGTCAACTGCTCGGCGGGCAGCGGACAGCGGGGAACAAGCCGGGTCAGGTAGGCCTCAGAGCACGACAGCAGCTCGTCGATGAGCTCGCCCTCGAGATACTCGCGTCCGATGTAGGTGGGAATGTCGGTCGCCTGCATCAGGTGCAGGGTGTCGGGCCGCAGGCTCAACCAGCTCAACAGGTCGAGCGCGCGCTCGGAAAGGGGCGTGCCGTCCAGCGGGACGAGCGTGGTCCGGAAGTGGGGCAGCATGGTCTGCTGCCAGGCGTGGGCGGGGCCCGCCCCGGGCGGCACCAGCAGCACGGGAGCTCTGGCCTGGCGCACGATGCGCTCGGCCACGCTGCCCAGCAACCAGCGGCGCAATCCGGTGCGGCCGTGAGACGTGAGCACGACCAGATCGACCTTGTCGTTGTCGGCGACCGACAGCAGGGCCTCGGCGGCGGGTCCTTCGCAGATCCGGCAGCTCACGTCCAGCCCGCGCGCGCGGAGCTCGGCGGCCACCGACTCGAGGTAACGGGCCACCTCATCGATCAGGGCGTCGTAAACGGACTGCACGACCTGCCCCGAGAGCAACGGCATGAGGGTGATGGTGTCGCAGACCCGGGCCAGGATCAGCTCCGTATCGGGCCCGGCGGCACGTGCGCAGGCGAGGGCGAAGGGAAGACCTTCCTCGGCGAGGTCGGAGCCATCGAGGCAGACCAGGATGCGTTTGGACACGGGGCGCCTCCTCTGCGATATTCTCCCCCTACTGTAGCCACGGACCTCGAAACTCACGATGATCTGGATCAGCTGATCCAGGTCATTTCCCGCTCGCCGGGACGGGCCTAGACTGCGATCATGAAAGGCCGGATCATCGCCAGCCTGGCCCTGGTCGGACTGTTCGGCTGGGCCGTCTCAGGCGGGTCCAATCTGCCGTTATGGGCGGTGTTGGGCCTGGGGGGCCCGCCGTTGCTCTGGGACCTCCTGCGCAAGCTGGTGCGGGGCGAGTTCGGCAGCGATCTGCTGGCGGGCATCTCCATTGCGGTCTCGGTGGCTCTGGGCGAGTACCTGGCGGGAGCGATCGTGGTCTTGATGCTGAGCGGGGGGGAGGCCCTGGAGAGCTTCGCCGTGGCGCGCGCCGCGGCCGTGCTCGATGCGCTGGCCCGCCGGGCTCCCACCCGCGCGCACCTCAAGGAGGGCGGCGATGTGCCGGTGGAGCAGGTCGCCGTGGGAGACATCGTGCTGGTGCACCCGCACGAGCTCTGCCCGGTGGACGGCGTGGTGGTCGAGGGCCGGGGGACGATGGACGAGTCCTACATGACCGGCGAGCCCTTCTGCAACCCCAAAGCGCCCGGCTCGACCGTCATCTCGGGCGCCCTCAACGCCGAGACGTTGCTGACCGTGCGGGCCACCGCGCAGGCCGTCGATTCGCGCTACGCCCGCGTGATGGAGGTGATGCGCGAGTCCGCCCAGCACCGCCCCCGAATCCGCCGCCTGGGCGATCGGCTCGGGGCGCTCTACACCCCTCTGGCGCTGGCCGTGGCAGCCCTGGCGGGGGGCCTGAGCCACGACGCCACCCGCTTCCTGGCGGTGCTCGTGGTGGCCACGCCGTGTCCGCTGCTGATCGGCATCCCGGTGGCCGTGATGGGGACCATCTCGCAATGCGCGCGCCGAGGCATCCTGATCCGCAATCCGGCCGTGCTCGAGCAACTCGACTCGATCGAGACCGTGCTGATGGACAAGACCGGAACGCTGACCTGTGGCGAGCCCGACCTGACCGAGCAAACCGCGCTCGGACCGCTGGACGCGCGCGAGGTGCTGCGGCTCACGGCCAGCCTGGAGCGCTACTCGCGCCATCCCCTCGCGGCCGCCGTGGTGCGTCAGGCCAGCGCCGAGGGAGTGGAGCTGAGCGAGGCCACCCGGGTCTGCGAGCCGGCTGGCCGGGGACTCGAGGGCGACGTGGACGGGCACGCCGTGCGCGTGACCAGTCGCTCGGCCGCGGCCGTGCCCCTGCCCGAGGGCAGCGGGCTGGAGTGCGTGGTGCTGGTGGACGATAAACCCGCCGCCCACTATCGCTTCCGCGACCGCCCGCGGGACGAGAGCCGCCGCTTCGTCGCCCACCTGATGCCGCGCCACCGGGTGCGCAAGATGATGATCGTCAGCGGCGACCGCGAGTCGGAGGTGCGCTACCTGGCCGATCTGGTCGGCATCGAGGAGGTGCACGCGGCCCAGAGCCCCGAGCAGAAGCTGGCCCTGGTGGAGGCCGAGACCCGGCGGGGTCCCACGCTCTACCTGGGCGACGGCATCAACGATGGCCCGGCCTTGCTGGCCGCCACGGTGGGCGTGGCGCTGGGTCGCAACTCCGACATCACGCAGGAGGCGGCCGACGCCATCGTGATGGAGAGCTCACTGGCCTCGGTGGACGAGTTGCTGCACCTGGGCAACCGCCTGAAGGCCGTGGCGCTGCAGAGCGCGGTCGGGGGCATGGCGCTCTCGCTGCTCGGCATGGGCGCCGCCGCCGTCGGCTGGCTTTCCCCGGTCTCGGGCGCGATGCTGCAGGAGTTGATCGACCTGGTGGCCATTCTCAACGCGCTGCGGACCGTGCTGCCGATGCGTCAGGCCACCGACTTCTAAAGGACGCCGGTACCCCTGTTCATGTTTCTGGCGCCTCATGTGCGCCCATCCTTCTTCCGGCCATAATGAGCCCACAAGGAAACTCTGCCGGGAGACGTGAGTGCGATGCTGAAGACGATTCTGGTCCTGGGAATGGCGCTGAGCCTGATGGGCTCCGCCCGCGCCGATGAAGAGCTGGCCGTGACGACGAACCAGCAGTACTACCTGAACAATTCCACGCAATCGACGCTCGTCGGACCGAGCGTCAACAGCCTGAAGGCCGACCTGCAAGCCGAGGGCCTGGTGGGGACCTTCCGCCAGGATCCGGTGGAGCTCCAGGCCACGCAGCCCAGCCAGCAGCTGGTGAACGACGACTTCATCATCCGGCCCCGGCCCCAGCGCCTGGAGGAGCTCCTCCCCAACCTTCCGGATCGCTCGCGGCCGTATATCCTGGAGCCGAACAACCACTTCGACCTGGTGCAGTTCAGTCTATACTGATGTCGTGCGCCGGCGAGAGCGGCAGATGCTCCTCGAGCGCGACCTCATGCTTTGCAATAGGAACAGCGCCAGCGGTCGGAGGGGCGGCTCGACCTGGGCGGCCCCATCGGTCAGCATGCCCGCGTGCAGCGGAATTTCGCGCGGAGCGTGCCAGACGTGGAGATTGCCGTCACGGCGCGTGATCAGGTAGTCCTCGGTTGGGTGGACTTCCTCGAACTGACCCGGAAACTGGCGATAGGGCCTGCTGTCGCCCAGGCGCAGCAACCCGGTGGCGCGGGGCTTGCGCAGGACGCAGCGGGGGCCCGCCAAAGCCAGGAGCCAGGGCGCCTCGGGCTTGGGGAGCGTGCGCAGGCTGCGGCCATCCCAGAGACTCCGCCCCCAGCCGCAGAGGACGCGCCCGTCCGGCAGCAGAGTGCTGGGACCCGGAAGGAGCCGGCTCGACCCGTCCTGCTCCACGACCAGGCAGTCCCGATTGCGGACGCGCTCGGCGACCCAACGGTTGCCCTGCGGGGACTTTCGCCAGGCGAGCGCGTACGAGTCGTCCGCAGGAACGGGCTCATTCCACTGCGCGCCGGTGCGCAAATCCCGGTAGAGAAGCTCGTTGCGGAAGGGAACCATCGACGTGCTCGGTCCGCACCAGTCCCCCTCCAACGGCCAGTGCTCCTCGAGGCACTCGAGCGGCTCGAGTCGCCAGAGTTGCAACAAAGAGTCGACCAAGATCGAACAGAACTCCGAGCAAGGCGAGAACCGAACACCGCGGGCGCGCAATCCTATGGGGTCGCCGTTGGAGTTCAGTACCTCGGTGCCACTGACCAACCAACGACCATCCAGCGAGGTCTTTGCGAAATTGCCGACACAGGGGCGCCGCCAGAGCAGGCGATTCTCCTTCCAGTCGTAGGCTTGCAGGACTTTGCCGCCCAGATAGAGGCGGGAGCCGCCCCAGCCGAGCAGTTTGCCGCGGACCGTAAAAACCGGTCGCTCGTCGTTGGGGGCGCTGGCGAGCTCCAGAGCGCGGGCAAAGCTCTCGCCGCCGGAGAACCGGCGCTCGGCCAGCCCCAGGATGATCTCCCGGGCCCGTTCCACGCTGGTGAAGGGCGCGAGCGTCCAGAGCGCCTCGAGCTGCTTCTGGCGCAGCATCTCCTGGAGCATCGGTCCGTCGAGCTGGACGTTGTCGCGGGCGATGCCCAGCATGCGCGGAACGAGATGGCCGCGGCCGCGCTCGCGCAGGATGGCCGCCAGCAAGAGCCGCCAGGCAGGGCGCAGGTCCAGGGCGCCCACGACGAGATGCTCGCCCTGCGGGTCCAGCTCTTCCGCCCGGTCGAAGAGGTTCATCCGGATGAGGTAGATCTGCCGGGTATGCGGCGCGGTGGGCAGGTGTCCCAGGGCCACCCAGGCCTCACGGGCCTCGGGACTGCAGGCGCAGGTCAGCGCGCGGTCACAGAGCGCATCCACGATTTCCGGGGGAATGTCGCGCAGCGCCTCGACGGCCGCGGAGCGCACCTCCGGGTCGGGACGGCCCAGGGCGTCCTGAAAGAAGGGGGCCAGCTCCGGAGTGACGGCCACCGGGGTCCCTCGCTTGAGCGCGACGAGCAGCGCCAGAGGGGGCGGGCTGTCGCACTCCCCCATCCCCTCGGCCAGCCGCGGATGCATCGTCTGGGCCCAGCCGTAAGCCTTTTGCTCGGGCGTGAGGAAGCTCAGGTCCTCGCCCGCCTCGGCCAGGGCGGCCATGGCGTCGGGGTAGCCGCGCCGGGCGCGTTCGCGCAAATCCATAGCACGGGTGGCTTTCGCCCGGCGGCGGGGCAGGCCCTCGCGGGGGCGGGGCGAACGCGCTCCTCATCCCCCAGATTTGAGGAGTCTTTCCCGTGTTGCAACGCCTCGACATCCCGCTGAGCCTCGATCCCCGG
>JBDHVW010000088.1:0-34755 GCA_039809865.1 Vulcanimicrobiota bacterium
GATGCGGAGCGGCTCGCTGGCCACGGGCGAGGACAGCCACTCCAGCAGCCCGCGCCGCAGCATGCGCAGCGGGGCAATGGTGCGAAAGTCGAACCGGCGGGCCTTCTCCGAGCGCTCGGGCCCCTCTTGCGAGGGCAGCCCGGCGGGCAGCTCCAGAACGACCCGGGTATCCCTCGGAAGCGGGAGCGTGGGCCGGAAAGCCAGCTCGCAGGGGGTGGCCCGCTCCACCGCTTGGAGCGCATAGCGGCGGCGTCCGACGCGCAGCCGCACCAGGGGCAGCAACGCTTCCGGGTCGATCTTCTGGTCGAACGCGAGGCGGAGGGTGGGCTGCAGCTCCAGGCGCGCGCTCGGGGCGGGAGTCACCTGATAGACCGAGGGGCCGGCCAGGCTCACCTCCCACTCGCGCGTCCCGAGCTCGCTGCCGTCCAGCGAGCGGGCGCCCTGGGGCAGGGTCAGCTTGTAGCGCGTGGCCCGGGGCAACTCGGTGTCCAGCACCAGGGTGCAGCGGTCGCGCCAGATCCAGGTGGCCGGCACGGGCGGGTCGAGGGTGAGCACCGGGGTGTCGCGCGAGCCGATGGGGATCATCGGCTGGGAGAAGGTCAGGGTGACGGGTTGAGTCGTGAGGGACACTTCCAGGCATGGCTTCGCCAGAGCCCGTGAGGGCCGGGTTTTGAGCATGGGATTCTTGCCTCCAGAACCGGTTGCCGGCCCCCTCTGTGTATGTGAGATGGGGGCCCAGAGCTTATCGTAGCGGGAAGTCTTTGCCGGATCGTTACCAGACGGTTAAAGGTTTCCAACATGTTACACCGCGGTACGTAAGTCGTCCCGCGAAGCCCGATCGGGGGGTGTTGGGCGTTCGGTTTGTTAAAGATTCCATGAAGGAGCGTTGCGGCGACTCCGGAACACTTGCCAGAATGCGCAAACTCATCGTTCTGGGCACTGCCCTGCTGTGCTGGACGGGGTGCGGAGCCCCGTCCGAGTCCCCCACTCCGGCAGCCTCGGTCTCGGCGTCGGCTTCTCCTCAGGAAGAGCCCCAGCTGGGCGCCAAAACGGAAGAGGAGGCCATCACGCAGATCGACGCGCTGGGTCGCGAGGGCCAGTTCGAGCTGGCCCGCCAGATCTCCGAGATGGCCCTGAAGAAGTGGCCTAAGAGCTGGCAGCTGCACGCCCAGCACGGAGCAGCCGTCAAGGCGCTGGGTGACTCGAAGGCCTCGGTGGCCGACTACACCGAGGCCCTCAAGCACGCTCCACCCGATCAGAAGTGGCGTCTGTACAACTCGCGCGCTCAGGCCGAGGCCGACTTGGGCCAGCGGGAGACGGCCGAGAAGGACTTTCAAGCCGCGCTCGGGGCGGTCGGCAACAAGGTGGATCCGCGCCGCATCCAGGCCATCCATCACATGCGCGGACGCAATCAGGTGGAGGCGCTCAACTACAAGGCAGCGCTGCCCAGCTTGAACAAAGCTCTGGACCTCGACCCCGACGACCACGAGGCTCTGGGCTTACGCGCGCTGGCCTATTACCGGCTGAAGGACATGAAAAAGTATCAGGCCGACATGGCGGCGCTGACCGCTTTGAACCGCACGACCGCCGAGGCGCTGCAGGCCCAGATCGCCCAGGGCGACGACCTCTCGCCCTCCAATCAGAAGGTCCTGCAGGGCCTGCAGGCCTGGCAGGACAACAAACTCGACCTGGCCATGGAGCGCTTCGACCAGGCCCTCACGATCGATCCCAAGAACTCCGAGGCCTGGCACAAGAAAGGCGCTCTGCTGCAGGCGCAAAAGAAGCTGGCCGAGGCGGTGGCCGCCTACACCCGATCGTACGAGCTCGACAAGAGCGAGGCCGCGCTCTACAACCGCGCCCACTGTTACGAGGAGTTGGGCCAGAAGGACAAAGCGATCGCCGACTACCAGCTCTTCGTCGCCACCGGCACGGACCAGAAAGCCCTGCAGAGCGCCCGTCTCTCGCTCAAAGGCCTGCAGGGGAAATGAAAAGTCCCTGCTGCGCGAGGGCGCAACAGGGGCCTGACGAGCGGCTTAGAGCAGAACCGCCCAGCTCGACTTCTTGGCGGCCGTGTTGCTCAGGATGCAGGGCCCAAGGATGTCGGGCACGTTGTTGAGCAGGTCGCCGGAGAAGTTCTGGATGTGCCGCCGGTGGGCCGGAGATGTCGTGCGGGGCCAGATAGGACGTCACCGCGGACCAGGGCGTGTCGTCATCGCTGCCCGCCTTGGAGGTCGACTGGCCCGACCGGCGCCCACGAACTTGCGCCGTGTCCAGCTATTCGTGCAATGACCGTCCTCTAGCGTCTAATCGGGACCTACCACAGCAATCTTTGTACTTGCGCGGGATCCGGCAGGGGCACGGGGCCTCGGGATCGGCCTGGGCAAACAGCTTCTCGAGCTCGCGAGCAAAGCCCATCACATACTGGGGCGAGCGCCGCTGCTTGAGCATCGCTCCCATGAACTTCATGTAGGGGTCGACGTGGCGGAAGAAGCGCATGTAGCCGGCGCAGAGGTAATTCAGGCCCTCCTCGCCGTCGGGCGTCTTCTCGAAGCGGTGCTTGGGGCACTCGCCGTGGCAGGCGAAGCGCACATCGCACTCGCGACACATTTTGGGGAGGGTGTCCTTCTTGTCCTGACCGAACTTTTGCTGTTGGGCCGAGTTGACCAGGCTGGCGAGCGGCTGCTCCATGACGTTGCCAAGCAGGTTCTCGGGGTAGACGAAGTGGTCGCAGCTATACAGGTCGCCGTTGTGCTCGAGTGCCAGGGCAGCCCCACAGGTCTCGCGGAACCAGCACAGGCTCTGGGGCATTCCCAGCCAGGACTCGAGCGTCACGTCGAAGAGCTGCACGAAATGCTTGCCGACGTCGTTCTGGACCCACTCGTCGAAGATGTCGGTCAGGAAGAAGCCGTAGTTACGCCCCTGGGAGGAGAACTCGAGCACCTTCCCCTCTTTGTCCCTCTCCACCAGCGGGATGAACTGCATCACCAGGCTGCCGATCTCTTTGAGGAAGCGATAGACCTCCAGGCCGTGGTCCTGGTTGGCCCGGCTGACGACCGTAAGTGTGTTGAAGTCGACGTTGTTGCGTTTGAGCGCCTCCAGGCCGCGCATCACGCGTTTGAAGCTGGGCGCCCCGCCGCGGTCGACGCGATAGTGGTCGTGGAGCTTCTCGGGCCCGTCGATGCTGATTCCCAGCAAGAAGTTGTTCTCTTTGAAGAACTGGCACCAGGCATCGTCGAGCAGCACCCCGTTGGTCTGAAAGGCATTCTGGATACGCTTGCCCTGGCCGTGCTTGTGCTGCAGCTCGACGGCCTTCTTGAAGAAGTCGACGCCCAGCAAGGTCGGCTCACCGCCCTGCCACGCGAAGATAACGTCGGGGATCGAGTGGGCCTGGATGTGCTGCTGGATGAAGCTTTCCAGCGTATCGAGATTCATCCGCCAGTCCGTCTTGGGCGGGTAGAGGCGTTCTTTCTCCAGGTAGAAGCAGTATTTGCAATCGAGGTTGCAGATCGGCCCCGTGGGCTTCGTCATGACATGGAAACCGGGGAGCTGTGCGGTCACCTGGGTCACGGGGAGGGCCCTTCAAGGTCGAACAGATTTTGCCCTTTGTGAGCTTGAACGCGCCGCACCAGGAGTCGGCGAAGGCTCGAGGAAGCAGGCAGAGAAGCCGTTTTCAGGAGGTTGTTTCGCGCATGTCTCTTACCGAAGCCATTCAGCATAGCCCGGCCGTTCAGGCGTATCTCTCCAAACCCAAGCAATTGATGATCAATGGCCAGTGGGTCGAGGCCCGCTCGGGCCAGACGTTCGATGTCCTCGACCCGGCCACCGAGGAGGTCATCGGCAAAGTCGCCCACGGGGGGGAGGCCGACGTCAACGAGGCCGTCAAAGCCGCCCGCGCGGCCTTCGCCGACGGCAGCCCCTGGCGGCGAATGAGCGCCTCCGACCGGGGCAAGCTGATCTGGCGTCTGGCTGACAAGCTCGAGGAGCACCTCGAGGAGTTCGCCGAGCTCGAGTCCCTGGACAACGGCAAGCCTTTCAGCGTGGCCAAAGGAGCAGACGTTCCGCTGGCGATCGATCTCTTCCGCTACATGGCCGGCTGGGCAACGAAGATTGAAGGCAACACCATCCCGCTGAGCGTGCCCTTTGCCCCCGGCGCCGAGTTCTTTTCCTACACTTTGAAAGAGCCGGTGGGCGTGGCGGCCCAGATCATCCCCTGGAACTTCCCGCTCCTGATGGCGGCCTGGAAACTCGGGCCGGCTCTGGCCACCGGGTGCACCGTGGTGCTCAAGCCCGCCGAGCAGACGCCGCTATCAGCCGTGCGCCTGGGCGAGCTGATGTGTGAGGTCGGATTCCCGCCCGGAGTGGTCAATATCGTGACCGGTTTCGGCGACGCCGGTGCCGCTCTGGCCGCCCATCCCGACGTCGACAAGGTGGCCTTCACGGGCTCCACCGAGGTTGGGCGCCTGATCGTGCAGGCCGCCGGCACCAGCAACCTCAAGAAAGTCACCCTCGAGCTGGGCGGCAAATCGCCCAACATCGTGTTCGCGGACGCCGACATGAAGGCGGCCATCGCGGGCGCGGCCAACGCCATCTTCTTCAACCACGGCCAGTGCTGTTGCGCCGGCTCGCGCCTCTTCATCGAGAAGAGCAAGTTCGACGAGGTCATCGAGGGCGTCTCGGCGCGGGCCGAAAAAATTCGCCTGGGCCACGGGATGGATCCCAAGACCCAGATGGGCCCGCTCGTCTCGTCCGAGCAGCTCGCGCGCGTCTGCTCCTATCTCGAGTCGGGCAAGACAGAGGGCGCTCGCGCCACCGCCGGTGGCGAGCGTCACGGCGAGAAAGGCTACTTCGTGAAGCCCACCGTGCTGGTCGACACCAAACCCACCATGAAGGTCGTGCAAGAGGAGATCTTCGGTCCGGTCGTGGCGGCCATGCCCTTCGAGGACCCGGCCGAGATCGCCGCCGCTGCCAACGACAACATCTACGGCCTGGCCGCCGCCGTCTGGACCCGCGACGTCAGCCGCGCCCACAAGCTCGCCAAAGCTCTCCGGGCCGGCAACGTCTGGGTCAACTGCTACAACATCTTCGACGCCGCCCTCCCGTTCGGCGGCTACAAGCAGTCCGGCTGGGGCCGCGAGATGGGCCACAATGCCCTGGAGCTGTACCTGGAGACCAAGGCGGTCACGCTGCAGCTCTGAGGCGCCGTTGGAAGACGGTAGACGGTAGACGGTGGACGGTAGAGGAGACGAGTAGAGAGAGGAGAGTTCCCTACTCCCTACTCCCTACTCCCCACTCCCTACTCCCGTCTCCCTTACCTCAGAAGGTCGATCAGCACGGCCTCCTGGGGCTCGTCGGGGCTGCCCACGTCATAGACGATCACGAAGGCACCTGCGCGCAGGTCGGAGCGTGAGCCGCGCTCGCGGCCGCGTCGCACTTGCGTGCGGTCATCCACGCGCACGGTCTTGCGCCAGCCGCCGCGTTGCTCCAGCTCGAGAATATCGCCCTGGACGCTGCGGATGCGCGCGGGCGGGTCGTGGGGGGGCGGGCCGCCCGGGTGGTGCTCGAAGGCGCCGAGGCGCAACCAGGCGGTCGCCACCACGGCCAGGATGACCAGAAAAAGACCGGACTGTTTCATCGCAACAAGACCTCGCTTGAGAATGTCGGTACGCATCACTCTAAAGGAGAATCGTTAAGAAAGTTCGCGCACCACCCGGATCACGCTGGGGGGGGACAAAGTGATGGGGACACCCGCCTACATCGCCCCCGAGCGTCTCAGCGGCGAGGCGGGTCCGGCCAGCGACCGGCATGCCCTGGGCATCATCGCTTATGAGCTGCTGGCCGGACGCCATCCGCTCAACGAGTTGGAGGACCCGGCCGTGGTGCTGACCCAGCACCTCTTCGAGTAGCCCCAGAGCCTGCGCGAGGTCCGTCCCGAGGTGCCGGCGGAGCTGGACGAGGCCGTCAAGCGCATGCTCGAGAAGCAGCCCCAGCGCCGCTTCGCCAGCGTCAGCGACGCGCGCACGGTCATCCGCATTTCGCCGCCTCCCTCCGTTCACGCTGACCCGCAGCCAGGCCCCGCGCCGGGCGTCCCCCCGCTGGGACGGACATGTCCGGGCCACGCACGGGACAGGCGCCCGCCACCCGCAGGCCTGCCAGACCGAGTCGTACCGGCATGCCAGGGCGACTCGCCCCGGCAAGGGCGACCCCCGTCACCCGCGCAGCCCCTTCGAGCCGTTCGTCAACTTGTTACCCGGCGGCAACCGATTTGAGAATCGTTTGAGCGCCGCTTGACCCGCTCATGAGAAGCCCAGGCTAAGCTGGACCCATCCAAGAGAACAGGGAGGACACAGAATGTCGGTACTCAACGGAGTGGTTCAGCACGGGAGCTTCGAGGGCGTCAATCGGCGCGGTCAGTCCATCGTGGGCGAGCGGACGGGTCCCGGTCAGTGGAGCGGGAACAACCAGGTCAACGGGGCCACCTTCGACGCCACGCGCATCGCCAATCCGCCCGGCCCGGGCAGCGTGTGGGACGTCACCCGCACGGGACCTCTGGGCCACGAGACGCACAACGATCTGACGGTCGTCCGCCATGGAGACCAGGTGCGCGCCTACGACCTCAACCGCAGCGGTTTCCAACCCCTCAATCCGGCCGAGTCGTTCGACGCCAGCATCAAGGGGGACCCGCACTTTTCGGTCGACGGCAGCATCAACGGCCAGGACGTCAACGCGCAGTTCGACAACCAGGACCTGGGGACGCGCACCCAGTACGCGGGCAAAGGCTTCGGCCTGGAGACGACCACCGTGCCCTGGGGCGACGGTAACGCCGCCGTGGTCGGATCCGCGACCGTCAACACCGGGTTCGGCCGGGCTCGGGACGCGGTGACCGTGGATGCCAGCGGAGCCCTGAGCGTGAACGGTGACGCCGTCTCTCTCGAGGACGGCCAGACCATGCAGCTCAACCGCACCTCCTCGGTGACCTACGAGGACGGCGCCTACACCGTGTCCTCGCGCAACGGCAAGGTGACCAACACACTGACTCCCCAGACCAACGACAACGGCAACTACCTCAACATCGACGCCTCGGTGAGCGGCGTGCAGACGCACGGCTGGCTCCAGAACCAGGTCTAAGAAATTCAGCTCTCGGAGGTAGGGAAATGAAAATGGCTTACGATCTGTTTGCAGCTCCACCGTCCGTGGCGGACAGCCCCGTCATTCTGTGCTTCCGAGAGCTGTGCGACCGCATGGCGGCCGGCTCTCCCGCCGACGAGGCGCAGCTCGACCACATGGCCGGGTGGCTGACGGCCAAGGTCGAGGAATACGACTTCCTCCCGCCCGGCCTCGAGCCGCTGCTCCCCCTGTGGGAGGCGATCCGCGAGGGTTGGGCCCTGATGCTCGAGGGCGTGCTCTGCCTGCCCTCCGATCGGGAAGAGGCGCGGGAGCTGGCCGAGGAGGGCGAGGCGCTGCTGCAGCAACTCGAGCAGGCCATCCGGGACGGTCGCGAGGACCTGCCCGTCACGTATGGCTACCTGGAGTGAGCACCCCGGGCTCCAGCGAGCCCGAGGTGCGGGGACTCAGGGGATGACGAGGGTGTAGGTCACGCTGTCGCTCTTCCCGTCCACGGTCGCCGTCACCACCAGGGTGGAGGCGGCCGGCTTGCCGGTGAGCTGCAACTGGTACTGTCCGTTGGCCAGCACCACCGACGCCTCCGGAGCGCTGGTCGTCCAGGTCACGCCCGAGGTAAGCAGTTGGCTGCTCCCATCCGAATAGAAGCCATTCACCGAGATGTTCGTCAGCGAAGGCGCCTGCGAGATCTCGGTCTTGTGCGGACCGACCAGAACCGCGTTCAGCGTCGGTGGCGGAACGTTGTTGTTGGTCAGCGGGAACTGCCCGTTCAGCTGCGGATTGTTGGCCTGGAACGGAGAGAAGGCGTAGGCCGTGACCGTCACCGAGCCCGACTGCAGCCAGGAGTAAGCGCCCGGTCCGAACTTGATCTTGGGAGTGGTGGGCAGGGCGATGAAGCTCGAGTTGCGGGAGGGCACATTCTGGATGCGCAGGGTCTTGGGGTCGGAGCTCTCCCAGTAGACGAGGTTGGTGATGTCCTGGCCGCTGGTCTCACGGGTCGAGACCTTACCGTCCTGCAAAACGCCAATCCGGTAGGTTCCCAGCGCCTGCATCGAGTTCTCGCCGGGAGCGGGCTGAACCTCGATGGCCGTCAGCTCGCCGAACGTGACCCACATGTCGGAGGGTTGATTTTCGGCGTCGCAGACCATGAGGTAGCTGTGATGGCTGTTATTCCACTGGAAATCCGGGTCGAGTTTGGAGGTGAGCTGGTTGAAGGCGACCGTGTCCGGACCGTCGTTGATGGTCGAGAACACGTTGTCGCCCAGACCCAGGGAGGTGTCGTCCTTCTTCGCGTTGGTCAGGTCGAAACCGGCCGCCTCGAGCTGATCGGGCCGGAAGGTCTGAGGGTCGTGGGCGCCGAGCAGCGCCTCGACGTCCTGGCTCGTGGCCACGCGCCAGTTCACGAACCGGCCGGTGCGGAAATGGGCCGCAAAGTCCCGGGCCTCATCCAGGGTGGCCTTGTCCATGGCCTGGTAGTAGAAGATCAGGCCCGACGTGCGGTGCACGACCACCTCGTCCGAGTCGAGCGGCTGCGGCAGGTCGGAGGCCTGGATAGCGACGTCTTTACAGTAGATGTCATACCAGAACCGGGCCGAGGCCGGGTCGGGCGTGGGCAGGGCGTGGAAGCCCTCCGCAATGAGGTGGACGGCGGCGGTCTGTTGCCCGGCGAAGTAGTTGAACTCGGAGGCCAGCGGGTTGAACTGGGCCGTATTGCTGTAGAACGGCAGCTCGGAGAGGCTGACCACGCTGGAAAGCTGCCGGATCAAGCCCCCGGAACCGATCCCCATCTGGGCGTTGTGGATGTCGGTCAGGAGGTTCAGGAAGTCGGTTCCGGTCATCGTGGCGACCAGGGCCGCCTGCTTGCTGGCGGTCGTCCCGTTCTGCAAGTAGTCCTGCAGTTGCTCGCGCACGGTCTGGATCATGGAGATCTCGGCAATCTGGTCGTTGAGGCTGTTGGTGTAGGTCTGCTCTTTGATCTCCTGGCTGAGGGCCTGGTAGACCTCCTCGATCTCAGTCCCGAGCGCCTCGATCTCCTGGGCCAGCGCCTGGAAATCCTTCTGCTCCGGGCTGCCCTGGGTCTCGTCCAGGATCAGGTTGACCGCCCAGCCGATCAGCGCTCCGGCCGGAATGCCGGCCACCTGCAGCACGGTGCTGACCACGGCCACACCCAGCTGGATTCCCTGGTTGGTCCAGAACTGCGTCTGGTTGTTCTGGAAGATGGCATTCGGGATGGGCGGCGGGGGGACGCTGCCCACCGAGTCGACCGAGACGACGACTTTGGCGACGAACGCCTCCAGGCCGTTGGCCCTGGCCTGCTGCAGGAAGCGAGCCACGTTGAACCCGTCGCGGTGAGCGTTGAGGACCATGTGGAAGTGGAGGTCCTGCTCGGGCGGCAGCTCCAGATAGCGCCGCACGGCGTCTTCGGATTCCGCCAGGGTCAGGGTCGGGTGCGCGTCCTGATGGGCCGCGACGATGGAGGTCAGAGGGCTGATCATGACCAGCCCCGAGGCGGCGAAGCCTTCGTAGTCGGAGGCGTAGGACTCCCCGTTGGCCGAGGCCACGGCCCGGAAGTCGGTCACCTGGCCCGGGAGGTCGGCCTGGAAGAATCCCACCCCATCGGCCACGATCGGGCCGGCGGTCTCGATGGGTGTGCCTTCAGGTGTGAAGAAGGTGATGGTCGCCCCGGCGAACGGCCGGTCCAGGACGGCACGCCCGACAATGTGGGAGATCTGGACGGGGACGTCTACGGAAGTATCTCCGGACGGGTCATTACCGCCACATCCGGCCAAAAATAGAGTCAACAGAACCAATAAGCATCGACGCATCCTGTTTCCTCCTTAGCAGAGGCCACGTTTTCGGCCACCGAACCCGCCAACCTGCACCACAGAAAACAAAAAGCCGTATCACACAGAAGAATCCTGATAGCGACGTTCTTCAACCTTCGCGGCAGGGCAAGGATGTTGGTGAACCGAAAGCTCTGACGGTGAAGGAGCGAGCCAGGGGCCGGGCACGGGTGTCCACCGAGGTGCTGTCCTCCTTCTTCCGCCGCTTGCAGGCGATGATCTCGGCTGGAATTCCCCTGCACCACGCGTTGAGCTTCTTGCGGGTCGAAGAGAACCGGGCCCTGCGCGAGGCGCTGGAGGGAGTGGTTCGCCGAGTCGATCAGGGCTCGATGTTGAGCCGCGCGTTCCGCGAGCAGGGAGACGTCTTCCCCCCTCTGGCCTGCGACCTGATCCAGGCTGGCGAGACCACCGGTCGCATCGACCGGGTGATGACGAACCTGGCCGACTATCTCGAGCGCTCCACGCGGCTGCAGAAGAAGCTGGTGGCGGCGCTCACCTACCCGGTTCTGCTGCTGTTGCTCACGTTCGTGATCGTGGGCGTGCTGGTCGTTTTCGTCTTCCCCCGCGAGGCCGAGATGGCGGCCGGCCTGGGAGCCGAGGTGCCGGCCTTGACCCGGGGCCTCATGGTGGTGGCCCACCTGTTGGGAAGCCCGATCACTCTCTTTTTGGGGGTGGCGGCGACAACGGCCGCGGTGTTCTTCTGGCCGACCCTTTTGCGTCCGGTCTACAACCGGAGTCTGCGCCCCTTCGTCGACGCCCACGTGCTGGATCTCCCCGTCATCGGGGGTGTGATGGCCAAGAGTGCCTACGCCCGGATGCTGGCGGCGCAGTCCAGCTTGATCGGGGCCGGTCTGGGCATCACCCAGTCGATGGCGGCCGTCGGCGCCCTGAGCCAGAACGTCGACCTGGAGAAGCGCTTCAAGGACTTCATCGATCAGGTGAACCGGGGCGTCTGCCTGGGCGAGGCGGCCCGGGTGGTGTATCCCCCGCTGGTCTGCGCGGTCTTTACGATCGGTGAGGAGCAGGGCCAGCTGGACCAGCTGCTCGAGCGCACGGCCCGCATGTATGAGGAAGAGGTGGAGGCATCCCTGGTCACCCTGACGGCTCTGCTCGAGCCGCTGGCCCTGATGTTCATGGGCGTGGTGGTGGGAATCGTGGTCGTGGCGACCTCTCTGCCGACCTTGCAGCTCATGCAGAAGCTGTGAGGCCCCGCGCCCTGCGGTGGGGCGACCGCGAGTCGCATCGCATGACCTCTTAGTCCGAAGCCGAATTTACAGGCGGCTCAGCCTTGCGCCGGCGGAGCCTTCCTTTTACGCACAGTCACGCCGCTGAAGACCACCTTGTCCTGCGAGTCCAGCAGGACGGTGGTGTTGCCCGAACGGACCTCCAGCTTGGCCACCTCGCCGATCTGCTCGAGGCGTTTCTCCATCTCGGCGTGCGTGATGCCCCTGGCCTGCTCGGCGCTGTAGATGTTGGCCACCAGCTCGGCCGCCTCGGCGGCCGGCTTGCCCAGCTCCAGCAACCGGCGGTAGATCTTGGCCAGCGGCACCAGCAACTGGCGCTCGATCACGTCGCCCGCGTTGGTCACCTTGGCCACCGCCATCCGTACCCAGGTGCGGCGGTCCGCGTCGTTGACCTCGATCAGGCGCTGCAGCCCGTCGGCCCGCTCGCGGGCCGTGGTGGCGCCAGCCTCCTTCCCGACCATCCCCAGCAGCCAGGCGGAGTGGATCGGATCCGCGCCCGAGTCCCGCACCTTCGGATAGAGCTGCAGCAACTCCGTGGGCGTCTCGGCGACGTATTGCAGGGCGTTGTCACGGCGGTTCGCTTCCAGCACTGTCAACAGCGGCTCGACCCGCTCGGCCGGACCCCGGAACACCTCCATCGACACGTTCAACCTCTGGACCCGCGCGAGCAGCCCGCGACTCTCCTCCGGGGTCTTCCCGCCTTCGAGCAGCGCGCGCGCCACCGCGTGGCCTGCCTCGATCTCCGAGCCGCGCGCTTTCAGCAACTCGAGCGGAAGCGCTTGCATCAAACCGCCCGCGCCCGCCAACCTCTCAGCCAGAGAGGCTGACGAGTCGGCCGGATGCCCCCCCGGCAGCAGACAGCCCAGGACTCCCAGGCTGGCCCACTTGCCGTTGAGCTCCCCTTCGGCCAGCTCCAGGGCCGCGTCGCCCTGAGCCGGCACCGTGCCCATCCCCACGCACAGGGCTTTCAGTCCCTCCACCGCCTCCGGCCCGGTGAGCAGCGCCTGCGCCCGCTCCGCCCGGGCTGGCGTCAACTCTGTGTCCTTTCCCAATCCGGCCAGCACTTCGGCGTGCAGCGCGGGCTGGTCGCCCGCGCGACTCAGGATCTGCGCGGCGACGACCGGCGCGAACCCCGAGCTCAGCAGGCTGCGATGCGCCTCGCGTTGCGTCACGGGCAGCTCTCGGGCCGTCCCCACGGCCTGCAGAGCCTCGTCGGCCGAGCGCTTGCCGACCGCCTGCACGAGCGACGTGAGCTCCGCCTCCCCGGCCGTCCCTTCGATCAGGCGGTCGCGAAGCAGCTCGATACAGGCCTCTTTGACCTTATAGTTGTTGAACGGCGCTCCAGACCCCACCAGGCCCGCGCGCTCGAAATGACCCCAGCGCTGCGCCAGCGTAGAACGTCCGGCGGGTTGGTCCAGGGCGTCGAGCAGCCGGCCGGCCGGCTCGGCGTGGAAGCGCGCGGCCACGATCTTGAGATATAGCTCGCGCTGCTCGGGACGGTCGGCCAGCTCGGCCAGTTTCGTGAATGCGGGCGTGTCCTCGTCACGGGCCCAGGAGGCCGCGTCCCGGGCCTTCTTGAGCTCGGCCAGGATGTCGGCCTGGTTCAGCCCGGCCTTCTTCAGCGCCCGCACCGCCCCAGCGGCCTGCAGGCTGCGCTCCAGTCCACCCGAGGGACCGAGGTTGCCCGACTTGCTCAGCGCATCCGTCACCGCTTTCGTGCCGGTCGCCTCCAGCAGCTTGGCGGCCTGATCGGCGGTCCAGCCCTGCGCCAGGATGTCGCACAGCACCTCGGTGGCCGGCGCGTCCCCGGAAAGGCGCTCGGCCCACAGCCGCGCCACCTGGCAGGCGGCCTCGGTGTTGAGCTGCTGGCACTGCCCCACCGCGTCAGCGACGCGTTTGAGCGTGCCCAGGGCCGTCTTCCGGTCGGCTCCCGCCTGCAGGCGCATCTGCAGCTGCGTCTGGAACTCCAGCGCCACCGACTTGTCCAGCCGTTTCCCGGCGCTCCCCAGTCCGCGCACGGCCTCCAGGCGCTCGGCGAAGTCGCCCCCGCCGCGCGCCAGCTCCAGGCTCTCGCTGGCGGCCTCGGGCTTCACCCCGCTGGCCACCAGGTCGACGAAGCTGCGCCAGGCGCGCGGCTCGCCAATCTGCCCGCGGGCGTACTGCAGGGCGTGCAGCACTTCCTCGTGAGGCCACTGCTTGCAGGCCGTCATCAGCTCCTGGACGCGCTTGCGGGCGGTCGAAAGGCTCTCGCCCGCCTCCACGTCGGCCCGCAGGTGGTCCATGCCCGCCTGCTTGACGGCGTAAAAGCTGAACGGATCCTCGCCCTTGGCGAACAGCTCTTTAAAGGCCGTGGTGCGCTCGGCGAGCGTGGTCGACCCGCACCTGTCGGCGACCTGCTGCGTGATGCGCACGCACGGATCCACGTGATAGTTGTGGCCCAGGAGCTCCAGGAAGAACCTGCGCTCGTCCAGCGGCCGCGCGGCCAGTGAGCCGGCGTAGCGCACGAAGACCTCGCCGTGGTCTTGCCGGACGTGGCTCTCATGCAGCGTCTTGGCGATGGTCTTGACCTCCTGGGTGGCCTCGGCGAGGCTGGCTCCCCCCTCCACCTGGGCCCGCACGGCGCCGACCTTCTTGGCGACCAGAGCCGGCTCGAAGTGGCTGCCAAAGATCCCCGCGTCCTGGCAGGCCTGGTAGCGCTCGCTCAACGTGGTCGTGCCGGCCGGAGCGCGCAGCGCCTCGAGCGCGGCCTCGCCCGCCTCGAGGCGGTCGACGTCCGCCATCAGCTTGCAAAGCACCCGGCACTCGTCGGGATGCTCGGCCAGGCGGGTCTGGAACAGCTCGAGGAAGCGCTCGGGCTCGACCAGACGGCGCGTTCCGATGGTGTCGCAGATCTGCTTGAGCTGGGGCAGGCTCTCCCGCCCGGTCTGGTTGACTGCCTCGAGGCACTTGACAGACAGGCCGTCAGGATAGGTTTTCAGCCCTCCGAGCCCGGACAGGGCATTCAGCGTGGCGTCGTCGCAGCCGCGCTCGGCCAGCGCCATCGCCTCGGGCACGGGGAGATTCGCCTCCAGCGCTTTCATGAAGCTGTTCTGGGCCTCGGGTTTGGTGGTGAAGAACTCCACCGCTTGCTGCAAGTGCTCCTTGTTCTTACGCCCGTAGCCCAGGTCGAGCAACCGCGCCACGCGCGTCTGGGCCGGGCCGTAGCTCTCTCCCCGCTCGATCTGGCCGCGCAACGCCTGGAAGGCCGTCCGCTTGAGCTTGTAGCTGTTGAGCGGGTCCCCGCCATCCATCAGCTTCAGCTCGCGGAACGATTTGATGCGCTGTGTCGGGCTGGAGTCGCCCAGCGGCTGGTGCAGCAGCTCGGTCAGCTCGGCGGCCGCATCGGCGTGGTAGCTGTGCCCCAGCATCTCGCTGTAGACCTCGAGCTGGTCGGTCGCGAGCCGCCGGCTGGCTTCCAGGGCTGGAATCCAGTTCCCGTGGATGTTCTTGGCACCGGTCAGGACCTTCCCCAGCACCTTGCTCGCCTCGGTCAGTGTGGCTCCGCTTTCGAGCCGCTTCTTGAGGGCCTCGGCCCCGGTCAGGGCGCCGTCCCCATCCAGGGAAGCGAGCCCTTTGACCGCCGCCAGCTTCTGCGCCAGCGGGGAGCGATCCGGGAAGGATTCCACCGTTTCCAGCAGGCTCTGCGCCTTATCGGGGGCGGCCCCCGCCTGCAGGAGCTGCGCCATCGCCTGCAGCGCATCCTCGCGTCGGGGGAACTTCTCGTTCTGGTGCTTCAGCAGACCCTCGCAGGTCTCGGCGGACAGGTTGCGCGCCGCCGCGGCGCCCGCCAGCTCGCTCATTCCAGGACGGCAGTCGGCCAGGAACGTCTCCGCCAGCTCGGCCTTCCCTTTGAGCGCCGTCACCAGCTCGAGCTGCGCGGAGGTCGTCAGCCGGGGGGCCAGCCGGGCGGCCTCCGCCGGCGGGAACTTCGCTTCCAGCAAGCGGCTCAGTCTGTCGATCTGCTCGGGATGGGCGGCGGCGTGCTCCAGCAGGGGCAGCGGCTCTTTGTGCGCTCCGCAAAGCTCCACCAGAGGTTTGATGCGCTCCGCCGAGGTCTTCAGACTGCCGCCCTGGTGCACCGTCTCGAGCAGCTTCCAGGCCGCCTGCTTGACCGCGTAGAGGTTGCGGCTGTCGCTGGCCTTCAGCAGGCCCAACTGACTGAACGCCGCCAGCTTCTCGGGCAGCTCCGCCTGGCCCAGCGGTCGGCACAGCAGTCCGGCGAACTCCACGCAGCGATCCGGCTGGAAGCCCGCTTCCTTCAGGCTTGGCAGGGCTTTGCGGAGGCTGGCGTAATCGGCGGCCCGGGGCCCTTTCTCGAGGCGCGTCAGGTCGGCCGTGATTTTGGCGAGGTCGTTCTGGTGGTAGGCACCCAGGTAGGCCAGCTCGGCCCCGGGATCGCCCTCGGCCTGGCGCGCTTTCGCGAGGTTTTCCCCCAGTTCGGGGGGAGTCTGGTCGTGCTGCAGCTGTCCCACCGGGAGCTGTCCCAGGCGCACCTCGACGGGGGATTTCTGGCTCAAGGCGTGGTAGGCGGCGTAGGGGTCCACGCCCAGCCCCTCGACGCTCAGTTGCAGGCCGTCCTGCTTGAAGGTCTTGAGCGCGTCGGCCAGTTGGGGCAGCTCGAGGTTGGCGGTCGGCCCGTTGCCGGCCAGCGCTTCCAGCTCGGTCAGCTTGACGGGGAGGGGCTCGCGCTCCGTCTGCACCAGCACCGGCTCGCTCTTCTCCAGGCGTTTCGCGGCCTCGGCGGCATCGATGCGCTTGTGCGAGCTGAGGAGGGGGATTTTCCAGCTCCTGGGCGCCAGGAACGTCACCGGGAGGGTGGCCAGGCGGACGGCCAGCGGTCCGGTGACGGTGGCGGAGATGCTGGCCTGGGTGGCCACGGCCGGGTCAGCCCCGCGCTTGTCGCTCGGGGTGGTGCCCTGGAGCGTGAGCCGATCTTTCGGCAGCGGATCGCTCTGGGTCGCCGACGCGGCTTGCGGGGGGACGTAGGCGGGGACGCTCGAGACCGGGCGGATCATTCAACTCTGTCAATTGAACGGCGGGCGCCGAATTCCCTACTTTGCCACCGCTGTGTATGCGGGCGGATTGTCTACCCCCAGGCGGAGAGCAGGAGGTTGTGGCAAGGTAGGACCGCTCACTTTGGCTTTCAACAGGAAAGCCTCCGGATCGCTCCGGAGGCTTGCTAATTGGCGGAGAGCGAGGGATTCGAACCCCCGGTAGGCTTGCACCTACGGCGGTTTTCAAGACCGCTGCCTTCAACCACTCGGCCAGCTCTCCAAAGTGGGGGAAGGCAAGAGTTCTACTCGCTGAGCTTTCCTCCCTACTGACCCACGGTGAAGGTCCAGTCGCGGGAGAGGAGCTGGTTGTTGCGGTCGAGCACCTCGAGGTAGACGTGGTGCACGCCGGGCGCGAGGTCGGCGGCGGGCACGTAGCGCACCAGGCGCTGCTCCACGCGAGCCTCGCTCGTCACGTCACGACCGTCCACGGCCAGGCGCACGCCGTCGGTGCGAACCCTGGACGGGAAGTTGACCTGCACCGTCGGGCGCAGGAACGCCACGGTCGAGTTGGGCAACGGCGCCATCTGCAGGTCGCCGGTCACAACCTCCGAGCCCGAAGAGCCACCGATCACGTTGGTCAACCCGCCCGACAGCAGCTGCTGGAGCAGCACGCCACCCAGTTGAGCACCCAGGTCGTTGCCCCCCTGATAGGTCTGGACGGAATTCCCGCCCGTCAGCCCGCGCACCACACCCACGAGATCGCCCAGGTTCACGTCCGCCCGAGCCGGTGCAGCCACCAGGCCACCCGCCAGCATCACTCCCAGAACCATCGTCTTCAACTTCTGCATTTCGAGCTACCTCCTTACCTTGGACCGTCCCCTCCGACGACGTCATCCTAGATCGTTTACACGTGAACTGCCATGGAAAATTCGCCCGATTTTTTCCATGGTGCTCGCCCCCCGGTCGTCCTACACTGAGAAGCATGAAGAAGGCAATGGTAGCAGTCCTGGTCCTGTTGATGGTGTCCGGCACGACCGCGCCCTGCCGCGGGAGACACCTGGAGAAGCAGCGTCTGGTGGGCACATGGACCGTCACCATCGACGGAGTGCAACAGATCGTCCGGGTCAGACCCGACCTGACCGTGGACTACGGCGTGGAAGAGCTCAGCGGGGCCATCAAGCTCACGGGAGCGCGCACCCTGGAATGGGAGACCCGAGGCCGGCTGACGGACAGGAAGCTCGTTCTGCGCCTCGTGAGAGGCTGCGGGGGACAGGTCCAGATGATCGTCGAGGCCGCCAGCACCCGGGGTGGCCCGGGTCCCGCCAACGGGGATGCGATCACCTGGCAGCCCCTCTAAGCACGCGCCCGCCCAGCATGCATGGAGCGTTACAGTTTCCATACATTTGCCGCAACAAATCTGACCGTCGGCCGATACACTGACGAGGAGATGAGCGAAGAAATCGAACGGCTGCACAAGAAGAACTTCGAGCTGGCGCGCGCGCTGGCGGCTGCTCAGCGCAAGATTGCCGAGCGCGACGAGCTGATCCGGCAGCAGCATGAAACGCAACAGGCCTGGCTCCTCGAGGCCCATCAGAACCTCGCGGAGCTGGCCTCCGCCTGGATTGACGCCCAGGAGGCCTGGGCCTGGCACAAAGCCAGTTAGGCCTCGGGCAAGCGGATCCGCTTCGGCCCCACCCACTCGTCATCGTCGCTGTCATAGCCGACGTAACGCACCTTATGCCGGCCGTCGGCGCCGGTGGACAGGACGCGGGCCTCGTACCAATCGCCCTCCGACTCGACCTCCACCATCGACCCCACCGCGTAGCGATTCACCGATTTGACATCGCGGACGCGCGAGAGAGGCACCCGCTCCTCGGGCCAGTCCTCGCCCAGGTACTTGATGCGGGCGCTCTTGCCGTCGCTCTCCAGGACGCGGGCCTTATACCACTCGCCCTCGTACTCCACCTCGACCTGGTCGTCCTCGCCGGCCCGCGCCTCGCGCGAGACTTTGGCCACCGAAGCCGAGGACGAGAAGTCGCCCGTGGTCGTCATCGTGGCCTCCTGGCCCTCGGCGAAGGCCATCTGGTTCGAGACGTAGCTGCCCAGTTCGAAGAACGAGATCGCCCCATCGCCGTCGAGATCCGCCAGGGGATGCCCGCTCAGACCGTCGATCACGGCGTCGGTGAACGTCCAGTTGCCCGTCGAGGATTTGGCGGCCACCGAGGAAGTCAGGGTGCCGAAGCTCACCGAGGAATTCTTCAGGCGGCGGACCTCGTTCGTGAGAGCGCCCGAGTGGCAGCAGTCCGCCACGATCCAGCAGCTCGAGCCCCTGAACTCGGACGAAATCGTTTGCACGAGCTGCCGACCGGCCCAGTAGGAATCGTCCTCGTCGCCGCCGTCGTAGGGGGCGAAGAAGAACAGGCCGTCATCGTTACAGTAGCCGTGACCGGCGTAGTAGATCAGCAGCGTGTCGCCCGCCTTGGCGCGCGCCATGACCGAGGAGAGGCCCTTCTGGATGGCCCCCAGGCTGGCGTTCTTGTCCTGGACGTAGACGAGCTGGTCGGCGGGCACGCGGCCTCTCAGGAGGTCCACCAGGCGGGTGTCGCGGCGCGCTTCCTTCGGGAAAGGATCCCACAGGTCGGGGCGCTCCCACTCCAGCACGCCCACAGCCAGCACCCACATGCTCGAATCTACGGTCGAAGACGATGAGGAACCGCCCCGGAGGGCATTGATGAAATTCGCTAGAGCCATCCCCGGCTGTTCGTCAGCCGCCGGCAGCGTCCTCGGGGAAGTCCTCCCAGTAGTCCACGTCCGAGGCGGCCGTCTGCAAACGAACCTTGTTCCACGATCTGGTCTGCGAGGTCTTGGGAGCCTGGGTCCGGGTGCGCTTGCGCCCCCCCAGCGCGCGTGTCAGCTGACGCCCCAGCGGCTCGAGGTGCGGGGCCAGCTCGCGGGCATACTCCAGCACCTCCTCGTCGTCGGGGTCGAGCTCGAGGGCGCGCAGCAGCTCCTGCCGCGCCTCCTCCAACCGCTCCAGCTTGGAGAGCGCCGCGGCCCGGTGGGCACGCGCGAGCCCGAGCGTGGGCTCGAACGTGATGGCGCTCTCGAACAGCGACAACGCGCGGTGAAGCTGCCCCTGCAAGAGGTAGACCCATCCCAGCGTATCCAGGATCTCCGAGTCGGGGCCGGTCAGCTCGAGACACTTCTCGAACAGTACCAGGGCGACGTCGAGCTTGTCCTCCTGCAGGTAGAGCCAGCCCAGGCCGGAATAGGCCTCCACGCACTCGGGATCGAGGCGCAGGACGCGATTGTAACGGTCGCGCGCCACGTCGAAGTTGCCCAGATTCTCCTCGACCCAGGCGATCTCGAACTGGGTCGCGGACGACTCCGGATCGAGCTGCTCGGCCACCCGCAGCGCCTCGCGGGCGCGGTCCCACTTCTCCTGGGCCATCATCACGGTGGCCAGGAGCTGGAACAGATACGGATGACTGCCCATCTTGTCGATGCTGCCGTAAATGCAGGCCTCGGCCTCGGCGTGACGGCAAAGGCGCGAGTAGCAGACCGCCAGGCTGGGCTGCAGAGCCAGCGAGCGGTCGGGCTCGAGGCGCTCGACCGTCAGCCAGTGGTGCAGCGCGCGGGCGTGGTCGCCCAGCAGGGTGCAGGTCTCGGCCAGAAAGCGATGCGCCTCGGAGAAATCAGGCTCGCGACGGCAGACATCCTCGAGCACCTCGCGGGCCAGCTCGAGCGAGCCGCGCTCGAGGTAGAGCCGGCCCAGGCTGAAGCGGGCGGCGGCCCAGTAGGGGTCGCCCGGCTCGGAGGCGGCGGAGAGAAAGTCGGTCTCGGCCACGTCGAGACGCCCGAGATGGTAGTGGCACCAACCCAGCTTGAGCCGGGCCTCGGGCGACTCGTCGTCTTCCAGGCTCTTGTGCAGATAGCTGGCGGCCTCGTCCAGGCGACCCTGCTCGAGCAGCGTCTCTCCCATTCCGACCAGAGCCATGGGCAGATTCTCGTCGCGCGCGAGCGCCTCGCCGAAGGCAGACTCGGCCTGCTCCAGCTCACCCTGACGGTAAAGAGCGGTGCCCAGCTGGGCGTAGAGCACGGGTGCGCGGGGCTCCAGGCGGATGCCCGCCTTGAACGACTCCACGGCCTCTTCCAGCCGGCCCAGGTCGAGCAAGTGGGTGCCCATCAAGAGATGGAAGGCGGGAGTGCCGGGCTTGTGGCGCAGGGCCCGACGCAGCACGCCCTCGGCTTCGTCGCTGCGGTTGAGCTGCCGCAGGACCGCGACCAGGTGCTGGGAGCTCTCCACGCAGCTGGGATCCAGCTGGACGGCGTCCTGCAGCAACGGCAGGGCGTCCTCCATCAGGCCCATCTGGGCGAAGAAACGACCGCTCTCCATCAAGCGCGACTTCTGCTCGCTGCGGTCCTCGGCATTCTCGGAGAGGCGTCCGGCCAGCACCGGCTCGGGGCCCAGCGGATGCTCCTCGAACGGGACGCCCTTCTTCTTGAGCAGCTCGCGCACGAGTTGCTGGCCTTCGGGCTCATGGCGCGGATAGCAGATGAGAAAGCCCTGCTGAGGGGGCTCGAAGGCAGCCAGCGGCTGGACCCGGTCGGGCTCCAGATGGGGTAGAGCGGTGCGCACCAGATCGATGAGCCCGAGCAACCTCCGCTCGGGCTGGTTTGCCTTTCTCCGGTACAGGAGACGGTATAGAACGAAATTCACGACGCCCTCCAGCTAACCGCTTGGAGAAAGTATAGCAGTTTGAGATTTGTTCAACAATCCGAACGTTGAAAAAAATTAAAGAGAAGAAAAAGCCCGCCAAAGCGGGAGTTGCAGCCGCAGCGAGGGGGCGAACAGCTAGGCGCCGACCTCGTGCAGGGGAGACTCGTCCTCGTCGCGGCGGGTCAGACGCGTGACCATGGTATCCAGGTCCTTGAGAGCAGCCGACTCTTCTTCCTCGGCTTCGAGCGCTGCCAGCTCTTCCTCGGTCGGATCTTTGAAGAGATCCTCCGCGGGCTTGCCGGGCTTCTCGCGCGGGTAGAACGGGTCGTCGTACAGGGGTGAGATACCGCTATACTTGCACTTCACGCAGTTCTGGTAGCAGTTGACGATGTTCTCGCAGTAGATGGCGCCCTCTTCACCCTTGTGGTGAGGCCCCTTGTAGTCGGGGTACTCGACGAGAATCGACACTTCTTTATCCAGAATGTAGCAGTGCCGCTTGAGCGGCTCGAGTGCCTTTTGGCGCAGCTGAACAGCTTCAGCTTTCTTTTCGCGCTTGATGATGTGGATCGGTCTCACCTCGGGTAAATAATCAGCGACCCCACCTGCATCATACCACAAACGACCCGGAACACAATCAATTCAAGTACTAGAGCTCCGTTTGAACAGCGCCTAACTGGCTCCATCACTGGAGTTCAGCGCGTTTTGCAAAGCTCGCCGAAAGACCTCGACGGCCAGGGAGGCGCCGTGCTTCTTGGAGGCGGGAAGTCCTCCCAACACGCTCAGAAGCCGCTCCACATCGACGGTTCGGGCCTCTTCCACCGGCAGCCCCTCGACCAGCTCGCTCAGGCAACTGGAGGCGGCGATCGCGGCCACGCAGCCCAGCGCCCGAAAGCGCACGGCGACGATTCTCCCCTCGGCCAGTTGCAACGCGAACTCGGCCGTGTCGCCGCAAACCGGATTCTCGCCGCGGTGGCGTCCATCGGGGTTGGGAAGGTCGCCCGCGTGCCGGGGGTTGCGGAAGTGATCGAGCACCACCTCGCTATAGCTCACAGGTCGACCGGCGCCAGGGCCCGCAGTCGCTCGGCGGCGGCCTTGAGACGGTCCACCGCCTCCAGGACGTCGGCCTCGGTGGTGGAGCGCCCCAGCGAGAAGCGCAAGCTGCCGTGCGCGCGCTGGAGGGGCACGCCCATGGCGCGCAGCACGTGGGAGGGCTCCAGACTCACGGTCGAGCAGGCCGAGCCGGTGGACGCGGCGACGCCGGCCTCATCCAGCTCCATCAGCAGCGCCTCCCCGGCGGCCCCTTCGACGGTCAGCGACACGATGCCGGGATGACGCTCCACCGCGTGACCGGTCCGCTGCATGCCTGGCTCGCTCAGGATCTTCTCGTAAAAGAGCTCGGACAGCTTTTGCAGGCGCTCGCCGCGCTCGGCCCGGTCGGCCAGAGCCAGCTCCAGGGCGCACGCCATTCCCACGATGCCGGCCACGTTCTCGGTGCCCGAGCGGAACCCGCGCTCCTGGCCGCCGCCCAGCATGCGAGGCGAGAGCTCGACGGAGGGGTCCACGATGAGCGCCCCGACGCCCTTGGGACCATACATCTTGTGAGCCGAAAGCGTCATCGCCTGGATGCCCAACCGGTTCATGTCGATGTCCAGAACGCCGACCGCCTGGACCGCGTCGGTGTGCAGCGCGATCCCCTTGTCACGGCAGCGGGCGGCGATCTCGGCGATCGGCTGGAGCGTGCCGACCTCGTTGTTGGCCATCATGACCGAGACCAGCGCGGTATCGTAGCGCAGGCAGGAAGCCACCTGGTCCGGGTGCACGCGGCCCACTTTGTCCACCGCCAGGTAGGTCACGTCGTAGCCGCGCCGCTGCAGCTCCTGGGCCGGGTTCAGGACGGCGTGGTGCTCCACCCGGGTGGTGATCACGTGGCGTCCCCGATAGGCCAGCCCGAACACGGCCAGGTTGTCGGCCTCGGTGCCGCCGCTGGTGAAGACGATCTGCCTGGGGAGCACGTCCAGCGAGGCGGCCATGCGCTCGCGCGCCTGCTCGATCGCCGCCCGGCTGGCCCGCGCCAGGCGGTGTACGCCCGAGGCGTTGCCGTAGAAGTCCCGCATGAAAGGGAGCATCTCTTCGAGCACGGCCGGGTGCAGGGGGGTCGTGGCGGCGTGGTCCAGGTAGATCACTTCGCCTCCACTATACGCAAAAAGCCCGAGCTTTTTCAAACTCGGGCCTGCCGGACCACCCCGCGGCGGCTAGGTGGTGAAGGAGCTTCCGCAGCCGCAACTGCGCTTGGCATTGGGGTTATGGAACTTGAATCCGCCGCCCAGAAGGTCCTGGGTGTAGTCCAGCTCCACGCCTTTGAGGTAGAGAAAACTCTTCATGTCGATCACGACCTGCACCCCGTCGAAATCGAAGCTGCGGTCGAACTGCCCCATCTCCTTGTCGAAGCCGAGCGTGTAGGACAGGCCCGAGCACCCCCCGCCC
The DNA here is from genome assembly GCA_039809865.1 of Vulcanimicrobiota bacterium. Lineage (GTDB taxonomy): Bacteria > Vulcanimicrobiota > Xenobia > Xenobiales > QWHO01 > QWHO01. The sequence goes on from JBDHVW010000088.1 coordinate 23,444, forward strand.
CGCACGCCCATGCGCAGGAACGAGCCCTCGAGGTTGTTCTCGGCCACCAGCCGCTTCACCTCATCGGTCGCTTTCGTCGTAAGTTTGATATCTTGTGTGGTATTTTCTGCGACTTCCGCCATTTCGGACCTCCATATCGTTTCGGACGCTAGCCGTCCGCCTTTTACCCACCCATTATACCACGTCAGCCAACCTTGAGAACTGCCAGGAAGGCTTCCTGCGGGATGTCCACGTTCCCGATCCGCTTGAGCCGCTTCTTGCCTTCCTTCTGTTTCTCGAGCAGCTTGCGCTTGCGGCTGATGTCGCCGCCGTAGCACTTGGCCAGCACGTTCTTGCGCATCGCCTTGACCGTCTCGCGGGCGATGATCTTGCCCCCCAGCGTGGCCTGCACGGGCACCTCGAACATCTGGCGCGGAATGACCTCTTGCAGCTTCTCCACCAGGGCCCGCCCCACTGTCTGGGCCTTCTCGCGATGCACGATGCAGCTCAGGGCGTCCACCTTCTCGCCGTGCACCAGGATGTCCAGGCGCACCAGGTCGGCCGAGCGGCGCCCGGCCATCTCGTAATCGAGCGAGGCGTAGCCGCGCGAGCGCGACTTGAGCTGGTCGAAGAAGTCGGTGATGATCTCGCCCAGCGGCATCTCGTAGTGCAGCATCGAGCGGCCGTCGGAAGGGTACTCCATGTTGATGAACGTGCCGCGCTTGGACTGGCAGAGCTCCATGATGGTTCCGACGTAATCTTCGGGCGTAATGATGGTGGCCTTGACGATGGGCTCCTCGATGTCCTCGATCTCCATCACGTTGGGCAGATCGGTCGGGTTCTGGATCATCAGAACCTGGCCTTTCTTGTTGTGCACAGCGTAAACCACGCTGGGCGCGGTGGCGATGAGGCTGAGGTTGAACTCGCGCTCGAGCCGCTCTTGCACCACGTCCATGTGCAACAGGCCCAGGAAGCCGCAGCGGAAGCCAAACCCGAGCGCGATGGACGTCTCCGGCTCGTAGACCAGGGCCGCGTCGTTCAGCTTGAGCTTGCCCAGGGCCTCGCGCAGGTTGACGTAGTCCACGCTGTCGATGGGATAAAGCCCGCAGTAGACCATCGGGGTCACCTCGCGGTAGCCCGGCAAGGCCTGGGTGGCGCCGCCCTTGGCCAGCGTCAGGGTATCTCCCACGCGCGTGTCCGCAATCTCGCGAATCTGGGCCACGAAGTAGCCCACGTCGCCGGCCCGCAGCGTCTCCACCTGGAAGGGAGCGGGCCGGAAGATGCCCACCTCGTCCACCTCGTAGGTCTTGTTGGTGCCCATCAGGCGCACCATCGTGCCTTTGGTCACCTCGCCGTCCACGACCCGGCAGAAGGGGACCACGCCGCGATACTGGTCATATTGCGAGTCGAAGACCAGGGCGCGCAGCGCTCCGTCCTCCTCTCCCTTGGGAGGGGGGATCTGCTTGACGATCGCCTCCAGCAGGGCCTCGATGCCAATCCCCTGCTTGGCGGAGATCAGCACGGCGTCGTCAGCCGGGAGTTGCAAGACCTCCTCGATCTCCTGCTTCACCCGGTCCGGATCGGCGGCGGGGAGGTCAATCTTGTTGATAACCGGGATGATGGCCAGGTTCTGGGCCGAGGCCATCATGTAGTTGGCCATCGTCTGCGCTTCCACGCCCTGGGCCGCGTCCACCACCAGCAAAGCGCCATCGCAGGCGGCCAGCGAGCGGCTCACCTCGTAGGTGAAGTCGACGTGGCCCGGGGTGTCGATGAGATTGAAGGTGTACTCGATGCCGTCCTGGGCCTTATAGCGGAGCGTGACCGGGGTCATCTTGATGGTGATGCCGCGCTCGCGCTCGAGGTCCATCGAGTCGAGCACCTGGTCGGCCATCTCGCGCTCGGAGATGGTGCCGGTCATCTCCAGCACGCGGTCGGCCAGGGTCGACTTGCCGTGGTCGATGTGGGCGATGATACAGAAGTTGCGGATGCGGTCTTTACGTTCACTCACGGGCGTGGCTGCACAATTCTACCAGCACGCCCGCGGTGGAGCGGGGGTGCAGGAAGGCGATATCTTTCCCGCCGGCTCCCCGGCGCGGCTTGTTGTCGATCAACTCGTAACCCTGCTGGCGCATCTCCTCGAGACGGGCCGGGAGGTCCTCGACCCGGAAGGCCATATGGTGCAAGCCCGGGCCGCGCTTGGCCAGGAACTTGCCGACCGGCGAATCGTCACGCAGCGGCGAGAGCAGCTCCAGGTGGCAGTTGCCCAGGTCGACCATGGCCACGCGCACGCCCTGGTCGGGCACTTCCTCTCGCTTGACCTCGCCCAGAAAGGGCGCCAGGCGCTCCAGGGCGGCTTCGATGTCGGGGACGGCTACGGCGATGTGATCAAGCATCGCAGTGGTTACTGTTCTGCCAGCGCGTATTCCTTCATTGGACGAGGAAACGAGGGTGGATGCAGGACTTGGCGGTCAGGCACGGGGAATGCCGAGCCCCATGAAGTGCCCGAAGGATCACGTCGACATGAACCCCATGAACATGCTCAGCACGGTGATCGACGTCTGTCCTCTGTGCAACGGCTGCTGGCTCGACCACAAGGAGCTGGAGAAGATCACCCGCTCGCGCAAGAACGCCCTGTCGGTGAAGCTGCTGGCGCTGCGCCAGACCGAGCACAAGTGCCCGCGTTGCAAAGGTATGCTGCGCGAGGGCTCGCACGAGACCATTCCCGATCTGCTGCTGGACGAGTGCGAGGCCTGCAAGGGCATCTGGCTCGACCGTGGGGAGTTACCCCGCTTGCTGGCCTCCCAGTAGTAGAGTTGTAACATTTCGGTTTCAAACCTTCGGGGGAGGGGCTGTTATAGTCCGTCCCATCATGAACGTGCAAATGCTTTCCGCCCCTGCCATTCGGCCACGGGCGTCCGCCAAACCCCCATCCCAGCCCGCTCCCGCGCGCGGGACGCCGGCGCCCGCCACGGACCGGCGCCTGGAGTCCAATCCACTCTTCGTGGAGGGCTCCAACTACGACGAGTTCGCCATCAGCACGCGCAACGTCGATTTCGCGGCCAAACAGTTCAACCTTGAAAAAACCCTGGTGGACCTGATCAAGTCGCCCGAATCGGGCAACCTGCGCTTCTCGGTGGTCTACCACTCGGACGAGAAGGGCGGCGTCGTCGTAGACGCGTACCGCGCCGCCGCCTCCCCCGCTGCCGGGACCGTCTTCTCGGTGTACGACGTCAAGAACGCCGACTTCAACCCGGGCGCCGCCTACCGCAACGAGCTGATGACCCCGCTCGGCGACAACAAGTTCTTCGGCACGATGGTGGTCAGCAAGCGCCTGGCCGTCCCCGAGACGGCCGACGAGAACCTCAAGAAGTTCCTCTCCGACAACGGTTTCCACGCCAAGGAGACGGTGCCGGTGAGCGCCATGGGCCTGCCGGCCGCGTTCAAAGGGGCGTTCGGCCTGCCCGACGGTCTGGGCGTGCAGATGTACGACTTCCAGAAGAAGTCGTTCTCGGAGAAGTTCAGCGTGTTCTACTCGCTGTTCAAGGAGTCACCCGAATACCGCGCCTTCAAGATCGGAGACGTCTTTGACGAAGTCGGCGCCGCCATGGTGCTGGGCGTCATCACGCCCGAGCTCTGGAAGCAGGGCACGGCCTACGGCATCGCCTCCACCATCAGCTCGATCGGCAACATCGGCAGCCCCGCCGTCGGAATCCTGGGCGAAAGCGTGCTGGGCAGCGTGGTGGACAACGCGGTCAACTCGGACCGACCCGTGGACAACCTCAAGAAGATCGGCATGGCCACCGCCACGGCCCGCGCCGTGCGCGTGGGCTGCACTTTAGGCATGCACCCGTCCATTGTCACCGCCATCGGCGGCGCCCACCCCGGAATGGCCTTCATCGGCCTCTACTCCAGCACCGCCGTGCTGGGCGCCCTCACGGGCGTGGTGACGGGTAAGGCCGACATGGCCATCCACGACCAGTTGATCAACAAGGCCGGCCTGCGGGGCGGCGAGTACAGCAAGAACTTCTACCAGATCCTGGGGGTGGAGGCCTCCATCAGCCGGGCTCTCTACCTGGGGAGCTACTCGGCCACGGTGGCCGCCGTCTCGGCCTTCCCGGCCGCCTCGCTGCCCATCGCGGCGGCAGGGGCCGCCCTGTGGGGCGCCTCGGCCTTCATCTGGCCGGTCTACCGCGAGAAGCCCGAGGCCAAAACGGTGATCGCCGGCACGGCCTACGTGCACCAGGGCGACAAGTATGTGTTCGACAGCGGCTGGGAGGTCGAGTTCGGCGGCGGCAAGGGCAAGATCGTCCGCGAAACCGACCACAGCTTCTCGATCTCGGTCGACTCGGGCGACCTGACCATCCGCAACGAGGGGCACGTGGACATGACCCACACCCGCCGCCTCCAGGACTATCTCCCCACCCCGCTCAAGCCCAAGCTGCTCGGTGAGAAAGAGCAGTGGAAGCTCTCCGACGGGGACGACCTGTGCGTGATCTCGCGCTACGGAAACGCCGGTTACACGGTGGAGCAAGTCTCCGAGCATGAGTTCAAGCTGAAAAACACCTGAAATTCCTGGCACGCTGTTAACACCCTGGCAAACATGCCGGGGCCCGTCCTCACTATATTGTCCTCGACCGATATAAAAAAATCTGGAGGCTGACCCCAATGGTTATCACTACCGCACCGATGGCGCGCACGTTCCGTCCCACGACCGCCAACGCCGCGCAGCAACCGGCGCAGCAGCAGGCCGAGGCCCCCGAGCAGCAGACGCAAGCTCAGGGTCAGCCCGCTCCCGCGCAGCAGCAGGCGAAATCCAATGTGGAGAATCCCGATGTCTCCACCCGCATCCTGGAGAACCTGACGTCCTCGCCCGAGTTCACCAAGAAGGTGCTCAGCAAGATGGGCAACGGCGACCAGGTGACCATCACCGTGAACGGTGAGCAGGTCATCCAGATCAAGAATGAATCCCCCGGCATCATGAACCGCTTCATCAAAGGCAGCCAGATGTTCATCACGGCCGCCGCCGAAGAGGCCGCCAACGTGGTGCAGGCCGACCCGGCCTTCGCCTTCAAAGAGGCGGCGCTGGGTGTGAAGACGCAGGTCTACAGCGGTCTCCCCGAGAGCGCCTCGACCTTCGCCGAGAACGCCTTCCTGCCGATGCTTCGTCTGACGGCTCTGGTGCTCGACTCCAAGAAGGCCGCCGACACCTGGAAGAACAAGGATGCCGACCGCGCCACCCAGATCATCGACACCGCCCACGTCGTGACCGACGTGCTCGGCCTGGTGGGCGCCCTGGGCGACAAGTTCATCCCCGCCCTCACCCCCTACGCCCCGACCCTGACCGCCATCGGTCTGGCGGGCGACATCGCCGCCTACTCCTACCACGTCCTGCAGTACCTCCGCGAGCGCGGCCAGGTCAACCTGCAGAACCAGCAGGAGCACATGCCCAAGCAGCCGGCCCAGAACCAGATTCAGGCCAACAGCCAGGGGAATATCGCTGCTTAGTCCCAGTAGGGAGTAGGGAGATGGGAGTCGGGAGTAAGAATCCCGGCTCCTTCTCTTTTATCCTACTCCCTACTCGTCCATATCTCGGCAACAATTTGTTTAGAATCTGTTTACGAACATTGTGAGCCAGCCCACGTTCTGGACCATCCCCTCTAGGGTATGATCGGGGTGTCGAAGCGAACGGAGAGCGCGACGACGAATCGGCGGGGGTGGTGACCCGGCGAACGACCCGGAGGCAGCCGGGTTGACGCTCGCCACAGGTAAAGGATACACTCGCTTCTTGAGCGGGGTTGAGTGTATCGAGGCCGCTCAGATTTCATCAATCTGGCGGCCTTTCTATTTGATCCTGATCATCGAGGACGAACTTCCCCTGGCCCACGCTCTGCAGCAGGCGCTGCGCGAAGTGGGCGTGACGGACGACACGATGGTGCTCGAAGACGCGGAGAGCGCCGTTCACTACCTGAGCGCCCAACCGCCCTACCAGAACCGTCCGGTGCCGCGCCTGATCCTGCTCGATCTCAGCCTGCCCCTGATGGGCGGCCTGGAGCTCCTGTACTGGCTGCGCGCCTTCGAGGAATTCGCCGTGAGCAGCACTCCCGTCATCGTGCTGGAGGATTCGCCGGAGCTGATCGCCATGGCTTATGACGGCGGGGCCAACTCGGTCTTCGCCCGGGCCGAAGGCGGCGCGCTGCTCGAGCAGATGCGCACCCTGGACGAGTTCTGGCGCGCCTGCGAGAGCCCTAGATAGTCTTCAGCAGGTGGGCCAGGTCGAAGCGTGAGACCTGCGCGTGGGCCGGCACCGCGGCCGGAAGGGCCTGCCACAGGCGCACCATGGCCTCGAGCGTCTGCCGAAAGTCCTCGCTGCCCTGGTAGTCGGGGATGCGCTTCATGAGCGTCTTGAAGCTCATGCCGACCTTGCCCAGGTTGTTGGGCACCTTGGAGCGCTCCAGCGCTTCGCCCAGGCGGTGCAGGGCGCGCACCAGCACCGGCAGGCCCTGGTTGCCCTTCGTCTCCACCTCGCCCAGCGCGTAGACCGTGGCCATCGCCAGCAGGCCCGCCCGCAGCGAGGTGCGGCGGTCGGCCGGCACCCGCAGGCTGAGCTCGGTGAGCGCCTCGGCGTAGGCCCCCCAGTCTTGCACCAGGCGCGGACGCTCGAGCAGGTGGTTGAAGAGGTCCTGCAGGCCCTGGAGCAGGTCCAGGCACTGGTTGATGTCGCGCTGGGACGTGACCGTAGCGGCCGCCTTCAGGAAGTGCACGGGGAAGCTGGCCGGGAAGTCGTGGCCCGCGGAAGCCGACTTGTTGACCACCTGGACCGCCTTGGTGAGGGCGGCGAAGGCCTGGTCGTCGGTGCCGGGACCCACGCCCAGCATGCTGCGCGCCACCAGGGCGCGCCCCAGCTCGGGGGCCAGATCCTGGCGTCCGCGCTGCTCTACCAGGTCGGTGTAGAAGCTGATGGCGCCCTGATAATCTTCCATCGCGCCGGCGGTGTTGCCCACGTGGTGGTTCAAAAGGCCGCGCGTGGATAGACCCGAGGCCACCTCGGCCAGGGCGCCGGAGGTCGGATCCTTGCGGGCCTGACCGATGCGCATCTCGATGGCGCGGGACATGTCGCCCATGGCCGCGTCGTAGTTGCCCATGTCCTGGTGCAGGAGGCCACGGTTGAGCAGCGCGGTCGAGAGCCGCATGCTCAGGTCGTCGCGGCCCTGCTGCACGAGGATGTTGTAGATCTCGATGGCGTCCGAATAGTCTTTCAGGGCCGGCTGGAACTGGTTGGCCGATTTGTAGGTCGTGGCACGGTTGTTGTAGGTCCAGGCCAGCGAGTCGCCATATTCGAAACGCTGCTCCTTGATGACGAGCTGCGTGTAGATCTCCAGCGACTGGGCGTAATCCTTGAAGGCCTCGTCGATCTGGTTGAGGCTGGTGCGCGTCCAGGCGCGGTTATTGTAGGCCTCGGCCAGGTCGGCCCGGTAGTCGCCGGTGCTGTCGCGCTCCATGGCCGCCACGCACAGGTTGATCAGCCTTCCGAAGTCCACCATGGCCTCGTCGTGCTGGTTGTTGTGCATGTAGATCTCGGCCCGGCGCTTGAAGGCGGCCAACAGGTCGCGCACGGTGGTGTAGTCGGCGTCGGCCATGCGCGCGGCGAAGTAATCCACCGCGCTGGAGGCGTCGCTCAGGGCTGCCTTGATGTCGCCCAACTCTTCGTGCAACTCGGTGCGCAGCAGCTGGGTGCGCACCAGCTCGATCTGGTAGGGGCCGCCCTGGTCGCGTTTGACGGCCTGCTCGAAGAAGTTGACGGCCTGGGTAAAGTCCTCCAGCGCCTGCTTGGGGAATACCATGCGCTCGGAGGAGCCGGTGGCCTGCTGCTTGCCCAGCTCCAGCAGAGCCTTGGCGCGGCGCCGGTAAGCCAGCGCCAGCTCGTCGAAGAACTCGTTGCGGCCGCTGTCCTCGATCAGCAAGCGATAGAGGTCGATCGCCCGGCCCAGGTCGGTGAGACCCTTCTCGAACGCGTTGAGGCGCGTGTGGGCGGCCCCGCGATTGCTGTAGGCCACGCCCAGGTGGGGCAACAGATCGCCCCTCCCCTGCTGTTCGATCAGGTAGATAAAGATCTCTAGCGCTCGCGAGCTGTCGTGCAGCGCGGTCTTGCCGTCGCCCAGCACCAGGGCCACGCGCGAGCGGTTATTCTGAGACAGCGCCAGGTCGCGCATCAGGTCGCGCCGCCCCTCGGCGATCAGGTGCGTATAGTCTTCCACCGCCTCGCTGTAGTCGACGAAGGCCGGGTGGAAGGCGCCCGAGCGACGATGGGCCTCGCCGCGGTTGTTGCGGGCCACGGCCCGGTCGATGCGGGTCTCGTCGGCGACCTCGACCCCTTCCTCGACCGCGTTCAGCTCCAGGGCGCGCGTGCAGCTCTCGGCCGCCTTGGTGAGCTCGCCCTGGTCGAGGTAGATCAGCCCCAGGCTGTTGTACGCCTGCGCCAGCTGGCGCTTGGTGTCGGGCTTGGGGTCCGACTTCAACTGCTCGCTGAAGATCTCGACCGCCTTATTGTAGTCCAGCACCGCGTCGGCCACACGCTTGACGGCCCGCAGCGTGGCGCCCCGGTAGATGTGAGTCTGGGCCAGGTCGGCGGCCAGGTCGTTGCGATGCTCGCGCTCCACCATGTTGCGCCGCAGCTCGATCGAGGCGGCGTAGTCGGCCAGCCCCTCGTCGCGCTTGCCCAGATAGTCCAGCAGCATGCCGCGGTTGGTGTGGGTCAGGGCCAGGTCATTGCGCAGATCGAGCCGTCCCGAGTTGACCAGCTCACGGCGGATGTTGATGGCGCGGCCATAATCGACCAGGGCCGGCTCGGCCTGGCCCAGGCGGTGGTAGGCACCGCCGCGGTTGTTGTGGGCCGCGGCCAGATCGTTGGTAAACTCGGTCCGTCCCTGACGCTCGGCAAGCTCGGTGAAGTGCTCCACGGCGCGATCCGAGTCTTTGACCGCCCGCTCACACTCGCCCAGGGCCAGCGAGACCACGCCCCGGGTGTGGTAGCAGCTGGCCAGATCCTGGCGCACGCGCGGATTGGAGGCCAGCAGCGCCTCGTAGAGGTCGATGGCCGTGTCGCAGTCGCGCCGCGCCGTCTCCAGATCGCCGTAGTGGCGGCAGATGACGGCCCGGTTCTGGTAGGCCATGCCCAGCAAGTTCTTGAGGTCGGTGCGGCCGAACTGCTCCACCACGGTGGTGTACTGCTTGATCGCCTGACCCGCGTCGGCCAGGGCCTGCTCGTAGTTGCTCAGGTAACGGCAGGCCTCGGAGCGGCGATTGTAGGCCGCCGCCAGGCCGTTGCGCAGCTGATCCTGGCCCTCGTCCTCGATCAGAGCCATGAAGATCGTGATCGCCTCGCCGATGTCGACCAGCGAACGCTCGAACTGGCCCATTCGCAGATAGGTCAGTCCGCGGCTGGAGTAAGCCCAGCCCAGCTCCTCGCGGAACTCGGTCTTGCCGGCCTTGTGGACCAGGTAGTCGAGCAGGTCTTTCCAGGTGTCCAGGATGACGACTTTCTGGTGAAAGCGCAGCTTGGTCTCCAGCTCGTTGGAGGTGGAGATGCGCAGGCGATTGAGGCCCTTGGAGCGCGCCACCCACTCGGCCAGGCCGGCATCCTTGGCGGCGATGGTCCACTGATAAAGGCGCGCGAACTTGGAGCGGCCCAGATCGGGCTCGCCCTTGCCCTCGGGGGCCAGGATGCTCTCCACCATCCACATGGTGAGTGAGCGATAGGTGTTGAGGGTCTCTTCGGGGTAGCTCTGGTGCAGGAACCGGCGGAACGAGTCGTGGGCCAGGGCCACCGTGGGGCCGGTCCAATCGCTCTCCATCAGCAGAATGCTCGGCACGATGCGGAGCACGTCGAAGATCGTGTTGACCTCGATGCCCCAGCCGGCCATGTCGTCGAGCCCCACGGCACTGTGGTCCGCCGCCAGCAGGATCAGGAAATGCAGGAACTGCGCCCGGAAGCGCTCCGTGCCCGCGTAACGCTCCAGCTGGCGCATCAGCTCGGCGTAGAGCGTCTGGTGGGTGGGCAGGTCGGCGGCCTGGGTGAAGAAGCCCGCCTGCATCAGGTCGGCCATCTGACGGGCCACGCCCAGGCGTCCCTGCGAGCGGATCAGCGCCAGCTGCAGCTCGGCCGGATTGGACAGCGGCACGTAGCGGCCCAGCCAGGCGGTGAGCAGCTCGTGGTAGCTGTTGTCCTGCATGGTGATCGACATGCGGAACGGCTCGGCCAGCCCGTTGAGGTGGTTCTTCAGCGAATCCTGGATGCGCGTCTTCTCGTAGGCCATCAGGATGAAGATGCCCTGGGGAAGGACCGTGGGGAGGAAGTCGGTCAGTTTGACCTGAGCCTCCTTGTCGGACTCGAGCTCGTCCAGGCCGTCGAGCAGCAGCATGAGCCGTCCGCCGTTGACCTGGGCCAGGCCCAGGAGAAAGGCCGCAAAACGCGCCTTCCGGTCGCGATAACGCACCTGGTAGTCGCGTGTGACCTGCAGGTCGAGGGTGCGCAACCCGGCATTGGCGCTGCGCACGTGCAGGCGGAGGAACTCGTTGATCACCTCGATCAGCGTGGAGTAATCTTCGTGCTCGCCGGAGCGGAACGTATAGCGGCCGACGGCCATCTCGATGCGCCCGGCGGCGCGCTCGACCAGCATCGCCTCGCACAGCAGCGACTTGCCCACGCCTTCGTCGCCATCCACCAGCAAGTAGCCGGAGGCATTGTTGCGGGTGAAGGTCATGATGCGGTCGATCCAGGTCTGGGCCGGGCCCAGGCCGGGGTCGTAGATCTGCTGGCGCAGGGCCGTGTCGACGAAGACGCGCTCCTGGTCGGACCAGACCGACCATTCGGGGGCACGCGGGATGGCGGGAGCGCCCGTCGAGGCCTGCGGAACCGGCGTCGGGACGTTCTCCTCGGGCAGCGAAGGAGCGGCGATCTCGAAGGCCGGGCTGGCCGCCGGGGCGACCGCGGTCGGCGTGGCCTCGAGCGCCTCGCCGTAGTCGGCATCGGTCGCAACGGCCCGCTGAACGGCGGTCTCCTCTTGCTGGACGGCCGTCTCGACGGTGGCCTGGGCGGTGACCCAGGACTTGTCGACCACATCCGGAGGGAAGACGGGACCGGGCGCCATGGCCGCCTCGAACGCGCTGACCGGCTCGGGGCCGGGGGTGGCCACAGGCTGCGGGGGCACAACCGGCTCGACGGGCTCGGGCGGGGCGACGCTGACCGGGAATGGCTCGGCCTGCGGCGCGACGAGCCCGGCCGCGGGCCGGGGCGGCGCTTCCTCGGCCGGAGGCGCGCCGGGGTCGGGCTCGGG
>JBDHVW010000089.1:0-33232 GCA_039809865.1 Vulcanimicrobiota bacterium
CGATGCCCGACATCTGGTTCTCTGGCACAACGACGGGCACGGCTCGTTCACGCGCGGACAGACCCTGAGCCTGAACTGGGATTTCGTATCCTCCCTGGCGACCGGCGATTTCAACGCCGACGGGCTGTTGGATCTCGCGGTGGTGACGAGCGGAAAGGTTTGCTTCTTCCTGGGGCTCGGAGGGGGCCAGGTCGCCCCGGACCTCATCTTTACCCCCTCCTTCTCGGCCAGCTCGGTCTGTGCCGGGGACTTGAATGGCGATGGCTACTGCGATCTTGGTTTGGGAGGCTCGAGCGGGTCCAACACGGTGGGTCAGATTTTCTACGCCCAGCCCCAGGCAGGGACCGGTTGGGGTTTGACTCCCGCCGGATCCGTGTCCAATCGGTATTATCGGCAGGCAGTCGACCTCGACCATGACGGCCGCGCGGAATTCCTGGGGGAGAAAACCAGCGAGCAGTCGGTCACGTATTATGACGAGAGCATCCAATTCTTGCGCACGGTTGCGATCGGCACCAACGGCCTCCTCAATCGCCAAACTCCCGCCGCCGATCTCAACGGGGATGGCTTCGACGACCTGGTGGTCGGAAGTTCGACCGGGTCTATCGTGGTCCGATTGAGCCACGCCGGCCACTCCTTCACAGCGCTTCCCAACCAGAATCTGAAGTCGCCGGTGGCAGGGGCCGCAATCGCCACCAACAAGCCTTCAGTGGCCGACTGGAACGGGGACGGTATCCTGGACCTCATGGTGGCCTACAATGGCGACCTTCGCGCGTTTTTTGGTCAGGGCGGCGGAATCTTCGCGACCACCTCGACGCGAGTGGCGCCCTCCTCGCTCACCCTCGGAGACTTCAACGGCGACGGAGTGCCGGACACGTTGGCTGACTCGCTTCTGATCAACGGCGGCCCGGGAAGCTTTGCGATCCTGACTCAGGGCTGGAATCTGGTGGACGTCCTGCAAGGTGATCTCAATGGAGATGGGCTCACGGATGCCGTGTTCTGCGACAGCAGCGCCTACATCGTAGGCCTGGCCAACCCGGGAGGAGGATACTCCCTGACCACCGCCATCAGCGGCTCTCCCGCCTCCACTAATCTGGTCGATTTGAATCACGACGGCCGACTGGACCTCATCGTCAACTCGAGTGGGCTCGGCATCTATCTTGGAAATGGGAACGGCACCTTTACCCTCCGCCAGGGCGGCTTTGGATCCACCGTCGGCTACGGTGCGCGCACCCTGGATTATAACCATGATGGCAATCTGGATGTTGCTTTGATAAATTCTGGATTGCGAATCTACCTGGGCGTTGGCGACGGCACGCTCGCGACCACACCGATTCAGGTCACCGCGCCGACGACGGCGGGAGCTCGCATCGCTACAGGCGACGTTGACCACGACGGCTGGGACGACCTCGTGGCCTTGCCCCAGACTACCGACGCGCATCTGTTCCGGGGCAGCCCTTCGGGACTGATCGATGCCGGCGTCATCCCCAGCCCGCCCGCTTTTCGCTACAAGTTGCGTTTGCAGGACCTGGATGGCGATGGGAATCTGGACGTGGTGTACGGCTGCGGCACTCCTCGCGGCGCCTATTGCTTTGGAAATGGTGACGGCACCTTTGGCTCGCTGACGTACTTCCCTCTGCCGTCGGACCGGGTGCTCTCCATTACGACCGACTATGGCCTGGACTATGACTTTGCCGATGTCGACGGCAACGGGCTCGTCGACCTCGTGACCTGCATCGAGCGGAGCACGGTCTACGTAAGCCTCCAGACCTCGGCGCGGGTCTTTGCGCCCGCGACCCCGATTTCGGGCTCGAAAGGGTCGGGTGATTCCAATGGAGTCTTCTGGATGGCCGATGTCAACCGCGACGGAAAGTTGGACATCGGCGCCAACGACCGCTACATTCTCCACCGCTAGTCGGGCCGGCTGGGACCGAACGGCAGTCGATCCTTGTCGCCGCGCGCGGCGCTCTAAAGTGACTGACACCGCACGGTCCCAGCGGGCCCGATCAGCTGTCGGAGACCAGCGTCTCCAGCAATCGAAGGTATTCGTCCTCGCCTTTCTCCACCAGCAACCAGCCGAAGCGCACCGGGAAGTCCTCACCATTGGAGAGGCCGTCCAGCATCTGGGCCAGGCCCGACTCGAACAGGGCCTGGCAGTCGCCCAGGCGGGCCCGCACGCTCTCGAGATAGCCTTCCTCGTCGGTTGCCAGTTGCTCGCACAGGTCCGTGAAGACCTGCGGAACCGCCGCGCTGGCCTTGATCAGCCGGCCCGCGAGCACGTCGGTGGCCAGCGCTCCGGCCCGATGCTCCTCGAGCCCGGCGCGCAGGTGGGCGGTGATCTCGCCGCGGCGCGGAATTGTCACCGCCTCTTCCGGCTCGGCTACCTCGGTGGGCGGTGCGAAAGGTAGGCGAGCGTTGCAGTGATGACAGGTGCGCTCGTCACCCGGGTTGGCCGCGGCGCAGCGCGGGCACGTCCAGGCCATCAAAAGAGCGCGTTCTTGAGCGCGCTGGCGCCGCCCATCAGGCGATCCCCGACCCAGGAGGCGCCGTCCGCGAGCTTGTCGCGGTACTCGTAGGCGTACTTGCCCGCCTGAGCGACCCCGGCGACCCCCAGAGCCACCGCCGCAACGGGCAGCCCCACCACCGTTCCGCTCGACACCGCCGCCACGCCCAACGCGCCGGCGGTTACCATGTCGGCACCTCCCGAGATGACCCGATCGCGGTTCCCTTCGCGCAGGCCCGCGCCCACTTCGTAGCCCCCCAGAGCCAATCCGAGCACCGCCGAGCCTTTGGCCACGACCGGCGCGGCTTTGGCGGCCACTCCGGCCACCCGGGCCGCCGGACTGAGGCGCGCTGCCCCCGTGACCCCTTTGGCCGCCGTGGAGAGACTGCCGGCCGCCTCGGTGGCCGCGGCGGCCCCTCCCAGCCCGGAAGTGCCCGCGGCCAGGTCGAGGCCCGCCGTCAACGGTGTCGTCGTGCTCAGGCCCTGGGCCGCCCGGCCCGCCTGATAGACATATTTCCCCGCCCCCGCGACCCCCAGGCTGTCTCGGATCAGATCGCTCATGACCCCAGTGTAGGGGGCTCAGATGACAACTGGATGAAGGTCGGATGAGAGTTTAAGTCCGTTGATCAAAGTGTAGTTCCGATTTTCCAAAACGGAACTACACGATTTCTTACAGGTGTTCGCAGAGATGGGCCAGCTCTTGAATGGTCCGCACGCGGGCATCGGCCCCGTCGAGCTCGGAACCGGAACCATGGCCCCACAGGCACCCGATCGTAAAGAGCCCGTGGGCCTTCCCGGCTCGCCAGTCCGCTTCGCGGTCACCGATCATCACGGCGGGCTTGCGTAGCTCGCGCAGAGCCATCTTCACGAGACCCGCCTTATCGGCGCCGTCGTCGGTGCAGAAGGCCACGTGCAGGTAGCGGTCCAGGCCGCTCGAGGCCAGGGCGGCCTCCATGTAGCCCCGCCCGGCGTTGGTGACCAGGCCCAGCCGATGGCCCGAGCTATACAACGACGACAGCCAATCCAGCACGCCAGGGAACAGCGGTGCCTCGCGCTCCAGACAGGCGATCTCCTCCCGGCGCAGGACCTCGACGTGCTCGGCCGGCGCATCTTCGGGCAGGAGCCCCCGGTAATAGGCCTCCTCGGGCAGCCCGATCAGGCTCACGATGCGGGCTTCCGAGGGCACGGGGTGGCCCAGCCGGCTCAGGGCGGCCGAAGCGGCCTCCACGGCCAGACGGCGGGAGTCCAGCAGTGTTCCGTCCAGGTCGAACAGCAGGGTGGAAAAGCTCATGGTTAGAATCCTTCGCGTTCATGGCTTTTACACGGGAACAACGCAGCCCTGTGAGTCCTCAGCAGCCCCAGGGTCCGGGTTTCCGCCGCACCGCCGAGCTGCAGCGCCCCGCCCCTCCGCCGCCGCAGTTCTCGCACGGCATGCCCGTCGTGCGCATGCACGAGCTGCGCGACGAGACGCGCACCGAGATCCTGCACGTGCCGTTCTTTTCGCCCAGTCTGGGGCTCCGCCGCTGGCTCGCGCTCAAGCTGCCGCCCGGCTATACGCCCGGCCAGGAGCTTCCGGTGGTTTATTGCTTCCGCGGCCATCATTTCGAATGGATCTCCGGCCGCGAGGACGCCTCGCGCAAGGACCCCCTGCCCCACCAGTTCGACCGGGCGGTCAAAGAAGGCAAGCTTCCCCCGGCCGTGCTGGTGTTTCCCTGTTTCGGGGCCGACGACCGCAAGATGTTCGCCATCGCGGCCAACTGGAGCTATCCCAAAGCGATCCCGCCGCACCGCGGCATGGGCCTGGGGCGCTTTGAGGACTACCTGCTGGAAGACCTGATGCCCGCGGTGGAGCGCTCGCTGGGCCTCTTCGAGCCGCGCCGCATCGCCATCGGCTTCTCGCTGGGCGGGTTGCTCAGCATGCAGCTCTCGCTGCGCCACCCGCACCTCTTCACCGACGTGGGCAACTACGACGGCAGCTTCTTCGACCACCCGGTGCGGGGCGACGACTCGATCCTGAGCTACGGCATCTTCGAGCCGATCTTCGGATACCCGCGCAACCCCGACCTGGTGGCCGAGCATTCGCCGTTGGCGATGCTGCTCAAGGGCAACCCCGACTACGCCAAAATGCGCTTCTACGTGCAGAGCGGCCCCCAGCGCGCCGAGCCCAACGACTCCAACTTTTACCGCTGCAGCCAGATCGTCGAGGCCCTGCAGGCCGCGGGCCTGAAGAACGAGGTCGACATGGTGGTGGACGACGGCCACCACAACTGGTTCACCGCCGACCGCTTCGCAATGTCTATTCTGGAGCGGGCTCTGCCAATCTGAACGACTCAAAGTACTCTTTGGAGCGAGCTTTGAACTCGGGTCGATTTTCCCAGCCGGTAGCCACAAACATGTAAACTCGATGGCCTTTCTGGAAGGCCCGGGCCGTCATGAGGACCTGCCCACCCGAGCCGTTCTCGTCAAAACGGCATTCCACTCCAGTGAGTCCGTTCAAGCTTACCTTGGAAGGCTCTCCGACCAGTTTGTATTCCTCCATGGAATCGCCCTTGAGGAAGGCTGCGAGGTCGGCGTGCTTCTCGTCGGTCCAGACCCAGCCCGCGCTGTAAGCCTCGGCCGTCTCGTCGGATTGACGGACCACGTAGGAGATTTTCAGAGAGTCTTTCTCGGCGATGTTGTTGACCTCGACCGAGTCGGCCGGAAACTTGCACTGGATGCTCCCATCGGCCGACTTGAATTCGAGCCAGTCCCCCTTCTTTACGGCTACGTTTGCGGGAGCCGATTCGGGCGGGGGCTGCGAGGGCTGGCCGCAGCCCGCCAGCAGCCAGGCCAGACAGGCCAACAGGTGCAGCCTTCCCATCAGAATGTAATCACGCTGCGGATCGACTTGCCTTCGTGCATCAGGTCGAAGGCGTGGTTGATGTCTTTCAGGGGCATCGTATGGGTGATCAGGTCGTCGATGTTGATCTTGCCGTTCATGTACCAGTCGACGATCTTGGGCACGTCGCGGCGGCCGCGCGCCCCTCCGAAAGCGGTGCCTTTCCAGACGCGGCCCGTCACCAGTTGGAACGGGCGGGTGGCGATCTCCTCGCCGGCGCCGGCCACGCCGATCACCACGCTGGTGCCCCAGCCGCGGTGGGCGCACTCCAGGGCCTGGCGCATCAGCTTGACGTTGCCCACGCACTCGAAGGTGTAGTCGGCCCCGCCGTCGGTCAGGTTGACCAGGTAGGGGACCAGGTCACCCTCGACCTCGGCCGGGTTGACGAAATCGGTCATGCCGAATTTCTCGGCCAGCTCGCGCTTGCCGGGGTTGAGGTCGACGCCCACGATCTGGTGCGCCCCGGCCATGCGTGCGCCCTGAATGACATTCAGGCCGATCCCTCCGAGCCCGAAGACGACCACGCGGTCTCCCGGGGCCACTTTGGCCGTGTTGATCACCGCGCCGATACCGGTGGTGACGCCACATCCGATGTAGCAGACCTTATCGAACGGCGCATCCGAGCGGATCTTGGCCAGCGCCACCTCGGGCAGCACGGTGTAGTTGGCGAACGTGGAGCAGCCCATGTAGTGGTGCACTTTCTCGCCGTTGAGCGAGAAGCGGCTCGTTCCGTCAGGCATCAGGCCTTTGCCCTGCGTGTCGCGGATCGAGGTGCACAGGTTGGATTTGTTCGACAGGCAGGTCTTGCACTCGCGACACTCGGGGATGTAGAGAGGAATGATGTGGTCGCCCTTCTTGAGGCTGCGCACCCCCGGGCCGACGTCGACCACGACGCCGGCTCCCTCGTGTCCCAGGATGCTCGGGAAGAGGCCCTCGGGATCGCGTCCGGAGAGCGTGTAGGCGTCAGTGTGACAGACGCCCGTCGCCTTGAGCTCGACCAGCGCCTCGCCCGCTTTGGGCCCTTCGAGGTCGATGTCTTCGATGGAGAGAGGCTGGCCCGGGGCCAGCGCAACGGCAGCTTTGATCTTCATGGGGCGGCCCTTCGTCGGGCCCGGCGGGGGTTGCCTGCTACGAGTTCATGATCTGGCCGAGTGTGTGGGTGTAGAAGTGGATGACGTAGACCCCCACGATGAAGCCCATCATGAGCAGCATCAGCACGGGCAGGATCACCATGATTTTCTTGAGCGTGTACTGCGCGTCCTCGTCCATCATGACCGAGGTGCGGCGCATCATGTCGGCGGTGTCGCCGGTCTCCTCACCCGTGGCGATCAGCTGCATCATGACCGGGGGGAGCATGTGCAGCCGGGCCAGCGCCGCGCTCGGGGGCATGCCCTGGTCGACCAGGGTCGACAGCGAGGTCAGACGGCTCTGCAAACAGGCATTGCCACAGGCGCTGGCCGAGATCTTCATGGCCTCGGTGGGCAGGAAACCCGCCTCGTAAAGCTGCGCCATGCAACCCAGGAACTTGGCCATCGCCAGCCGCGCGGCCAGCTGTCCGAAGAGAGGCACGTAGAGAATGACGGTGTCGAATTGCTGCCGGAGGGCGGGAATGTTCATCAGCGCCCGCCAGATGAGGAAGCTCACCAGCACGAAGCCCCAGAAGCTGACGAACACGGAGACCGTGGCCATCACGTAGGTCAATACGTCGTACTGCACCAGCAGGTAAAGCGGGGGGATGAAGATGCCCACGTGGATGATCAGCAGTGGATAGACCAGCTTGCTGAGCAGATCGCGGCGGAACGCGAGCGTGCGCTCGAGATAGTCGGCCAGTTGCAGCAGGCTGCGCTCGAGCATGCCGCCCTGCTCGCCCGACTCGACCAGGGCCGTCTCGTAATAGCTGAAATACTGGGGGAACTGCCGCATCGCCTTGGACAGCGGCGTACCCTGCTCGACCAGGCGGGCGAGGTCGCGGCCGAGTTGCTCGAGGGTCGAGGTGGAGGCCTGCTCGAGGGAGCGACCGATCGACAGGCCGGCTTTCACCATGGTCGCGACCTGACGGAAGAAGAGAGCTTTCTTCTCGAGGTCGAGCCCGAAAATCGGATTGTTCGGAGTGGCTCCCATGATTGCTTAAGGTTCCCCGAAGGAAGGCTTGAATCCTCGGATGAATCGGGCCCGCATGGTTGCTTTGGTAACAGGTGGAACGCGCGGCATCGGCCGCGTCCTTGCGGCCGCGCTGGTGCGCGAAGGATATCGGGTGGCGGTCACGGCCCGCACCCCCGAGGCGGTCGAGCAAACGGCCTCCGAGCTGGGCTGCGTGGGGATCGCGGCGGACGTGCGCAAGCCCGGGCCGCTGGTGCAGCGCGTGACCGAGCTGCTCGGCCCCATCGACCTGCTGGTCAATAACGCCGGCTCGGGAGGCCCCTTCGGCCCTCTGTGGGAGAACGATCCCGAGGAATGGTGGGAATGTCTCGAGGTCAACCTGCGCGGCCCGATGCTGCTCTGCCGCGAGGTCCTCAAGCAATCCATGCTCCCGCGCCGTTCGGGGCGCATCATCAACGTCTCCAGCGGCGCCGGGGCGGCGGCCATCCCGAACCTGATGGCCTACGTGGTCTCCAAGTGCGCCCTGATGCGCTTCTCCGAGGGCCTGGCACTGGAGGCGGGGCCGTTCGGAGTCAAGGTCTTCGCCCTGCACCCCGGCACGGTGCAGACCGAAATGACCGCGCGCTTGCTGGGCCCCGAGGGAGCCGCGCACCTCCCCTGGTTCGGCGATTACATGAAGTCCGCCGAGGTCACCCCCGAAGCGGCCGCCACGATGGTGCTGCGGTTAGCGCGAGGCGAGGGCGACGCCCGGAGCGGCCAGTTGGTCTCCTACGAGGAAGAGCTGACAGGCCACCCGCCGGGGACCGGAGTGCTGCGCCTGGTGAACCCGGAGTAGGGAGTAGGGAGCGGATGACTCCTCTCCCGTCTCCCGTCTACTGTCTACTGTCTCCGGCCTACCGGCGCTTCCCGGCGGGGATGCGGATGCCCGGGGGGCCGAGGTTGTCCTTCTCGTCCTCGGTGCGGATCTCCACTTTGTCGAAGGTGAAGCGCTCGGGGTGCTGCACTTCGCCCACGATGGTGAGGTTGATCAGGGTTGCGGGGGCGATGGTGGAGACGGTCCCCACGATGGTCACCTTGTCCAGCCCCTCGATGGTGCAGCCGCGCAGCACCTCGATGTCCTCCTTGTAAGTGCCGTCCATCACCAGGATGTGGGCGCCGTAGGGCGCGAGCTTGACGGCGCGGCGCAGAGAGGTGAGCGTCGAGCCCGGAGCCTGCGAGACGCGCAGCTCTTTCACGGTGGGCGTCACCGGCTCCATGGCCAGGACGGGCACGGAAGAGCTCTGCGACGAAGCGGGCGGCTTGGGCGCGGACGGATCGGTCAAGAGCACGGCCTCGACCGGCTGGGGCGCCGGAGTGGCAACCGGCTGCGGCCTGGGAGTCGCCACCGGCTGCGGTGTGGCCACGGCCACGGGCTGCGGTGTCACGACCGGTTCGGGAGTGTGCGTGACCACCGGCTCCGGCGTCGCGACGGCCTTCGGCGTGGCGACGGGCTGAGGAGCGGCCACGGGCTGAGGCGTCGCGACGGGCTTCGGCGTTGCGACGGGCTCAGGAGTAGCCACGGGCTGAGGAGTCACGACCGGCTGCGGCTTGACCGCCACCGGGGGAGGCGGAGCCACGGCCACCTTGGCCAGCTCGAAACGGTCGGCGCCCGGGCCCTCGTAGCGGAGCCAGGGCATCTGCTGCTTCAGGGCCCAGCGGTTGGAAGCGTCGCTGACCTCGTTCTGGACGTAGGAAACCAGGGACTGCAACGTGACGCGGCCATCGGTACCGGCGGCGGCGCCGCTCAAGCCCTGCACGAGGTAGAACGTGAAGAAGCCGTGGCCCTTGTCGGACCATTCGTAGCTGCGCTGGCCGGAGCTGCAGGCGAACAAAGTGGCGTAGGAGGCAGGCGTTGGATTGACGGGCGCGCTGGCGGTGGTGCGCACCAGGGTCAGGTCACGAGCCATGTTCTCGGACATCTTGTTCTGGTCGTCGCCGCGTCCCGAGACGGGATCGTTGCGGCAGGCGTCCACGAGCAGCAGCACCTGGTTGGCCTTCGACTGCGAGATCCAGCCGTACAGGTCGCGCGCGTGCAGGGCCGACTGCTGCAACGTCAGCAAGCTGCGGGCATCGGCCTCGGAGGTCAACAAGAACGACTGGCCGTCCATCTCCAGGCCGTGCCCGGCGAAGTAGACGACCAGGGTGTCGTTGGGTCCCATCGTGCGGATGAGGTAGTCGAACCGGAAGGCCAGGTTGGTGCGCGTGGGGGCCATCGCGCCCTTCTGGTCGCCCGTGAAGAGAAAGATGTTCTTCTCGGGAAAGCCGCCCGACTTTTGCAGCGCGGCGGCAAAGTCGCGCGCGTCCGCCTCGGCGTAGCGCAGCGGAGAGATCGTATCGCTCTGGTAGTGGTTGATGCCCACTACGACAGCCCATTTATCGGCCCGGGCCGGCAGCGATATTGCCAGCGTAAGCAGGGCCAGTAAAATCGTCCTGTTCATCAGCCCCATACTGCAACGATTCCGCGAGCGCAGACAGTGTCCTGGCTCACAGTTGTTAAAGTCTGGTACAGCTATACTGCCCGGCTACGCGCCAGCGGCCGCTCCGCCACTTCGGAAATCGCCCGCGCCATAGAAAATCTGCTCGGACTCGGACCACATGACGGCGGCCGAATGGCTGCGGTTGGGCCCTTCCAGCACGCGGTGGCCCATCTGGCGCAAGCCGCGCCGCACGTCCTCGGGCACCGCCTTCTCGACGTGGGTCTCGTCGGGCAGCCACTGGTGGTGCACGCGCGGCGCGTCCTGGGCCTGGCGGAGATTGGACTGGTGGTCGATGAGGTTCATCAGGATCTGCATCACCGAAGTGGGGATGCGCGGGCCTCCGGCCGAGCCGACCGCGATGTAGGGCTGCCCGTCACGCGCCACCAGCACGGGGCAACTCGAGGACGCGGGGCGCTTGCCGGGCTCGACCTGGTTGGCGCGCGAGCTGACCAGCCCGAACGCGTCGGGAGTGCCGGGGCGGCGCGAGAAATCGTCCATGATGTCGTTCATCACCAGGCCGGTGCCGGCCGGGACGATCATGCTGCCGAACCAGAGGTTGATCGACTCGGTGGCGGCCACGAAGCCACCCTGGGCATCGGCCGCGCAGAACGAAGCGGTGCCGCCCGAGCCAACCGCGCTCGGCTCGGGCGCCATCGCGGGCAGGTCCGGCAGGGGGGGCAGATCGCCCACCGAGCTGGCCTCCTTGGGATTGATCAGCACGTGCAGCTCGGCGATGCGGGCCGGATCGAGCATGGCCTCCACCGGCACGGGGAAATAAGCCGGGTCGGCAATCCAGGTGGAGCGCTCGGCAAACGCGATCTTCATGGCTTCGGCCTGCAAGTGGTAGGTCTGCGACGAGCCCATGCGCGAGGGCGCGAAGCGGAACGGCTCGAGCATCTGGAGCATCTGCAGCAGCTGGATTCCACCTCCGCTGGGAGGAGGCAGCACATGCAGCTCCTGACCGCGGTACATGCCGCTCAGCGGCTCGCGCCAGATCGGCTCATAGCCTTTGAGGTCCTCGGCCGTGAGGATGCCTCCCAGCTTCTTCATCTCGCGCGCGATGAGCTCGGCGGTTTCGCCCTCGTAGAAATCTTGCCAGCCCTTGCTGGCCAGGCGCCGGTAAGTGCGCGCCAGGTCGGGCTGCCGCAGGATGTCGCCCGGCCGCGGTCCTTCGCGCGAGGGGCCCAGAAAGATGCGGGCGGCTTCCTTGTAGATGGACAGCAGCTTGCGGCGGGCCGACAAAATGCGGCGCAAGTTGGGATAATACTCGAAGCCCTTTTCGGCCAGCTCGATGCCCGGCGCCAGGGCGCGCTCCATCGAGATCGTTCCGAACTTCTCCAGCACCATGGCGAGACCGGCCATGGTGCCCGGCACACCCGAGGCGAGCGGACCGCGCGCGCTGGCCTGAGCTTTGGCGGCGTACATGCCGGGAAAGGCGGCAGCCGGGGCGGTCTCGCGGTAGTCCAGCACGGTGGGGCGCTCCATGCCGGGCAGCCAGATCATCATGAATCCCCCGCCGCCAATGCCCGTGTATTGCGGGCAGAGTACGCCCAGGGTCAACGATAGGGTAACAGCGGCGTCCACCGCGTTCCCCCCCTCGGTCAGCACCGCTGTCCCGGCCGCTGCCGCTTGCGGATGGTCGCAGGCCGTCATCCCTCGTGTTCCCCAGTTGGGGTAAGGCGCCTCGAAAACGGGAGGCGACATCGAGCGACGGCGCAATTCCATGCGGGGGACCCCTTCGGGGAGGTGAAGTGGTGTTCCCCCGCGCGGCGGAGGATTTCCCTGTCGCCTCGCAAAGGCCGCGCCCATGGCCCGCATCTGTCTCTTGTTGCTGCTTTTGCTCTTGCCCGCTGGCGCGCAGGACGACCTGGGCATGGTGCGCCTGCCCGGTGGCCCCGTGGAGCGCGTCCAGGTGCCCGGTGGGCCCACGGTGCTGCTGCAACCGATTCCCGACCTGCCCTGTGCCTCGGTCTGCCTGCTCATTCCCGCTGGCTCGCGCTCGGACGCCGTTGGGAAGGCCGGTCTGGCGCACCTGGCCGAGCACCTGATGTTCCGGGCCACGCCCGGCTACCCCGGCGGACTGCTGCCGGCGCTCTACGAGGAGATCGGCGCGCGCCGGGGCGCCGCCACCACCGAGGACGCGATGCTGTTCTGGTGCACCGTTCCCTCGCGCCAGCTGGATCTGGCCATGAAAGTGGAGGCCGACCGCCTCTCCAACCTGGAGTTCTCCCAGAGCGACTTCGAGCGCGAGAGCGAGCTGGTGGCAGCGGAGCTGTCCCATCCCAGCGCCGCTCAGCGGCAGGCGCAGGAGCTTCGCAAGGCGCTCTGGCCCACCGATCCTGCTCGTTCCCAGCCGGTCGGCGGCGCCCGCAGCGACGTGCTGGCCCTGCAGCCCAACGACCTGCGCCGTTTCTACTCCGACCACGTCCGGCGCGACCAGGCCGTGCTGGTGATCGTGGGCGGATTCAATCGTCCCAAGGTGCGCCAGGAGCTGTGGCGGCTGTTCCCTCGCACTGCGGACGGGGCCCCGCCCGTGCCCCCGGCCGCCCCCTTCGCTCCCCAGGCCGGCCTGCGCGACAAGCCGACCGAGAGCACGCCCGGGCCCCCGACGCTGGTCGCGACCTTCCCGCTGGAAGGCGTCCGGGCCGGCGACCTGGCCGCCGTCGAGGTGGCCTGCGAGGCCCTGCGCCTGAACTATCTGCTCGATCCTACCACCGCGACGCTGCAGCTCTGGCTGCCCCTGGACGCTTCCACTCCGCCCGCCCAGGCGCTGGACCAGCTCAAGACGAGACTGGCCCGCGTGCGTGAGGTCGCCCTCGAGCCCGCACCGCTCGAGGCCGCCAGGCAGCGGGCCCGGGCCGCCATGCTAGAATCGTGGGAGGACCCTGCCGCGCGCGCCCGCGCCCTGGCCGTCAGCGAGGCCTGGGGCCGTCTCGACTGGTGGGTCGACCTGCCGGCCCGCATCAACGCCTTGCGCGCCGACCAGGTGCGCGAGGTCGCGGCGCTGCGTCTGGCTCCCGAGAAGGCCGCCGTGGTCTACCTCGAGGGCACCTCCGGTCTGACCGCGCCGCCCGCCGAGCTGGCCGAAGCGCGCGCTCCCGACGACGGGGACACCCTGGCCAGCCCGGGGCTGCCTTCTTTTACGCGCGTGCAGCTTCCCAACGGCATGGTGCTGCTGATCCAGCGCGTGCGGGACCTGCCCACCGTGGCCATCCGGGGCTACGTCCTGGGCGGCGAGCAGCTGGACCCGTCCGACCGCCCCGGACTCACCGACCTGTCCGCCCGCGCTCTGAGCGCCGGTCCCGAGGCGCCCGGGCTCAAGCTGCGCTTCACTCCCCAGCTCGGGACCATCGACCTGGACGGCTGGTGCCCCACCGACCAGCTGGCCCGCTGGGTGCAGCTGTTCGGACGCGTGATGGGGCGTCCCGCCGTCGACCCCGAGGCGCTGGCGCGCGAGCTGAAGCGCCCCGATGACGCGGCCTACCGGGCTTTCCTGAGCCAGTGCTTTCCGGCCGGACATCCCTACGCGCGCGGCACCGGGCTGCAGCAGGCCAGCGCCGCCGACGTGCAGCAGCACCTGGCGCGCATCCTGCGCCCCGACCGCGTCGTGCTGGCCATTTCGGGCGACGTCGACCCGGCCCAGGTGCAACGCCTTTTCACGACCGAGCTGGCGGCCTGGAAGGTAGAGCCCGCTCCGCCGCCCATCCCGGTGGCGGCCGCCCCCGTGCCGAAGCCCGCGAAAATCGAGCTGACCGGCCCCGGACCCTACGCCACCGTGCTCGTGGGCCAGCCCGCTCCGGGCCGCAACGAGAGCGATTACTACGCCTTCAATCTGCTCAACCAGATGCTGGGGGGCAATCCCGTCACCTCGCGCCTGGCCGTGCGCCTGCGCGACCTCGAGCGCCTGGGACCGCGCGTGGAGAGCCGCTTGAGCCCCGCGGGCGGCTCCTCGCCCTGGGCCGTGGTGGCCACGGTCGATCCCGACAAGGTCGACCGCGCCGTGGCCGTGATCACCGACGAGCTGCGCCGGGCCACCATCTATCCGCCCACCGAGGAGGAGCTGGTGCGCGCCCGCACCGCCCTGGAAGGCCGTTTGCAGGTGGCCCAGGGCAACGGGTCCTCGCGCGCCGCCATGCTGGCCAGCGTGGAGCTGTACCGCCTGGCCGAGAGCTATCCCCGCGACTTCGCGGGCATCTACGGCCAGATCCAGGCGAAGGACGTGCTGGCCACGGCCAGGGCGCGCCTGTACCCGGACAACCTGGTGGTGGTGATCGTCCGTCCGGCAACCTCCCGGTAACTCGGGGGGCCTGCATGGCATGCTAGGGTGCAGAGCATGATGATCATGACCCGTCCGATGCCCGCCTGTAACGCCACCGGTGAGCCCGGCCTGATGTGGGGCGCCAAGGGCCACGGCATCGTCAACAGCGAGGCGGCCGAGCACATGCCCGACGAGATGCCGCCGTTCTTCCGCGAGGCCTCCGACCGCCTGGGCGTGCTGGGGGCCCATCCCGACGAGCTCCGCTTCCGGGCGCTGCGGCACCTGAACAACTCCAACGCGGTCGATCACTACATCAACACCGAGCTCCTGCACGGCCAGGAAGCGCCGCGCGACCGCTACAGCTACGCCCTCAAGGTCAAGGAGCTCGAGCCGGACAACAACCAGCCCCAGAAGGCGGGCACTCTGCCCTACCGGATGGCCGAGACCTACGAGACGCTGGTGGCCGAGTTCACGCTCTATCGCCAGGAGCTGGCGCGCAGTGGCCCCGATGACCCGAAGGTCAAGCAGTTCCAGGAGAACGCCATCTACACGGCTGGCATGCTGGGTCACTTCGTGGGCGACGCCACCCAGCCGCTGCACACCACCGTGCACCACGACGGCTGGGACGAGAGCCGCGAGCCCAACCCGGAGGGCTTCCGGACCAAGCCCGGTATCCACAGCCAGTTCGAGACCAGGCTGGTGGAGAAGTCGGTCGATCCGTCGGCGGTGGCCGAGAAGATTCCCGCCCGGGCGACCCGCTACGAAGGCGACCCGCTGGACTGGGGCTTCAACCTGATCAACGAGTCGCAGGGCTTCGTGCGCGACGTCTATCGCTACGAGAAGGCCGGGGAGCTGTCGCCCACCAACCCGAGCCCGCGTGCGCTGGACCTGGCCGAGAGCCGCCTGGCGCGCGGCGCCGAGGTGCTGCGCGACCTGTGGTACACCGCCTGGGTGCGCAGCGGCGAGCTGGCCTCACAAGAGGATCCGACCAAGACCCAAGATTTCTTGATTGCGCGCTAAAGGATATCGGTCAGGTCGACGAGGAGGCCAGGCATGACATCCTCGCCGGAGAGAGTCGCGGGGTTCTCGAGCTGCTCGGGCGGTTGGGCCGGTCGATAAATTTCCACGGTCCGGGTTTCGGGGTCAATCAACCACGCCAGCCTGACCCCACACTCGACATACTCCGCCATCTTTTCGCGCAGCTCACGCACGGAATCGCTCGGGGAGCGCACTTCGGCCACGAAGTCGGGGACGACGTGGGAAAATTTCCGCTGCTCATCGCGACTCAGCGCCTCCCACTTAGCCCTCGTCAGCCACGAGGCGTCGGGTGAGCGAACTGCGTTGTTGGGGAGCGTGAAGCCCGGGCTGGAGTCAAAGGCTTTACCCCCGTTCTCACGGGCCCAGATTGCGATTTGCACCGTCAGCTCGGTGCTGCGCCCAGAACTGTCAAGTCCGCAGGGCGCCACGATGACCAACCTCCCGTCCGGAGCCAATTCCAGGTTCACGTCTGGATTTCGGTGACAGATCTTCTCGAACTCGGTTGGAGTCAGCTTGACGACCGGGCTCAGGTCCAACAGATAGTTCATCATCGAAATTTCGCGCCATGTCTGCAAAGGGTCCTCCTCGAAATGGGATGACCCCAGGTTACCAGCCGGCGCCGGGACCTTCAGTGACGGACGGTATCGCTCAGCCCGTGGTCCGCAACCCCGAGGCCACACCCTGAATCGTCAGGCGCAGCAGAGCGTGCAGCTCCTCTGCTTCGTCCTCGGGCGCGTCCGCGAGGCGCTTGAACAGCTCCACCTGGATGAAGTTCAGCGGGTCCACGTAGGGGTTGCGGATGCGGATGGAGCGCTGCAGCCAGGGGAGGTCCTCCATCAGCTCGGTGGTTCCGGTGATGGCCAGCACGGCCTGGCGGGTGGCCTCGTGCTCGCGGTGCAGGCGGCCCCAGATGGCATCGCGGGTCTCCTCGTCCACCAGGCCCGCGTACAGGCGCGCGATGCCCAGATCGGACTTGGCCAGGGCCAGCACCGCGTTGTCCATGGTGGCCCGGAAGAAGGGCCACTCGGCATACATCTCGCGCAGCTTGTCCAGGTCGGCGCCTTCCAGGCCCGTGCCCAGGCCATACCAGGCGGGCAGCAGCACGCGGGCCTGGGTCCAGCTGAACACCCACGGGATGGCGCGCAGATCGCCCAGCGTACGCTGCCCGCGTCGGCGCGAGGGCCGCGAGCCCAGCTTGAGGTTCTCGATCTCGTTGATGGGCGTGGCGTGCGCGAAGTAGTCCAGGAAACGAGGGTGCTCCACCAGCTCGCGGTAGGCTTCCATCGAGCGCTGGCTGAACCGCTCGATCAGCTCCAGCCACTCCGGGCGCGGAGGCGCCGCGGGGCGGGCCATGACGCTGATCATGCCCCAGATGACCTGCTCGAGGTGGCGATAGGCGATGGGCGGGTCGTCGTAGCGCTCCGAGAGCACCTCGCCCTGCTCGGTGAGCCGCAATCCGCCCCGCGCGATGCCGGGCGGCATCGTCAGGATGGACCGCGCCGCAGGGCCCCCGCCCCGCCCCAGCGCGCCGCCCCGACCGTGGAACAGGGTGAGCTCCACCCCCAGCCGGTCGGCCGCCTCGCCCAGCCGCAGCTGGGCCTGATACAGCGCCCACTGGGCCGCCAGGTAGCCGCCGTCCTTCACCGAGTCGGAATAGCCGACCATGATGATCTGGTGCCGCTCGGGATGGTGCTCGGCGTAGGCCGGGATGGCCAGCGTGTCCTCCAGGATTTGCGTGGCCCGGTGCAGGTCGTCGATGGTCTCGAAGAGCGGAATCGTGGGCAGCGGAGCCAGTCCGGCCCAGCGCTCGAACCAGACCGCCGCCAGCAGGTCGCTGGGATGGTGGGTCATGCTGATGACGTGCCCGCCCAGCGAGGCGGGGTCGGCTTTGGCCAGCCCGGCGAAGAGCGCCAGCGTTTCGCGCGTCATGTCCGAGGCGTTGTCCGGAACCTTCGGTCTGGACCCCATCGTCCGGGTCAGCAGCTCGATCTTGCGGGCTTCGTCCGCCCCCGCATAGCCCTCGATCAGCTCTTCCAGCACCTCGCGATAGCGCCCCGACTCCTGGCGGATGTCCAGCCGGCTCCCGTGGAATCCGAAGACCCGGGCCTGATCCAGCCAGTTGGTCAGCTCGGAGTGCTCGCCGGGCGTGTGCTCGTTGAGCGAGTGGCGGATCATCTCCAGATCCGCCACCAGCTCGCGGGCTTCGCGGTAGCCTTCGGGCTGGCCGTCCAGGGCCAGCTCCAGGCGATACTCGACGGCCCGCAGCCAGAGCCGGTAGGGCTCGTGGGGCGAGTAGGGCTCGAAAATGTTGGGCCAGCGCTCGAGCGCCTCGTGCAGCTTCTCATGCAGCTCCGGGGTCACCTTGACCCGGTAGTCCGAGTGGCTCAGATACGGCGCCAGATCGCGCACCCGGCGCAGGTGGGCCAGCAGCGCCTCGCGCCGCAGTTTGGCCAGCGTGGCCGAGGTGACTTCCCAGGTGACGTTGGGATTTCCGTCCCGATCGCCGCCGATCCAGGAGCCAAAGTGGAGGATCTTGTGCAGCCGGAACTCGTGTCCGGGATAATACTCGGCCAGCGCATGGCGCAGATCTTCCAAAAGCTGCGGCACCACGGCCCAGAGCGTGTGCTGGAAGTAGAGCCCGCGGTCCACCTCCTCGAGCACCGACGGGGGGCGCTCCTGGATGGGATCGGTCTGCCAGAGACTGGTGAGCTCGCTGTGGAGCGAGGCTTCCAGGCGGCGCCGCTCGCTCTCGAGCAGGTCGCTCGAGTCGAGCTGCTTGAGCCGCTCGCGCATGCGCCCGAGCTTGCGCCGGATGGTGCGGCGCTTGGCCTCGGTGGGGTGAGCCGTGAAGACCGGCTCGATGTCCAGATCGTCGAGCAGTTTCTGCACCTGCTCCACGGTCAGGCCTTGCTTGCGCAGGCTGGCGATGGCGGCCCGAATCGACTCGCGCCGGGGGGCGGGGGCCATCTCGCGCTCGCGCTCGCGCAGCACGCGGGCCCGGTGACGGTCCTCGGACATGTTGGCCAGGTCGAAGAAGAACGTGAACGCGCGGCAGAGCGCCCAGGCGTCGTCCAGCTTCAGCTCGTGCACCAGCGTCTCGAGCTCGCGCTCGGCCTCCTGATTGCCTTTGCGGCGCTCTTTCGAGAGGTTGCGCACGCGCTCCTCGAGCTCGAGGATGGGCTCGCCCTCGACGGTGGCGATGACCTCGCCGAGCCTCTGGCCGAGCCAGCGGATCTCGGTGCGTAAAGCCTGGTTATCCTGCAAGGAGAGCCTCCACCTTTTGGCGCCGGTAATCGAAGATATACCCGAGCATGCGGCGCACGAACAGCTCGTGGGCGATGACCCCGAGAAATCCCAGGGGTAGCCGGTAGGTCACGGTATCGAGCATCACCGTCTCGTCCCCGTCCTGCAGAAACTCGTGCACGTGATGCCAGAGAGCGTAAGGACCGCGCTCCTGCTGGTCCACGAAGCGCCGGTTGGGCTCGAACTCCTGGATGAGGGTCCTCCACCCGAACGGGATGCCGAAGAGCTGCAGCCGATACTCGATGCGGGTGCCCGGCTGGATCGTGAAGCCTTTGGGCGTGAGGATCCGGAACCGCAGCGAGGGCGGCGTGATCGCCTCGAGGTTGAAGGCGTCCGCAAAGAAGGCGAAGACCTCCTCGAGCGGTTTTCGCAAGCGCTGGATGCGCTCCAGCCGATAGGTGGGACTCACGGCCCAGCCCCTTCGGCGCCCCCTCGCCCGGCTACTGCTCCGCGCGCAAACCGGGCGGCTCGGGGCGTTCGCGGGCGGCTTGCAGGGCCGCCGTCAGGGTGCGGTTGATCGCTTTCCAGAAGCGGGGCCAGGGGCGACCGCTGAAACGGGAGGCCAGGTAGCCGGCCACCGAGCGGTCGGGCTGCTGCATGCGCTCACGGTGGTAGGTGAGCCACAGGTAGAGATCGGCCGGCGTGCGGCGGGGAAACTCGCGCAGCAGGCCTCCCTCGCGCATCGCCTCGTGAGCGGGCTCGAAGACCGCGCGCTGCCAGCTCGCGGCCGCCTCGGGCAAGGCGACGTCGCTTTGCCGCTCTTGCCCCAGGTAGTAGCGATGGACCTCGATGTGGTCGAGCAAGACGGCGTAATCGTCGGGATTGCTGACGTGCAGACCGTTCAGCCCGGTGGCCAGAGCGAATTCGGCCTCGAAGCTGTCGATGGGCGCGTCGTTCGAGGGCCGGAACTCCTCGGATGGATCCCACCAGCGATAGGTCCGACCCTCCGCCAGCAGGCGCTCCTGGCGCTCCTTCAGCGCCTGGACGGCTTCGGGTCCGATCAACCCGGCCAGATCGTCGACCTCGAGCCGCTCCAGCTTGACCGGAACCGGCTGCACGAAGTCGTAGGCGTGAATACGCCGCGTCTGGTTCTGCCGGGGGAAGGTCAACCCGTGATCGATGGGGATGGAGGTCCCGCCCGCCGTCACGAGCCAGTTGCCGGCATGGCGGTCGCGGTTGCCCAGCAGGCAGTCGAGCACGGCCAGGCGCGCGTAGTTGGGCCGCTCGGGGCACTGCAGGATGTAGTTTCGCCGGGCGTCCAGAATCGAGGGTTTGGCCTTTAAGAAAAAGCGCAGCGCGCCTTTCTGACCTTCCAACTCGCGAAAGACCATCGGCGGCACGAGGGCCGCGTGGCCCATCCGCTTGTCCAGCTGGTAGGCGGCCTCCTCGCGCTTGCCCAGGGCCTCGCCGGGCTTCCAGACGAGCTTGAGCCCGTCCGTCGTCAGCACCACGAAGTTGCGGCCGGAAGCGGTCAGGCGATGTTTCTTGCGCACCAGCAGATCGGGGCGCCGCAACTGCTCTTCGAGGGTGGCGCAGGCTCGGGCGCGCTCCTCGGCGCTCGCGGTCCCGCTGGTGGAAACCCGCAGAGCCGCCGCCACGGGATCTTTGGCCCACACTCCGGCTAGCCAGTTCATGGTGTTAGCTTAACACGAACGCGCCCGGGCGTCTGCCGGACAAATGAACTACGGGTTCTCTTGCTTGGGAGCCGCTTTGGTGCTGGCGAACGTGCCGAAGGCGGTGCGCATGGTGGCGTGGACGCGTTTCAGGCGAAGCTCGGCCTCGTCGAGCATGGCCGGCGAGGGGGCTCGCTGGTACTGGCGCAGGAGCAACAGAGTGTCCTCCATGCGGGTCATCAGGCCGATCGCCAGCCCCATGGCGGGACCTGCCAGCGGGCGCAGCTCCTCGGGCAGCTCGTAGTTGTCGAGCTGCTTGCGGGCCAGCTGAAGCTTGAAGGTGAGCGCGCGGTCGTATTGCTCCAGCTCTTTGTTGCCGGCCTGGCCGGCGCGTACGGCCTGCACGAGCGTCAGCAGGGAACCGAAAGTGGGGTTGGCCAGATCGACGGCGATGCTGCCGGTTGCATTGACATCGCGCTTGACCTCTTGGAGCAGTTCGTCGGACATGGTGGCGGCATATTCGCTCCCCCCCGCCGGCTTGGCCTGCAGGGGCGAAGGAAGTTTCGCGGGAATCATGGCTCTCATGCGTTGGCGCGCTCTCCTCGTGCTCACCCTGGCGATGTTCCTCTTCCACGCGTTGGATGCGGATTGTCTGCTGCGTGACTGCCATTGCGCCCCCAACGCCAACTGCTCGGTGCCGGTCACCGTGCAGCCCGCGCAGGCCGCCGTCGTGCCCGAGCAGGTCACGACGGTCGAGCCGCCCCGCGTCACCGCCGAGGTCCAGTTCCCCGAGCTGGCCCGCGTGGCTCCGCCCGAGGAGCCGCCGCCCCTGGTGACGGCCCCTCGCGGCCCCCCCGCCTAGCCCTCCACTCAAGACGGTCAGTCTTTGAAGGGAGCCGCGGGCTTTGCGCCTCATGCTATGCCTGCTCCTTCTGCTGGCCGGCTCCGTGGCCGCTCAAGAGCTCAGCCTGACCGAGGCCGTCTCCGCCGGGGTGCAACGCCATCCCGAGGTGCGGGCTCGCAAGCTGCGCGTGGAAGCCGCGCGAGCCTTCGCGGAAGGAACAGGGACTCAACCCAATCCCACGCTCACCCTTTCGGGGGTCCTGGGAAACGCCCAGGAGGAGAGCAATAACCTCAGCCAGCGCCTCGAGATCTCGGGGCAGCCGCGCCTGCGATCCGAGATCGCCCGGCTCGAGCTCGAGCGCGAGGAGCTGGGTCTCACCGCCCTCGAGCGCCGCCTGGCGCTACGGGTGGCCCGAGCTTACTACGCCGCCTGGGCGGCCACGCGCAAGCTCGAGGTGGCCCGCAGCCGTCAGCTGCTGGCCCAGCGCCTGGAGTTCGTCGCGCTGCGACGATTCCAGGTGGGCGAGGTGCCGCGCAACGAGTACCTCCGCGCGCAGCTCGAAAAAGCCCGCGCCGACGCCGAGCTGGCCGCGGTGCAGTCCGAGGAGCAAGGCAGTCGACTGCAACTCGGGTTGCTGCTGGGCCGCAAGGACCCGGTGCAGCTCCCGCAGGCTCTGGAGGCGCCCGAGGCCCTCAAGCCGGACGAGCTGACCATCGACCAGTTGCTCGACCGTGCGCGCGCGCGGCCGGAGGTGGCCGCGGCCGAACGCAACCTGACCCAGGGCGAAAAGGAGGCCGAGCTGGCGACCAAAGCGGGGGCTCCTCAACTGGAGTTTCTGGCTTACCGGTCCTACCTGTTCGGCGCCGACGCCGAGCAGGGACTGATGCTCTCGCTCAGCCTGCCGCTCTTCGACTACGGGGAGATCGACGCCGAGGTGCAAAAGCGTCAGGGCGAGGCGCGGGCCCGCGCCATCGACCGCGACAGCGTTCTGCTCGAGCTCGATCTCGAGGTGCAGGAGGCCTGGCAGCGCCAGCTCGAGTTTCGCGGCCGGCGCGACTCGCTGCGCGACCAGACGAAACGCTACCAGGAGCTGTCCGAGCTGAGCCAGCGCGGCTACGACGCCGGGTTTTTGACCCTGGTGGAGACGCTGGATACGCAGCGTGCCTACCGCGACGCGCTGCTGGAGCGCATTCAGGCCGAGGCCGAGGCTCAGGTGAGCCAGTTGGAGCTGCACCTGGTCTCGGGCGGGGTGTTCCCCCCGGTGGAGGAGAAACGATGAAGAACCTTTTGACCGCCCTGTTCGTGCTGGTGGCCCTGGCCCTGGGCTGGTGGGCCGGCTCGCGTCAGCGGCCGCCGGCTCCCGTGGCCACCGAGCACGAGGAGCACGAGGAGCACGCCGAAGGCGTCGTAGAGCTCACGCCCGAGCAGATCAAAGCCGCCGGGATCGAGGTGCGGTCGATCGCGATGAAGCCGGCGCAGAGCACCTTCATGGCGACCGGCGCGCTCTCGGCCGACCCCGACCGCGAGGTCCACGTGAGCGCCCAGATTGGCGGACGCATTCTCAGCGTGCAGGTGCGCGAAGGGCAGGCGGTGCGGGCGGGCCAGGCTCTGCTGACGCTGGACAGCCCCGAGCTGGCCCGCGCGAGGGCTGACTACCAGCGCGCGCTGGTCGAGACGAAGCTGGCCGAGAAGGAGCTCGACCGCCGCACGCGCCTGGCGCGCGTGGGCGACGAGACGCGCCGCCAGATGGAGGAGGCCCGCGTGGACGTGGTCAAGGCCGAGTCGGCCCTGGCCAGCGCCGAGGCCCGCGAGGACGTGGCCCGGCGCAAGCTCGAGCGCACCGAGGAGCTGCTCGAGGACGGCATCGCCTCGCTGCAACAAGCAGAAGAGGCCCGGGGCGCCTTACGCGAGGCCGCTGCCGACGTGCGCCGCTCGAAGAGCGAGCTCATAGCGGCGCGGTCGCACTACGACCGCGAGCGCACCATCCAGAAGCAGGGCCTGGTCGCCAATCGCGAGGTGGCCGAGGCGCAGGCCTCCGCCGAGCGCGCCCGGGCCGACGCGCGCCACGCCCGCGACGTGGTGCTGGCGATGGGCGCCTCGCCCGAAGGGTCGGGAGCCTCGGTCACCCTGACCGCCCCCCGGGCCGGCATCGTCACGGACCGCGAGGTCACCAGCGGCGAGGCCGTGGAGGAAGGCGCGCACCTCATGACCCTGCTCGACCCGGGCACGCTGTGGCTCAGCATCGCCGTGCCCGAGAGCCAGGCCGCCGATCTGCGCGCGGCCCACAGCGCCGAGCTGAAGGTGGACGGCCAGAGCTACCGCGGCCGGATCGCCTATGTCGCACCGTCGCTCGATCCCGAGACCCGCAGCCTGAAGGCGCGGGTCGAGCTGGCCAACGCCTCGGGTCATCTGCGACCCAACATGTTCGCCGAGGTGACCGTGTTGGGACCGCCCACGGGCCAGGCTCCCGACATTCCCGAGCAGGCCGTCCAGAGCGTCGAAGGCCAGGACGTCGTCTACGTCGAGACCGAGCCCGGCCACTTCACGCGCACGGCTCTCGGGGACGTTCGGGCCGGTGACCGCGTGGTCGCACAGGGCGCCTTCACCGTCAAATCGGAGGACCAGCGCGAATCGATGGGGGAGGGACATCACCATTGATCGCCTGGTCCCTGAGCCTGCGCCCCCTGGTGCTCTTCCTGACGCTGCTGGTGATGATCTACGGCGGCATCGAGCTGCTGGCCCTGCCGATCGACGCGGTGCCGGACGTGACCAACGTCCAGGTCCAGATCAACACCGAGGCGCGCGCCCAGTCGCCGCTCGAGGTGGAGAGCCAGATCACGTTTCCCATCGAGCAGAGCCTGGCCGGACTGCCCGGCGTGGAGGAGGTCCGCTCGCTCTCCAAGTACGGCCTGAGCCAGGTGACGGTCGTGTTCCGCGAGGACGTGGACCTCTTCTTCGCGCGCCAGCTCGTGCTCGAACGCCTGCAAGAGGCCCGCGGGCAGATCCCCGAGGGTCTGGGCGAGCCCGAGATGGCGCCCATCTCGACCGGGCTGGGGGAGATCTACCAGTATGAGGTGCAGAGCCCCGAGCTGAGCCTGATGGAGCGGCGCTCCCTCCAGGACTTCCTGGTCAAGCGGCAGCTCCGCGTGTTGAAGGGCGTGGCCGAGATCAACTCGTTCGGGGGCGACGAGGCGCAGTACCAGGTGCTGGCCAACCCCGCCCGGTTGCGAGCTTACGGGCTCACTCTGCGGGACCTGTTCGAGGCGCTGGAGCGAAACAACGTCAACGCCGGGGGCGGTTACCTCGAGTATCGCGGCGAGCAGTACCTCGTGCGCGGGTTGGGCCGCATCCGCGATCTGCAGGACGTGCGCGACATCGTGCTGGCGCATGCCAACGGCACGGCGGTGAAGGTCTCGGACGTGGCCGACGTGACTTTGGGACCCGCCCTGCGCCAGGGAGCCGTCACCCGCGACGGCCAGGGCGAGATCGTGACCGGCATCGCCATGATGCTCGTCAACGAGAACAGCCGCACCGTGGCCCGGCGGATTCACGAGAAGATCGCCGCGATCCAGCCTTCGATGCCCCGCGGGGTCAAGCTCGACACCTTTTACGATCGCACCGAGCTGGTCAATCGAACGATCGGCACCGTCTCGCGCAACCTCATCGAGGGCGCGCTGCTGGTGATCGCGGTGCTCTTCTTCATGTTGCGCGACCTGCGCGCGGCGCTGATCGTGGCGCTGGCCATCCCGTTCAGCATGTTGTTCGCGGCCATCCTCATGGTGAAGGCCGGCATTTCCGGCAACCTGATGAGCCTGGGCGCCATCGACTTCGGACTGATCGTGGACGGCGCCGTGGTGATGGTCGAGAACTGCGTGCGCCGCCAGGCGCGCGTGCTGGAGGCCTGCCGCGAGGTGGCACGGCCCGTGGTGACCGGGGTGGGGATCATCATCCTGGTCTACCTTCCAATCCTGACGCTGACGGGCATGGAGGGCAAGATGTTCGTGCCGATGGCCGTCACCGTGGTGTTCGCGCTCACCGGCTCGCTGCTCTTCTCGATGACCACGGTTCCGGTGCTGTGCTCGCTCATCCTCAAACCGGGGCCCGAGCACCCCGTCCCGGGCCAGGGCCATTACCGCCGGCTGCTCCACTGGGCCCTGGAGCGCCCCGTCATGCTCGGCTCGCTGGCCCTGGGACTCTTCGTGTTGAGCCTGCTGACCCTGAGCCAGCTGGGGGCCGAGTTCCTGCCCGAGCTGGACGAGGGGGCGGTGGCGATTCAAGCCACGCGGCTGCCCTCCACCTCGCTGACCCAGTCGCTCGAGATGGTGACTCGCATGGAGCAGGTTCTCAAGGCCATGCCCGAGGTGCGCACGGTGGTGAGCAAGACGGGGCGGCCCGACATCGCCACCGACCCGATGGGAGTCGAGGTGAGCGACATCATCGTGATGCTCAATCCCGACCACGGTGACAAAGCCGCGCTGGTCGAGCGGATGGAGCAGCAGCTGAAGACGGTGCCGGGCATGAATTACAGCTTCAGCCAGCCCATCGAGCTGCGGGTTTCGGAGCTGATCTCGGGCGTGCGGGCTGACGTGGGCCTGAAGATCTTCGGCGAGGACCTCGCCGTGTTGAAAGCCACCGCCGAGAAGGTGGCCGCCCGCTTGCGCCAGATTCCCGGGGCGGCCGACGTGCAGGTGGAGCAGGTGAGCGGTCTGCCCTACCTGCAGATCGAGTTCGATCGCCGGGCGATGGCCCGCAACGGTTTGAGCGCGGCCGATCTGGGCGACGTCGTGGAGCTGGCCGTGGGCGAGCGTCCGGCCGGCATGGTGATGCAGGGCGATCGCCGCTACCCGCTGGTCGTGCGCCTGCAGGCGCCTTTCCGGTCGGATCCCAAGGCCATCGAGCGCCTCATGGTGCCTCTGCCCGACGGCGGACAGCTGCCGCTGGGCGAGCTGGCGCGGGTGCGCCTGGAGGAGGGCACCGCTCAGGTCAGCCGCGAGGACGGCCAGCGCCGCATCGTGGTGGAGGCCAACGTGCGCGGGCGCGACCTGGTGGGCTTCGTGGCCGAGGCCCGGGAGGCGGTGCAGCCCCTCTTGCCGGAGGGCTACTTCGCCGACTGGGGAGGCCAGTTCGAGAACTACGAGCGGGCCCGCAACAAGCTGCTGATCGTGGTGCCGGTGGCCCTGGCGCTGATCTACTTCCTGCTCTACGCCAGCCTGCGCGACGGGCGCCAGGCGGCCCTGATCTTCCTGAACGTCCCGTTCGCCATCACCGGCGGCGTGGCCGCTCTGGCCGTGCGCGGGCTGCCCTTCTCGATC
Source organism: Vulcanimicrobiota bacterium (assembly GCA_039809865.1). GTDB lineage: Bacteria > Vulcanimicrobiota > Xenobia > Xenobiales > QWHO01 > QWHO01. The sequence continues at coordinate 26,363 of JBDHVW010000089.1, forward strand.
AGCGCCGGCGTCGGCTTCATCGCGCTGTTCGGCATCGCGGTGCTGAACGGGTTGGTGCTGATCAACGCGCTCAACGTGCTGCGCCGCGAGGGCCGGCCGCTGGACGAGGCGGTGGTGGAGGGCTCTCTCTCCCGCCTGCGCCCCGTGCTGATGACCGCCCTGGTGGCGAGCCTGGGTTTCATTCCGATGGCCCTGAGCTCGGGCGCGGGCGCGGAGGTGCAGCGCCCCCTGGCCACGGTCGTCATCGGCGGCCTCATCACCTCGACCCTTTTGACGCTGTTGGTGTTGCCCAGCGTCTACCGGAAGCTGGAGCGGGAGCCTGTTTGAATCTGGGGGGTGGGTCCACGGCTACCATGGCCTCTACTGGGAGTGTGATACCAAGCCGTTACTGATAGGCTTATTGAGAATGCCTCTCGCTGACCCGACCTCTCACGATGCGTAGTTTAAAGATTGGCGCCGCTTAGGCATAGTGTGTGCTTACGGCAGAGCTAACTTGAAATTCAGTTGCGACTCACAAGATACTCGCCGACCCGAGATCGAATGTGGGCTCTATGGCCCAGAAGAACAGGCGCTCGCGGCGATTGCGGCCAGTCGTTGAAGTCAATCTCCCCGAACTCGATGGGATTGTTGAGGCGGCCACTGAGGGCGCGATCAGCTCAGAGGATGCGGGGAAGTTGAAGACGGCGCTTCATGCAATGGCCCGTCTGATTCCGCCTGAGCCCAGGAGTTGCGAGAAGACAACCGAGGTGCTTCCGTCGTCATCGGACGAATCCGGGCCGAATGAGGCGAGTTCAAAGCCCAATCGGCGCGGGCACGGTCGCAATGGTGCTGACGCTTACACGGGCGCGACTCGGGTGCCGGTCAAGAATCCGGATATCACGCCGGGGAAGCCCTGCTTCGAGTGCCCGAAAGGGAAATACTATCTTCTCAGTGAGCCCCGACCGGTGGTCCGGATCACGGGGTCGATGCCGATACAGGCCACCATCTACGAGGGGGAACGCTATCGCTGCAACTGCTGTGGCCACATCATTGAGGCCCCAATGCCCAAGGAGGTCGGGGACGAGAAGTATGACGAGACGGTAGCGAGTGCGATCGCCATGCTTAAGTATGGCGCTGGGTTCCCGTTCTACAGGCTGGACAAGATGCAGGCGCTCATGGGTGTACCCATGCCGGCGAGTACTCAATGGGAGTTGGTCGAGCAAGCTGCGGCCTTGCTCAGGCCGGCCCACCTGGAGTTGCTCCGTGCGGCTGCTCAAGGAAGCGTTCTTGGCAACGACGATACTCGGGCCAAGATTCTCGATCTCAAGCGCGCTGAGGATGATGAACGGTCGGGCGTCTTCACCACGGGTATCGTCTCGCAGGTGGGAGAACGGGCGATCGCTCTTTACCTCACCGGGCCGAAGCATGCCGGCGAGAATACGACCGACATCCTGGCACTCAGGGCTGAGGGTCTTGACCCTCCTGTTCTGATGAGCGATGCGCTGACCCGGAACTTCCCCAAGCAGGCGCGCGAGGGCGTCGAGATCCTATGGGCCAACTGCATCGCCCACGGGCGGCGCCACTTCGTGGATGTCGTGGCGAGCTTTCCTGCTGAATGCCGACTCGTGCTGGAGGCCCTCGGCCGCGTCTATGCCAACGACCGAGATGCCCACGAACTGGGCCTGAGTGCTCAACAGCGGCTCGAACTTCACCAGGAGAGGAGCGCGCCCGTGATGGCGGACCTCCAGGCCTGGATGGGCAGGCAACTCGCTGAGTGTCTGGTCGAGGAGAACTCAGGTCTGGGTAACGCCCTGCGCTACCTGCTCAAGCACTGGGATCGCCTGACTCTGTTCTTGCGGGTTGCTGGCGCGCCTCTCGACAATAACCGGGTCGAGCGGGCGCTCAAGACCGCGGTGCTTCATCGCAAGAATAGCTACTTCTTCCTCAACATGAACGGCGCACAGGTCAGCGATCTCTTTATGAGCCTCATCCAGACCTGCGAGCTGAATGGCGTCAACGCCTTTGATTATCTCACACAGCTGCAGCGTGTGCTTTCGGCAGAGCTGACTTGAAAATCACCTGCGAGTCACAAGGTACTCGTCGACCCGAGATCGAATGTGCGCTCTATGGCCCAGAAGAACAGGCGCTCGCGGCGATTGCGGCCAGTCGTTGAAGTCAATCTCCCCGAACTCGATGGGATTGTTGAGGCGGCCACTGAGGGCGCGATCGGCTCAGAGGATGCGGGCAAGTTGAAGACAGCGCTTCATGCGATGGCCCGTCTGATTCCGCCTGAGCCCAGGAGTAGCGAAAAGACAACCGAGGTGCTTCCGTCGCCATCGGACGAATCCGGGCCGAATGAGGCGAGTTCCAAGCCCAATCGGCGTGGGCACGGTCGCAATGGTGCTGACGCTTACACGGGCGCGACTTGGGTGCCGGTCAAGAATCCTGATGTCACGCCGGGGAAGCCCTGTTCCGAGTGCCCGAAAGGAAAATACTATCCCCTTAGTGAGCCTCGGCCGGTGGTCCGGATCACGGGGTCGATGCCGATACAGGCCACCATCTACGAGGCGGAACGCTATCGCTGCAACTGCTGTGGCCACATCGTTGAGGCCCCAATGCCCGAGGAGGTTGGCGACGAGAAGTATGACGAAACGGTAGCGAGTGCCATCGCCATGCTTAAGTATGGCGCTGGGTTCCCGTTCTACAGGCTAGACAAGATGCAGGCGCTCATGGGTGTACCCATGCCGGCGAGTACTCAATGGGAGTTGGTCGAGCAAGCTGCCGCGTTGCTCAGGCCGGCCCACCTGGAGTTGCTCCGTGCGGCTGCTCAAGGAAGCGTTCTCGGCAACGACGATACTCGGGCCAAGATTCTCGATCTCAAGCGCCCCGAGGACGATGAACGGTCGGGGGTCTTCACCACGGGTATCGTCTCGCAGGTGGGTGAACGGGCGATCGCTCTTTACCTCACCGGGCCGAAGCATGCTGGCGAGAATACGACCGACCTCCTGGCACTCAGGGCTGAGGGTCTTGACCCTCCTGTTCTGATGAGCGATGCGCTGACCCGGAACTTCCCCAAGCAGGCGCGCGAGGGCGTCGAGATCCTCTGGGCCAACTGCATAGCCCACGGGCGGCGCCACTTCGTGGATGTCGTGGCGAGCTTTCCTGATGAATGCCGACTCGTGCTGGAGTCCCTCGGCCGGGTCTATGCCCACGACCGAGATGCCCACGAGCTAGGCCTGGGTGCTCAACAGCGGCTCGAACTTCACCAGGAGAGGAGCGCGCCAGTGATGGCGGACCTCCAGGCCTGGATGGGGAGGCAACTCGCTGATCGCCTGGTCGAGGAGAACTCAGGCCTGGGCAAGGCCCTGCGCTACATGATCAAGCACTGGGATCGCCTGACGCTGTTCTTGCGGGTTGCTGGCGCGCCTCTCGACAATAACCGAGTCGAGCGGGCACTCAAGACCGCGGTGCTTCATCGCAAGAATAGCTACTTCTTCCTCAACATGAACGGCGCGCAGGTCAGCGATCTCTTCATGAGCCTCATCCAGACCTGCGAGCTGAATGGCGTCAACGCCTTTGATTATCTCACACAGCTGCAGCGGCATGCTGATCGACTTGCGGTTTCGCCCGCGGACTGGTTGCCGTGGAACTACCTGGACACTTTGGCCCGGGGGTAGTTGACGCCGAGGGAGGGCTCGTCGCGTCTGACCTGACAGACCTCCACACAGGCGCGCCCGAGGCCGATGGGTCGCCGGCCGCCAGGAGCAACTGGGCCTGGAAGGCTTCAAGGGAAGCGGCCCCTGTACCCGATGGCCACCGGCTGAATCGACCCTGAGACAGTCGCTTCTGAGCCATCCAGAAGCCGCTACCGTCGTAGATGAGGACCTTGATCGTGGTCGCGTTGCGCGTGCGGAAGACGAACACGCACCCGGAGAAGGGGTCCTGACCCAGCTTCTCGCGACAGAGTCTGGCCAGGGAGTCGATCCCTTTGCGGCCGTCGACCGGGTCGACAGCCACCAGGACGCGCATTTGAGGGGTGATCTGCAGCATCTTGCTCAGCCCCGCGCGAAGGCCCTGACGAGATCGAGCAAGCTGGCTGGCGCGACGTTACTGGCCTCTATGCGCATTCTTGCGCCGGAGGGAGACTCGAGCTCCAGAACGAGTTGCTCGCTCGCGGCGGCGGCATGGCACTCGGCCAACTCGATACCCAGATCGCCGAAGAGGTGAACGAAGCTCGCTGCACTTGCTACCTGGAACTCGGGCTGGTCGCCCCGCTCGACTGCGGCTCTGAGCTCGGCGCGGTCCAGACGAAGTGCTTTGGCGGTCCGCGCCACGCCCAGACGCCTCGCCAGATTGACAGCCTGCTCCCACAGAGCCGAGGGCATAGCTGCTGGCGGGCGATGATTCCGGCGCCAGTTTCCAATCCTCCAACTCAGCGTGTCCGCTTCGTTCTGCAGTGCCAGGCGATCTTGCATCGAGGGTGTCCTCCAATCGGGATACCCCGACGGTAGCACCCTCGCTCAGGCCATTCCAAGCTGGCTTACCGAAAGCTCACGATTATCTCACACAGCTGCAGCGGCGTGCTGATCGACTTGCGGTTTCGCCCGCGGACTGGTTGCCGTGGAACTACCTGGACACTTTGGCTCGGGTGTAGTTGACGGCGAGGAAAGGCTTGTCGCGTCTGACCTGACAGACCTCCACACTGGCGCGCCCGCAGCCGATGGATCGCCGGCCGCCAGGAGCAGTTGGGCCTGGAAGGCTTCAAGGGAAGCGGCCCCCGTACCTGATGGCCACCGGCTGAATCGACCCTGAGAGAGTCGCTTCTGAGCCATCCAGAAGCCACTGCCCGTCGTAGATGAGAACTTTGATCGTGGTAGCGTTGCACGTGCGGAAGACGAACACACACCCGGAGAATGGGTCTGGCGTCAGGTCCTGACCAAGGTTATCGCGACATAGTCTGGCCAGCGAGTCGATCCCTTTGCGGCCATCGATCGGGTCGATAGCCACCAGGACGCGCATTTGAGGGGTGATCTGCAGCATCTCGCTCAGCCCCTCGCGAAGGCCCGGACGAGATCGAGCAAGCTGGCTGGCGCGACGTTACTGGCCTCTATACGCATTCTTGCTCCGGAGGGGGACTCAAGCTCCAGAACGAGTTGCTCGCTCGCGGCGGTGGCCTGGCACTCGGCCAACTCGATGCCCAGATCGCCGAAGAGGTTGACGAAGCTTGCTGCACTTGCAACCTGGAACTCAGGCTGGTCGCCCCGCTCGACCGCGGCTCTGAGCTCGGCGCGGTCCAGACGAAGTGCTTTGGCGGTTCGCGCCACGCCCAGACGCCTCGCCAGATCGACAGCCTGCTCCCAAAGAGCCGAGGGCATAGCTGCTGGCGGGCGATGATTCCGGCGCCAATTTTCAATTCTCCAACTCAGCGTATCCGCTTCGTTCTGCAGTGCCAGGCGATCTTGCATCGATGGGTGTCCTCCAATCGGGATACCCCGACGGTAGCACCCTCGCTCAGGCCATTCCAAGCTGGCTTACCGAAAGCTCACGGCATAGTCTAGCGATGATCGCCAAAGGAATAGCATTCTTAGCGAAACCCCAGCAGACGCCGTTCCAGGAGTGAGGTGGCAGGGGGTTCGATAAGAATCTCTTGAACGAAACCGCAGGCTGAGCCTGAGCCCTTATGGGTTTTCAAACCCTCGCCGAGGTCGGAGGCCGGGTTCCTGGGGCAGTTGTTTTGGCGCTCTGTTCGACGGGCGGCTGGTCGCGCTCGTGCTTCGGCCAGGTTCACAGGGGGAAGAGGCTATCAGGTTGGCCTGGTCTCCCTCGCCCATGTCCTGGCAACAGCGCCTTCTTTCAATGCGGTCGCTGAGGGGGAGCTGTCTGTGTTGAGGTTTTGAGTGGGCTGGCGCGAACGTGCTCACGAGGTGTCAGGCCCTGGGCGCCCCGGTCTCTGTGGGTCAAGCCGGATCAGCATCCCGCGCTCACACTCCGGACAGCGATCCGGGTGCCGACCAAGCAGGCGTGTCAGCACCTCCTCCGAGGAGGGAGCTTGGCCCAGCTCCGGCGACTGCTGCACGTTGAGCAACCGCCTGCACTCTTCAAGCTTGGTGCGACGGACGCGGTTGCCTAAAAAGCCGAAGTAGCGAATACGCACCAGGCTCTTGGGCAGGAGGTGGACCATGAATCGGCGGATGAACTCGTGGGCAGGAAGGGTCATGGTCTTCCGGGCCTGGCCGGTGCGGTAGTCCTTCCAGCTGAAAGTTACCTGGCCGTTGGAAAGGCTGAGCAGGCGCTGGTTCGAAATGGCCACACGATGAGTGTAGCGGCCCAAATAGGCGAGCACCTGATCCGGCCCTCCGAAGGGGCGCTTGGCATAGACGACCCAGTCGGTCTCCCGGGCTTGGCGCAGAAGCGCACCGAATCCCTGAGCGTCGGCGTGGCGCGCCAGGGCTCCGGGGAAGACCAGCTTACCCTGGTGGTAGAGCTGCTGAACTCCGTGCAGGAACTTGCCTCGAAACATCCTCGACAGGACCCGCACCGGCAGGAAGAAGCCTTTGCGACAAGGCTTCCACCCGGCACCATCCGCCAGCAGCCCGCCTCCCGGAATGATGCAGTGCAAATGCGGATGGTGCATGAGGTTCTGTCCCCAGGTGTGGAGGACCGCCAAGAACCCCAGGTCGGCGCCCAGGTGCTTGGGATCGGCTCCGATGGTGAGGAGCGTTTCGGACGTCGCCTGGAAGAGCAGCGAATAGAGGACCTTCTTGTTGCTGAGAGCGAGCTGAGCGATGATCTCGGGGACGGTGAAGACGACGTGGAAGTACTCGACCGGCAGCAGCTCGGCCTGACGGGCCTCCAGCCAGCGCGCTCGAGCCAGCCCCTGGCACTTCGGGC
>JBDHVW010000090.1:0-33111 GCA_039809865.1 Vulcanimicrobiota bacterium
GGCCTCGGCGGGCGCTGCCTCGAAGCCGAACTCGGCGGCTCCCTCGACCGGCGCTCCCTCGAAGCCAAACCCGGCGGCGGCCTCGGCGGGCGCTGCCTCGAAGCCGAACTCGGCGGCTCCTTCGACCGGCGCTGCCTCGAAACCAAAGTCTCCGGAAGCCTCGGCCGGCGCTCCTTCGAAGCCAAACTCGGAGGAAGCCTCAGCGGGCGTTTCCGCCACTTCCGGGGGGGCAGCAGCCTCTGTCAGGGCGGGCTCCGGGGGGGCGGCCTGGGCCACGGCTGCCGGGGCGCTGGCTTCGCCGCTCTCAAACCCGAACCCGAAGCCGGTTTCGGCCTCGAAACCAAAGCCGGCATCGGCCTGCGCCTCGAACCCGAAGCCGCTCTCAGGCGCCGTTTCGAATCCGAAGCCACTGTCTGCCGAGTCGAAGCCGAAACCCGTCTCGGCCGAGTCGAATCCAAAGCCGGTCTCGGCCGAATCGAAGCCGAAGGCGACCTCGACCTCCTCGGCCGGGGCCGGGGCGCCGTTGCCGCTGGGCTCGGGCACCGGTGCGCTCTGCGGAGCGGCCTGCGGCTGGGGTGGACCCCAACTCTCCGCGCTGCCGGGTGCTCCCAGCACGAGCTCGGCCGAGTCGGGAGCTCCCAATCCGGCGCCTTCCTGCACGGGGGCGGCGGGGGCCGGAGGCGGGGACGCGCCAAACCCGACCGGAGCTGAGGGTAAGCGGCCGGAGGGCGGACCGGCGCTGGCGGTGGCAGGCGGCGGGGGAACAGCGACTTTGTGGCCGCCCGACGGCGGTCCCGCCGGTGCCACGGGAGGCGCGGGGGCGACCGGCGCCGGGTTGGCCTGACCGGCCGCGCTGGCGGCCGCCGCGGCCACGGCCAGCTCCTGGGCCTCGGGAGTGGACGGAAAACGGGTCGTGAAGCCGCCCACCAGCGCGCGCAGGGCTTCCACCTCGCGGCGCATGCCGAGCTCCTTGGCCCAGCCCAGGTAGGGCTTGAGCACGCGGGCGGGGGGCTCCCCGCTGGCCAACAATCGCTGAGCCATGGCCACTCCGCCGCGCAGATTGCCGCGCGCGAGCTCCAGGTTGCCCAGCTCCTCGAGCAAGGGGAACGAGTTGGGATAGAGCTCGGTGACCCGGTCGAGATACTCCTGCGAGGCGTCGAACTGGCCTTTCAGCCGCATCAGCTGGCTCATGGCCAGCAGGGCGTCGGCATGCTTGGGCTGCGACTTGAGCGCCATGCTGAAACACCCGGCGGCTTCGTCGAGTCGATTATGAGCCAGGTAGACCTTCCCCAGGCCGAACTGCGCCTCGGGACGGTCCGGCGCCACCCGCACGGCCGCGGTGAAAGAGCGGCCCGCATCGTCGAGGGAGCCGCGGTGCAGGTACATGAACCCGAGCTGACTCTGGAGGTCGAAGTTGTGCGGGAACTGGGCGCCCGACTCGACCAGGATGCGGGCCGCGTCGTCCAGGCGTCCGGCCCGCTGCAGCGTGGCCGACAGCGCCAGGGGGAAGCGCGGGTCGTTCTTGGCCTGCTCCCAGCCATACCGGAACGAGGTGGCCGCCTGCTCGAGCTGATTCATGCGCAATTGCAGCTGGCCGAGCTGGAACAAGGTCTCCGGATTGCGCCCGTCGAGCTGCACCGCCCGGGTATAGGCCCGCATGGCGTTGGGCAAATCGTTGATCTGTTGGTAGGCTCGGGCCAGGGCCAGGGTGATGTCCACGTCCTCGTTGGCTTTGGCCAGCGCGGCGTTGAGCGTGTCGATGGCCTGTTTGGCGTCGCCCAATTGCAGGAACAGGTTGGCCAGCTCCACCCGGGTCTGAAGGTTGTTGGGGGCCGTGAGAATGGCTTTCTGATAATAGTCGAGCGCCAGATCGTAGCGGTAGAGCTCGCGCGTGCAGCGGGCCTGGCCCAGCAGCGCGTCGGGAAGCTGCGGATTGAGACGCAAGGCTCCTTCGAAGCGGTCGCTGGCCATATCGAACCGCCCCTGGCGCTGCAGAATCTCGCCCCAGCCCGCCAGGAAGCGCGGCTCGCGCGGGGCCAACTGGCAGGCCCGCTCGATGCTGCGCAGGGCCAGCGCCGTGGCCCCGGTGCGATCCTGACCGATGGCCAGCTGATAGTAGAGCTCGGGATCGTTGGGGCGCGCCTGGAGCATCACCTGCAGGCTGCGCATCGCATCGGGATACTGCCCACCCTCGAGCGCCACCTTGATGGTCAAGAGGTTGGCGGCCTCGTGGTTGGGGCGGAGACGCAGCGCGTTCTGAAGAGCCTGGATCGCTTCCGGGTAGCGGCCGAACATGGCCTGGACCCGGCCCAGGGTCACGTGGACCTCGGGATCCTCGCGGTCGACCGAGGTTTCCCAGGCGAAGACCTGGATCGCCGATTCGACCCGCTTGGCCAGGTCGGGGTCGCGGGGGCGGCGCAGGTCGGGCCGCAGCTCGAGGGCTCTGGAAAAGTCTTCCATGGCTCTGGCATAGTTGTGCTCGCGGGTGCGCAGGCAGCCGCGGCACAAAAGCACCAATCCGGAGCTCGGGTCTTGCTGAACCGCCTGGTCGTAGGCCTGCAAAGCATCCTCGACCTTGCCCTCACTTTCCAGGCGGGCAGCCAGGTTCAGCAAATCCAGGGTTTCGGGCATACAGGTAAACCTTTCAAGAACGGCGGGGATTCATTCCTTCAAGGCGGCGAAATCGCACTTCGACTCCCGGGAAAGCCCGTGGTTACAGCCCGGGGTTGTTGACGTCGTCGACTCGCAACTGCAGCTCGTCGACTTTTCTTTCAAGATCGGAGACCCCCAGCTGGTCGAGCTGCTCGCGCACGGCCTCGGCCGACTTCTGGAGGGAGGTCAGATCTTGTTGGGTGGCCAGGTCGGCGTGCTGCTGCTGATCGCGCGCCTCGACCCGGTTGAGCAACTCGACGAGCTCGTAGCGGGTCATGGCCCGGTGGCCGTTGAGGTTGCCACCCGGATAGCCTTCCAGGAGATTCGCCTTCTGCAGCTGCTCGACCGCGTCGCGGGCCCAGGGGGGCGTCTCGTCGGCGGCCCGCACGGGCAGGGCCAGGCACAGAACAACCATCGCACCAGTCAAGAGACTTCTCATCGGGAAAGGATTCCCGCTGACCCGCCGACTTCCTGGGGAGTTGAATCATTCCCAACCAAGCGAGGGAGACGCGCCGCGGCTGGCGAAGTCCCTCCCCCTGCCGATGTCCCAAGTCGAACGCCTCACGGAATTTCTGCGCGGTTCCACCGAGCCGTGGGAGCGACCCTGGTTCCGCCCCGAGGACCTGCTGTGGCACGCGTTCCTCGAGCTCGAAGCGATCCGCGTGCGGCCAGGGCACTTGCTGCATGAGCCGCTGACCGATGCCTACGAGCTTCTGGGCTCGCACCCGCGTCACCGCCTGGCCGTCAGCCGGCTCTGGTTGACCCAGACCCAGGCTCCGCTCGACATCACCTGGTGGAAACTCGAGCGAGACAAGGAAGATTTTCTCATCGAGCCGCTGGGTCCGCCTCAGTTGCGGGCCGACGTGATCGACGACGACCTGACCGAGATCGCGGCGGCCGCCCTGGAGAAGCGCAAGTCCCCCGAGGAGCTGGCCCGGGTGCTGAACCAGACGCTGGAGCTGCGACCGGTGGCCATGCTGGCCCCCTATACGCCTCCCGCGACCGATCTCACCCTGCCCGAGCCGGCTCTCAACGCTCTGCAGTGGCTTTCGGGACAGTCCACGCACGTCCCCGACGGCGGGTGGGAGGCCCCGGTGTGGGGCATCACCCCCTCGGCCGAGCAAAAAGAGGTGGTGGAGCTGCTGCGGCAGCACCCGCTGGTGGTGGTCAAGGGCCCTGCGGGTAGCGGCAAGTCGCACCTGGCGGTGGCCCTGGCCGGCCATGCGCTGGCCCGCAAGCAGCGCGTGCTGGTGGCTTTCCCCACCACGACGGCCATGAAGGTGTTTCAGAATCGCATCGCCAGTATGCTGGCGCAACCGCTGGCGCCCACCGGCGATATCGCCAGGCTGAGCGCCGAGCTGGACCACGCGGTGGAGGAGCTGCACAAGCGCGTCGGCCAGGAGGTCGGCAGCCACGCCGCCGATACCGCTCGGGCCGTGGTCGAGCTCAAGAGCCAGCACGACTGGCTGGCCGGGCCGCTGCTCACCATCGAGGTGCCGCTCTCCGACCAGGAGCTGAACGAGCTCTACAGCCTGTGCGCCGCCAAGTCCGAGATTGACGGACCCAAAGGCAAGCTGCCCGAGCCGGGAGACCTGATGGCTCCGGCCGACCTGGCCCGTCTCAACGAGCTCGAGCAAGACCTGGGACTTTCCAACGACACCTGTTGGACCCGCGAGACGCCTCTCGAGACGCTCGAGCCGTTGCTCGAGACCGGCCGTCAGCTCTACGAGTCGCTCCAGGGGCAAGAAGATTGGTGGGTGCAGTGCGCCTGGTCGGCCTTCTGCTCGGATGAGGCGCGCAAGCGCTGGGGACAGCTGGCCGTCGACATGGACAAGAGCCGCAAGGACCGCGGGCAGCTCGAGTCGCTGGTCGCCGCCCACGGGCCGGAGCTCTCCCCCGACATGCCCGCCGACGAGCAGGTCGAGGTGTGCCAGGAGATCATGGAGCACCTCCACCGCGGGGGCAGTCTCAAGGGCGTCTCCACCGCGTTCAAGAGCCGCTGGAAGAAGTTCCTCAAAGGCGCCACGGTCAACGGGCGCACCCCTTCGACGGTGGACGACTTCCGCGCCCTGGTGGCGGCCGTGCATCTCGAGCGCCTCCAGATGGCCGAGCAGGCCCGCTTGTTGGAAGAGCTCGAGAAAGCCCGCTATCCTGCTCCCCGGGGTCAGGACGACCCCATCGACTCGATCCGCCGGGCGCTGCGCTGGCCGCTGGAGAAATTCGCTCCGTTCGAGAAGCAGGCCCGCACCAGCGGCTTCCTGCTGGATAAAGCCGCCCCGCCCCCCAACGAGACGGCCAGTCTGGCCGATCTTCGCCACCTGGAGCGCTTTCTGGACAAAGAGCTGCCCGAGCTGGTGAGGCGACGCCGCCTCTGGCTCGAGCGCATGGCCCTGACCGAGAAGGCCAAAGCCTGCCAGCTCACGCTGGCGCGTTTCCCGGAAACGTCCAAGGACATGCTCAAGGCGCTCAACGACCGCCAGGAGGCCGACTATCGCCTCGGGCTCGAGAAGTTGAGCCAGTGGAAGCGGCGCATCCCGCTGATGGATCGGCGCGAGCAGCTCCTGGGCAAACTGGAGGTGGGCGCGCCGGGCTGGGCCAAAGCCTTGCGCGAACGGCGCTCCCCTCACCATTCCGGCCAGATTCCCGGCGATCCGCACCAGGCCTGGGAGTATCGGCTCCAGCGCGACCTGCTCGACGCCTGGGAGCGCCAGGACGTGGACGCGATGCACGCAGAGGTGGCCGCTCGCCGGCGTCGCCTGGAGCAGGCTCACCGGGCCGAGTTGCCGCGGCAGGCTCGCGCGCTCGAAGTCACTTTGCTGGATCAGGCCTCGCTGGGCCGCGAGGGTTACGACCTGGTCATCGTGGATGGCGCCCACCGCGCCGACCTGCGCCATCTGGGGCTGTTGGCGATGGGCCAGCGGGTGGTGCTGCTGGCTGACGCCGAGCCGAGCTTCCTGCTGGCCGGGCCGTCCGATGCGGCCGCCCGGCGCGCGCGCGAGCTGCTGGGCGAGCTGGGCGTGGTGACGGGGCAGGAGACGCTGCTCGACCTGACGGCGGCCGCTCCGGTGCACGTGCTGACCGAGAATTACCGCTCCCGGGCCGATCTGTGCCTGCACCTGGGCACTCCCGGCCCGGGTCGACCGCCGCGCGTGGCGGTGGACCCGGTCGTTTTCTGCCGCCCGGTGGACGATTGGCGCCATCCCGCCGCGCTCGCCACCGCGCTGCTGCGCACGGCCGAGTATCCCTTCTACCGCCTGGCGGTGGTCGTGGACCAGGCGCGCGAGGGCCTGCGGCTGCGGCGCTACATGGAGAAGGTCATGAACTCCTCCGAGCGCGGGCGTTTGCGCTGCGGAACGATGAGCGAGCTCGAGGGAGAGGAGTTCGACCTGGTCCTCACCAGCGACTCGCGCGCCTTCTCGCTGGCGCGCGAGCAGGTTTTCATGCTCGCGCCCCCACCGCCGACTCCCGCCGAGCCGGGACTGCATCCCCGCTCGGCCCTCAGCCTGAAGGTGGTGGAGCGGCTGCTGGAAGCGGGCTACCGCCTGCACGCCAGTCCTTACGGGATTCGCGTCGAGGGCGAAGGCGGCGCCTTGCTGCTGCACATCTACGGCGAGAGCGAGGTCTCGCCCGAGGCGCTGGCCCTGGAGACCTGGCTGGAGCAGCACCTGGGCTGGAATCACCTGCGCGTCTGGCCGAGCCGTTTTTTCCAGCAGGTGGACAAGAGCCTGGCCGCGCTCTCGGGACGCCTCAAGGAGCTGGGTCTGTCGGCCTGGCGGCCGCTGGCGCTGCACCCGGTCGAGGATAAAGCCCAGTTCTTGCTCGAGGGCTGGGGGCGCACTCCCCACGAGCCGCTCGAGATGCGTCCCGAGCCTTTGGAGGTCTACGCTCCGCGGGCCGGCTGGGAGGAAGAGACGGCCCCGCCCCGTCCCGACCTGGTTCCGGCCGCCACCGAGCCGGCCGTGGCGCCGCCGGTGGTGGATGCCTGGCCCGAGCAGCCGGTCGGAATGGCGCGGGCCTCGGCGCCCGAGTGGCCGGCCCAGACTCCCTGGGATTCGGGCGAGGGATGGTCCTCGGTGAAGAGCAAGGATCTGCCGCCGCCCTCGGCGGATGCCTGGCCGGCCCAGCCGGTCGGGTTGGCGCGGTCCAAGGGTCCCGAGCTGCCGCGCCCGTCGGCCGAGGCCTGGCCGGATCAGCCTGCGGGTCTGCCGTTGCCGAGCGCCACCGCCTGGCCAGACGAGCCCGCCGGACTGCCGCGCGCGGTCACGGGCTCGCCGCTCGATACCACTCCCGGGTTGCCGCGCCCCTCGGCCGAAGCCTGGCCCGACCAGCCCGAGCTGGGCTGGCCCTCGGCCGAGCCGCGCCCGAAGATCAGCGCCAAGCCGCCGAGCTTTGCCGGCCAGAAGGACGCCGGCAAGTCCCCGGCCGCGCCCGTGAAGGCCACCGCGCCGCCCACCGCGGCCAAGGCCGTGACTGCGCCCCCCGCGGCCGCCAAGACTCCGCCTCCCGCAGCTGCCAAAGCTGCGCCGCCCGCGGCTGCCAAGACTCCGCCTCCCGCAGCTGCCAAGGCTGCGCCGCCCGCGGCTGCCAAGACTCCGCCTCCCGCAGCTGCCAAGGCTGCGCCGCCCGCGCCTGCCAAGACTCCGCCTCCCGCGGCTGCCAAGGCTGCGCCGCCCGCGGCTGCCAAGACTCCGCCTCCCGCAGCTGCCAAAGCTCCGCCGCCCGCGGCTGCCAAGACTCCGCCTCCCGCAGCTGACAAAGCTCCGCCGCCCGCGGCTGCCAAAGCTCCACCGCCCCCGGCTGCCAAGACTCCGCCGCCTCCCGCTGCCAAAGCTCCGCCGCCCGCAGCCGCGAAGGCCGTGACTGCGCCGCCCGCGCCTGCCAAGACTCCGCCTCCCGAAGCGGCCAAAGCTGCTCCGCCCCCGGCTGCCAGGGCTGTGACGGCGCCGCCCGCGCCGGCTAAGACTCAGCCTCCCGAAGCAACCAAAACTGCCCCGCCCGCTGCTCCCAAGGCGGCCACGGCTCCGCCTCCGCCCGAGAAGGCTACGCCTCCCGTCGCCAAACCGGCTGCCGTGGCGAAGCCGGCCGCCGCACCGGCCAGGACGACCCCGCCCCGGGCTCCCGCGCCCGCTTCGAAGGCGCCCGCCTCTCCACCACCTCCTGCCCGGAAGGCGGCGGTGGGCGAGAAATCGGCCCCGGCGCCCGCCGCGGGTGCTCCCACCCGGCCCGAGTTCGGTCAGCGCCTCGAGTTCTCGCGGCCCCCGGCGCCGAATACACGCCGTCCCGCGCCTCCCAAGCCGACCCGGCCGCCGGTCCGCAAGCAGGTCCAGGTGGCCCCCGTGGCCCAGGATGGCTACGACGAGGCTGCCAGCGTCATGCTGCAGGCTTTCGAGTTGCTCCGCCAGGTCGACGCCGGCGCGCTGGCCGAGCTGGCCGAGGGTGTGACCGGGGTCGAGATGAAGCGGGCCGGGCGCGAGAATCGACGGGCTCCCCGCCTCGTCTGTCTCTACGAGGTCAATTGCCAGGTGGGCACGCGGCGCTTCCCGGCGGTGGTCAGCGAGATCTCCCTGACGGGCGTGCGTCTCGACCTGCCCGAGTCGCTGGCGCGCGATACCGCCGTGGTGCTGCGTCCGGAGCTGCACCAGAGCGACCTGGGCGGCGTGCGCTGCAGCGTACGGTGGTGCCGGCGCACGCCCCGCGAGGGCCTGACCGCCGGACTGTCTTTCCAGGAGACCCCCGAGCACCTCAGCCGCAGCTGGGTGGCCGCTTTGCTGCACAGCCTGGGCTTCGGAGCCGGACACCAGAGGCGTCGCAGCCTGCGCGTGCAGGCCCGCGTCCCCACCGAGATCATCGCTCCCAACGGGGAGGGCGCCGGGAAGACGGTCGACCTGGGCATCGGGGGCCTGCAGCTTCAGACCACGCTCCAGTTGACGGTGGGCGAATCGGTCGACCTGATCCTGGGTCCCACCGAGGGGCTCACCCGGGTGGGCTTCCGCGGGGTGGTGGTCAACGAGCGCGGTACCAAGACGCACACGTACGGCATCCGCTTCGAGGCGCCCCAGCCGGCGCAGATTCGCGCGCTGGGCGCCTACCTGCTGCACTGTCTGGGACGTAACGCCGAGGAGAGCTAGACCTGTGGATACGGAGATTCTCATCGTGGGCGCCGGTCCGGTCGGGCTGATGCTGGCCGGCCAACTGCAACGTCGCAACCTCAGCTGCCGTCTGATCGAGACGCGCCCCAGGCGCGAATACTGGTGCAAGGCGCTGGGAGTCACCCCGCGCACGCTGGAGATCTTCGACCAGATGGGCGTATTGGACGAGGCCGTCAATCGCGGGGTCTTCTTCCAGTTCATCAACACCGTGGTCAACGGCGAGAACGTGGCGCGGGTCGAGGTCCCCCCGGACGTCTATCCCTACAGTCCCATCGGGATGGGCCAGTACGACACGGAGGAAGTGCTCGAGCATCATTTGCGCTGGCACGGCGGCCAGGTCGAATGGGGCCGCACCGTGACCGCGATCTCCCAGGATTCGGACGGCGTCGAGGCGACCCTGGACAACGGCGAGAAGCTGCGGGCCCGCTACGCCGTGGGCTGCGACGGGGCCCACAGCCTGGTGCGCAAAGCCATGGGCACGTCCTACGAGGGGGCGGCCTATCCTCAGCAGTTCTTGCTCGCCGACGTGGAGCTCGGGTGGGACCACGCTCACGACGAGGTCTGGAAGCTCATCCGGATGGACGGCAACGAGATCCAGGGCTACCTGGTGGTGGTGCCGATCCCCGGCAACCCGCGCCGCTACCGGTTGAGCATGGCCACGGAAATGGCCGATCCCAACGCCGAGCTGCCGGAGGTCACGCTCGAGCTGTTGCACCAGCACGCCGACCCGTTTCTGCCGGCGGGCACGCAGCTGAGCCACCTGCGCTGGTCATCCTACTACCGCATCAGCCATCGCCTGGCGGGGGACTACCGAAAGGGGCGCCTCTTTATCGCGGGGGACGCGGCCCACATCCATCCGCCGATCGGTGGTCTGGGCATGAACACGGGCTTGCAAGACGCTTATAACCTGGGCTGGAAGCTGGCTCGGGGGGGCGAGGCGCTGCTGGACACCTATCACCCCGAGCGCCATCGCGTCGGCCAGGACGTCGTGGAGTTGACCGCGGGGCGCATGAACGACGCCACGGCCGGCAAACAACGCAACGAGAAGGCCGAGGAGCAGGCCAACACGCAGCTCTGGGTCAACTACCGGGGCGGACCGCTGGCCTTCGGGGCGGTTCCCGCGGGCCATCGAGGTGCCGTTCCGGGCGACCGGCTCGACTTCGTGGACGGCCTGGAGCGTCGCGGCCTCGAGCGCCGCGCGCGGGCCATCGACCTGATGCGCGACGGACGTTTCCACCTGTTCGGGTATGGGGGCGCGTGGGAGGCTCTGCGCGGGCTGGCGGGCGCGTTGCGCGAGCGCCTGGGCGACGACCTCCAGCCCTGGGCGGTGGCACGGCCCGGCGAGCAGCCGGACATGCAAGAGCAGGTCCCGGTGCTGACGGATGCGCTGGGCCAGGCCGGCCAGGCCTGGGGCGACACCCCCGGCGCCCTCCTGGTGCGCCCCGACGGCCACGTCGCCTGGCGCGGCCCCATGTCTCTGGACCGTGAGCTGGAGAAGCTGTTGCAGATTCTGGGGGCTAGAACGTGAAGTCGATCCCGCCCTGATTGTCGAGCGGGTTCTGGATCTGGGTCAGGCCCTTGGGGAAGTTGAACGTGGGGGCCTGCATCGAGTGGCCGTTGGAGCTCTGGGGGCGCTCCCAGGTAGCCTGGCGCTCGAGGGTGCCCAGGGCGTGCTTGAGCTGGGATTTCTCCTGATCCGTCAGCCAGACGCCGCCGCTGTTCGGCCCGTGGAACTCGTCCGCGTTCCCGGAGGGGGTGAACTGGTCCTCGGAGCCGGTTTCGAACCCGGCCGAGCTCAGGTTCTGCCCGGCCGTGGCCCGGTTGAAGGACGCCGCTCCCGTGAAGGGGGAGGCTCCCCCGCGCGAGGCGGGCAGCCCATACTGGCCGAACCGGGAAATGGCATGGGTCGACTGCGATAGGGGGTCGCTCACTCGAGCCAGAGGCCTCCTTCGATACGAGAATCTTGTTGCCATCATAAGGTTGCGGCCCACTTTCGCGGCTCGCAAAGCGTTACGGGGTTGTTAAGGTTGTGAATTAAACGTAAACGCGTTGTTGCTGGGCGTTCATATTCCGGCGCCCCTTTTTAAGACCCCCTCGAAACGAAGAGACAGCACCACTCCTGCGACTTTTTCCCGCGCGTAACAACATTCCATCACTCTGGATGAGCTCCGCGCCTTCGCTAAGCTGCTGACTACGACGAGTCGCTGCGCCCCAACGTCCGAACGCTGGCGGAATTGGCGCAAGTCGACCGTCGGCGGTGATCTGCCTCGATTGTTGATCCAGGCCTTATGAGAGAAAACAGCGCATACCTCTTCGCTTGGCTCGATGGCTCAGGAGCCGCTTACGCCCGACCAGGCGTGCAACTGGCCCTGAGCCAGAACCCCTCGGCCCAGGCCCTGCGCTCGCAGATCGAGGCCTCCTAATCGTCCCGCAGCCATTCCTGCTCGTCACCCCAGTCGTCGCACTCGTCCTCGCGGTCGTCGCGGTTGCCGGCCACCCGGAAGGTCCAGGTTTTGCGCGTGGCTCCGAGGTTTGGAACCGAGTCTTTGTATCCGTGGGCGATGACAACCACCTCAAGGGTGTGGTTCCCGGGGGTCAGTCGTTGCGGCGGCCTAGCTTCCAGGCGGAGGGTCTCGAGCGGCTTGCCGAGCTTGAGCCTGCGGTCGAACTTGGCGCGCACGACCAGGAACGGCTTGAGATCCTGGCCGTCCAGGCGGATTTGGAGGCGCTCGAGGTCGACCTGGGTGACCGTGGTGTCGCCGGTGTAGGCCTCCAGGCGGATACGGGGACGCGGACCTTTGGTCTGGCCCTCCCGGGGTGACCAGATCTTGAGGGTCGGGTTGATGATATCCGCGAGACCTGGCTGATTCTGTCCGTACTTGAGGAATTCCAGCTCGTCCTCGACCGCCCCCTCGAGCTTACCGTCCCACTCGCCGCCGGCGAACGCCTCGCGGTTGAACAGGGCCAGGTCCATGGCCTGAGCATGCTGCCCCAGGCGATAGCTGAGGATGACCTGGGTGTCAACGTAGATCTGGGTCAGGGCTACCTGGGTCTCCTCCGGCAGCGCGCGCACCTCCCGGGCCAGCCGGCTGCGGCTGCCGCCCATGGCCCGCGCGAAAGAGGGGCCTCCGAAGGAGACGGCGAGCCTGTCGGCGGCCGTGACCCAATCTCGCCAATTGTTAGTGCCCCAGTCTCCATAGTCCATCGTGATCAGCTCAAGACCCGCTTCGGCAGCGAAACGGGAGCGGGGATAGCCGGAGACCACCTTCCGGTAAACCGAGCGCTTCTGCTCCTCGGGCACGAAGCCGGCGGCATTCAAAAGGCCCGTGGCGCCCAGGGTTGTCCCGGGGTTCTGCTCGCCGATGCGGAGGAAAAGCTCGGCCGCCTTTTCGTAATCCTGGCGGTAGACCGCATCCCGGGCAGCGCGATACTCAGGGGTCATCCGCATGGGCTCATAGGTTCGCGGCGGTTGGCCCGCCGTCGGGTCCAGCAACGTCAGGCACAGCACCAGGGCAATTGCGAAAGTCTTCCACTTGCTCACGGCGGGGTCAGTCCTTTCAGATCTACATAGATTGCGGTGTCGGAGGGAACCAGCATCCAATCCTTGCAGTCGGTATTCCAAGCCCCGACAGGAACGCGATGCACACCTCTTCGCTTGCGAATATTGGGCTTCAGTCGGTCCCTGGTGGCGGTCCCGTCGAAGGCGATATAGTAGTAGTTGTCCGGGCTGTAGGCGCAGGCGTGGATGCAGAGGTCCGCGTTCTGCAGGTCCTGTGGGCTAGCCGTGACCGGGGCCAGGCGTTTCCCGGTGGCCACCCGCAGGTTGGCGGTCACCCAGGCGATCTGCCTCATGTCCTGGGCGACCAGGGGGTCGAGTTGCCCCGTGGTACGCTGGGCCTCGAAGCGCTGCAGCTCGGAGGCATACTCGGCCAGCACCAACGCTTGCGGGTGCGAGGGTGCCGGTCCGTTGTACCCAAGTAGAGCTACCCTGGTTGCGCGGTTAGGCACCAAAGCCTCCGTTGCGCCGAGCCAGAGGTCTCCGCCATAGGTCAGCCGATAGGCGATCGGATCCTCCGGCCTGTGCTCGGGAGGTGCCGGGAATGGCGGTCCCTGGGCGACCGCCAGGATGTTGTTGTAGTCGTGCAGATCTAGAGCCTCGCAGGCGCTCAGCAGCAGCGTCTCTATTTGTCGGGCATCGTCGACCCTAAAGTTTCTCAGGGGCTCGATTTTGTCGTCCGGAATGGTCGGGAAAAGGACCCTGGCTTCCTGGGTCAGGGCGAGATTGCCGTCGTGGCCGCCATGGTGATTGACCAACATTACCCGGGCCGGGTGGCGTACCTTAACCACGGCTTCGAGTTTGGAGATCCCGGCCGGCAGCAATAAACCGGGGTTGTTGCTGGCCTCGAGCGTGACCGTCACAGCCTCGAATCCAGTGCAGCGAAAGTTGGCTGGTGTATTTTGCGCCTGGTCATCTCGTGGGGCGGCTTTGTCGGTTGGGTTTTTGGGATGGGTGCTGGCATCCTGCCTTTGCTCAGCCAGCACGTCATCGTAAAATCGCTCGTCAACGTTTCCAAGCTTGACCACGGGGCTGGGAAAGCCGAACGGCGAAGCGCTCATGAAAGCGTCGAACGCATCGCTGATAGTCTCGTGAAAAGCCATCGTTGAGGTCGTGAAGGTGGTCCCGCCGGCTCCCAGGTTGCTGTCGATCAGATCGGAGCAACTGACCTGGAGTCGGTACACCGTGGTTCCACCCGGGCCCGGACCGGGCTCCAACGCGACCGGTTTGGACTTTCCGCTCAGAGCGCTTTTTACCGTTACGTGGACCTTTCCATCCGCTGGGGGGCTGGAGAAAGTCAGGGTCTCGGCCAGGAGGAGCCACTGGTCGGAAACGCCCTGCTGCCCCAGAGGGTAGATATTCTTGAGCAGGGCTCTGCGTTGCATGAGCTCGGAAGGTTGGACGAGCTTCGTGGGATCAGGAGGGTCGAAGCCCAGCTCCTTGCCGGCGGGTAGACTGAAGACCGAAAGACGGGGAAGGCCAGCTTGAGCCACGAGGCTCGCATTTGCGGTGACACAGTTGGGAGTCCCGGGCTCGGTGGAGGCCACCAGGTCCTCACACGAGGTGACCTGGATCTTGACCGTGTACGAACCAGGTTCCACGAGCTGGTGGCCCTGAGCCCGGCGCCCATCCCACTGCACGGCCATCAGATCGCCCGCCGAGAAGGGGCCCTGGGCGAACACCCTCTCGTTATTGGGATCGAAAATCTCCACTTTCCAGGTAAAGTAGTCGTAGCCAACGGCGCCGCCCTGAAGCGACGCCTGCGCGGCGATGCTCAGGGCCCCCTGCCCGGGCACGAACGGCTGCGGGCTGACCGACGCGTGCTCGATTTTGACGGATTTCTGATTGGCCCCACCAACGGGGAAATCGATGCTGGACTGGCCGTGGACGTTCTCTGCGTCGGCCCGCGCCGTGATCGTGTAAACGCCCTCTGCCAACGGCCCGTTGCTCCACTCGGTCTGGTAGTCGTTGCCTTGCCCCAGAGCCGAGAAGACTTCCTCTCCCCGGGGGTCCTGGACCTGGATTGCCCACCGAACTTCGGGCGTGCCCTCGAAGCCTTGCAAGTCGGCGTGGGCTGCCAACAAGACGGGCTGACTGGCGGCGGTGGTCAGACCGGGCGGATTCGCGGTCAGGGTGACGCCGATGGACTTGGGCGAGAGGACCTGCAGGCTGGTGAGTCGCTCGGCAAGGGCCAAGAAGCTCTGGTCCGACTTCTCCCTTACGTAAACGGTCAGGCTTGCGTCATAGGTCCCGGCGGGCGCGGTTTGGCCCGTCGGGCTCTTGCCGTCCCAGGGGAGGCTGAGTTGGAAATCTTGATTGAAATCCTGCCAGCCGCCGCTGTCTCGGGTTTGATAGGTAATAACGGAGTTTTCCGGATCATCCGGGTCGGGGCCCACCAGAGTATAGCTCCACTCGATCTCCGGGTCGTCGTAAAAGAAGCTCACGACGTTGGCGCTGAAGGTCGAAGTCTGTCCGCCGAGGGCCGGCTCGGGAATAAAGTGAACATCGTCCACATAAAGCTGCCGGAACCGGGCGGGCACCGTGCCGTCAGCATTGGCTCGGATGCGGAGGTCGCCGGGGGAGCCGTTGCCCGGGTCGTCCGGAAAGCTGACTGCGTCGGCCTCGACCCGGTAGGGATATGTGGTCGTTGCCTCGCGAGGCTGAAGGGCGAGCCTGGCGAAGGTCGTCTTGAGATCCCCGTCATCAGGCACCAGCTTGAAGCTCGTATCGCGGTCCACCGCTCGGCCTGAGATGCTCAGTTGCTCCGGGTTGTAGGTAAAGGACGCTGAGGAGCTGTTCTGGTAAGGTTGGGCCCCGTTGACCGGGCCGGAATGGTCGCCCCGGGGAAAGACGCCCGCCAGCGGGGGTGGCTGGCGTCCACGTCTGGATCCCCTGTATCCCACACCAGCCGGTGATTGAAAGCGATGGGCTCGAACGTCGACCTCTCGATGATCGGCCAAGCCGGCTCCCACTTCAGCCCCCTCTGCATGTAGCTTTCGTCCACGTAGACCTCTCCGTCTTTCACGGCCGTGCAGTGATAGAGCCCCGAGGCCTGATGCTTAAGAATTGGATAGAAGCTCAAGTCTGTTCCGACGGTGGAAAGGTCGAGGGCTGCCTGCCCATTGACCGTCACCGTGCCCGTGATCGAGCCGTTCTGCAGCGTGGCATCGATCTCCATGACAATCTCGTTTGTGCCGGCTGGAACGGTCGTGCCCACATCTCCCTGGCGTAAGTCGACCGGTTGGACAGCCACGAATAACGGAGTGCCATCGCTCGGCACCGTCCAGGTGACCGTGATATGGTTGGAACCTTCGTTGAGCGAGGGGAGGCGAGGAGTGATACCGTTATGAATGGAGCGCGACAGAAAGGTTTCCGGCCGGTAGGCGATGTATGGCTCGGCGGTTCCCAGGAGCCGATCCAGGCTGTAGACGAAGTTGATAAAGCCGTCATTCTGTTGGGTTCGCACGGTAAATTGGTAAAGGTGGCTGTGGGTATCGCCCGGGATGTGCCGACCCTGGAGCTTGTCGAGTCTTGCCTGGACGGCCGGTGACGCGGCCTGATTCAGGATCGCGTTCCTCTCGCCATCGGAAACGGCTCCCGGAGTGATGTCGACGAATCCCTCGGGCCCGTCGGTCGGAGCCAAGAAGCTGAGGACGACGGCCTGCTTAAAGTTGCCGCTGACGCCCGGTGGCGCCGGAGCAGGGTCCTGAGCCCCGGAGAGCCTGCCCGCGTCCGCCGCCCCGCAGCCTGAGAACAGCCCTGAAAACAAAAGCAGAAGGCAAAGGAACAATCGGGAGCTCATTGCCCACCCCCCGTGCGCGGAGGCCTACTGTTCAGGCGCTTCAGCATAGAGCCCTCCCCTCGACAAACTGCAACGGCCTAATTAAAGGGTTTCGACATCGGTCAATGAATAACTTTCTGTATGGAATAGATTTTGTACAATAACGAGCCGGCGGGGTACGGGGTCTTTCGTAAGGGGCCGAAGTCAGGCTTGGTCCAAGCGAATTCGGCCCAGGCCCTGCGCTCGCAGCTTGAGGCCGCTCGGGGAGAGCGAGACCTGGTCGGGCTGCTGGTCAATCCCAGCTTTTCGATCACGGTGGGCTCGGACCAGCGGGAATACGAAGTCAGCTGATCAGTTCCCACCGATCTTAAAGTGGGCGGCAAGAAGCTGGCCGACCACATCACCGATCTCCGCCCCGAGCTTGAACCGGGCATCGTCACTGTGGCTCTGGAAGGGCAGCAGCTGCGCGCCGGTAGCCAGACTCCGGAGGAGGTGGCCTTCGAAGCTTCGGTGCGCCCTCGCAACTGGTTCTTAGCAAGTCTTTCGCATTCTGACAGGGGCGGTCTGGTCCAAGTCCGAATCTTCGGACCCACGATGCGCATACAACTCGTTGCCCTTGCCACACTCTTCTGTGTCGGATGCGGAGGAAACTCCGTCACCGCCCCGACCGCGACCGTTCCTGTGCCCGACCCCGGCCCCGATCTGCGGGCTCTGATCGCCGATGCCGGAGTGACGCCCGTGGCGCCCCCGGCCGCGCCCGATCCGGCCAAGGTCGAGCTGGGGCGACTGCTGATGTTCGACAAGATCCTGAGCGGTAACATGGACATCTCCTGCGCCACCTGCCACCACCCGTTCGTCGAGTCAGGCGACGGCCTCAGTCTGTCATTCGGCACCGGGGGCACCGGCCTGGGCCCGGCCCGCCAGCTGGGCGCGGGTCGGCCGCTGGTGGCCCGCAATGCCACGCCACTCTTCAACCTGGCCTCGGTGCCGGTCATGTTCTGGGATGGACGTGTGCACGGCACCGAAGGGGTCGATCTGGTCAGCCCCGCCAAAGAGCAGCTCCCTGCGGGATTCGACAGCACGCTGGCCGTGCAGGCGATGTTCCCCGTGACCGGCCATGACGAGATGCGCGGCTTCAAAGGCGACCTGCGCGTCGACGGCCTGGCCAACGAGATCTGCGATCTGGCCGACAGCGACTTTACCGGCATCTGGGCCGCCCTCACCGCGCGCCTGCAGGCCAACCCCGAGTACGTGGCCCGATTCCAGGCGGTCTTCCCGGGCCAGCCGGTCAGCTACCAGAACGCAGCCAACGCCATCGCAGCCTTCGAGATCGCGGGATTCACGCGCCTGAACTCGCCCTTCGACCACTACCTTGCAGGGGACGACAGCGCCCTGACCGAGGCCCAGAAGCGCGGCGCGTTGCTCTTCTTTGGCGACGCCAAGTGCTCGCAGTGCCACAACGGCCCGCTTCTGTCCGACTTCCAGTTCCACGACGTGGCGGTGCCGCAAGTGGGCCTCGGCAAAGGCGTCGAGGGCCCGCTCGATTTCGGTCGTGGTCGCGATTCGGGGGTGCAGGAAGACCGCTTCAAGTTCCGCACTTCCCCCCTACGCAACGTGGCGGTCACCGGTCCCTGGACGCACGCTGGCGGTTTCACCACGCTCGAGGCTGTCGTGCGCCACTACACCGATCCGGCGCGTTCTCTGCAAGAGTATGACGTTTCTCAGCTGGCGCCCGACCTCCAAAGCCGGGTCCACATCCAGGACAGCATCGCGGCCGGAGAATTGGACAATCTGGATCCGATTCTGCAAGAGACGTTCACCCTCACCGACGACCAGGTGGCCGACATCGTGGCCTTCCTGGAAGCCCTGACCGACGCCACCCCTCTCCAGGATCCGCCCGACTCGGTCCCCAGCGGGCTTCCCGTCGGCGACTGAGTATCCAGTTAACTGGTGGCCGAGTCCAAGCTTAGCTCCGGCCCGGCCGAGTCGACCCTGCAGCAGCTCAAGGCCAACCTACCGGCCGCCGAGTGAGTTCCAGCGGCGCGCCCGCAATCATCTTTACCCGCCAGCCTGGTCTATCTGGCCCTGGCCGGGTTGCTGTTCCGTCTCACTCTGGGGAGACTGCGCCAGCTGCCTGACGGTCGCGGGCGGCCTTCCGGCTCAGCTCTCGGTAGCCCTGAACCAGAACGAGAAGCCCCGCACCGGTCGCAAGGCCGAGGCTACTTCCCAGGAGATTCTGGCCGCCGAGGCGCGGGTGATGCCCGAGCTCATCGTGGGACTGCAGGAAGTCGGTCTGGCGGCGCCTTTGACTGGCTCGCGGACGCGCGTCTGGCGGGGGCCTTCCCGGCCCTGGCCGAGGAAGACGGCTGGGTGGAGGGGCCGGCCCGCCACGGCACGGCGTGAGCTGCGTCTGGCAGAAGGGCCCTCGCGCGTATCACGGGCCGGGACACGCCCCGAAAGTTCAACGGGCCCGGCTATAGTTCATTCATTGGCCACCTCCGGTCACCTTCATAACCAAGTCCGATCCAGAGTCGATAGGGATGGTTACGCGCCTGGGGTCGTCCGAACTCCCGAGCGAACTGGCGCAACATCCATTCGCGACCCCAGCTCTCGACCGCAACGGCCGGCTCCCAAATCGGGAGGCTGACGCCAGCGATAGATTGAAGCAAGAGCGCTCCGTCCTGGTCATTGCGCCAGTCTCGCTCCCACTCTTCTCCCCAATCGTTACAATCGTCCTCGTCGTCATCCCGTGTGCGATGGACCATGAAGCTCCAGTGGAGGCGCGCGGCACCGGGCCAGGTGCGCGGATATCCCACGGTCGGAACCACGACCGAAACATGATGACTTCCTCGAGAGAGAGGCCGGGGAGGCCGGGCTTCCAGGCGGATACACTCCAGGGGGACGCCTGGCTTTGGCTTCTTCTTCAGCGACGATCTACGCCAGGCGCGGGCAGGCCGCTTCCAATGGGGTCGCGGAGTCTACAGTAGACCAAACATTTTCCGCGCCCGGTCAAGTTGCGTCCGTCGCGAGGGCCGCATCGCAGCCGAAACGGGCTTGATCTGAGTCATTTCGCTCCGAATGCCAGTCACCTAAACTGAGAGGGTGACGTCGGCCCACAAGTCCACTGCAACCCGCGGCGACCTCTACTGGCAGAAGGTCGCCCAACAAGCGTGCCGCGACCTCGACCAGGTGGCGGCCCACAACACTTTCCTTCCCTATTGGTATCACCGGGGCGTCCGCGGGCAACAGATCGAACGCCTCGCCGGGGCCCTGCGCACCCGCCCCGGGACCCGCCGGGTCCTGGACCTGGGCTGCGGTCCGGGGGTCTGGGCCCGGGCGCTGGCGCCTTGGGTCGACAGCTGGCTCGGCGTCGACATCGCCCCGGCGTTCATCGCAGAGGCAGAGCGGCTGGCCCGAGACCAGGGCTTGAGCCACCTGACGTTCCGCGTGGGATCTCTGCGCGATATCCCGCCCGGCACCTTCGACATCGTCGTCCTGGGAGGAACGCTTAGCCTCCTGGACGACTCCGAGCTACTGCCGCTCATGGCAGCCGTGCGCAGCCGCCTGATCTCGAGCGGATTCGTTTACGTCAGGGTTTCCACGGTTCCCCGTCCTTATCCGGGTTTTCGGCTTCCCGGCGAGCTCCCAATCAAGTATCGCAACGTCCGCGACTACCAGCGGGTGTTCCGGCGGGCCGGCTTTTCCTGCGTCACCGAGCGTGACCAGATCTTCACCGACAGCATGCTGGCCACCGCGTATGCCTGGCTGGGTGGGGAGCGCTTGCTGCGGAGGGCTCTTTGGGCCCGCCCCCTCTGCTTTGGCCTCGGCAAGCGGCTCCTGGACCTGACACCCGTCCCCCGGTCGACGCTTTTCTGGCTGCGGAGACGTCCGTAAGCTCGGACCATCCTCGGCGCCCGGCCGGACAGCCCGGGCCGATCTACCTGTTGTGCGAGTACACAATATCCTCTAGCCTATCAGCAGGGCCACCGCGGCGAACTTCAAGACGCAGGCCGCCGTGACCAGGCTGTGAAACACCTCATGGTAGCCGAAGACGCGCGGCGCCGGGTCCGGGCGCCGGAGCACGTACACCAGGGCTCCGGCCGTGAAGAGCAGGCCCGAGCCGGACAAAAGGCCGACCCCCACAGGGCCGACCGCCCGCGCGAGGACCGGCAGGTAAGGGGCGCCCAGCCAGCCCAACCCGAGGTAGAGCGCGACCGTCAGGGGGCGGGGAGCCTTCACCCAGAGGACGGATTGGAGAATTCCCGCCACAGCCCCCACCCAAGCGAGAAGAAGCAGGCTCGCTCCGGTCTCGCCCGGGATGGCAAGCAGGCAGAACGGTGTGTAGCTTCCAGCGATCAGCACGAAGATGGCCGCGTGGTCCAGGCTGCGCATCCTGCTGCGCATCCGCGGACTCCAGTCCGGCCGGTGATAGAGGGCGCTCGCGCCGAACATGCCCACCAGGGCAGCCACGTATACCCCGGCGGCCATGCTCGCTCGGCCGGTGGGCGCGCGCAGCATCAAGAGGAGTCCCGCAAGCAGGGCGAGCCAGCAGGCATACTCGTGGATACGCCCTCGGAGCAGCGGCTTCATGGTCCCACAGTACACGCGACGAACAGGGCGGGACGTTGATCTGCGTCAACCAGAGGCTCAGTCTGAGAAGTGCCTCAGCACGAAGAGGCGGACGAAACGCGTGGCCGGCCTGGCCGACAGGCTGGTCCGCACCACGCCGACCGAGCGACGGCGGGCGCATCGCAAGTCGCGCTCGAGTATCTCCTCCACGCAAACTCCTCGTCCGCGACCAGCATGTCAGAAGAGCACGTAGTCGCGGGCCCGCTCGAGCAACTCGTGCATGCGGGCGCAGTGCTCGGGGCCGTCGATGAGCAGCTCCACGCGCGTCGCGGGTGAACGGCGCGCGGGCCAGGCATCCGAAAAGCCGGACGGTTGGCTCCCGGGTGGGCTCGGCCCGGTAGCGCCAGGCGCTCGGGCCGGACAGGATCGAGTCCGTCCGGCGGCCTGGGGCGAGAAGCGACCCAGCCGCAGCGGTATCCCTGGAAATGCGTGCTCCCGAGATCAGGTAGAGCGGCAATTACCGGTATGGGAAAGGCCAGCAGGGCCAGCGACCAGGCGATCGCGCCCGGACTTCAAGATGTCGTGCAATGCAGCGAGCCGTCGCGGCGCCGTACGACGTGGGTGCGCCCGCTGCAGCACGCGATGCTGGCAGGGCTCGGTAAACAATCGTTCGAGGGACTGCCCCACGAGCTCTTCCCGAGAGAAGCCGCAAAGCCGCTCTGCTGCCTGGTTGACGAAGGTGACCCGACCCAGCTCGTCGGCCATCAAGCTGGATTCTGGCATACTCCAGGATGGGCCCACCCGGATCCAGCTGCCTCGACGAGCTGGCGGTGGTGACGCTCTCGGGGCGAGCGCCAGCTGGGCGATCATCCCGGCCACTGCCAGGACGCGAGAGCGGACCTCGGACTCGGGGCGTCCGGAAAGCGCCAGAAACCCCAGACACTCCCCGCCCTCCTCGAGCGGGCCGGCCAGGCCGACCTCGCGTGTCCCCTCGTAGAGGTGCAGCTCGTCGTGGCGCAATACCAGGCGCGTTGCCGGGATGGGAGACCAGGGTGGCCAGGGGGTCGTCCACCAGATCCTCCCAGCCGACCCCGCGCACCAGCCGGCTCATCAGATCGGGTGAACCGGTGGCGGGCGGTCGCACGGCAGGAGGTCGAGGGAGGAGGGACGGAGGGAAAAGTAGGCGCACAGAGCTTCGAATTGCCCCCGGCGCCCTTGAGATGGAAGGGATCGCGCTGCAGGACCCCCGGAAAATAGCCAGCGCCCGGGATGGCGGCCTGCGCGCAGCTATCCCACCCGCGCGCAGCAGCTCGTCGAGAGCCGGTAGGCTTACAGGTCCTGCGCCTGCCGGGCCAGGGCGCGAGGAAAGAGGAGCTGGTTCTCGATGTCGATGTGACGCCGGGTATCCCGCTGGAGCTCGGCCAGGCCGTAGAGCAAGGCGCGGCGGGTGTTGCTGGCGCCCGGAGGAGGCTCGAAGCCTCGCGTTAGCTGCCGCATCGCCTGGAGGTCGCGGGTGGAGGACTCGTGCTCTTGCTCCATCACCAGGATGGGACGATCCAGACGCATCGGTCGCCTTCCGATCTCCATCTCGAGGATGGCCGGAAAGAGGACGTGCTCCTCCTTCATCATGTGCGTCTCCATCTCGAGCTGGAAGTTCGCGAATAGACTGGTCAGCTCCTCGATCTCCGAGCGCTGCCCAGACTCGGTCCGGGCCACCTGGGCGAGGCGCGCTGCCAGCGCCGGGAGCTCGCATTTGAGGTATCCGTGGTGTACGCTCCGCACGTAGGCGACAAGCTCGCTCAGGCTGAAGGCCTCGAGATCCGGGCAGGCGTCCAGCTGACTGGCTCGGGCAACCTCCTCGAGAACGGCCTCGACCACAAGCCCCATCCGATCGCAGCAGGCAGCCAACGACAGGCCTCCTGACGAGCCGTAGTCGATGCCAAACCTTTCGAGCACGGTCCAGACCCGCGGCTGGCCGGTCGCCAATTTCTCTACTGGGGTTCCGGAATGGATACGCGTCATGGTGTGCCAGTGTAGGGCAACCTGTGGCCCTTCGAAATGATCTGGATCAATGCGCCACTTCGCGCCCGCGCTACAAGGTGATCTCACAGACCCTCCGGCGCGCCGAGTGACGCGAGTCGAAAGCTCCCAGTGGGTCGATTCCGAAGGCCGCGGGGCTGTCGGGCAGGAAGCTGACGGCCAGCTCCTCGAGCACCGAGAGGGGCCGGTCGCGGGCGCGCACAGGATGGTCGAGCAGCAGGCGGGTCCTGGTCGTCTTCCTGCTGGGCAAGATCCAGACGGTCGAGCAGGTCCTACCGATGCTGCACCGGGCCTTTCCGGCTCTGCCGGATCCGGTGGCCAGCCGTCGCTCGCACTGGGGAGCCAATCCCTGCAGCCTCGGTTCCTTTTGCTCGCGTCCGGCGTGGACCCGGCGAGCTTTGGTCGCCTGGCCGACCCGGTCGGGCCTCTGGGCTTCGCCGGCAAGGCGACCTGCCGCGCCTACCCCGCCACGGTGTATGGAGCTTACCTGAGTGGCATCCCGGAAGCCGAGCGCGTTCTTGGCCTGGATCAACGACGGGCGGGCTCCATCCAGACTACACTGGGGGTATGACGTATCTCTTTCCTCTTGGACTTGCCATCGGCTGCGTCGCAGTTGGAGTCTACGCCCTCTACCTGACCGCGGCCCAAGGGCACACCTGGAAGCGGGTGCCGGAAACCGTCGTGTGCCCTCGCGACGGAAACGCCGCCGACGTGGTCGTCGAGCGCGGCCCGGACCGGTGGGAGCTCCTGGTGACCTCGAATCCTCCCGAGCGGGCCTGCGTCACCCGGTGCTCTCGCTTCGGGAACGGGCCGGTCCGCTGCGCTCAGGGATGCCTCGCTCACGAGAATCTCCCCGATGAGCCAGCCTCAGGGTCCGCCGGTTGAGAACTCGGCGGAACCTCGGCACTCAGCATGGACGAGGACCTGGCTGTAAGCATTGACATGGATCAAGCGGGCAAGCTCGGCACCCGAAACGAGACCTTTGGCGATCGGAGGGTGCAGCATCCGAGCTTCGATCACCCCCTGGCCGCTGGTTTCCGCGCCGCAACGTCAGTACACGAATTGCCGCACGTCGTACAGCGTCACCGCCGGCCCGCGCGGCGGCGGCGGATAGTCAAGCAGCGCCCGCATCGCGCGCGCTTGCTGGCGGCACTCCCAGCGGTCGAGAGGCGAGAGGCCGAGGCGGGCGTATCGGCTCTCCGGGTGAACCTCCAGATCCGAGAGGTAGACCCGGTCGCCCGGTCCAAGGGGTAACCGCTTGAGCAGCCCGGTCGTGGCCGCGACGTGCTCCCAGGAGAGTTCGTGGCCTCCGGCCCCGCACAGGAAGATCAGGTTGACCACGATCCCCGCCCGTTTGAGCTGCTTGACGAGAAGCTCCATCCGCTGCGGGTTGCCCGGCTTCTGGAGCAATTTCAGGACGGTGCGCGACCCCGACTCGACGCCCAGGTAGATCTCGCGCAGGCCGGCCGCGGCCAGCTCGTTCCACTCGGCCTGGCTGCGACGGGTGGAGAACGTGTCCATGAACGCACCCACCTGGTCCAGGCGCTGGGGTTGCCGGGGCGGGAAGGCGGCGCGCACGGTTGCCAGCGCCTCCAACAGGACCGAGGTGGGGAGGTTGCCCGCGTTGGCCTCGCCCAGAAAGGTTCCGCGCCGGGCCGTGAGCCCGGCTCCGAAGTAGGCCAGCGCGGCTGACAGGTGCTCGTGAAATGAGGCACTCTCTTTCACGGCGAAGCGCTCTGAGCGATAAAAGTTGCAGAAGGCGCACCGATTGTAGGAGCAGCCCTGCGTGAGCTGAAGCACGAGGCTGGCGTACTGGTCCGGAGGCAGGATTCCCACGCGGCCGTATAGCTCGCGGAAGCTGTCGGCGTCGGCTTCCCAGTCCGTGGGCTCTTCGCCTGCCTCGTGCAGGCGGCTCTTCGCCTGGTCGAGCCGCAGGCTGCGTTCGGGGGGAGCCAGCCGGCGGACCAGGTGGAACTTGTCCGGGCCCTCCTCATAGCGCCGGATCTGGAGCACGGTGCCGTCCAGACCGCGCCGGTAGCTGCAGCCGTCGCGCACCCAGCTGAGGAGGCGCCCGGCCTCATCCAGGCGGTAGATCTCCAGCCTATCTCGCGCCAGCTCGATGCGCCCCAGCGCGTGACGACGCTCCCAACGGGTCTTCACCAAGAAAGTCTAGCCGAAAGCGAAAGGCAATTCCTTGAGCTGGGTCAAGTGATGCCTCACTTCATTCTTTACGTCGCCCATCAGGCCCGCCGCGCGGACTCCTTCCGGCTTGCCCTGGGACTCGAGCCACGGCTGGACGCGTTCGCGGGATGACGGAGTACAGCCTGGGGGATGGGGCTCTCCTGGGCCTGATGCCCGAGGCGGGAACCCAGCGCCTGCTGGGTCTTCCGCGCGGAGCCGGCCCGCGCGCGGAGCTCTACCTGTTGATCGACGACCCGGCCGCAGCCCGGGCGTTGGAGGCCGGAACCCTGGAGTTCAGCCCGCTCCTCCCCCGCGACTGGGGCCACAGGGCGGCCTACCCCTCGACCCGGACGGGCACACATCCTGGCGTTCGCGCGGAGCGGTTAACCGGGCCTTCGCGGGGGACTCTCAGCTCTCGTCCAGCCCGGACCCGCGCAGCCTCTGGGCCAGCCGGTCGGCACGGGCTGTCCGCCATGGCTTTCTGGCGCTCCGTCTCGGCCGTCTCTCGCGCCGTGGCCAGGATCTTGCCGTCGGGGGGCCGCAGGCGCAGCCAGCCGTCCACGATCCCCAGATACAGCCCGAGCGAACTCGGGAAGTACCATCCGTCCGGTCCGGGCCGCTCGGCCATGAAGTGACCGCCCTCGACTGTCGTCTCGATCAACTTCCCTCGCGCGAGAACCTGACCACCAGTCTGTCGTAGCCTCCTGTTGGATAGCGGGCCAAGCGCTCCTCCAGGACCTTCCATCCTGGCAATTCGTCCAGCAGCGCCTCCATCAGAACCCTCAGCTCGAGGCGCGCCAGCGGAGCTCCCGGGCATACGTGGATACCGGCACCGAAGAGGAGGTTTGGGCCGTCCTGCCGGTCGAGCCGAACCTCCGTCGGCTCGTGAAAGGCCTCCTCGTCTCGATTGGCCGAGGTCCACATCAAGGTCACCCGGTCGCCCGCGCGGATCAGGCGGCTCCCGATCTCCACGTCCCGGGTGGCCTTGCGCCGGTTGGTGAGGAGCGGCCCATGCACCCGCAAGATCTCGTCGATGGCCGTGGGCAAGAGGGTCGGGTCACCCCGAAGGCGGGCCTGCAGCTCCGGGTCACGGGCCAGGCCCCGCACCAGGATCCCCACGGAGGCCGCGATCGTACCGAGTTCTCCCACCGTCCAGTTGCGGATGATGCTGGTGAGCTCCGGCACGCTCAACTTCAGGCCGTCGAGGGTCTCCCGCGCGAGCCGGGCGGTCACGTCGTCCCGGGGGTCGCGCTCCCGTTCGGCGATGAGGCCATCGACCAGCGCTTGGAACTCGGCCGCCACTGCGTTCAATGTCGCCCGATCGCCGGATAACGTGGCCCGGTGGTTGCGGCGTATCCAGCTCCGCAGCGCCTCCTGAAGCTCGTCCGGCCAGCCCATGAAGGCGCATTGGACTTCCAATGCAAACGGGTGAGCCACAGCCTCCATGATCTCGACCGTGCCCTCGAGACGGTGCATGAGTCTCCTGGCGATCCCTGTGCAGATAGGCTCGAATGTGGTCATCTCCTGGGGGGCGAAATAGGGGTCCAGGAGCCGGCGATATCCGGTATGGGCAGGAGGGTCGATGCCGCTGGGAACGGACAAGTGGGCGGAGACCGCGCTGCTGAACGTGGCCGGATCGTTCAGGACGCGCATCACGTCGGCATGCTTGAAGAGCGACCAGCCGAGATAGTCGCTGTGAGCAACCGGGCAGCAAGGCCGCATCGCGTCGCAGGCTCCCAGAGGATCCGCGAGCACCGATTCCGAGCGAGGATTCCAATCGTTCATGAGGACGGTTTCAGGACGAGGGTCGAGAGGCCTGCCTCCATATGAAGAAACCCGCGCCCCCGTCATTGAGCCTGCTCAACGCGCTCATTTCTGCGAACGTCAAGACCTTGCCACGCTGGCGGACCGCCAGCACGGCCGCCTCGGTTGCGGCCAGAAAGCGGATCCCCATAGAGTCCGCTGCCAGTAAGGGAGCAGGTTGAGTTGGAAGCTCTGCGCGGGCATCAGGACGTAAAGGACGTAGGCCGTCCGGCTCACCTTTTCGTTGAGGACTACGCCCCCCACGGTCAACCCGGCCAGGAGATACCAGCAGGCCACATGGGCGGCCACGTTGATCTGCTGCGAGGAATGGCCCAGGCCCCACCACACGATACGATAGACCTCGGCGTCCAGGCTCATGAGGTTGAGCGACCACAGGAAGGTCGGAATGTAAATGGCCGCCCCGTGAACCAGCGCGATGACCGCGATGACCGCGATGACCGCGGCGGTAAGCGCTCCGAAGGTCACCAGGGGGACCGAGCCCTCATAGGTCCGCTCGCGCTTGGCCACCACCATGGTGGTCAGGAACAGGAACGTGACCGCCAGGGCCCCCACCGCGAACAGGATGATGCCCAGGTAGTAGCCCGGGTCGGCCCGCAGGGGCACATAAGAGGTGAAGAGAACGTCGGCCTTACCCGTCCACACGTAGTATTCCACCATCAAGGTGCCAATCAGCATCAAGCCATAGGCCGCCCACCCCACCTTGGGTGCGGGCAGACGACAGTTGAGCAAGATGGGCCCGGCGAAATAGAGCACGGCCATCTCGAAGAACAGGATGAAGATCAGCATGAGCCCGTGGGCTGTCAGAACGCGGTAGTACCACACGGGGCTCAGGAGATGAACCGCTTGCCAGCGGGTCAGCACCACCAACAGGGCGGCAATCACGCGACGAGGAAACAGACGATGGCGGTGACAGCGTTGACGCGCACGCTTCAATCCGAGCACCGGACAAGTGCGAAGAATCATGGCTCGACCACCTCCACCTTGCCCACCATCGTGTGGTGGCCGATCCCGCAGAACTCGTTGCAGATGATACGGAAGTCGCCCGTCTGGTTGGGCGTCATCTTGAGCGCGTAGTCGTAGCCCGGCGCCACTTGCAGATTCAGATTCAGCGGATAGAGGCTGAACCCGTGGTTGATATCCACCGAAGACAAATGCATGTTATAGGTGGCGCCCTTCTCCAGGCGCAGAACCGGTTGCCAGGTCCACATCTGGGCCTTAAGGTAGGCCTCCGCGCCGGGCGGCGGCGCGACCACCGGGATGCCTTTCTCGAGCAGCGGCTGGCCGTCCACCAGGACCTGGTGCTCTTGCGAAGCGGTCGAATCGCTCCCGGAACGCCTGCGGCTCGACCTTGCTGCGCAGGCCCGAAGAGGGGTTCTGGCCGCCCTTGAAGTGCCATAGGGGCATCATCGCAAAGAGCACCAAGCACCAGAAGAAGGCCAGCGTAATCCAGGATTTCTCCTGCTTGCCTACCGGTCCCCACCAGTTGCCGCGAGGGCAGATCAGCCCGGAATGAAGGCCCTTCATGGCAGGGGGCTCCGAGGCAGTGTCACGAGCTCATACATGCCCCAGCCGGTGTAGAAGACGAACATCACGGCCAGCCCCAGGACGAGGAGGAGGAAGGGCTGGACGTAGAGCCGCTGCAAAAAGGGGATGGGCTCGGAATCAATGTCAGCCATGGCTGACATTGCGAGCTTGCTCTCGCACGCGTTGCGCTTCTTGTGGATCGATCTTCTCGAGCTCGGTCAAGAGCTTCTTCCCCACGACGCGCCACAACTCGCGGCCGTCGGCGGAGTCCTCTCCGTGGAGGTAGGCCAGGATGGCTCGCGCCTGCTTGGCGTCGAGCCGGGGCCAGCTGCCACAGCAAGGTGCCTGATACATCAAGACCTTGATGGCCGCGATCAGCTTGTCGTCGTCGAAGGCAGGCCCGGCGGTCGCCGGGGCCAGCAGAAACACAGTCCGTGCCAGGATTATCACTCGCTTCTTCATGCCCTCACCCTAGCGGGTCCCAGAGGCCTGTTCCATGACCTGGACCAAGTGGATTGATCTCGATCATCCTCATGGCCCTCGACAGCTGGTAGACTTGAGCAATGAAGACACGCTGGCACGCATCGAACCTTGGCGGGCTCAGCTTCCCGGTCCAGGGAAGCACCCGTGACAAGCTGCGATTTGCGCTCCACGCCGCCATCCTTGCCCCCTCAGGCCACAACTCGCAGCCCTGGCGTTTCCGGCTGACGGATGCCTGTGTGGAGCTGCGGGCGGACCGCTCGCGCGGGCTGCCCGTCATCGACCCTCAGGACCGAGAGCTGATCATTTCGTGTGGGGCCGCCCTCTTGAACCTGAGGGTTGCTCTGGAGAGCCACGGGGCCTCCGCCCTTTGCGAGCTTTTGCCCGAGTCCTCCGAACCCGATCTTCTGGCCCGGGCTCGCCTCTGCGAGTTGCTCGAAGCCACATCCCTGGCGCACCTCTGGCCGGCCATCGGGAAGCGTCACACGCATCGCCGTCCCTTCGGGCCGAAGGAGGTCGAGCCGGATCATCTCTGGGCCCTGCAAGGGGCTGCCAATCTCGAGGGTTGCTGCTTCTTACCGCTGTCGGGCCTGATGCGCGAGGAGGCTATCAGCATGATTGGCGATGTCGATCAGCGCATGTCTCAGGACGCGATCTATCGTCAGGCCCTGCACGATTGGCTCTCGAGCCGCGAGACCGGCACGGAGATAGTGGCCGAGGGGGTGGAAATCGCGATCCTCGATGAGTTCGCCAGCTCGTTGCCCCGCTTATTGACCCGCTTGCGGGGGCTCGACCGGGGAGTGCGCGACCAGATGCTGGCACGCCAGACGCCATTGCTGGCCCTGATCGCGGCTCCCGGCGACACGCCGCTGCAATGGATTATGGCCGGGCAGGCCATGCAGCGCGTCCTGCTCGAGGGCGCCCTGCGCGGCCTGCAGGCTTCCTACCTCAACCAGCCGCTCGAATTGCCCGACACGCGGGCATGGATCGGCCGCTGGACCGCGGGCAGCGTGCCCCAACTGATGCTGCGCCTGGGTTACCCGGAGTCGCAGCTGGCCTCCCCTTCGCGCCGGCCGCTGGCCGAGGTTCTGGACGAGTAGGCTACTTCGAGCAGTAGATCATCGGGTTTTCCGGTCCGTCGACCGCGAGTTGCCCCACGCAGGCCTTGGACAGGCGGAAGATGGCGTGGTCCACGAGCGTGTAGCTGCCCGGCACATCCAGCTTGAGCTCCACCATGGCCGACCCTCCGGGTGGCACAACCGTGGTCTGGACGTTGCGCAACGGCTCGCCCGATTGTTCCCTCGGTGTAGCAGCGGTCGAAGACCTCCCCGATGACGTGGAAGCTCGAGGTGAGGTTGGGTCCGCCCACTCCAAAGAAGATGCGCACATTCTCCCCGACTGAGGCTTTCAGGGCGTTGTCGCCGAGCACCGCGCCGACGCTGCCGTTGAAGACCACGTAGGTCCCTTCCTAGCGGAGGCCCTTCCCCATGTCGAAGTGTGTCTTGCCTTCATAGCCAAAGGGCTCTTTGGTGTAAAAGTCGGACTGCATCACGTAGAACTCTTTGTCGACCGGCGGTAGCCCGGAAGCCGGCTCGATCAGGATCAGCCCGTACATCCCGTTGGCCACGTGCTCGGGCACCGGGGGCACGGCGCAGTGATAGACGTAGAGACCGGGGTTGAGCATGGCCATCCGGGCCGACTTGCTCTGGCCGGGCGGAGCCAGCGTGATGGCAGCTCCCCCGCCGGTGCCGGTGGCGGCGTGGAAGTCCACGTTATGGGGCATGGTGCTGTTCTTGGCATTGGTCAGGGTTACGTCCAGGGCATCCCCCTCGCGCACCCGGATCGTCGGTCCGGGCACGGTCTCGTTAAAGGTCCAGTAGCGGTATTAGGTGTCTTGCTTGATTCCCTTGAGCATTACGCCGTCCACCTCGGAGGTCTCGAGGTTGACCTTCACCAGAGCGCGCTGTTTGCGTTGAATCGGAGGGGGAACTTTGGGAGCTGCGGTCAGCTCGGCGGTTTCGGTGAGCGTGGGTAGGCCTTCCGCGCCGCCAGGGAGCATCGTTCCGCCGGTGGTGGACTCCGGGGTGATCAGGTTGGTCGCGGGATTTCCGGCTGGACACCCGGTGGTAATGGCCAGGGCCCCAAGCACCAGGCCGAGGGTCATAATCTTCTTCAAGGTCAAAAAGCCTCCCTTGTCTGGTCTAGCTCTTCAGAATGACCCGTTGTGAAAAATTTCACATTGATTCAGGTCAAGCGCGGGCACTTTCAGCCGGTTTTCAGCCAGGCATGACAAGTTACCCTTGAGACGCTTTCTGTGTAAGAGGAGCGCTGGGTTTGGAGGGTTTTTGATGACTGTGCGAGCAGGGTCGGTCATGACGACGCCGGTACGGGCCGGAGCGGGACTTTCTCGGGGAAAAAGCGTGCCGACGCCGCCGGGGGACCAGGACGAGGTCCGGTGGAGCGATCACGCGGTACGAGGGGGCTTCGGCGTGATCTGTCTAGGTGGCACTGCGCTCGCGGCCGGGGGTCTTTTTGCAGCCGCGCTCCAGGCATCCCCGATCGCTCCCGCCTTCCTGCTCTTACCGGCCACCTACCTGGTCCTCAAAGCAGCGCGCTACGGGTTCGACAGCGGGGGACGTCATCTCACCCGCGTGATGGGCAGGAGCTTTGCCCAGAGCGACCTGCCGGGCACCGATGCCGGCACCAAGGCCAGGCTCGGCAAAGACCTCGCGGGAAGCGCCGTCCTCCTCTCGGCTGCCGCCATCGGCGCAGTCGCCTGCCCGGTGAGCCACCTCCTGGGAGCAGGCCTCGGCCTGGCGACCCTGAGCGGCTTCGCGTTCCTGTCGCGCCTGGCGGAGCGGGCCACCGGCTTCACAGACTGAGTCTGGCTACTTCAGCGTCCGCAGTTTGGCGACCACGTTCAGCAAGTCCTTTTCGGTCAGGGCCGGGTTGCCGCTCTTGGGAGGCATGGCGATCCCGGTCGTGTTGGCCGGATCCGTGCCATCGCGTCCCTTGATGATGAAGGACAACCAGCTCCTCGTCACTCAGGCTGAGCATCGGGGTCCCCACCAGCTTGCCCAGGTTCATGATTCTGGGTCGAGGGCAGAGGCCTCCCGGGGCGGGAGTCGGGAACGGGGTACTGCCACCCCCTGCCAGGCCAGGACGTCAAGAATGAGGACTTCATGGTCAAAGTCTCCATCGATGGATTGGCTAGACCGGCCAGAACCCGCTAGAAGCTGATCAGTGATTGTGGAAGTTGACACCGCGATATCAACGACCGCGCTCAGAAGGATGCGGCTGTCGCCGTGACGGCCAACGTGCGCGACGGGTCATCAATGAGCAACAATCGAGCACGTTCCGCAACGTTCACGGTATCACGATCGAGCTTTCCCTCATCTACGGCTTGGCCGAGGGGCGCTCGGACCGCTACGGAGATCAAGTTTGGCCAGGACACCCGCTCAGCAACGCTTGATCAGCGCCCCTCGGGCGTCCAGTTGAGGAGGCTCCCGGCGGTTAGACTGAGTCTAGCAAGTGAAGGGAGCAAACCCGTTGAAGTACTGGATCGTCGGACTGCTAGTTTTGATCTGCCTGGCGGCCTGGCAGAGCCATTTCCTTGTCACGTCTGCGAAAGGGACAGAGGAACGCATGGCCCGCACCGAGTTACAGCCTCAAAAAGAGTATCGCGGCGTGATGTACGTGGGAGGCCCTGGCGAGTCAGACCCACCCGGAGGTCTGCTGCTCATCCGTGACCAGAAGGCTCTGGACAATTTCGTGGCTCGCATCCCGACCCGTGAGATCACCCCGACCAGCCCGGCCCCACCCAGTGACGATCCGTTGCTGAGCCATCCATCCGTAAACTTTCAACGATCGATGATGGTGGTTGCCTATTCGGGCTCCATGTTGACAGAGGTCGATATCAGCCGGACGGGGGCCGAAAATGGGGCGGTGGTGGTGAGCGTTCAGCGCCAAGATTGTGGCTACTTTTCCTCCGTACCGGTTGGGATCGGATGTTATCATGCGGTCATCCTGGAGAAGACAGACGGCCCTGTTCGCGAGGAAGCTCCCAGTTCCTGAGGAGATGTCATTCAGGCTTTGTTCAGAGGGACTGAGTTGCCGGCCCGTTCGCAGGAGCCTCTAGCAGTCGCCCACGAACAGCCCCCCATGCGCCCAGTTCATTTCCGGCTGATTCGACTATACTTACACTACCAAAGCACAAGGAGAAAATAGAATGCATCTGGGCGCATGCCCGAAAAGATGCGCGATTGGTCCAGTCCTGAGCAAGGTTTATTGAAGAAAGTTAGAAGCCTCCTGTGCTTAAACCAAGGGCAAAGCCCTTTCAGGAGGCCACCAAGTGA
>JBDHVW010000091.1:0-33081 GCA_039809865.1 Vulcanimicrobiota bacterium
GGCCCGCTTGCCGACGCGGACGGCCCAGGGGAAGAGGCGATCGAGCATCGGCCCGGTGGCGGCGGCCAGGCGCGCCGACTCATAGGCGTTCCGCACCTGGCCCAGGATCTGGTTCTCGCCCAGCACCAGCGAGTCGAGCCCGCTGGAGACCGAGAAGAGGTGCTCGATGGCCTCGCGTCCCTCGTAGCGGTAGAGGTGCTCGGGGGCGGCCGGGAGGATGCCCTCGAGGTCGGTGGCTCCCACGGCGTAGAGCTCGGTGCGGTTACAGGTGGACAGGATGGCGCACTCGCTCACGCCAGGCCGGGCGCGCAGCGAGGCGAGCGCCTCGTTGAGACGCTCGCCATCGAAAACTACCTGCTCGCGCAGGTCGATGGGGGCGGTCTTGTGGTTCAGGCCCAGCAAAACCACGGGAGGATGCTCCTGGGTCACGACGTGGGTATTATCCCCTAACCGAGCGGAACACTCCTGCTCAGACCTGATCCTCGCGTTTCGGCTGGACCGTGGAGCGTTGTCCCAGGACCATGGCGCGGGGCCTGTCACCACGCGGGTGACAGGAGTTCTTGGGCAGCTCCTCCTCGGCCATGGCCTGGAAGTAGAGCGGAGCCGGCGTGTTTGGCAGCACCGGAATGCCGGTCCCGGGACGAATCCGGGGGACGTGCGGGTCGTAGGGCACGCCCGACATCTCCGCTTTGAGGGCCCCGAGCTCAGCGTGCAGGTCGTTCGTCAGGGCGTCCACCTTGGCGCTGTCGGTCACGGATAGATTCTGGTACTCGTGCACGTCGATCGGCCGACCGAACTTGATGTGCGCGATGTCGCGATGGGACTGGCGCTCCAGCAGCTGTTGGGCGCAGAAGCCGGCGGTAAGCGTGCGGGCCATCTGGCTGACCGTGCCGGACTGCATACCCGGGCTCAGGAAGCCGATGATGCCTCCGGCGATGCCACCCACCAGTCCGCCGCCCAGCCCGGCCAGCTTGGAGGGGAACGGATTGAACCACTTCTTGTTCTTGACGAAAGCCCGCGCGACCGTGCTGGTGGCGTAGGCCCCGGTCAGCGCGCCGGTCACCGCGCCCGCGATGCTCTGCGCCGCGGGCCCGAGGTAGCAGGAAGCCAGGGTGCCGCCGACCAGCGCGGTGGCCACTGCCCAGCTCTTGAGGGTTTCGATGGGACGCTCCTCGGTATCGCGGCTGAAGTGGATGCCGATAGGGACGATCCGGTCCGCCTCGCCGTGAACGGCGAAGTAGGCGGCGCCCCGCTTGAGCGGGTTGATCTGATTGGGGTTCTCCGAGATCCCCCCCTCGGGGAAGATGATGAACGGCGTGCCCTCCTTTACCAGGTCGACGCCGTGCTGGATGGTGGCGCGCGACGGGTTGTCGCGATCGACCGGGAAGGCGCCCATGGCCGTGATGACGGGCCCCCCCTTGCCCTTGAAGAGGATGACGTTGGCTACGAAGCGGTAGTCGCCCTTGGGCAGGACGGCCGACATCAGCGAGGGGTCGCCCACGCTGGGGTGGGTGGGGCAGTAGAGGTTCTTGCCATCCTTGGGCAGGTTCTCCTCGCCCTCGACCTCGATGCGAAAGAGCTTGTTCATCACCCAGCGATTGACGGGCTTGAGATACGCCTGAGCCTTGAAGTTGGGGTGGGAGAGACCGTCCTCGGGGCCCGTGTAGTCAGGGTGGGACGCCTTGAAATTGGCGCGGCCCGCCAGGCCTTTGAGGTCGGCGACGACCCTGTCCTTCATCTCCCTGGCGCTGGTGCCGACGTCGCGCAGGACGTCCCCCAGACCTGTGTCCTCACTCAGGAAGAGCCCGGCCGACTGTGGTCGGCTCGTGCTCGGCAATTGCGCTCCCGTGATCTGCATGAACCCTCTCCTACTGGGTGGTAAAGCGTTCGGG
Source organism: Vulcanimicrobiota bacterium (assembly GCA_039809865.1). GTDB lineage: Bacteria > Vulcanimicrobiota > Xenobia > Xenobiales > QWHO01 > QWHO01. The sequence goes on from JBDHVW010000091.1 coordinate 1,893, forward strand.
ATAATCCGTGATCAGCCCGTAGACTCCCAGCCGCTGCAAGCGTTCCCCGCGGGCCTCCCCATTGACCCCGTAGGGAACGACCTCCCTTCCCTGGGCAGCGGCTTTTTGCACCAGGTGCTTGTCCACCAGCAGCCAGTGAGGCATGAGGTGGTCCGAGCCCTGGTTCAAACCTTTGTTTTGCAGGTGGCGCTTGATGAAGTGGAAGGCGGCGCCTCCTACGGTCACCAGGCCGACCACGGCGCCGGCCACCAGTGGCACGCCCGTGAGCGCGGCGGCCACGCCCCCGAGCACGGCCCCGCCCGCCGCCAGCATGGCCGTGGGTTTGTAGAGCGGCTTGGCGCGCATCACCAGACCGGTCGGGGCTTCCGGCATCTCGGTCTTCATCCGCTGGAGGAAACCCGGCTCGTCCGCGGTGATGACCACGTGCTCGCCCATCTCGTGCTGGCGAATCTTGGCGGCGATGCGCTTCTCGACCCCGGGATTGTCGGGGCACTTGATCTCGCAGTCGACGAAAAGGTTGTTATCGTGGGCGAAGCTCAGCACGTCGTCGGCGGTCGGGACGGCGTGGTCGCCCTTGATCTTGAGGCGGGCCACGTCGGCCGCGGTCATGTGGCTGATCTCGCCTTTGCCATCCGTCATGCGGTCGACTTTGCCGTCGTGCATGACCACGAGCGTCTGATCCGACGTCTCGTGGAAGTCGGTCTCGATCGCGCTGACACCCTGTCGCCTGGCCTCCCGGAAGGCGGCCATGGTGTTCTCCACCTCGGGCCGGGCGCCACGATGTCCAAAGAGCTTCGGTAGCATGATGTCGACTTTAGACTTTCCCACTTAAGAAAGTCTTAATCGACCTCGCGCCCTCCCTCGGAGGCCACGCAGTCGTAGATCTCCACGGACGGATAACCCTGCTTCAGGTGCGCCGCGAACGACGCCACGGCACCCGCCTCGACCAGCGAGACCGTGCAGCCCCCGAAGCCGCCCCCGGTCATGCGACTGCCGTAAACCCCCGGAAAGTCCGCGGCCAGCTCGACGAGCTGGTCGACTTCGGGGCAGCTCACCTCGAAGTCGTCCCGCAAGGACGCGTGCGACTCGTGCATCAGGCGACCAAACCCGGCCAGGTCGCCGCTCTCCAGGGCCTGACCCGCGTCGAGCACGCGCTGGTTCTCGCTGACGACGTGCCGGCAGCGTTTCAGCACCACTCCCGAAAGCGGGCTCAGGTCGGAGGCGTCGCGGAGCGATGTCACCCCCAGCCGACGGCAGCCTTCCTCGCACTCCGCCCGCCGCTGGTTGTACTCCCCTCCGGCCAGCGCGTGCTTCACCATCGAATTGGCGATGACGACGCGCACCCCGGCCGGAATGGGCAGCAGGCGGTAGCTCAGGTCACGGCAATCCAGCAAGAGAGCTTTGCCCGCCTCGCCGCAGCACGAGATGAACTGGTCCATCACGCCGCAGCGCATGCCCACGAACTCGTTCTCGGCGCGCTGGCAGAGCACCGCCAGGTCGGGGCGCGGAAGATCGAGCCCGCTCAGGGCCAGAAAGGCCAGACCGGCGGCCACTTCCACCGAGGCCGAGGAGCTCAGGCCGGCTCCCACCGGGACGTTGCCCTCGATCTGCAGATCCGCTCCGTGCAGAGGGACTCCCTCGCTGCGCAGAACCCACGCCACGCCCGCCACGTAGTCGCTCCAGTGGTCGCGCTTGACCAGCTCGTCGAGCTCGATCCGCTCCCCGAAGCTCGTGAGCACCAGTTTCCCATCCTCGCGTGGGGCGATGGAGACGCGCGTGAAGCGGTCGATCGCCATCGGCATGACAAAACCCTGATTGTAGTCAGTGTGCTCGCCGATCAAGTTGACCCGGCCGGGTGCCTGGAAGGTCCTCACGCCAGGTAGTGCTCCGCGGGCACGGCGCGGAGGCGCTCGGCCGCTTGCTCGGGCGTGATGTCGCGCTGGGGCTCGCCCGAGAGCTCGTAGCCGACCAGGAACTTCCGGATGGTGGCCGAGCGCAGCAGGGGAGGGAAGAAGTGCTGGTGGAGCTGGATTTCCGGGTGGTCGAGGTCGTCCGCGGGCGCCTGGTGGATCCCCATGGAATAGGGGAAAGACGTCAGGAACAGGTTGTCATAGCGGATCAGCAGGTCGCGCATGAGCTGCGCCCAGGCGCGCCGCTCGCCCGGGTCGAGCTGCTCGATCCGGGCCACCTGGCGGCGCGGCACGAGGAGCGTCTCGAAGGGCCAGACCGCCCAGTAGGGCACGACCGCCACCCAGTGGTCGTTCTCCAGCACGACGCGCTCTTTTTCCCAGGCCACATAGTCCAGCAGCAGCGAGCGCCCGTGCTCTTGATAGTAGGCCAGCTGGTTGACCAGCTCGCGAGTCTGGAACGTGGGCACCGACTCCGTGGCCCAGATCTGCCCGTGGGGATGCGGGTTGCTGCACCCCATCATCTCGCCCTTGTTCTCGAAGATGGTGACGGCCCGAATGAACGGCAGGCGGCCCAGCTCGCGAGACTGGTCGGCCCACAGGTCGATGACGGGCACGATGGAGTCCACCTCCATCTGGGCCAGCGTCAGGTCGTGGCGGGGCGAAAAGCAGACGACCCGGCAGATCCCCTGCTCGGCCACGCGCCGGATGAGCCCGTTGCAATCGGAGGCCTCGCGGTCGGGGACCTCCCCGGGCATCACGGCGGCGAAATCGTTGTCGAAAACAAAAGTGGACCCGTAGTCGGGATTTTGCACGCCCCCGGCCCGCTTGTTGCCCGGGCAAAGATAACAGCCTTCATCGTAGCGAGGACGCCGTTCTCTGGCTGCATCCTCGATTTGCCCGGACCAGGGGCGGCTGGTGCGATGCGGAGAGCAAAGGACCCACTCGTCCTGTAACGGGTTGTAACGGCGATGGGGATTCAGCGCGGGGTCGAACATCGTAGGCCCTTCGTTTCAGTCTTTTTTAAGCCTCCCGTGAGCAAATCTCATTCTGCCATGAATCCCATCGTGCCGTATGATCTACCGGATCCAGGAGTCTTGCGCGATCGCGGTCACTACATCTGCGCCACCACCAGCGGCGACGCCCCGGACAGCTTCCCGCTCATGGTCTCCGACGACCTCGAGCACTGGCAGCAAGACGGCTTCATCTTCCCCGAAGGCCAGCGGCCAGATTGGGCCGTCCGCGATTTCTGGGCCCCCGAGGTCCATAAGGTCGGAGATGCCTACGTCGCCTATTACACCGCCCGCGATCGAACCGGGCACCTGTGCATCGGGGCCGCGCGTGCTGAAGACCCTCTGGGTCCCTACACGGACCTGGGGCGGCCCCTCGTGCGCGAGGAAGAGGTCGGCGTCATCGATGCCAACTTCTTCAAGGACGACAACGGCCGCCAGTATCTGATCTGGAAAGAGGACGGCAATGACAACGGCCGTCCCACCCCGCTGGTGATCCGCGAGCTCAGGCCCGACGGGATGGGCTTCGTAGGAGAGGGAACCGACCTCATCACGAACGACCTTCCTTGGGAAGGCAACCTGGTCGAGGCTCCCTGGATGATCAAACGGGACGGGCAGTACTACCTCTTCTACAGCGCCAACGCCTACTACGATGACCGCTACTGCGTGGGCGTGGCGCGTTCGGACAGCCTGGCCGGGCCTTTCGAGAAGTCCCCCTTGCCCATTCTGCACTCCGACGAGGAGTGGGCCGGTCCGGGCCACGGGAGCGTCGTGGTCGACCCCGAGGGCCGGGACGTGTTCATCTATCACTCCTGGGAGCGCGGAGAGGAAGAGAAGGGTCGGGTGCTGATGAAGGACGACGTCCACTGGCGAAACGGGTGGCCCCAGATCCATGACGGGACGCCCTCGGAAAACAGCGACGACAGGAGCGGCCACCAACCTTGAAGAGACTGCTCGTCTTGGCCCTGCTCTGCCTGGGCCTCGGCTCGGAGAACATCGTGAAAACCGATTTTGGCAAGACTCTGGAAGGCCAGACCGTGGACCAGTACACGCTGACGAACGGCCACGGCGTGCAGGCCAAGATCATGACCTACGGCGCCACCTGGACCAGCATGCTCGTGCCCGATCGCGACGGCCAGATGGGGGACGTGCTGCTGGGATTCGACACCTTGCGCCCCTACCTGGACGGACATCCCTATTTTGGCAGCACCGTGGGCCGTGTGGCCAACCGCATCGCGAAAGGCAAGCTCCGCCTCAACGGCAAGGACTACCCCCTGGCGATCAACAATGGGCCCAATCATCTGCACGGGGGGCTGAAAGCTTTCGACAAGCAGGTCTGGAAGGCGATGCCCACCGAGAAGGGCGTGGCCTTCAGCCTGCACGACCCGGACGGCTCCAACGGCTATCCGGGCAACCTGGACGTGACGGTCGAATACAGCCTGAACGAGGACGACGAGCTACGCATCGAGTACATGGCGAGTTGTGATCAGGCCTGTCCGATCAACCTGACGAACCACGCCTATTTCAACCTGGGTGGGCCGGTCGAGAACGACTGCCTGCAGCTCTTCGCCGACCAGTACACGCCCGTGGACGACACGCTGATCCCGACGGGACGCCTCCTGTCGGTGCGCGACACCCCCTTCGACTTTCGCAAGGCCCGCCGTATCGGCGACTACGACTACGACCACAACTGGGTCGTGAGGGGCCCGGAGCGCGACTTCCGGCCGGTGGCGCGCGTGTGCGACCCTTCCAGCGGGCGCGTGATGGAAGTTTTCAGCGACCAGCCCGGGGTGCAACTCTACACGGGCAACTTCCTGGACGGGAGCATCACCGGCAAAGGCGGTGCCAAATACGAGAAGCACGGGGCGTTCTGCCTGGAAACGCAGCACTTCCCGGACGCGGTGCACCACGGCAACTTCCCGGATGTAATCTTGCTGCCTGGGCAGGTCTTCCGGAGCGTGACCGTTTATCGGTTTTTTACGGAATAGAGAACTCGGCGGCCGAGAGGAGGTCGAGGAGATTATGGGGATTCCCTTGGAGATTGTGGAGATTTATTTTTGTAAAATGTGCCAGACGAGCTTTGTCGTCGACATCTCCCAAATCCCCAAAATAATCTCCCGAATCTCCTCGACCCTTGGGCGCGTTAGTTACGCGATTTCTTGAGCTCTTCGGTCAGGGCAGGCACGACCTCGAACAGGTCGCCCACCAGTCCGTAATCGGCCACTTTGAAGATGGCCGCCTCGGGGTTGTTGTTGATGGCCACGATGCAGCCGGCATTCTGCATGCCGACGAGGTGCTGGATGGCCCCCGAGATGCCGACCGCGATGTAGAGATCGGGCGTCACCACGCGGCCTGTCTGGCCGACCTGGAAGCTGTGCTCCTTCCAGCCCGCGTCCACGACCATACGCGATGCGCCCACGGCGCCCCCGAGCACTTCGGCCAGGGAGTGGACCAGGTGGAAGTTCTCCGGGCCCTTCAGGCCGCGTCCGCCGGACACGACGATGCTGGCCTCGGAAAGGTCGACCGCTCCGCCGTCGCCTTTGGTCTCCACCGTGACCATCTCGGCTCCCACCTTCTCGGGTTTGGAGAACTCCAGCGCCGTCACGGCGCCGGCCTTCCCCGTCTCGGTGGCGGCCAGGACGTTGGGACGCACGGTCGCCATCCGCGTGCCGCTGTCGGTGAACTTGACCGTGACGCGCACCTTGCCTGCGTACATCGGACGCACGGCCCGGAACTGCCCGTCGTCGCCCTTGGACAGGGCCACGCACTCCGAGGCCAATCCCAGGTTGAGGCGAGAGGCCACGAAGGCGGCCAGCTCGCGACCGTGGGTGGTGGCGGGCACCAGCACCAGGTCGGGCTTCTTGTCGCCCACGGCTTTGGCCACGATGTGGGCCTCGATCTCGAGATTGTATTTACCCAGCTCGGCGTTCTCGCACGCCAGCACTTCGTCCGCGCCGAACTTGCCGGCCTGCGCGGCCTGCGCCGTGAGCCCAGTGCCCAGCAGCACGCAGGTCACCTTATCGTCCCCGGCCAGGCGGCGCGCCTCGCTCAGGATCTCGCACGTGGCGCGGGAAAGCTCGTCGCCCTTGCCTTCCCCGACCACCCAAATTCCGTTACCCATCTATGGATCTCCTTAAATCTATGCAGTTAAGAGTTGAGAGTTGAGAGTTGAGAGAGGAGTCAGTACCGCGGACTCTGGCCTCCCAACTCTCGACCGACAGCACTTACAGAACTTTGGCTTCTTCCTTGAGCAGGCGGACGAGCTCTTTGACCTTCTCGTCCACGCTGGCGCCGTCGATGAGGCGTCCCGGGGGGCGCTGGGGCGGATACTCCAACTTCTCGACCTGGAGCTTGACCGCACCCGCGGTGTCCACGCCGAGATCGGCCACGCTCTTGGTTTCGAGCGGCTTCTTCTTGGCCTGCATGATATTCATCAGGGAGGCGTAGCGGGGCTCGCGCAGACCCTTCTGGGCGCAGATGACGGCCGGAAGGGTGACCTTGATCTTCTCGCGCTGGCCGCCCTCGACATCGCGTGTGCAAACCAGCGCCTTGCCGCCGTCCTCGACCTCAAGCTCGGAAACCAGGCCCACGTAGGGCAGGCCCAGCTTCTCGGCCAGCATGGCTCCCACCAGGCCGCGATCCGAGTCGGTGCCCTTGTTGGACGTGAAGACCACGTCGTAGGTCATCGGCTTGATGGCGGCGGCCAGGGCGGTGGCGATGGCCAGCGCGTCGTCGTGGGAAGCGTCCTCGTCCAGGATGTGCACGGCCTTGGCGGCGCCGATGGCCAGACAGTTGCGCAGCGTCTCCTTGACCCGCTCGGGACCGAAGGAGATGGCGGTCACCTCGCCGCCGTTCTTCTCCATCAGCTGCACCGCGGCCTCATGGCTGTACTCATCATAGGGGCCGAGGACGTACTTGATGCCGTCGGTCGCGATGGCCTTGGCGTCGCCCCCGATCTTGATAGCAGATTCCGTGTCCGGCGTCTGCCGCACACAGGCGATGATGTTCATGTTGGTTCCTTCCCGTTCAGAGTTAAGAGTTAAGAGTCAAGAGTTAGAATCGGATCCGGGAGAGCTCGGTTGTTCAGAGCGACTGTCCCAGAGGACTCTCAACTCTGAACCCTCAACTCTCGACGAATCGAGCTAGTCGCGGAGCAGCTCGCGCGCGATGACAAGCTTCTGGATCTCCGAGGTGCCCTCGTAGATCTGGGTGACCTTGGCATCGCGGAGCAAGCGCTCCACGGGGTATTCCTTTGAGTAACCGTAGCCGCCGTGGACCTGCACCGCGTTCAGGGCCGCGCGCATGGCGACCTCCGAGCAGTACAGCTTGGCCATGGAGGCTTCCTTGGTGAACTTCTCCCCCGAGTCGCGCTTCAAGGCGGCGCGATAGAGCATGAGGCGGGCGGCGTCGATCTCGACCGCCATGGAGACCAGCATCTCCTGGACCAGCTGGAACTCGGAGATCGCCTTCTTGAACTGGTGGCGCTCCTTGGAGTAGCGGATGGCGTTGTCCAGCGCGGCCTGGGCGATGCCCACGGCCTGGGCGGCGATGCCCACGCGGCCGGTGTCCAGCGCCTGCATGGCGATCTTGAAGCCTTCGCCCTCGACGCCCAGCAGGTTCTCTTTGGGCACCTTCACGTTCTCGAAGGTCAGCCCGCAGGTGCCGGAGGCGCGCACGCCCATCGTCTCCTCGTGCTTGCCGATGGTAAAGCCCGGCCAGCCCTTCTCGACGATGAAGCAGCAGATGCCTTTGTGCTTGAGCTCGGGGTCCTTGGTGGCATACACGATGAAGATCTCGGCGCCGGTGGAGTTGGTGATCCAGTTCTTCTGGCCGTTGAGCACCCAGTGGTCACCCTGAAGGGTGGCGGTGGTGCTCATGCCGGCCGAGTCCGAGCCCGAGTTGGGCTCGGTCAGCGCGTAGGCGGCGATCTTCTCGCCTTTGGCCATCAGCGGCAGATACTTTTTCTTCTGCTCTTCCGTGCCGAAGGCCATCAGCGGATACTCGCCCAGCGAGTTCTGAACCGCGGTGATGACACCGGTGGCGGCGCAGGCGCGCGAGATCTCCTCGATGACGATGGAGTAGGCCAGCGAGTCCATGCCGGCTCCGCCATACTCCTCCGGCACGGTCACGCCCATCAGGCCCAGCTCGGCCATCTTCTTGACGTTCTCCCACGGGAACTCGCAGGTCTTGTCGTAGTGGGCGGCCTTCGGGGCCAGATGCTCCTGCGCGAAATCGCGCACCATCTTCTGCACCATCTTGTGGTCTTCCGACAGCTCGAAACAAACGCCGGACGGCTTGGTCATGGTCTGACTCATATTTGGGGAACTCCTTTGAATTTGGGTTGGCAGTTGGCAGTTCGCAGTTGGCAGTAAAATTTTCAGGCCCCGAGCGTGCGCAGCAGCTCGCGGGCGATGACGACTTTCTGGATTTCGTTGGTTCCTTCTCCGATGGTGCAGAGTTTGGCGTCGCGGAAGGCACGCGACACCCTGCCATTCATTTTCAAGCCCTGGAAGCCGAGCATCTCGACGGCTTTGCTCGACACGCGCATGCCCACTTCGCTGGCCAGGTACTTGGCCACGGCGCCCTCGAGCGTCCAGCGCTTCTGGTGGGTGCGGGTGAGGGCGGCCTCGTAGACCAGCGAGCGGGCGGCCGCAACATCGACCGCCATCTCGGCCAGCGGCGCCAGGCGCAGCTCGTGCTCGAAGAGATCGCCGGTCAGGTTCTCGGTCACCAGCTGCGCCGCCACCTCGTCCAGAGCGCACTGGGCCAGTCCCAGCGACATCGCCCCGATGGTGATGCGGCCGCCGTCCAGCGTCTGCATGAAATACTTGAAACCCTGTCCGCGCTCGCCCAGGAGGTTCTCCTTGGGCACCCGGCAGTTGTCGAAGATCAGCGTGCCGGTGGCCGAGGCCCGCAGGCCCAGCTTGTCCTCTTTCTTGCCGAAAGAGAAGCCCGGGAAGTCCTTCTCGACGATGAACGCCGAGATGCCGCTCTTGCCCAGATCGGGGTCGGTCACGGCGCTGACCACGTAGCTGTAAGCCTCGGTGGCGTTGGTGCACCAGCACTTGGTGCCGTTGAGCACCCAGTGATCGCCCTCCAGGACGGCGTTGGTGAGGGTGGCCCCGGAATCGGAGCCGGCCTGCGGCTCGGTCAGCCCGTAGCCGCCCAGGCGCTCGCCCTTGGCCAGCGGAACCAGGTATTTCTGCTTCTGCTCCTCGTTGCCCCACATCATGATGGGGTTGGAGCCCAGCCCGATGTGGGCCGCCAGGATGATGCCCAGCGAGCCCCAGCAGCGCGAGGTCTCCTCGATCAGGATGGCCAGGCTGAGCGGGTCGTGCCCGGCCCCCCCGTACTGGGCCGGGAATGGCGTTCCCAGGTAGCCCTCGCGGGCCATCCTGGTCAGCAGCTCGCGAGGAAACCTCGCTTCCGCCTCGTACAGCTCGGCGATCGGATCGGCGTGCTCGGCCAGGAAGGCGCGTAGTTTCTCGCGGTAAGCGCGGTGTTTCTCCTCGGTCAGATGGTTGTCGCAGGGAATGCTGGGGGTTTTCTCAGTCGTGGCGGCCATACTTCACTTTCTTTCGAACGAGCGATAGCGGCTTGGTTATGCCATTTTTTTGGCGTGCCGCCCGAAAATCGGCCGCGTCTTCTTCGACCGAAGGCCGGTTTCCTTCGCGATCGGGCCGGGGTTGGCAGGGATTTTCGCCGGCCTGGGGCGAAGAGGAGGCCGATAAAACCTGATCGGGAGTGCGTCGATGACCGAGAAACTGCGGCGAAACGTGGGTGGGCGAGCTTGCGAGGTCCAGCTTTCCTTCGATTGTGGGGGAAATGGCTGGGCCGTGACGGTCCGCCACGAAGAGAAGGTCATCGCCACCGGTTTGGGGGACACGCGCGAAGAGGTTCTCCAGCGCGTCCTGAACGAGCTGCGCCAGCGCTTTCAAGGCGAGAACGTTGTGCTCACCTGCAACAATGACCTGTTCCTCGATCGCGGCGTTCCCGTGGGTGAGCCACTCAAGGCGGCGAGAGGTAAGCTCCCCCCGCGCGGCTGGCTGACCCGCTAATCTCTTTCAGTCCGGCATCCACTCCCGCACGATGCTGTCGGTGTAGCCCCCCAGCCAGCTGCCACCGGCGTCGTGCAGCGTCCAGTCGAAGATGTCCGCCTCCTGCACTTCCAGCCTTTGACCGGCTTCGAGATCCGTGCGGTGCACCGGGTGGTTGCTGAGCAGCCCCACGAGTTTGTCTTCACTCCAGTGCTCGATGGTGACCCACATGAACTCGTGCTCGTTGCCCTCGCCGTAGGGAAAACCGCACTTGATCATGGCGATCTCGCCGGGCGCCAGCCCTTTGGTAAACCTCTCCTTCAAGATGGGCAGCTCCTCGAGGGCGCGTTTGTGGGCCTGCATCAGCAGATCGCCCTCCACGTTGACGAGCGTCTCCTTGCGGCCCCAGAGGTCCTCGAGCACCTGGTAGAACCAGTTCTCGTGACTGTGGTCGAAATCGGCTGGAGGATGGACCGTGAGGAAGGCCGGCATTTCCTCGTCTTGCGGAGGGTGGTAAGTCAGCCCGAGCCGCGTCGTGAAGGAGTCCAGCTCGTCTCCCACGGGGCTCGAGTCGGGCTCGCGCAGGCTTTCGAGCAGCTCCCGCACGGGGAAATTGAGCATGTCAGGGAGCGGCAGCTCGGTCCTTCCGGTTCGGGTCAGGCGCACCAGATAGCCGGCCAGGCCGTTCATCACATCGATCAAATCGTTGGCCAGCGCGGGCGGAACGCCGGTAAACTCGATCTCGGGCAAGCCGAACTTGCTCATGCCTTTGGTGGTCATCCAGCCGAGACCGTCATCTTGCACCGAGAAGGGCACGATGATGTGCTCGGAGACCTTCAACCACCCGTTTACCCGCGCTGGATCGCGCAGCGAGAGCCGCACCGGGTCAAAACAGAGCGCGTCCACCGCCTTCTCCATCAGCGCGTGGCAGGCTGCCAGGACGCTCCAAAAGCCCCGGTCGTCCGCCCCGAAGTTGGAGATGAGGCAGACGTGGGTGCTGTTCTCGAGCTTGATCAGTTGCTCGGGCCGGGCTCCAAACATGGCCAGCAGATCCAGCGGGGGAGGACCGCCGCCCAGCTCGTCCCGTGTGCCGACGCGCAATTGCAGGGTTTCCTGAGCGGCCAGCAGGCGGTCGAGCAGCGGCGCGGCGACGTGACGGCCAAGCCACGAACTCGTGAAATTGGCAATCTCCTCCTCGCGGTAGGGGGGTCCTACCGCGCGGAAGTAGACAGCGAAGGCCAGTCCCGTCTCGTTCGGGAGGGGAATCCGGATCAGTTCGGCCGTCCGCCGTCTCCAGGCCGGGCCTGGAACGCCTTCTCCGGCGCCATTTTGATGTCCCATGCCAGACCGACCCTGGCCAGCGCCTTGATCATCATGTAGGTCATGTCGACCTCCCAGAATTTCAGGCCGTGGCGGGCCGAGGCGGGAAACGCGTGGTGGTTGTTGTGCCAGCCCTCACCAAAGGTCAGCAGGGCCACCCACCAGCAGTTGGTGGAGCGGTCGGGCGTCTTGTGCAGGCGATAGCCAAAGGTGTGAGCGGCCGAGTTGACCAGCCAGGTGGCGTGGTAGACCAGGGTCAGGCGGACGAACATCCCCCAGATGACCCACGACCAGCCGCCCAGCTTGAGCAGCCCGAAGCCGAGGAAGATGGCGAACAGGATGTAGCCGCGGTCGATCCAGCGCAGGACCGGGTCCGTCTCCAGGTCGCGCGCCATGCGCGTGCGCATGGTCGGGTCCATCTTGTGGGGAGGCTTGGAGAGCATCCAGCCCATGTGGGCCCACCAGAAGCCTTTGTCGGTTCCGTGCGGGTCGCCGTCGCGGTCGGCGTGGCCGTGATGCAGGCGGTGCACCGCCACCCAGGCGATGGGTCCGCCCTGGCAGGCCGAGGCGCCGAACAGCGTGACGAGATATTCGAACCATTTGTAGGTTTTGAACGAGCGATGGGTCAGGAGGCGGTGATAGGCCAGCGTGACCCCCATGGCGGAGCAAACGTAGAGCACCAGGCAGACGGCCACGCCCGACCAGCTGAAGAAGAAGGGTGCAAACAGCGCGCCGATGTGAACCGACCACAGCACGATGGCCGTGGGCCAGTCCCAGGGGTGGGGAGGACCCTCGTCCTCGTGAGCCTCCGCCAGCGCGGCGGGCAGGGGGAGTTGATCAGTAGTGGGCTTTGGTACCGTATCCAAACCAGGTTACCTCGAGACAGGGTTATTTCCATGCGAAAGCTGGTTAGCAAGGCTTATGCCCAACCCCGAAACAGTCCGGACACCGTCCAGATGGGAGATGGGAGATAGGAGATGGGAGAGGAGTCGGGAGACTGCGGAGTTGGTTGCTGAACCTTACTCCCATCTCCCTACTCCCATCTCCCATCTCGGCTCAGACGGCGCGCTTGCGGCGGCCGCGGCCGGGCTTGCGGTTCTGGATGCGATACATCGTGACCACTTTGCCTTTGCGCACGAAGCTGGTCGCTTTGACGCGGGGCTCGGAGGCGCGGTGGGCCGAGATGGTGCCGGTGACCAGCACGGCGTCCGAGGAGCGCTCGCGGCGGCCGACGCGGCCGGTGAGCTGCTCGATCTCGGCCGGGCCGAAGTGGTCGGCATCGGTGACGATGACCAGGTCGGCCATGGGGATGTCGAGACCCGAGCCGACCAGGTTGGTGGCCACCAGAATGGCGGGCTTGTTCTCGCGGAACTGCTTCATCATCGAGATGCGGTCTTCGCGCACGCCGCCACTGGAGCCGGGTTTGCCGCGCATGCGCTTGCGGTGCTCGTGCGAGTCAGCCATGTCGCCGTGCAGGATCGAAACCGGCACTTTGAAGCGGTCCTGGAGATACTGCGCGATCACGGGCACACGCGCGCGGGTGCGGCTGATGACGAAGATGCGGCTGCCGTCGTCGAGATGGCGCTGCAGCACGTCCAGACCGCGGTCGATCTGGCTGAAGATATTCTCGTTCCACGAGGCCTGCACGTTGTGCACCTCGGTGGGGGGCGAGTCGAAGGGCATCTGCTTCATCACGACGGGGTTTTCCATCACCCCTTCGCGCTTGAGGAAGCGACCGACCGCATCGGGAGTGGCGCTGGTGAACAGCACCGGGCACTTCAAGCCATGGATGTGGCGCAGGTCTTCCTCTTCGTCAAAGGCGTTGACGTCGTCCACGACCATCAGGCCGGCCGACTCCACCATCGAGCGATAGCTCTTGTGCTGCAGCAGCATGGCGCTGCCCACCAGCAGGTGGATCTGACCTTTCTGGATGCCGTCATTGATCTCGCGCCGCTCGCGCGGCGGCACGCCGCCGTGCACCTGAGCGATCTCGAGGTCGGTGCTCTCCAGCCGGTCCAGGATGTACTGGAACTGCTGGCGCGCGAGGTCGCGCGTGGGCACCAGGATGACCACGTGGCGCCCTTCTTCCAGCACGCGTTTCACGGCGGTGCGGAAGAAGACTTCCGTCTTGCCCGACCCGGTCGGGGCGATGAGGAGAATGCGCTGGTCGCCGCGACGGAGGCGCTCGAGCAGCGTGTCGATGGAGTTGGCCTGGTCGTCCGTGAGCTTGAAGCTTTCGCCCGGCTGGATGAGCTCGGAGGCGAGGGCGACCTGCTGTACATTTTCTTCGATCTGTTTCCAGGTTTTTTGCAGGTTCATGATAAGGGGCGAGTATAACGCGTCTGCGTCCTCCTTGTCAAAAACAGGGAAAACTGGAAAACCTGTCAAACTTGCCGACCAGTTGTGGGTATCCGGTCCATCAAAGAAACCATTCGCGTGATCCTGTTGACGACAACCTATCGTCTCGAGGGTGACATCCACGTCGCCCCGGGCGGAAGGTTGCTGGACGAAGTCAACAAGGAGCGCGACTTCATCCCCGTCACCAATGCGACGATCTTCAGTCTTTCGAGTGACGAGGCGCTGGATACCCTTGACTTCATCGCCGTGAACAAGTCGCTGGTCGTCATGATCGCGCCTGCCGCGGCCCGCTAACAGAAAGAGAAGGAACGCTTCCCTGTGATCGTTCGTTACCTTGGGCACGCTTGTTTTTGGGTGAACACGGGTAAATCCACCTCGGTCATCCTCGACCCCTACGCGGATTATATCCCCTACCAGTTCCCCCCGATGGAGTCCGATATCGTCGTCTGCTCGCACGAGCATCGCGACCACTCGGCGGTGCATCGGGTCAACGGCAGTCCCATGGTCGTGAAGCGGACGGCCGAGTTCGAGTCCGAATTCGAGATCCCGGTCCAGCGCACCGGCGAAACACTCACGTTCACCGGGCTCCCTACCTTCCACGACAACTATTCCGGTCGCAAGCGGGGGCCCAACACGATCTGGCACTTCTATCTCGAGGGCGTTCACTTTGCTCACCTGGGAGACCTCGGCCATCTGCTTACGGATGCCCAGATTGCTCGTCTGGGGGGCAAGATCGACGTGCTGTTCATTCCGGTGGGCGGGAAAGAAACCATCGACCCGACCGAAGCCGTCCTGGTGATGAACCAGCTCAGCCCAAGACTTGTCTTCCCAATGCACTACAAGACTCCCGCGATCGAAGATCACGGTCTATGCGACTTTACGCTGGAGGATTTCACCAGTCGGTGCAGCAACGTGGAAGATGCGGCTACAATGGCCATGGAAGTCGATCTGGCGCGGCTTCCGACTTCGACAAAAGTGGTGATCTTGAAGCATGAGTGAGAATACCCGCTATATCTTCGTAACCGGGGGCGTCGTTTCGTCAATCGGGAAAGGCATCGTGGCCGCCTCGCTGGGAACGCTGATGAAAGCGCGCGGGTTACGGGTCACCATCCAGAAGCTCGACCCTTACATCAACGTGGACGCGGGCACCATGAACCCGTACCAGCACGGCGAGGTCTATGTCACCGACGACGGGGCCGAGACCGATCTCGACCTGGGCCACTACGAGCGTTACATCGACGAGAACCTGGGCAAATCCAACAACATCACCACCGGCAAGGTCTATGGCGCGGTGATCGAAAAGGAGCGCCGCGGAGATTACCTGGGCGATACGGTGCGCGTGATTCCCCATATCACCGACCAGATCAAGGAGTCCGTCCGCAAGGTTTCCGACGACACCGACATCGCCATCGTCGAGGTGGGCGGCACGGTCGGTGACATCGAGGGTCTGCCGTTCTTGGAGGCGATCCGCCAGTTCAAATACGACGTGGGCCCCGAGCGCGTGCTCTACGTGCACGTGACGCTGGTGCCGCACATCGGCGCCGCGGGCGAGCTCAAGACCAAGCCCACCCAGCACTCGGTGAAGGAGCTGCGGGCCATCGGAATCCAGCCCGACGTCATCATCTGCCGCACGGAGAAGAATCTTTCCGACGACATGATCGGCAAGATCTCGCTCTACACCGACGTCCCGAAGGATTCCGTGTTCGCCAGCCGTGACGTGCAGAGCATCTACGAGGTGCCCATGCGCCTCGAGAAGCAGGGCCTGGGCGACCTCGTGGTGCGCCGCCTGGGTCTCGAAGCTGGAGCCCCCGACCTCGAGACCTGGAAGAATATGGTCAAGAAGCTGAAGAAGCCGCCCGAGACGGTGCGCATCAGCGTGGTGGGCAAGTACATCGAGCTCAAGGACGCCTACCTTTCCATCGTGGAGTCGATCCAGCACGGCGCCATCGCCAACGACATCGGCGTGGAGATCATCCGGGTCGATGCCTCCCACCTCGAGGAGGGGCTGGAGGAGGCCGAGGCCGCCCTGCGCAGCTCTCACGGCATCCTGGTGCCGGGCGGTTTCGGCGCGCGCGGCATCGAGGGCAAGATCAAAGCCATCCAGTATGCGCGCGAGAACAAGATCCCCTATCTGGGCATCTGTTATGGCATGCAGTGGGCGGTGGTCGAGTTCGCCCGCAACGTGCTGGGTTGGAGCGACGCTCATTCCACCGAGGTGGACCCCGACACCAGCCACCCGGTGGTGTTCGAAATGAAGGAGCAGAAGGGCCAGAAGCAGTTGGGCGGCACGATGCGCCTGGGGGCCTACACCTGCCGCCTGCGCAAGAAGACCAAGTCGTGGTCGGCCTACCAGGTGCAAGAGGTGCAGGAGCGCCACCGGCATCGGTTCGAGTTCAACAACAAGTTCCGCACCGAGCTCGAGGACGCCGGCCTGGTGATCAGCGGCGAGAATCCCGAGCGCTACCTGGTGGAGGTGGTGGAGCTCAAGGACCACCCCTGGTTCGTGGCCTGCCAGTTCCACCCCGAGTTTCGCTCGCGCCCGCTGCGCGCGCATCCGCTTTTCCGCGAGTTCGTGGGGGCAGCGCTGCAGGTCAGCCGCACCCAGCAGATCCCCAATCTGCTGGAGAAAGTGGTGCGCGACCACGTCTCGGTGGAAGCCTAGCGGCGCTTGAGGCGGGTGGAGCCGATCTGGATCGCCTGCTCGTTTTCGCGCAGCGTCGCAGCCTGGCCGGCGGTCTGGAACGGAGGTTTGTCCAGCTCCAGAGCGGTCAGGGTGCCGTAGCGACCGGCGCAGAGAAGCACGCCGTCGATCTCTACCGGTCGCACCGCCTCGCTCCAGCGCACCGAGTCCTTGCGGCCCTGGCCCTGGTAGCCGAGCACCTCGCCGGATGAGCTGAGCACGGCCATGCGGCCGTCGTCCAGATTGACCACGATCTTGCCGTCGCTCGTCAGGGTCGGCGTGGTGATGGGCGTCGCCTCCAGGGGCGTGCGCCAGACCTTCTGGCCGGCGTCGTCCAGGCAGGTGAGGTGGTCGTCCCACCCGGAGATCACCGCGTGCCCCTCGCGGGTGACCGCCGCCCCCGTGCCCATGCAAACGCCAAACTCGCTCTTCCAGGCGGGCTCTTTGCGCCCCGGCTGAATGGCCATCAAGCCGTCGGTGCAGCCCACCAGAACGTGGCCTCTTCTGTTCAGCGCCAGCGGGCCTTCGGTAATGGGCCCCAGCCTGGCCGTCCAGAGCGGCTGGCCGTCCAGCGTCAGCGCCTGCAGGCGATGATGGCTGTCCTGGTAGACCACGCTGTCTTTAAGGAAAAGCGGTGCCTGAGTTACCCGCACTTCCTCGCTCGAATGCCCCACCGGCTTCTCAAAGCGGAGCTCTCCCGCGGGCGTGTAGCTGCCGAACCAGGACAGCGCGCCCACGTAGAGGTTGCCGTCCGGCCCGATGGCGGGCTTGCCCACCCCGTTGCGGCGCTCGCCCAGGTCGCGCCGCCAGAGGGGCTCGCCGGTGGCATCCAGCGCTTGGAGCCCGTTCGGATAGAGGCTGACAAAGACCCGATCCTCGGTCACGGCGGCGCCGTAGACGCTGCCCTTCAGCTCCGGATGAGCCAGCGTGCGTCCACCCGCTCCCAGCTGACTGGAGCCGACCCAGACGTCGCCATGCCCGCCACCAACAGGCTCCGCCAGGGGCCGATCGAGGTCGGTGCGCTGCCAGCGCACGTGGAGAGGGTCGAGGCGCATCGCCCCAGACTATCTTCCGGCGCTGAAAGAAAGCTGACGTTCGAAGGCCGCATAGTCGCGGGCGTTCGGAAGCGCAAAGGTGACCTCGAGTCCCTTTCCATGCTGCTTTGCGGCTCCGACCATCATGCGGGCGGCGTGGGCCGGATCCACCCGGCCCTCGCCGGTTCCCAGGCAAGACAGCGCCACGCTGCTAAGATTGCGCTCGCGGCATCCCTGCAGGCATCGCTCCACGCCCGCGGCCAGCTTGTCCGGCTCGGGGCACCAGGCCCCCTGCGAGGTGTGCTTGCGAATGCTCACGATGTGGCAGATGGCCAGGGCTTTGCGGTCGGCCATTCGGAACGGCTCGGTGAACACGACCTCGCCGATTCCCCTGGCGGTGCGCGCCAGCTCCTGACGCAGGGCTTCCTGCAATTCGGGGCCCCCCAACATGAGGAGTGCCTGGGCCGCTCCTCCACCCATCTCGCCGGTATCCTTGGCCCCGTAGGCCAGCACCTGGCAACCCGTGTCCTCGAGCGGCCGACGGCTGAGGGTTACAGCCATCGCACCGTATCGAGCACGGCGTTGAGCACTTTGACGTGCTCGGCGTGTTGCTCGGGAGAAGTCGTCACCGTAAACAAGTAGAGCCGACCGTTGCGCACCATGAAGACCTGGGTGGTCTGCAGGATGGTCTTGCCCGAGCGCGCCTTATAGGTGATGCGCTGGGCTTTGACGCCGGCCACGGTGGTCTCTTTGCTGCCCAGCATCTCGAAGTTCTCGAGCTGCCCGGCCAGGTGGCGCACCACGCCGAGGGCGTCCTGACGACGCAGCTCTTCGACCTGGCCCATTTCCGTGACGGCCACTTCCAGCGTGCTGCGCACTCCCGGGGTCTTGGGGCCCGAGAACGCCACCAGCGAGCCCTCCTTGCCGGTGGAGCGCTCCTGCCAGCCCGCCGGGCTGGTGAACGCCAGGTTGGCCTCCTTGGACTCGAATCCGAGAGCCGGGAGCACCAGCAGCAGCAAAAGCAGCCAGCGGATCATTTCGTGCCGAAGAGCCGGTCGCCGGCGTCGCCCAGTCCGGGCATGATGTAGCCCTTTTCGTTGAGGCCGTCGTCCACCGAGGCGGTGAAGATGTCGACCTCGGGGTCGTTCTTGCGCATCGCCTCGATGCCCTCGGGCGAGGCCAGCAGGCAGAGCAGCTTGATGCTCTTGCTGCGGGCGCCGCGCGCCTTGAGGAAGTTGACCGCCGCCGCCGCCGAGCCGCCGGTGGCCAGCATCGGGTCGAGCAGCAGCACGTCGCGCTCGGAAAGGTCCTCGGGGACCTTGCAGTAGTATTCCACGGGCTGCAGCGTGACGTGATCGCGATACAGGCCGATGTGGCCCACTTTGGCGTGAGGGATGAGGCGGATGATGCCTTCCACCATCCCCAGCCCTGCTCGCAGGATCGGCACCAGGGCGAGCTTCTTGCCCACGATGGCGCGTCCCAGGGTTTTCTGAAGGGGGGTGTTGACCTCGACTTCCTCCAGGGGCAGCTGGCGTGTGGCCTCGTAGGCCATCAGGGTGGCGATCTCTTCCACCAGGCTGCGGAACTCCTTGGCGCCGGTCGACTGGTCGCGCAGCCAGGTCAGTTTGTGCTGAATGAGGGGGTGTTCCAGAACGTGTAGAGCCATAGCGCCGGGCTGTTCGCGGAGGGACCGGGGGAACCTGCCCGGGGACGGGGGACGGGAGATGGGAGATGGGAGATGGGAGATGGGAGATGGGAGATGGGAGATGGGAGATGGGAGAGGGTGTTGGAGCCGGGGACGGAACAGAGTGGGATGGGTACCCGAGCTCTGGAACTGGTCCTGCTGCTGGCCGTGATCGCCTGGCTGGCCGTCCCCCGTCCCTTTTCGGTAGACGAGGAGCACGAACGTGCCAAAGGTTTGCGTGACGCTGGACATTACCGGTCCGCAATCGCCAGCTACAGCAGAATTCTCGCGCGCAAACCATCGTTTCGGGTGGTTTGGGAAGAGCGCGCCGATTGCTATGCGGCGGTGGGGCAGAGGGAGCTTGCTCTAGTGGACTACAAACAAGCAATGGCTCTCGGACGCCCGCCCTCGACTGACTATGAACGCCTGGTAGCACCGAAAGTAAACTTGCCCAGAGACCCGGTCGCCGGGAAGTTCGAATGGACAGGCTATCAAGTAACCGGGTGCGTAAAAACCAGGTTTTGAGTGCCTAACGGACCTCACACACCTCGCCAACGTCTCTCTAACAGTTGGCCCCTATACTGAGCGTAAGAAAGATTTTCATGGGAGGGACCATGCGATTTGACAAGTTTACGGTAAAGGCTCAAGAGGCCGTGCAGCGCTCGCAAGAGCTGGCCTCCGAGCACGGGCAGCCGCAGATCGAGCCGGTGCACCTTCTGAAGGCCCTGTTGGGGCAAGAGGAAGGCGTGGTGGGGCCGTTGCTGCGCAAGCTCGGACTCGACCCCGACGTGGTCGACAAGCGCACCGGCGAGGCCCTGGACAAGCTGTCCAAGGTCTACGGCTCCAATGCCGGCGAGCCGGGCGTTTCGTCCAAGCTGCGGCAGGTGTTCGAGAAGGCCTCCAAAGAGGCCGAGCGACTCAAGGATGAATACGTCTCCACCGAGCACCTGCTGCTCGGACTCGCGTCCCAGACCGACGACCCGGCCGGCAAGCTGCTGGCCGAGTTCGGCATCAAGACCGACAAGATCATGCAGGCGCTGGTGCAGATCCGGGGCAACCAGCGGGTGACCGACCAGAACCCCGAAGCCAAGTACCAGGCGCTCGAGCGCTACGGACGCGATCTCACCGAGGCCGCGCGCCGCGGCAAGCTCGACCCGGTCATCGGGCGCGACGAGGAGATCCGCCGCACCATTCAGGTGCTGTCGCGGCGAACCAAGAACAACCCCGTCTTGATCGGCGAGCCCGGCGTGGGCAAGACCGCCATCGTGGAGGGCCTGGCCCGCCGCATCGTGGAAGGGGACGTGCCGGAGGGTCTCAAGGACCGCACCGTCTTCGCGCTCGACATGGGCGCGCTGGTGGCCGGCGCCAAGTACCGCGGGGAGTTCGAGGATCGCCTCAAGGCCGTGCTCAAAGAGGTCACGGCCTCCGAGGGCAAGATCATCTGCTTCATCGACGAGCTCCACACCCTGGTGGGCGCGGGCGCGGCCGAAGGGGCCATGGACGCGGCCAACATGCTCAAGCCGGCTCTGGCGCGCGGCGAGCTGCGTTGCATCGGCGCCACCACCCTGGACGAGTTCCGCAAGCACATCGAGAAGGATCCGGCGCTGGAGCGCCGCTTCCAGCCGGTGTTCGTGCCCGAGCCCAGCGTGGAGCAGACGATCGCCATCCTGCGCGGCCTGAAGGAGAAATACGAGATCCACCACGGTGTGCGCATCACCGATGGCGCCCTGGTGGGCGCGGCGGTGCTGAGCAACCGCTACATCGCCGACCGGTTCCTGCCCGACAAGGCGGTGGACCTGATCGACGAAGCGGCCTCCAGTCTGCGCATGGAGATCGACTCCATGCCGCACGAGATCGACCAGCTCCAGCGGCGCATCATGCAGCTCGAGATCGAGAAGCAGGCGCTGGGCAAGGAGAAGGACAAGGCCTCGCGCGAGCGCCTGGGCAAGCTCGACCAGGAGCTGGCCGAGCTCAAGGAGAGGGCCGACGGGATGAAGGCCACCTGGGCGGCCGAGAAGGACGCCATCGCCAAGATTCGCTCCACCAAAGAGCGGATGGAGAAGGCGGCCAACGACCAGGCTGAAGCCGAGCGCGGGGGCGACCTCGCCCGGGCGGCCGAGCTGCGCTACGGGTTGATCCCCAACCTGCAAAAAGAGCTGGGGGCCGACGAGGCGCGCCTGGCCGAGCTTCAGAAGAACGGCCGTTTCCTGAAGGAGGAGGTCGAGGAGGAGGACGTGGCCGGCGTGGTCTCGCGCTGGACCGGCATCCCCGCCAGCCGCATGCTCGAGAGCGAGAAGGCCAAGCTGCTGGAGATGGAGGGGCGTCTGCACCTTCGGGTGGTGGGCCAGGAGCATGCCGTGGAGAGCATCGCCAACGCGGTGCGCCGCTCCCGGGCGGGCGTGGCCGACCCGGACCGCCCCATCGGGACGTTCCTCTTCCTGGGACCGACCGGCGTGGGCAAGACCGAGCTGGCGCGCGCGCTGGCGGAGTTCCTGTTCGACGACGAGCGCGCCATGGTGCGCATGGATATGTCCGAGTATATGGAGAAGCACTCGGTGGCCCGTCTGATCGGCGCTCCGCCCGGCTACGTCGGATACGACGAGGGCGGACAGCTGACCGAGGCCGTCCGGCGCCGGCCCTATAGCGTGGTGCTCTTCGACGAGATCGAGAAGGCCCATCCGGACGTGTTCAACGTGCTGTTGCAGCTGATGGACGACGGTCGCCTGACCGACGGCCAGGGCCGCACGGTCGACTTCCGCCAGACGCTGGTCATCATGACGAGCAACGTCGGCAGCGAGTGGATCCAGGACGAGTCGCTGAACGAGTCCGAGCGCGACCGGATGCTCGAGAAGAGCCTGCGGGAGCGGTTCCGGCCGGAGTTCCTCAACCGCATCGACGAGGTGATCACGTTCCACAAGCTCTCGCGCGAGGCGCTGGAGCAGATCGTGGACATCCAGGTGGCGCGCCTCCTCAAGCGGATGGAGGAGCACAAGATCGCGGTGGAGCTGTCGTCGGACGCGAAGGCGTTCCTGGCGGCCGAGGGCTGGGATCCGGTCTTCGGAGCCCGTCCTCTCAAGCGGGCCGTGCAGAAGCACGTCCAGGACGTGCTGGCGCGCGGGTTGTTGAGCGGCCAGATCAAGGCGGGCGACCGGGTGCGGGTCGACCGCGACGGCGAGAAGCTCGGGCTGCAGGTGTTGGAGCCGGCTTTGACTCGATAGGGGGGGTCGACAGTCGACAGTTTACAGTTGACAGTAAGGTCCCCATTGAAGGCCTCGAGGGAGGCCTTTTTCTTTTCGAGGGTCTCATTCGCCCATTCCAAAACCCCATAAAGCTTTCCCAACCCTCCCCATCATCTCCAGAGCATCGAGTTCGGGCGGAATCCCCAGACATGCACCCTGGCCGCACTCTCCTCGACCTCGCCCAGGAGGCTTCAGCGCCGACGCACGGGCTCTCCCAGAAACGAACGGTTTTAACAATCGCGTGCTAAACTCAAGTCAGGGCGACCCCTTCAGACGCCTCATGCCCTTCGGAGGAACTTGAAAATCTTGGCTCTGCACCAACAAAATCGGCGCGGCATCAGCCTTCTCGAGCTGATGATCACGATCGTGCTTTTGTCCACGGTGCTGATCGCCTTCGCGGCCGTCTATCCGGCCGGCTACAAGCTCAATCGCAAGAGCCAGCGCGCCACGATCGGGGCCCAGCTGGCCACGGCCGTGGCCGAGGAGGTGCGCCAGCTCCCGTTCGACTCGGCCAACCCGACCCAGCCCACCCTGTTCCAGCTCAGCCAGCTGACCCAGGCCGGGCAGCTCCCGGCGTCCGGGGTGATCAAGACCGAGATCAAACCGCCCTTCCTGATCCCCGACGGCAGCGGCGGGAATGCCGGCATTCCGCTCGGCATCAAGGTGACGACACCCAATATCGAGGATGGCTACCCCCGCTACGCCGACATCGAGGTGACGATTGCCTGGGACGAGCCGAACGCCAGGACCCTCGATCGCCGTCATGTAACCGTGAAGACTTCGCGCACGGAGAATCGGTACTAGACATGGCCAGGAGACGAGCCTTTACCCTGGTCGAGAGCATCATGACGGCGGGACTGCTGGCTTTGCTGCTGGTGGCCCTGGCCAGCATCTTCCAACACGGGCTCTGGGCCCACCAGAAGGGCGAGCTGGCCCGGAAGGCCCAGTCGACGGCCCGGGACGTGCTCGACAAGATGACGACCGAGCTGCGCACGGCCGTCATCATCCCCGGTTTCGAGACCACGGTCGACCAGATTCCCGTATCGGCGGTCGTCTACCCGGGACCCTACAGCGATTACGAGCCCGCCTTCACCGGTTTCTACGCGCGGACCTTTCAGGCCAACCCGGTACCCGGTGGGCCGGACCTGTCCATCGTCAAGAATCGTCTGATCTTCACCCGCTCGGGCACCGACTTCGGCATTCACAACATCGACTCCACCAACAACTTCGTCTACGTCGAGTATGTGGTGCCCGAGAACAACCAGCGCAGTATCTTGCGACGTGTCTACCGGGTCGCCAACGGACCCGGAGCCGCCCCCGGCGGCCACGAGTTCCTGGGTCCCATCGGCTCGCCCACACGGGCGCGCGCTGTGGCCACTTATTTCTATCCCGGCAATGATGCGGGTCTGGTGGGTCCCACCGTCTCCAGCGAAAACCAGCCGGTGGTCGTGCTGCCCGGACCGCAAGACTCGCTCGAGTTCGAGGTGATTCAGTCCAAGACCAACCCGCCCCCCAATCAGCCCGACGTGTTCTACGAGCCCAATCTATTGACCCTGAACCTGCGCCTGACGATGTATTATCGCGATTTCGTGAGCCGAGCCGAGCAGAAGACCGAAGTCAACCTGCAATCTCGACCTGGTAGCCACTGAGGAGGCCGAGCCCGTGAGAAAAAGACGAGGAATATCGCTGATTCTGGCCCTGTTCACAGTGGCCTTGCTGATCACCCTGAGCAGCACGTTCCTGGCGCTGGCCCACAACGAGTCGCGCAACTCGCGCTCGGGCTACTTCCAGGCCGCGTCGCTGCAGGCGTGCAACTGGGCCCTGGACTACCTGATCAATTACATGCAGGCCCCTCCCAACCTGACCGGGGGCGGCAGTATGCAGTTCACCTCGCTGACGGACCGCTACTTTACGCTCCGCCTGCAAGACGGCGCCCAGATGCAAGACGGCAACTTCCGCGGCTATCCCATCCGCGTCGAGCAGGGCCCCAACGGCTCGCGGCACGTCTTCTTCGGCAGCACCACGCAGCCGTATCGCATCCCGGTGGGGGATGAGCTGGAAGCCACGGTGGAGATGGACTTCAGCCCTGTCACGGTGGACACCACCGTCATCGAAGGGCAGCCTCAGCGCTACACGGTGCGCATCCGCTCGCGCGTCTTCCGCAAGGGCGACGAGGGGATGGTGGCCAGCCGCCAGGTGGACGTGCGTCTGCTGGAAGACTCCGCCACGCGCCGCAAGACGAACGAGAACGATGTTTCCTGGGACGTCCAGGGCAATGTGCCCGGCAGCGACGACCGGCTGGCCGTACGCGTTGGCATTCCGCAAGACTATAACGAGACGATGCCTGTGCGCGTGGAGGGCCATCTGGGCGATCCCAACATGCGCCAGTCCTGGTACGACGCCTCGGGCCGGATCCGCTACCTGTTCGACCCGGCCAGCGCGAACGGCTCCAAGTTCCGCCAGGGCGTGGCGATCTCGCAGACGACCAACCTCGACAAGCAGGGCCAGCCCGTGGCCGAAACCGCCGATACCGGCCTCTATTCGGGCGGCATCAGCCGCCTGGCCCCACGCCTGGGCCTGCCGCAATCCTCCGAGCCGGGCGAGGTCTTTCCCTATGTCACCAAGCGTGACGCCGGCGGCACGGTGCACCGCGGCTACGCGCAGTTCAAAGCCAGCGAGCTCGGTGGCAGCGGCTCGCTGAGCGGCTTCATCGAGGTCGATTCGACCGGCGGCACCATGCGGACGGGCACCGTGCAGCAGAACGGCAGCGTCTCGTTCAACGGCCAGCCCGCTATCGACGCCTCCTCGACCGACACCGACGCGCTGCCGTCCGGCGTGGTTCTGCCTCCGGGCACCCAGACCGGGAAGGTCGAGGTGCGCAACGCGATCGAGGTCGATCCGCGCTCGCTGAGCCCGAACCCGGCCATCAAGGCCACGGCCAACAATACCCCCGGCATCCCCAACATCGTGGTGACGCTGGGTCAGGGCACCGACGGCGACCGCGTCTCGGTCCAGGTCGAGGGCAAGTACTCCGGCCAGCTCTTCGACATCCCCGGCTACCAGGATGTGCCCGCCTCCAGCTTCAAGGAGGGCGTGCTCTACGTCAAGGGTGGCAACGTCAAGGTAGTCACCCCGCCTGGCAAGAAGTTCAACGGACACCTGACCGTCGTCTCGGGCGAGGGCACCGACCGCGAGCCCGTCAGCTACGCCGCCAACGGCACGCCCGTCTACGACAGCAACTCGAGCATTTACAACCAGGCCGCGCGCGACTACTACGAGGCGCGCGACCCGCGCACGGGAATCTACACCAACCGGGGCGAGGCGGGCCCGCCCTATACCGCGGCCCAACTCGGTCTCACCGGCGTGCCCCAGGACCGCCTTTTCTATCCGCCGCCGAAGCCTGGCGTGGAGCGCGAGGGCAATCTGATCGTGGGCAGCGACCTGGAATACTCCGATACGCAGCAATCGGTTCTGGGCCTCGTGGCGCAAAACTTCGTGCTGCTCAACGACCGCAACTTCGTGGATGAGCTGCCCCGGCCCGACCTGAAGGTGGACGCGGCGCTGCTGAGCTTCGAGCACTCGGTCCAGTTCGACTGGGACAACACCGCCGGCAACCCCAACTTCCTCAGCAAACGCGACGTGCAGCGCAACCTGGTGGGATTGGTGGGCGTCGAGGGCACGCCCAGCACTCCGCCCGAGGCGATCACGCTCAAGAGCGGCCAGACCTTCCAGCCGCGCGATCCGCGCATCCTCGAGACCAGCGGCAAGATCGAGCTGCGGGGCTCGGTCACCAGCCGCTTCGCCGACGTGGAAGGCGCCTATCTGCAGATGTCCAACGTCGCCAACGGGCAGAACTATACGGCGAATCCGCACTTCGGCTACACGAACCAGTCCTTGTTCTACTATCCCTACCAGGTGCACGTGCTGCCGCCCAACTTCCCGCGCTACAACCTGACCCGCAGCCAGATCCCGTTCACGGTCGAGAACTACATCGACCGCGGTGCCTTCAGCACGGAAGGCCTGGCCAACTAGCCGTCCCTGAAGCCGAGAGGTCTATCTCCGGGAGGTTGCGAAACCCGCCCGCATGCATAAACTCGTCTTGCTGCGCCACGGGCAGAGCACCTGGAATCTCGAGAATCGCTTCACGGGTTGGCACGATGTCGACCTGACCCCCAACGGTGTGGAGGAGGCCCGCAAGGGCGCCCAATTGATGCTCGACGCCGGGCTGACCTTCGACGTGGCCTATACCTCGGTGCTGAAACGAGCGATCCGCACGCTCTGGATCGCCATGGACGCCATGGACTTGATGTGGATCCCCGTGCATCGCTCCTGGCGCGTCAACGAACGCCACTACGGCGCCCTGCAGGGGTTGAACAAGGCCGAGACCGCCGAGAAGCACGGCGAGGATCAGGTCAAGATCTGGCGACGCTCCTATGACATTCCGCCGCCCGCGCTGGACCCGTCCGATGAGCGCTTTCCCGGCCACGACCGCCGTTACGCCGGAATCCCCGACGCCGAGCTGCCGCGCACCGAGTCGCTGAAGGACACGGTGGCCCGCTTCATTCCCTACTACCGCGAGACGATCGAGCCGGTGATCAAGTCGGGACAGCGCGTGCTGATCGCCGCCCACGGCAACAGCCTGCGGGCGCTGGTGCAGTATCTCGACGGCATGACCGAGCAGGAGATCCTGGAGCTGAACATTCCCACGGCTTTGCCGCTGGTCTACGAGCTGGATGAAAACCTGAAGCCTCTGCGGCACTACTACCTGGGCGATCCGGAAGAGGCCGCCAAGAAGGCCGCCGCGGTGGCCGCGCAGGGAAAAGCCCACTGACCCCGCCGGTCATCCTTACCGCCGCCCTGACGGGAGCTCTGACCACCCGCAAGCAATGCCCGGACATTCCCTACACGGCGGCCGAGATCGCCGCCGAGGGGCGGCGGGCAGTGGACGCCGGGGCCAGCGTGCTGCACATCCACGCTCGCCACGATGACGGCTCTCCCGCTTACGACGTGGAGAGCTACCGCAAGATCGACCAGGCCGTGCGCGCGCTCGTCCCCGAGGCCATCGTCAATTATTCCACGGGCGCCGTGGGCGTGAGCCGTGAGGAGCGCGTGGCCCACGTGAGCGAGCTCAAGCCCGAGATGGCCGCGCTGAACATGGGGTCCATGAACTACGCCATCTACTCCAGCGAGAAGAAGCGCTTCTACCACGATCACGTGTTTCAGAACCCGTTCGAGGACATCCGCTTCTACCTCGAGGCCATGAACAGAGCCGGCACGCGGCCCGAGATGGAGTGCTTCGACGCGGGTCACATCCACAACGCCGAGCCGCTGGTCGACCTGGGTTTGCTCAAGCCGCCCCTTTGTTTCAGCCTGGTGATGGGCGTGCTGGGCGGCATTCCGGCCACCACGCGCCAGCTCGTGCACCAGGCCGAGTCGCTGCCACGCGGAGCTCACTGGCAGGTGATCGGGGTCGGGCTGACCCAGTGGCGCCTGGCGGCCGTGGCGGTCACGATGGGCGGGCACGTGCGCGTCGGCCTGGAGGATAACCTGTACCTCTCGGAGGGCAAAATGGCCCGCTCCAACGGCGAGCTGGTCGCACGCGGAGCCCGTCTGGTCGAGGATCTGGGCGGTCGCGTGGCCACCCCGGAGGAAGCGCGCCAGCTGCTGCATGTATAGGTCGCGCCTGGCGGTCAAAAGCGCCGAGTTTGGCGCCAACCTGGTCCACGGACGAGCGCTGGTGGAGGAGCTGCACACCGCCCTGGCCCGCGTGCAAGGGGGCGGCGGGCCCAAAGCTTTCGAGCGCATGCGGCAGCGCGGCAAGCTCGTGCCGCGCGAGCGCGTGGAGCTGTTGCTCGACCCCGGAACGCCCTTTCTGGAGCTCTCACCGCTGGCAGCCTGGGGGATGTACGACGACGATTCGCCCTGCGCCTCGCAGATCGCCGGCATCGGCAGCGTGAGCGGCCGACTCTGCCTGATCTCGGCCAGCGACAGCAGCGTCAAAGGCGGCGCCATCTACCCGATGACCCTCAAGAAGATGCTGCGGGCCCAGAAGATTGCGCTGGAGAACCGCCTGCCCTGCCTCTACCTGGTGGAGTCGGCCGGGGCCAACCTCATCTACCAGGCCGAGTTGTTCGCCGAGAATGGCGGGCGCGTCTTCGCCAATCAGGCCCGCATGTCGGCCCTGGGCATCGCGCAGATCGCGCTGGTCTTCGGTTCGAGCACGGCCGGGGGAGCCTACATTCCGGGTCTGTCCGACTACGTGGTGATGGTGCGCAACCAGGCGCGCGTCTTCCTGGGAGGGCCGCCGCTGGTCAAGATGGCCACCGGCGAGGTCGTGGACGAGGAGACGCTGGGCGGCGCCGAGATGCACGCCACCCTCTCCGGGCTGAGCGACTACACCGCCGTCGATGACCGCGACGCGTTGCGCCTCGGGCGAGAGATCGTGGCGCGGCTGGGTGGACCCGACTCGTTTGGCCGCCGCGCAGCGCCGCGCCCTCCCCGTTACGACCCGGAGGAGCTGCTGGGCATCGTCCCGGCGGACCCGCGCCAGCCTTTCGACATCCGCGAGGTGATGGTGCGACTGGTGGACGACTCGGAGCTGTTCGAGTTCAAGCCCGACTACGGCGCCTCGCTGGTCTGCGCTCACGCGACCCTCGACGGCTGGCCGGTCGGCATCCTGGGCAACAACGGCGTGCTGTTCGCCGAGTCGGCCGGGAAGGGCGCCCAGTTCATCCAGCTGTGCAACCAGTCGCGCACCCCCCTGCTCTACCTGCAGAACATCACCGGCTTCATGGTGGGGGGAAAGGCCGAGCGCGAGGGGATCGTGCGCCACGGCTCCAAGCTGGTGAACGCGGTGGCCACCTCGACCGTGCCCCAGTTGACCGTGCTGGTGGGCGGCTCGTATGGAGCCGGCAACTACGGCATGTGCGGGCGGGCTTTCGACCCGCGCTTTTTGTTCACGTGGCCCACGTCCCGCATCGCCGTGATGGGCGGCGAGCAGGCCGCCGGCGTGCTGCGCATCGTGGGGATGAGCGAGGAGGAGGCCGAGGGCACGCGCCTGCGCTTCGAGCAAGAGTCGTCGCCCTACTACGCCACGGCTCGCCTCTTCGACGACGGGATCTTGGACCCGCGCGACACGCGACGCGCGCTCAGCCTGGCGTTAGCCTGCGTGCACCAATCGGACTTCGTGTCGACGGGCCCCCCGGGCTACGGGGTGTTCCGCCACTAGCCGCTGACCGACTGACCGCAGCCCGAGCAGAAGTTGGCGTCGGACGGGATCATCACGCGGCACTTCTGGCAGGTCATCCTCACCGGCGCCGGCTCGTAGGTGCGTACGTAGTTGGCGAAATTGTAAGCGTAGTTGTTGTTGGGCAGATTCAGGTAGACAGACTCGTTGCTGATGCCGGCGCACGAGACGTTGTAGCGGCGGCTGTAGATGGCCCAGTAGAGCACCGGGTAGACGAACGCGGCCAGGCACATGAAACCGCCGATGGAATCGAGGTATTCGTGGCCGGGAGAAGCGCTGGAAGCCACCCCGACGCCGCCGAAGAGGAGCAGCAGGCACAGGACCCAGTTCAGGCCCAGGAAGATGGGTAGCTTCTGGCGATGGGCGGCGCACTTCGCGCACTGCTTGATGCGCACGGGCTGCGACTTCTTGAGCAAGAAGTAAAGCAAGAGAAAGCCGAAGATGCTGAACACGAAGAACCCCAGAATGGCGACGGGACTGCAGTAGGTCGCATTGTAGGTCTGGGTCAGGTTGCGCTCGCTGGGCTCGTTCCCGCAGACCATGCAAAGGTCGGGGGAGGCTTCGTCGTTCAAGCAGCTGCCGATGGGAACGGTAATCTTGGCCATGCGGGGAAATTCTCGATTTTTGGCGAGGAAACCTGCGTCGGCAAGGCTAATTGCCCGGGCATGACTCTCACCACCAGTCCCAATGTAGCCACGCCTTTCACCGAGGAGCACGAGATGTTTCGCCAGACGGTACGGCGTTTCGTGAACACCGAAATCCAGCCGAATGTGGAGCGGTGGGAAGAAGAGCGCATCTTTCCGGGTCGCGAGCTGCTCGGCAAGATGGGCAAGCTCGGCTTTCTGGGGGTGAGCTACCCCGAAGCCTATGGCGGCGCGGGCCTGGACTACTGGTTCAACATCGTCTTCGCCGAAGAGATGGCTCGCACCGATTGCATGGGAGTCCCGATGGGCATCCTGGTGCACACCGACATGGCCACCCCGGCTCTGGCGCAGTTCGGCTCGCACGAGCTGAAGCAGAAGTTTCTGGCGCCCGCCATCGCGGGCGAGCAGATGGCGGCGATCGCCGTGAGCGAGCCGGACGCGGGCTCGGATGTGGCCAGCATCGCGCTGCGCGCCACCCGTGACGGCGACGATTACCTGCTCAACGGCTCCAAGATGTGGATCACCAATGGCACGCAGGCCGATTTCATCGTCACGCTGGCGCGGACGTCCGACGAGGGGGGCTTCCGCGGCATGTCGCTGATCGTGGTGCCACGCGACACCCCGGGCTTCAAAGTGAGCCGCAAGCTCGAGAAGATGGGGAACCACAGCTCGGACACGGCCGTCCTGATGTTCGAGGACGCGCGCGTGCCGGTGAGCAACCGCATCGGCGACGAGGGGCGAGGCTTCCAGCTCCAGATGCAGCAGTTCCAGAAAGAGCGTCTCGTCGGCTCGGTGATGGCCGTGACGGCGGCCGACAAGATCATCCGGATGACGGCCGACTATTGCCGCACACGGAAAGCTTTCGGCAAGCCGCTGCTGGACAACCAGTGGATCTACTTCAAGCTGTGCGAGCTGTTGACCGAGCTCGAGTGCCTGCGCCAACTGAACTACCACTGCACGCGCATGCTCGTGGCGGGTCAGGACATGACGCTGCCCGTTTCGATGGCCAAGCTCAAAGCCGGGCAGATCG
>JBDHVW010000092.1:0-32059 GCA_039809865.1 Vulcanimicrobiota bacterium
TTCAAAAAGGCGACCGCGCGGTTCACCGTCGCCGGGCTCACTGCGAGTTTCCGTGGCTTCGGTCCTGGACTAGGCACCTGATCGCTCGAGCCACTCATTCGCCTGGCTCTCCAAGCCTCGATGTCGGACGGTCGGACCTGATCTGCTGCCACGGTGCCGAGTGCTTCGGTCCAGTAGATTGCATAGCGCTTGTTGTCAGAGGAGCTCTTCTTGGCTTCGAACTGGGGACGATACTTCTCAATGAGGTCCGCGACCGTGAGCACACTGCGGCGGTTGAGTTCCGGCAACTTCTTGCCCTGGAGCCTCTCTGTCTGGCGCTTCTGATAAAGCTGACGCGCGGCCGTCTTGGTGCCGGCCTTCTCGCGATGGCGCACGTTCTGAGCATCGAAGTATTGGATCCACCAGACACCGTCGCGCTCGAAGAGCCCGCGCTCCTTCTTTTTGTCGCTCTTATCGATGTCTTGAAGAGTGTGCTTACCCTTACAGGCGTTACAGCGGCAATCTGGCTTGTGTGACTTCAGTGTCCCTGCCATAATCATTCTCCCCGAGGTGCTCTCCCGTTTCGCTTAGTGCCACCTTAGGTGCCACTAGTGAAGACGCTATGGCTGTATTTTAGTAGGCATAAGGAATTTTTGCAACAGGCATAGGGTCTCCAAAACCGTAGGTCGCAGGTTCAAATCCTGTCTCCCCTGCCACCAGGCCTCGCCTCCCAGCGAGGCTTTTTTGTTGCTCAGGAGGGACGGCTGCCTTTGGATCTGCGAGCAGCTATCGATCCGGCAGGAACTGGAGCACGGCGTTTTGTCGGGAGTTCCGACGTAAAACTGACCTCAGCAATCCGGCCAAATGCCCGGGCCACTTTCTGAAGCGTGTCCAGAGTAGCGTTACAGCGCTCCGGATCCTCCCATTTTTGATAGGAACCAAGCGCAACCCCGCAGCGGTCGGCCGCTGCTTGCATGGTAATCCCAGCTTCCTTACGCATCTGACGGATTTCCATCGCTGTTTCGACTCGCAGCTCGGGAAATACCCATTCCCACCCGGCCGGCAACTTGCCGGACGTGGGGGCATCCGGCACCTCACCTCGGTCAAAACGTGACAAAAGAACCTGCGTTACCGCATCGATCGCCATCGAGCGAGCCTCTTCCAGGCTTTCGCCCTGGGTCACGATTCCGCGACCACCCACGTCGGGAATTTCGGCGAGCCACCAGCCGTCTTCTTGTTTGCAGTATCGAACTTTATAACGCATCTTCATCGACTTGACCCTCAGAGCTACGAGCTCTCTTCTTCATCCAGTTGCTTGTTCAGTCTCTCCCAAGCGCGCACGACCCCGCCAGTAACCTCTCGGTGTCGGGGAACAGCAAAAGTCACGCCCCGCTTTATCCATACCTCATGATTGCCGCCCTGGCGAAGAAGCGACCAACCTGCGGCCCTGAGCAGACGGACAAAGTCGTTTCTTCGCATGATTCATTTTAAGCCCACAGGCATAAATCTGCAACCGGCTGTCGGCCCTAGCGCCGCCGGGTCTCGAGGTCCGCCGCCAGCTTCTTCAGCGTGGGGTCTTCAGGCCGCTTGCGCAGCAACTCCCCCGTCAGCGCCTCGGCCGGGCGGTACAGCTCCGCCGCGAGATAGGCCGCCAAAAGCTCCACCGCGGGAGCAAGGTCGTTGGGGCTTGAGATGGCCTCCTGGCGCAGAGCGCTGATATTGGCAAATTCCTCGCGCGAGAGTACCCTCAGCGGTACCGGTGTCGGCTCGCTTGGCACATGAGAGCCATCGGCTCGGAACCCGGTCAGTGTGACCTGATAGGCTCGCCCCTGCTCCAGTTCCACTCTCAGAACCGACGGTTTACCAGGCACACTCTTTTTAATTACCCGCTTCATCGACACGGAATCCTCGACCAGTACCTCAACCTCAGGAAATTCCTCAGTCGTGCTCCAGGTAATGTCGCAAACGGGCACAGCAAAGGCCGGGTCGCAGGTCAGGTGGAGATCCCCCCGCCGAAGCCCCCCGATCTTGTCCAGGTTCACACCCGCGGCCAGCGGAGCCGACGCCGACTCGGCCGCGCGCGACACCACGGCCGGGGCGCCCGAGAGCATCTCGACCCCCGAGGCCGACAGCCGGAACTTGCAGGGCCCCGTTACGCGAGAGCGGACACCGCCCGACACGAAGCTCAACACCGCCGACGAACCGGCCGGCAGCGCCACCTCCTGACCCGCCTCCAGCATCGCGAACAGCTTCACGGGCGCCGGCCCCTTCAAATCCGTCACCATGCACACGGGGGACGCCCCCGCGCCCAGGAGCACCAACAGACAGACCACCAGCCACCGCTTCAAAATCAACCCTCCCGCCGCACCGCATAGACCCGAATCTCGTGATGACGCCCCTTCACCGGGAATTCGCCGCGATCCTCGCACACCACGCCCGGCACCGCGCCGGCCGCATCCACCACGGCCTGCGAGACCAGGATGGGCACGCCCACCTTCTTGGCCAGGTCCTGGATGCGCGCACCCTGGTTGGCGTTGTCACCCACCGCGGTGTATTCGCTCTTCTGCTCGTCGCCAATGGTGGCCAGCAACATCTCGCCCGTGTGGATGCCGATCTTCAGCCCGTAGAACCCCGGCTTGCCCGAGCGGGACATCTCCTCGAGGCGAGCGATCATATCCAGGGCGCACAGCATAGCCCGCGCGGCCGGATTCTCCTGTACCGGCCCCGGCGCGCCAAACAAGACCATGAACTGATCCCCCACGAAGCGGATGATCGTGCCGCGGTGCCGGAAGATGACGTGCGACATCTCGCGGTAGTGGTCGTCCAGCTTGCGGGTGACCTCCTCGGGCGACTCCGCCTCGCAGACGGTCGAGAAGTCGTTGATGTCCGAGAACAGCACGGTCACGACCCGGCGCGTCGTCAGAGACTCGCGGCGGGCCGCCGGATCGGCCAGCATTTCGCGCAAGACCTCGGGCGCCACGAAGCGCGCAATCGAACGCTCCAGAGAGCGCCGCGAGCGCTCGGCCCAGACCACCCGCACCGTATAGCCCAGTCCCACGCAGAGGGGCAAAGCCAGCAGAATGTCGGCCAGCTGCAGCCACCATCCCTGCAAGAAAGCCACGTAGCCGACCGTGACCACGGTCAGACCCACCACCAGGCACGCGAGCCAGGCCCGGGCCCCCCGCATCACCGCGAACGCCACCAGCAGATTCGCCGCGAACAAGGCCAGCAAATCCACCCAGCGGGGCACCGGCACGATCCACTGGCCGGTCAACAGGCTGTTCAGCACGAAAGCCTGCACGTAGAGGCCCGGCATCGAGTGACGGCGACCGTCGGGGCCGACCTCCAGCGAGAAGGGCGTCTCGGCGATGTCCTGGTCCGAGCGGGCCACGCCCCCGATCAGCACGCACTTGTCCGCGAAAGCCTCGTGCAGCTGAGGGGGGGTCATCGCCAGAACGTCCTCCAGGCGATAGGTCGGAAAGGGATTCCGTGACGCAAACCGCACCAGGCCTCCGGCCGGCACCGCTCCCCCCTGCCGCTCGTAGACCAGGGCGGCCAGGAACGGCCACGACGAGCGCCCCAACGCGGAAAGAGGCATAGCAGCGAGCGATTGCCGGCGCACCACCCCGTCGAAGTCGCGCGTCAGGTTGGCCAGCGCCAGGTTCTCCGTCCCCACCGACGCGATGACCTCGGGCGCGGGCAACACCAGCTCTCCGTCATCCCACGAAGCGATCGTCACGAGTTTGCCGCCCGCTCCCACGGCAACGGGCACGAACTCCTCCAGACCGGAAGAGGTCTGCGTCAGGATCACGTCCAGCCCCACCACCCGGGCCCCCGCGCCCAGAACCGACCCGCAGACCCTGCCCCACACATCCAGCCAGAAGGTGGAGTGCTTGCCCACCGCCTTCTCCGAGCGCGTGTCGAACTCGATCAAAGCCAGCCGGGGGCTGACCTTCACGTGCCGCGAGAGGTCCAGGTAGCGGCGATCCAGCAGGGTGAGCTCGAGCCGCTGCATCGGAGCCAGGTCGTGCAACAGCCAGAAGATCAGCGTGACGGCCAACGCCAGCAGGGGAGCGGTCACGGCAGGGCGGGTGGGCACGAGGGCGAAGATTCGCAGCCCCATGCTCGTTTTACTGCTGCTCCTATTGTTGCTCGCCCCCACGCTGGCCCAGGCGCCGGCGCTGGTCTTGCAAGATGGCCACACGCAGAGCCTGACCGACGTCCGCTACAGTCCCGACGGCCGCTGGCTCACCACCGCCTCGCGCGACGGCACGGTCAAGATCTGGGATGCCGAGGAGAGCAAGCTCCGCTGCACGCTGGCGCTGGACGACATCCCCCAGTGCGTCGCCTGGGGCTCCCGACAGCGGATCGCGGTGGCGACGAAATCGGGCGTCGCGGTTTATGACCTCAACGGACAGAAGCTCTGGCCTGCGAAGGAACGTCGCCAGACGACGTCCGACTACACCGCCATCGCCTTTCTCAACGACAACTTCCTGCTGACGCTGGCGCACGACAGTCCTTTGAGCCCGGGCACGCTACGCGTTCTGGACCTGTCGACTCAGCCCAGCGGGATTCTGGCCGGTTGGTACATCCCGGACTCGGCCGACGGTCTGGCCCAAGATCCGTGCTCGCTGGCCGTCAGCCCCGACGGAAAGCTGCTGGCGATCCCGATCGTCCGCTTCTGGCTCGATGGGAGGGACAGTCTGACCCACGCCAGCCGCGCGGTGGCGCTGTACGACATCTCCAGCTTCCAGGCGTATACGGGGAGCTGGTATAAGCCCGGCACCGGTCAGGTTGCCGATGGCTTCCCCTCGGCCGCCTGCCAGCCGGTCGCCTGTCTGGAGACGCCCTCCGTTTCCAGCCCCAGAAGGGATCGCCAGCTGGGGGTGGCTTTTTCGCCCGACAGCAAGCAACTGGCGATGACCGATCTCGAGAACCTCTGCCTCTGGAGTCTGGCCAATCCCGACCAGCACACGGCCCTGCCCGGGGTCTGGAATCACCTGTCCTGGGGTGCCGCCGGGCTGATGCTCACGAACACGATCAACACGTTCGAGCATCCCCGTCTTGGCAAGCTCGAGAACGGGGTCATCAAAGTGCTGGCGGGACCTCGACCCAGGGCCAAGATCGACGAGATCGCCAGCAGCCAGGCCTGGGACCCCGAGATGCAGCCCTATGTGAACGATTCGAATGGCTACCTGGTTCTGTCCGGACATCCGACCCGGGACCGCTTCGCCATCGCCAATGGCCAGGAGTGCGAGCTGTGGGACAGCCTCCAGGCGGTCCGCGCTCTGAAAGGCCGCTCGCTGGGGATGGGGGGCCTCGCCGTCAGCCCCGACGGCCGCTGGCTGGCGGTCGGTGGACCCGATACCGTCGTGGTCTGGGACCTGGCCCGCGGCAAGCCGGGACCGCGTCTGGAGAACCTGGGACAACTCCCCCTCACGCTCGCCTTCTCCCCCGACAGCAAGCTGCTGGCGGTGGGTGAATACGGTATCGAGAATCCGGTACGGCTGCGCGTGCTCAAGATGGACGGCTGGCAGAAGGTGCTGGAGGCGTACCAGACGCCTCCCGAGAACGTCGTGTTGACGGGCGGCTCCGTCTTGCTGCAGCGCCCCGACACGGCTTACACGGCCGTAATCTTCAGCCCGGACGGCCAGCAGCTGGTCGGGGGGACCCTCAATGGCGGGATCTCCGTCTTCGACCTGGCCACCGGTAAGGAGCGCGTCCTGCGCAAGAACAGCGACCAGGGCGACAAGATCACCTCGCTGGCCTATTGGAAAGGCGCCTTGATTGCATCCGAGGCCAGCGGGCTGCTGATGCAATTCGACCTGAAGACCGGAAAGATGTCGAGTCTGTTGCCCGGCCAGGACTCGGTCGTGGCCTGGGCCTGCGCGGCCGTCAGCCCGGACGGGCAGACGATGATCACCTCGGATATCGTGCGGGGCCTGACGCTCTACGCGCCGCGGCCGGTGGTCCTGACGGAAGATTGGAATGGCGCGCAGATCAGCTTCGCGGGGTCGAGCTCTCTGCTGGCCACGCAGCAGGGCGAAACGTTCCTTCTCGACCTCAAGGGCAAGAAGCTGGCCGGGCCGTTTCGCACGCCGGGCTACCAGTACATCTCGCGAAAGGATGTGCTGATCGCGTTCGATGGAGCGGCCTCGGTGGGCTTCTGGCGCATCCCGTCAGGGCAGAAGCTGGGCTCGGCCACGCTGCTCGACGGCGGCAAGGACTGGCTCGTGGCCGCTCCCGACGGCCTCTTCGATGGCTCGAGCCAGGCCTTCACGCAGATCCAGTGGCGCAAGGACGGGAAGCTCTTCGCGCTGGACCAGTTCTACAACGATTACTTCAGCCCGGGATTGCTGACGCGCCTGCTGGACGGCACCTCGGCGGCGCCCGCGCAGCCCCTCGAGGCGCTGAAAGCCGCCCCGCCCGAGGTCAGTTTCGTCAAGCCGCAGGCCGGCGACTCCGTGAGCGAGCCCACGGCCCAGATCGAGCTGAAGCTTACCGACGGTGGAGCCGGGATCTCCCAGGTGCGTCTGTTTCAGAATGGCCACCGGGTGCCGGACGAGAAAATTCAAGTGGACGGCGCCACGGCTCGCGCCACCGTCCCGCTCGAGGGTGGAGTCAACACGCTGCGGGCCACCGCCTTCGACGCGGCGGGTAAGGTCGAGAGCCGCGGGGACACCATCCGCGTCACCTGCCTGGCGCAGAGCGGCAAGCCGCGCCTGCACGTGCTGGCGGTGGGGCTCTCCAACTACGAGGACGCCCGGCTCAACCTCAAGGCCGGCAAAGGCGACGCCGAGTCGATCGGGCAGGCTCTCAAGCCGGGCAAGCTGTTCGAGGAGGTCAAGCTGACGCTCCTGACCGACCAGCAAGCCACCGGCCCGAATATGCGCGCCGCGCTGGAGAAGCTGAAGTCCGAGGCGGCTCCCCAGGACACTCTGTTGGTGTTCCTGGCGGGCCACGGGCAGGTCGTCGGGCAGACCTTCTATTTCGTGCCCTACGAGGGCAAGGTGAGCGACCCCGACCAGATCGCCAGGACCTGCATCTCCTCGACGGAGCTGGCGGAGGCGCTGGCGCACGTGGGGGCGACCCGCCAGTTCGTGGTGCTCGATTGCTGCCACTCGGGCGCGGCCGCCGCCACGATGGGACTGGTGCGCGCCCAGCAGGACCTGGCCCGGCAGAGCGGCGTCTTCCTGGTGGCCGCCGCGGCCACCGAGCAGGCGGCGCTGGAGACCACGAAGCTCGAGCACGGCCTGCTGACCTACTCGGTGCTGACGGGCCTCGACCAGGCGCCGGTGAACTCGCGCGGGATGATCACCGTGAACGGGCTATTGCTGTTCGTCTCCGGCGAGGTGCCGCGGTTGGCGGAGGAGTACCTCGGACAGCCCCAGGACGTGGTGCAGTACAGCAGCGGTCAGGACTTCCCGCTGAGGCAGGTGCGTTGACGAGGGAAGGCAAAGGGCCCGGCATGTCGCAGATGCCCCTCTCCAACGTCCCCATGTTCAGCGCCCTGGACATCGAGGAGCTGACCGCCGTCGCCACCCGGTCGGGCCGCAAGAAGCTTCAGACCGACGAGCAGCTCTTCGCGCAGGGCGACTCCGGACGGGAGTTCTACGTGATCCTCTCGGGCGCCGTGCGCCTGACGGTCGACGGCAAGACCCTCACCGATCTCAAGCCGGGCGACTACTTCGGCGAAATGGCCCTGCTCGAGGACATCCCGCGCCAGGCCACGGCCACCGCGCTGGAAGCGACCGATCTCCTCTCGTTGAACCGCGCCACCTTGCTCGAGCTACTGACCGATAAGCCCGAGCTGGCTCTGGGTCTGCTGCGCGGAATGGCCCGCCGCCTGCGCGAGTTCGGCGAGAAAGCCACCCGGTAAAAGCGTACTCCTCGCCCGGGGATCTCGGGCCCTGACCGCGATCCTGGCCGTCATGGTTTGATGGGGGCATGAAGTGGTCAGGACAGCGCGAAAGCTCCAACGTCGAGGATCGTCGCGGCGGCGGGGGAGTTGTGTTGGGCGGCGGCGTGGGGACCATCGTGGTGGTCCTGTTGGCGATGTTCCTGGGCGTGGACCCGGGCCCGATCCTGCGGC
Source organism: Vulcanimicrobiota bacterium (assembly GCA_039809865.1). Lineage (GTDB taxonomy): Bacteria > Vulcanimicrobiota > Xenobia > Xenobiales > QWHO01 > QWHO01. The sequence goes on from JBDHVW010000092.1 coordinate 8,072, forward strand.
ACCAGCCCGCTCCCAAGACCCAGCAGGGGCAGTACAAAGAATCCTCCGACGAGCAGCAGCTGCGCAAGTTCGTCAGCGTCGTGCTGGCCGACACCGAGGACGTCTGGCACCAGCAGTTCCGCAGGCAGGTGGGGAAAGAGTATCGCGAGCCCAAGCTGGTGATGTTCACCGAGAGCGTGGACTCGGCGTGCGGGATGGCCCAGTCCGCGATGGGGCCGTTCTACTGCCCCGAGGACGAGAAAGTCTACATCGACCTCTCGTTCTACCGCCAGCTCCGCGACGAGCTCGGCTCGCCGGGTGACTTCGCCCAGGCCTACGTGGTGGCCCACGAGATCGGACACCACATCCAGAAGCAGATGGGCGTCTTCGCGCGCTACGCCGGGGGCGACAAAGGCGCCGAGGGCGAGCAGGTTCGCATCGAGCTGCAGGCCGACTTCTACGCCGGCGTCTGGGCCCACTACGCGGCCCAGCAGGGCATCCTGGACGCGGGCGACATGGAGGAGGCGCTGAACGCCGCCTCCCAGATCGGCGACGACAAGCTGCAGAAGCAATCGCAGGGCTATGCGGTGCCAGATTCGTTTACCCACGGCACCTCCGAGCAACGGATGCGCTGGTTCCGCAAGGGCTACGAAAGCGGCGACATGCGCCAGGGGGACACGTTCAACACGTCCAACCTGTAACCAGTTGAGAGTTCAGAGTTCAGAGTTCAGAGAAGAGTTTGGAGATCGAGTTGGAAGTCAGGGCGCGTGGGTTGCCTGACCAAGAAGCTCTTCTCGCTCGACCTGATCAAACCGCCCCGCTTCGTGCCCGAGAACGTGCACTACGAGACCGTGATGGGGTCGCAGGCGTACGGAGTTTCCAGCGACACGTCCGACTGTGACGTATACGGATTCTGCATTCCCCCACGCGAGATCGTGTTTCCGCACGTGGCGGGGTACGTCGAGGGCTGGGACAAGAACGTCCCCGCCTTCAACGACTTCCAGCAGCACCACATCAAGCTGGGCGACCGCGAGTACGACCTGACCGTCTACTCGATCGTGCGCTACTTCCGCCTGTGCGCGGACGGCAATCCCAACATGCTCGACAGTCTGTTCACGCCGGCGCATTGCATCCTCTTCATGACGCCGATCGGGGAGCGCGTGCGCGAGCACCGCAAGCTGTTTCTTAGCAAGAAGTGCTGGCACACGTTCAAGGGCTATGCCTTTGCGCAGATGTCCAAGATCCGTTCGCGCACGGACCCGAAAAGCGAGAAACGGCGGGCCACCATCGAGGCCCACGGCTATGACGTCAAGTATGCCTACCACCTGGTGCGCCTGCTGAACGAGTGCGAGCAGATCTTGCTGGAGGGTGACCTCGACCTGTTGCGGGGGAACGAGCAGCTGAAGGCGATCCGGCGGGGGGATTGGCCGCTGGAGACTTTGCTGGCCCACTTCGACGAGCGGATCGCGACTTTGGAGAAGGTTTACCCGACCTCGAATGCCGTGCCCTATGCGTGCGATGAGGAAGCTTTGAAAACGTTGCTGTTGGAGTGCCTCGAGCACCACTACGGCTCGCTGGCGAAGGTCGTGGAGCGGCCCGGCCGCGAGAAGGCGATGCTGGAGAAGATCCGGCGCGTGCTGGACGGCGAGCTGTAACATCGAGTTCACCTTTGGCGGCTGGAGAGCGGACTATACTGCCCGCGAAATGATCACCTGGAAGAATGGCGTCGTGCATCGCGAGAACGTGTACGAGCTCCCCAGCGACACGCCGGGAGTGGCCGCGCGCATGACCGTGACGCCTCGCCTTTGGGGCCTGCTGGGCTCGCGCGTGGAGGCCGTGGATTGCCAGGGAGAGCCGTTGGACGCCTACCAGAGCTTCGGAGGCGACCTGGTGGCGCGGGACCCTCGCACGGGCCTGCAGACGGTGCTGGATCTTGGCGACCATAGCGTGGTGGTCTCCAGCCCCGAGGTGCGCCAGGACCGCCCTTCAAGCCAGTACATCCAGCGCGACGAGACGTTCAGCACCTGCCGCCAGGAAGTCGATGGCGAGGGGAACATGAAGTTCTTCATCGGCATTCACGGGGAGCGCGAGATGACGCTTCCCCCGGTCAGGTCCGGCTCCCCGCCGGCGATTTTGCAGGATGACCACTCCTGGACCCAGATCGAACTGCCCTTTGGCGGGGAATGCTCGGGCTTTCTTGTCCATCAGGACAAGAGCGGCGCTGTCGTCCGCGGCCCGGCGCTCGAATCGACGGTCGATCGGGAAGGCCGTCTGGCGGTAACCGGTGAAGATGGGGTTACCGTGAGCTACGAGATGTACATCCACCCGTGAAGACTGCTTCCCTGCTCGTTCTGAGTCTGCTGGGCCTGATGTGGTTCCAGCTGTCGCCGGGTTGCTCACACGAAGGCTTGTACAGTGTGGCTCCTTTGCAGGTGGAGCGGGCGCACACGGCACCCGGTGAGGTTTTGCTGCCCGCCGGGCCTGTCTGTGTATTGGCCTTGCCGGTTCAGGTGGCTCTGGTGGCCTACTGTCAGGTCAGCCTTCCCCCGCTGCCGCACGCGCGTTTTACCGTCTCGAAGCGCGGTCCCCCGTCCCTTCTCACGTAAGCGCAAATCAGCTTTCGTAGGAGGTTGCTATGGGTCTGGTCGAGGACCTCTGTCTGATCTTTGTGGCCGCCGTTTGTGGCGGTCTGGTCGCCCGCGCGGCACGCCTGCCGCTGGTGCTGGGCTACATCCTGGCGGGACTGTTCGTGAGCCCGCACACCCCCGGTCCGAAAGTGCTGGAGACGGGGGATATCGAGCATCTCGCCGAGATGGGCGTGGCTCTGCTGATGTTCGGCATCGGGCTGGAGTTCTCGCTCAAGCAGCTCAGCGAGCTGCGCAAGGTGGCCCTGCTGGGCACCACGCTGCAGATGGCGGCTTCGCTGGCGTGTGGCGCTCTGCTGCTGCGCCTGCTGGGCTTCGGCTGGCTGGAGGGCATCTGGTTCGGCGCCGCCCTGTCGCTCTCGAGCACGATGGTGGCTCTGAAGGTGCTGGATGCCCAGGGCTTCCGCGAGGCCCTGAGCGGCCGCATCATGCTGGCGATGCTGGTGGTGCAGGACCTGGCCATCATCCCCCTGATGCTGCTCTTGCCCGAGCTGGGCAATCTGAGCGGTGGCGTGGCCAGCATCGGGCGCCTCGGCGTGACCGGCACCGTGATGGTGCTGGTGGTCTGGTTCCTCGGCGGCAAGCTCCTGCCGCGCCTCTTCGAGCTGGTCGCCAGCCACGCCCCGCGCGAGCTGTTCACGCTGCTGGTGGTGGCCGTCGGGCTCGGGGTGGGATTTCTCAGCTATAAAGCCGGGCTTTCGTTTGCCTTCGGAGCGTTCCTCGCGGGCCTGGTGCTGGCGGAGTCCGACTACAGCCACCACGTCCTGAGCGAGGTGGGGCCGTTGCGCGACCTCTTCGGGATGCTGTTCTTCGTGTCGGTGGGATTGCTGATCGAGCCGGCGGTCGTTTCGCAGAATCTCGGGCTGGTCGCCGGACTGCTGCTCGGCGCGCTGCTGATCAAGGGCGTCGTGTTCGGCGCGGTGGTGCGCCTTTTCGGCTACCGCAAGGTAGTGCCGTGGGCCGTGGGCCTGACGCTGTGGCAGATCGGCGAGTTCTCGTTCGTGCTGGCGCAGGTGGGCGTGCGCGTGGGGGCTGTCTCGACGAGCCTCTACAACCTGGTGATGGTCACCGCGGTGCTGAGCATGGTCTTGACGCCGCTCACTTCCAGCCAGGCGTCGCGCCTGCGGAGCTGGTTTCTGGACGAGAAGGGCGAGCCGACTCCCGAGCCGGTCAACCTGAGTGCGCACGTGGTCATCGGAGGCTACGGTCGCGTGGGCTTCGTGCTGGCGCGGGCGCTGGCGGCGGCCGGCATCGACTTCTGCGCCATCGACCCGCGTCCCGAAATGCTGGGGAAGGCGCGCAGCTTCAACCACCGGCTCATTCTGGGGGACCTGTCGTCGGAGACGATTCTGGACGCCGCCGGGGCCTTTCGGGCGCGGCTGGTGGTGCTGACGATGCCGGATCCGATCGCCAGCAACCGCGTGGCGGAGATCCTGCGTCGGGCGCGCCCCGACCTGACGGTGCTGGCGCGCGGCGTCTCGCAAGAGCACTGCCGGCACCTGCTGGCGCACGGCGCGCGCATGGCTCTGTGGCCCGAGTTCGAGTGCGGGCTGGAGCTGACCAAGCAGAGCCTGCTGTCGCTGGACCTGCCCACGGACGAGGGGCTCTTGCGCGGCGAGCTCGAGAACGAGGGCTACGGACGCGGGGCGGCGTTCGAGGAGAGCTTCCAGTTGGATGAGCGCGAGCAGCTGATCACCGCGCTGGTGCAGCTGTCGTGGGCGGACGGCCGCTGGTCGCCCGCCGAGACCAGCATGGTGCGCCAGATCCTGGGGCGGTTGGGTTTGTCGGACGAGGAGTTCGAGCAGCGCAAGATCCGCAACCGGGAGGGACAGCGTCCCCAGTTGGAGCTGCTGGACAAGGCGCGCCGCCTGAACGCGATGCGGTTGCTGCTGGCGGTGGCCTGGTCCGACCAGGAGGTGCCCGAGTCGGAGGCCCGCTACCTGGGCGACATGGCGCGCGCGCTGGCGCTGAACGAGGAGGAGCTGGCCGCGCTGATGGAGGAGACGCGGCGAGTGGAGAGCCCTGCGCACTGAGCCGCTGGCCGACCCGGGCGCGCCGGGCTGCCTCGCGCCCAGGGGTCGTTCCCCTGGATGACGATTCGCGGGCGCAGGGAACGACGTCGTTCCTCCAGGCAGCGATTCGCGGGCGAGGGGAACGACCTTCGTTCAGGATCGCTTCAGAACCTCAGGCTAAAGTGCTGTCATGCAGATCACTGGTCTGGGGCTGTCTTATTGTCCGCGGCCGACCCGCGCGGTCGCCGCCTCGGGCGATGCCTTCGCGGGCTCCGCGCCCGAGCCCGGGCCGCCCACGCAGGCGCAGATCGGCGCGCTGCTGCGCCACAAGGACACGGTCGGCGACGAGCTGTGGCGCGCGCAGATTCCCGAGGGCGCGCAGGCCCCTCCCGCGCTCGGCCCCAACGGCGAGCTGGCGGTGGTCACCAAGGAAGGCGTCAGCCTGATCTCCAGCAGCGGTCAGGTTCTGACGAACATCGCCCAGACCTGGAACGAGGTCGGCTGCTCCCCCACGTTCGACCAGCAAGGCAACGTCTACGTGACCGGCTGGAATCAGCCGGGAGTGCGCTCCTACACGCCCACGGGCGAGGTGCGCTACAAGCTGGACAAGCTCTACGGCTCGGACGCCAGTCCCGTGGTGGACGGCGACACGCTCTACTACGCCGAGGGCACCGGCTGGCTGAATATCCTGAACGCGTCGGACGGGTCGTGGAAGGCGCGCGCGGTCGAGTTCAGCGAAGGCTTCATGAAGTCCAAGGTGCGCTCGCTCGAGCTGGCGCCCGATCGCTCGCTGGTGCTGGTCAACGAGGGCGGACGGATCCTGCGCATCCGCGACGGCCAGGAGGTCTCTCGGTCGGCCGACTCGGTCCGCCTGGAGACGCGCCCGCTACAGCTGGGAGATGACCTGGTCTTCTGCGACAAGTACGGCAACCTGCGCCGGGTCGACAAGCAGGGCCAGCTCGTCTGGGGCGTGTCCTGGCGGGACAACCAGAAGTTCACCAGCAGCGATGAGCAGGTGCAGACGACCGGTTTCGGCACTACCCCGGTGTTGTCGCCTGACGGCCAGACCCTCTACGTCGCCCAGCGGTCGCTCTTCCAGGACGGCCCCGTCAAGTTCAGCGCCTTCGACCTGGACGGCAACCACAAGTGGACGAAGGATCTTCCGCTCCCGGACGCCCCCCGCGACCACAACGTGCAGACCGACAAAGACGGCTACCTGTACGTGGCGGGCTGCTACGGCGGAACGATCATGTGCCTCGACCCGAGCGGCGAGGCCAGGTGGCGCTTCGTGAACCGCAGTCAGGGCCAGCTCCACTTCGCCGTGCACGGCGACACTCTGCACGTGGCCACCGAGAGCGGCTGGGTCCACGCCCTGCAGCGCGACGCGCTGCGCAAAGAGATCGAGCGGAACGCCGGGGGCGAGAAGACACCCACCGTGGTGATTCAGGATGGAGCGGTGACGGTCGGCGGCGTGCGTATCAAGACGCGCAAGCCCTGACCATGGAGCTACCCGAAGGAGCTCTGGAGTGGCCGGCCCGGCTCGAGGAGCCCTGGCCCCTGCGCCCGCCACCCGCCCTGGACGTGCCCGATGGTTGCTACTACAGCCGTCATCCGAGCGGAAGTTTGCGGCTGGTGGCTGTCATCCAGCGCGGCCAACTGGCCGGTTGGCTGCGGCTGGAAGAGAGCCCCCCATCCGGCTACTTTCGGCTCGAGGGCTCGCCCTGGTTCGCCCAGCGCTACCACGCCGATGGTCAGCTGGAGGATTTCTCCCGCGACGACGATACCTCCGCGCCCTATCCCGCCGAGCTCTCATTGGATCAGTGGGCCGAGCGGCTCCTGGAAAGGCTGACCCACCGGCCCAAGGTGCCGGCCTGGTGGTTGGAGCAGCAGCGCCAGTACGAGGAGATGATCGCCGGTGACCGGCCTCCCCCGCGGCAGGCCGAGATCCTCTCCGGCACGGGCGAGCCCCCGCCCGACCTGGAGGAGCTGCTGACGAGCTTCGAGGGCATCAACTGGGGCCATCCCAACCAGTGCTACGAGCGCCTGATCCACTACTTCAAGTGGGAGCCGGGCCCGGCGCGCGACTTCACGAACTTCGCTACCGCGGCTTGCGCGGCGGCGCTGCATCCGCCGGCTGCGGACACGTTCCTGGTTCCGCTCTGGGACGAACCCACCGCCTGCGATCAGCGCCGGCTGGAGGAAATTCCCCTCTACGCTCGGGTCCGGGCGCTGGCCCGGGAGAACCTGGCCACGCGCGACCCGTTTCGCAGCTGGGTGCAGTGCCTGGCCAGCTGCGCGTCAGCCCGCGATTCCTGGAGCACCACGCTGCCCTGCCCGATCGTCTGGACCGTGCCCTCGCCGGGGGGCAGCGGATTTCTCCAGACCAGGATCTGCATCGGCCTGCTGCTCCGCCAGGAAGCCTCTCGCCAGGCCGTTCTGGCGGCCTATCTCCAGCGCGTCGACCCGGAGCGCTTTTTCGCCGCCGCCTCGCTCGCGGGCGCCTTTCTGCAGTCGGCCTACGCCACCGGCGACCTGCCTCCCGAGATGGACGACCTGATCGCCAGCCTGCGAGGCCGCAAGCCCCTCTTGCTCGAGCTGGGCGAATGGGTTCACCGCAGCTGCTCGGAGCGCAAGCTCGAGCCCTCCGACGAGCCGGTGGTGCACCTGATCGGCTGGTTCGTCAACGAACGCCGTCCCCTGATCCACGAGTGTCTCCGGTCGCTCCGAAGCGGTGAGCTCTACTGGGCGGGGTCCTTTTCCTGGAGCCCGGAATGGCCTCGGCCCGGGCGCGACGCCACGGTGTCGGGTGGTGAGATCCGCGCTCTGGCCGACGAGTTTCAAGCCCGGTTCGAGCTGGCCGTGCGGCTGCCTCGATTCGAGCGCAATCGCTTTCTGCACCGCGCGGAGGTGGCCGGCATGCACGCCGTGGACGGCCCGCCCGACAAGTCGTCGCTGGCCAAGCAGACCCGCAAGGAGCTGCGCGAGCACCTGAAAGCGCACCCGTGCGAGGGCTACGCCCGCCTGCTGGCGGCCGCCGCGTGGGCCCTGGAGGTCGACAATCCGCTGCTGACGCGGCGGCTGGCCCATTTCATGCTGGCGGCCCTCTAGTCTACACGCTGAGCCGGTCGCGCACGAAGGTGGCCAGCCGCTCCTCGGTGCTACTGGCCTCGATGGCTTCGGCCAGCAGCGCGTTCAGCTCCCGGGCGGCCTGGAGTTGCGCCTTTGCCTGCAACCCCCGGGTCGCGGCCTGACCTCCGATGGGAAGCACGCTGCGGCACAGCCAGGAGGCGCCCGAAAGCACGCCCAGCACGACCCCGCCCAGGGTCTCCGGGGCGACCTCCTTGCTCCGCAGCTCCCTCAGCAGGCGATCCGAGCTCTCCTGGAGGGTCTTCAGGCAGCGCGCGTAGGGCTTCTGGCGCGCGCCGGCCGCCTCCAGCAAGAGCCCCTGCTCGTTGGGAACGGCCTGCAGCAACAGGCGGAACGTGTGGATCGTTTCCAGCGTGGTATAGGATCCCTGCGCCCGCGCCGTTCCCAGCTGATGGATCGGACTGAGCTGGCCGATACGGTGCCGGGCCACGTTGACCAGCCGGGCTCTCTCCTCGGGCGGCAGGCCTCGCGGCAGCTCGGGAGGGTCGCAACGGACGAGCGAGGCTTTCAGATTGTCCAGGACGCGCGGCCCGTAGATCGCCAGGTCCTCGAGGTGCTGCCAGCCGGCGAAGAGCAGCAGGCCGCCCTGCAACCTCTCCCTCGCCGCCGGGTCCCCCACGGTGGCTGGCGAGTGGCCCCCTTGCGCGAGGCCCTGCAGGTGTAGCTCCACGCCCTCCAGGGCGGTTTCGGCGCGAATCCCGGCGGCCTGCAGCGGGCCCGCCACCCAGTCCAGCCGCGCCGCCTGCGTCAGGCCCTCGGCGTTCGGCCGGGCGGCCCTTTTTGGCACGAGTCTGGGCCGTGGAAACGGGGGGGAGAGGTGATTGCCGAGCAGCCGCCGGCACGGATCCAGGGCTACCGCCAGATTGTGCATGAGAGGCCTCCCGGGAGTTGCTTTGACTCCAGCATAGAAGGCGGCCTTTGGAGAGCCTCTTTGACAGCTCTGGGGAAATGTTACCGTTTCCGCACTAAGCCGGCTCCCAGCTGAAGAACTCCCGCATGAAGTTGAGGGTGTCCGGGTGGCTCGGCAGGTTGCGGTGCTGGCTGTACTCCCCGCACGAGCCCACCAGCTTCGTCTCCACGCCGGGCAGCGCGAGGCTGCCGGTGGTGACCGTGCCGTCGCCGTGGACGGGCATCAAGAAGCGATTGAGGGTGATTCTCTCGTTGGAGCCCACGGTCAGGACGGCCTCGCATTTGGCCTTCTGCGCCTCCCAGCGGGAGTGGAGATCTTCCCGGGCCGCCGAGGAGGGACGCAGCCACTCGACCGCTTCCTCGTCGCCATGCTGCACCTGCTTGGTATCCAGCAGCCACTGTACGTCGTGGCCTTTCTGCTCGTTCTTCATGGCCATGCGCAGCAGTCCGGCCAGACCGGCCCCCTGGTTGGGGGTGCCCAGCATCATGAAGCGCCGCACGCCCGGGTCTTCCTCGCGGTCGAGGTGCATCTGGGTCGCCAGCCCTCCCATGCTGTAGCCGACCAGGTCCAGCCTGGAGTGGCCCGTGAGCTTGCGGATGCATTCGATGTTGGCTTTGAGCTGAGGCTGTGAGACGGGCGGCGCGTGACGCGCGCTCTCGAAGACGCTGACGAAGACCTTCATGTCGGCGGCCGGCTTCTCCAGCGGTTGGGTGCAGGCCCCGTCCGCGTAGAGCTGGCCGTTCTTGACGTAGCCCGTCTGGGGGGCCTTCTCGGTCAGCTTGTCGGTGAGGGCGTCGAAGAAACAGATCTGCGTGTGCCAGCCGTGCACGATCAAGAGCGGTACGTCGATCTTGGGGGCCGGCTCGTCGCGGAGCGGGCTGGAGAGGGGAGAGGGCTCGCTGGTGTCGGGCAGCATGTCGACTGCCTTGAGCACCTTGCCGACCCCGTGGGCCACGGGCCCCATCACGAAGTTGAGGCAGGCGCAGGCCGCGCCATAGGCGGCGCTCCTCTTGACGTCGGGCAACTGGGGCGGGGCGCTGATTTGCGCCACCGTGTCCACCGGGCTTGCGGGGGGCTCGGGCGCGGGCCCGTGCGCGCGCGCCACCGAGGCGTACGGCACGGCCCTCTGACAGGCGGAGATCGTCATGCGAACAGATTAAACGGCGACCGTGAAAGGAAGTTGAATCGCGCCGCCCGAGTCGTGCCGGCATGCCAGGGCGACTCGCTCCGGCACGCGCCGTCCGAGTCGTGCCGGCATGCCAGGGCGACTTGCCCCGGCACGCGCCGCCCGAGTCGTGCCGGCATGCCAGGGCGACTCGCTCCGGCATGGCCCGCGTGACTTACGGGTTGAGCCCCATCCCATCCCCGCCGGGGTCGCGGGGCTTGCCGAAAACGGTCCGATACAGCTCGGCCGCCAGCGCGCCTCCGGCCATTGCCCCCACCGCCAGGCTGATCAGGCTCACCACGGGTAGCACGTTCCCGAGCCGGAACAGGATCAGAGCCACCACCGCAATGCCCGGATACGTTCCGAACACGAAAGCCAGAATGGGGGCGCAGCCGCTCTGCTTGCGCCACAGCTTGAGGTAGACCAGGGCCATGAGCAGGGACATGGGCAGGAGCAGCGCCCCGAAGAACGTCATGACCGACCCCGCAGACTGACGCGGGCATCCACCGCGACCACGCCGCGCTCGCTGACCAGGAGCGGGTTGATGTCCAGCTCGCCGATCTGGGGGAAGTCCGCGCCCAGTTGAGAGACGCGGCTCAGGACCTGGCTCAGCCCCTCCACGTCGCTGGGACGGTCGCCGCGCGCGCCCTGCAAAAGTTTGTAAGCCTGCAGCTCGGACAGCATTCCGTGAGCCTTCTCGGGCGTCACCGGGGCCAGCGCGAACTTCACGTCCTTGAAGACCTCGACGTAAATGCCGCCCAGTCCCGTCATCAGGGTCGGACCGAAGGTCTCGTCGTACTTGAGGCCCGCGATGATCTCCTTGGTGCCCTTCGTGTCCGCCATCTGCAAGATCTGGATGCCGTCGATGCGCGCGTCGGGCTTGTGCTGCTGGACGTTGCCCAGGATCTGCTCGTAGGCCGCTCGCGCCTCGTCAGGGGTCTTGATGTTCAGAACGACCCCGCCCACGTCTTTCTTGTGCACCACGTCCTCGGACGCGATCTTCATCACCACCGGGAAGCCCAGCGACGACGCCAGCTCCACGGCCTGGTCGGGGCTCTGCGCAAGACGCGAGCCCACCGCCGGGATGTGATAGGCGGCCAGCAGATCGAAGCAATCCTGAGCCGACAGCATCGTGCGTCCCGCCTTCGCGGCGCGGTCGAGCACGGCCTGAGCGGCCGCCTTGTCGGGCGCCGGCAGGGCGCAGGCGGCCTCGGCGTGGGACGTGCGGCGCGCCTCGGCGTAATCCGCCATCGCCCCCAGCGCCCGGGCCGCGCGCGATGGCACCGAGTAAGTCGGAATCTTGTTCTGGCGCAGGATCTTCTGTGCCTCGGCGGTCATCTTGCCGCCCATGAAGCTGGCCGCCACGGGCTTGCCGTACTGGCGCGAGAGCTCGCCCAGGGTCTGGGCCGTCTTCTCCATCTCGGCCGGGCCGGCGGCTACCAGCACGACCAGCGCGAGGTCCACACCGGGGTCCTCCAGCGCCGCTGTCATGGCCGCCCGATAACGATCTTCCTTCGCGTCGCCCACCACGTCGATCGGGTTGTTCATTCCCGCGTGCGGCGCCCCCAGCTCGTCCAGCCTGGCATCCAGAGCCGCCACGCGGGCGGGGTCCAGGGTCGCCATCTCTAGTCCGAACTTCTCGGTGGCATTGTCGGTCACGATGATGCCCGGTCCGCCGCCGTTCGTGACCACGGCCAGCTTGCGTCCCTCGGGCAGCGGCTGATCCGCGAACGCCATGGCCAGGTCGGCCAGCTCTTCCTCGTCCTGCACCTGGATGACGCCCGCCTGCTTCATGGCCGCGTTGAACACGGTCGTGGAGCCCGCCAGCGAGCCCGTGTGCGAGCTGGCGGCCTGGGCTCCGGACGAGCTCTTGCCGCCCTTCAGGAGCAACACCGGCATCTTCTCGGCCGTCTTCATCGCCTGCTCCACGAACTCGCGCCCGTCGTGCAGGCCTTCGGTGTAGATGGCCACCACGCGCGTCTGGTGGTCGTTCTGCAGCTCTTTCAGCAGGTCCGACTCCTGCAGGTCCATCTTGTTGCCCAGGCTGGCCAGGGTGCTGAATCCGAATCCTTTCTCCTCGGCCACGCCCATCAGCGAGATGAGCACCCCGCCGCTCTGGGCCAGCAGGGCGACATTGCCCGGATTGGCGGGCGTGATGGCGAAGCTCGCGTTCAGCCCCACCTGGGTATTGATGACGCCCAGGCAGTTCGGGCCCATCAGGCGCATCCCGTGGTCGTGCGCGAACTGCTTGACCTCGGCGGCGCGCCCCTTACCCTCGGCGGTCTCGTCGAAGCCCGCGCTGATGATGACGGCGCTCCCGATCTTGCGCTCGGCGCACTCCTTCAACACCCCTTCCACCTGCTCGGCCGGCACGGTCACGACCGCCATATCCACTCCCGAGGGGAGGTCGGACACGCTCCCGTAGGCCTGTTTGCCGAAGATCTCGCCGCCCCGTTTGTTGACCACGTACGTCTCGCCGGGGAAGCTGGCCAGCAGGTTCCTGGTGATGGTGCAGCCAGGCTTCCCGGGCTTGTCGGTGCCTCCCACCACCACCACGCTGCGCGGCCGCAACAGCGAGCCATCGCTGGGAACGAACTGGTCGGGCTTATCAGTGGGCGGCGCCGAGGATCGCGTGGGGGCGGTAAAGGCGGTGAGCGGGCGGATCGTATTCATCTTACCAGCCAGGATATCGACGGGTGCTGAAAGGCGGTTGAAACGCTCCTCCCCACTGCAGTCCCGGATCGACCGCATACCCTGGACCCTGCCCGAGGCAGCCGCTAAGAACTAGGATGATGGCAATGAAAGGAGCGTAAGCTCACATGAAATCAATGCTTATCGGCCTGCTGGCCGCCGGAGCCCTGACTACGGCCGCCCAGGCTCAGGTCTACATCAACTCGGACAACGGCTACATCTATCGCAACGGTGCCTATTACAATCCTTACTCGGGGCGCTACTACGACAGTCGCTACATGAGCGTGCCGTCGGGCACCTACTACAACATGTACAACAACGCGTCCAACCGCGCTTACTACAACGGCTACAACTACAACAACTCCAGCAACGGCTACTACTACAACAACAGCAACGGCTACTACGACCGCAATGGCCGCTGGCACAGTTACAACCGTTACAACCGTAACGGCAGTTGGAACCGCTAACGCAGCGACAGCGTGACGTTCACCACGTCGCGCTCGAACTCGAGGTCCTCCACGGCCACGTGGTGGGGCCCCTTCTGGCGGGCCAGCCATTCGTTCACGCGATGCAGCGAGAGCGAGAGGCGGCCCGCCTTTTTGCCTTTGTACGTCACCTGGCTCACGTCCAGGGCGTCCGAGGGCATTCCCATCGCCACCAGGCGCGGGCTCGCCTGTTTGAGCACCTGGTCGGAGATCACGCCCCACAGCACCTTGGCGACCTGCCCCACGACGCCGGCTTGATCGAAGGGCACGTAGAAGACCAGCTCGCGCCCTTCCAGCGTGGGGACGGCCACCACCGTGGCGGCCCCCACGGGCAGCTTGCGGTGCACCACGAAACAGCCATCCTGGTAGGTCACCTGAGCTTTGCCCAGCAAGCGGTTGACGTGCGCCTCGTGCAGCGCCAGCTGGATCACTTGAGGTCCAGGCTGACGCGCAGGCCGTCGGCGCCCAGAGTCAACTGCTCCACGCTGACCACGTAGCCCCCCCAACGCAGCGTCAGCTCGGGCTTGAGCAGGCGCACCGGGTCAATCTCCACCGGGCCGGCCATCAGCTTGCCCTCCGGCGAGAGCTGCATCCCCTGCAGGAGGTTGTTGAGCGTGTCGCGATCGACCGTGAGCAGGCTGGTCTGGGCAGCCAGAGCGGTGCCGCATTTGGTGCAAAAGGCTTTGCCGGGAGCCACCCGGGTCTGGCATTGAGGACATTGCATGGCCCACCGGCTTCGGGCCCCCGCAGGGGGTCGCCCTGCCGACCCCGAAAACCGCGCCGATGTTCACTCTCGACTTGGATCGCCGCGATTACCAGCTCCGCCAGATCGTGCGCGGAGTCTTTCGTTTCGAGCTTCCGGAGGCGCGCAGCGGGGTGCACGTAGCCGTGGGCCTCGCCGCCCTGCGCGAAGGCGAGATCGTCTTTGACGCCACGCGCACCCTGGATGGGCCCAAGGACCTGTCGAGCGGCACCTACAGCTTCGAGCTCCGACTCCCCGAGGACGTGAAGGGCCCCGGGTTCATGAAGCGCGTCAAGCAAGCTCTCAAGCGGGCCCAGGCGGCCGAGGTCACCTGGGAGGTCTGGGGCATCATCGACCGCGAGATCGTGTGCAAGACGGGGTTCAACGTCATCGAGGACGAGGTGGACGAGCACCCCGAGGTCGCCGGCACTCCGCCCGACCGACAGGCCGCCCAGGCTTCGGTGCTGAGCCGGCTCAGCATCCCACCGCCCGATTACGCCCCCTCGGGGCGCGCCGATCTTCCCGGCAAGGGCAAGAAGAAGCCCGTCGAGCCGCCTCCCAGGTTGAAGGATGTCTCCGAGGTGACGGGCGCGAGCAAGATCAAGTTCTGCGAATACTGCGGCGCCAAGGAAGAAGACCCCGAGAGCGATTACTGCGGCCGCTGCGGCCGGGCTCTGGCTTGACAGCCCGTGGTATCCTGACCTTACCGCGACCTTACAGCAAAAGCTTACATACTGTGCTTGGTAAGCACTCGACCTTCAATCGAGTCCTCAGGTTCGAACCCTGACACGCTTTTGGAACTTGCGCGGGGACGGGGGCCGGTTCGCAAGAGCCGGCCCTTTTCATTGCATGCACCACGATTCCAGCGAATACTACTGCACTCCCGAGCACGGGGGACTGCGACTCAAGCTCGAACTCTCGCCGGAAGTCGAGCGAGCCTTCGTGCGCACGGCGCCCGACGGCGAGGAGATCATGACCCCCGTGGGAGCGGACGGGACGGTCTTCCTGCCCCTGAGCGCCCCCCGCCTGGGCTACCGGTTCTACCTGCAGACCGAAGACGGCCCCTGGTGGCTGAGCGCTGCCGGTCTCACCCGCCACACCCCCACCGACGCCACCGATTTCCGCTACCTCTCGCGCTTCGAAGCCCCCCACTGGCTGGAGGACGCCGTCTTTTACCAGGTCTTTCCCGACCGCTTCCACGACGGTGACCCCTCCAACAACGTCCGCGACCGCGAGTATCACTGCTCCGGCCGTCCCGTGCGGGCGCGCGCCTGGCACGAGATGCCCCGCCAGGAGACCGGGTGGCACGAGTTCTTCGGGGGCGATCTCAAGGGCCTCGAGGACCGGCTCGGCTACATTCAGGACCTGGGCGCCAACGCGATCTACCTCAATCCCATCTTCACGGCCCCGAGCAGCCACAAATACGACGTGGCCGACTATCGCAACGTGGACCCGCATTTCGGCGGCAACGCGGCGCTCGAGTCGCTGATGCGCGCCGTGCACGAGCGCGGGATGCGGCTGATCCTGGACATCGTGCCCAATCACTGCGGAGAGACGCATCCCTGGTTCGTCCAGGCGCAGGCGGACGCCCATGCCCCCACGGCCGAGTTCTTTACCTTCCGCAAGCACCCGCGCGACTACGAGTGCTGGCTGGGAGTCGGCTCCCTGCCCAAGCTCGATTACCGCAGCGCGCTGCTGCGCGAGGAGATGGAGACCATCCTGCGCCACTGGCTGCGCCCGCCCTTTTCACTGGACGGCTGGCGGCTGGACGTGGCCAATATGCTGGCGCGTCAGGGCGAGTCGCAGCTCGGGCACAAGATCGGGCGCTCGTTGCGGCGCGCCGTGAAGGCCGAGAACCCCCAGGCCTACCTGTTGGGGGAGCACTACTTCGATGGCAGTCCCCACCTGCAGGGCGAGGAGCTGGACGCCAGCATGAATTACCGCGGCTTCACGATGCCGGTCATTCACTGGCTGAGCGGCGCGGATCTGCCGTTCTACCAGAGCGCTCCGCACGGGAGCAATCGAGCCCTCTCGACCCGGGCGCTGGTCGACCAGTGGCGTGTGTTCATGGCCGCCATCCCCTGGCAGATCGCGCGCCTTCAGTTCAACCAGGTGGGCAGCCACGACACGCCCCGCATCCGCTGGCTGCTCCAGGACGACCTGGACAAGGTGGAAGCGGCCCTGACCCTGCTGTTTGCCTTCCCGGGCGCGCCCTGCCTTTACTATGGCGACGAGAACGGCATGACCGGGGGGCGCGACCCGCACAATCGGGCCCCGATGATCTGGGAGCCCTCGCGCTGGTGCGAGCGCACCCGCGCCCTGGTCACGAGCCTGATGGCGCTTCGCCGTCGCTCCTCCGCCCTGCGCCGGGGAGGTTTCCGGGTGTTGCACGTGGATGAGGCGCGGGTCGTCTTTCAGCGCCACGCCCTGGACGAGCGCCTGCTGGTGGAGGTGCGCCGCGGCCCGGCCGAAGCCGTCGAGCTGCCCGGCTACCCGCGCATCCCCGCGGCCACGCGCGCGGGGGGCAGCATCACTAAATCGTAACGGTGGAGGCGATCAGCGAGTGGTCGCTGGTGCCGTGCAGCGTGGATTTGTCCTGGGTGTAGTTCGAGAACTGCACGCCCCGCGACCCGAAGATCCAGTCGATCGGGCCCTCGCCCTGCCCCGGGCGCGAGGCGGTCATCCCCGCCTCGGAGAGATCTCCGCGCATCGAATGGTCGTTCATGTCGCCCACGAACAGCACCGGCAGGCCCGTGCCCTGCAGCTGCTGCAGCAGATTCTGCTCGATGTTGACCGCCCTGGCGCGGTTGGCCGCGTTGTGGGGGTGGTCCTTGGTGTCGGCCGGGTTGTGGACGTTCACGATCCACATCTGCTTGCCGGTCTGCTTGTCTTGCAGGCGCACCACGGGCATCTTGCGCGGGTGTCCCTCGAAGTAGGGGATGGTGACCTCGCGCTTCTCGATCAGCTGGAACTTCTGCTTGTTCCACACGATAGCGTTGTCCTTGGAGCCGGCCATCCCGTAACCCGGGGCCAGCCGGCGGAATTCTTTCTGCTGGTCGCCCTGGAACTCTTGCAGGCCGGCGATGTCCACGTGGTTGCGCTGCAGCGCCGCCACGGCGCCCCGGGTGCGCTGCACTCCGCTGGCCATGCCGGGCTTGTTGCCGCCCGCCGCGGTGTGGGAGCTGCCCAGCACGTTGAACGAGGCGATGTTGAAGCTGGCTTTGCCGCCGGGCTGCTGCGGCGCGGCGGCGAGACCGCCACCGCTCAGGTGGCCGAGGCCTCCGCCCCCGGAAAGGGCCGGCACTCCGCCCAGGCCGGGCAGGCCACTCGCACACCCGGAGGACCCGTCACTCATCAGCCCCATCAGCATCGACAGCAGCACCGCCTCAAGCTGAATCATTTGCTGCATCTGCAGCTGCATCGTGCACTCGAGGGGGGAAATGCCGCCCAGCCGGGCCATCGCGTTTCCACCCATGAGGGCCATCGGGTCGGCGGAGCTGGTGGTGGGGTTGGAGCCAATCGGGTTCACGAACATAGACCCACTATGCCTTCCCGAGCCTGCGGAGCGGCCCGGCTCGATGTTAACCTTTGGTGTACTGTGTTGCCAAAACGTTCGCGAGCCCGTCCATGCCTCGTTCCAGCACGCCCATCTCCGGACCGAAACTGATGCGCGCGTAATTATCGTAGCGCATATTGGAGCGTCGCTTCCCCGGGTTGACGTCGAAGAAGACTCCCGGCACCGTGATGACCTTTTGCGTCAGAGCCGCCTCGAAGAAGGCCATGCCGCTGTTCAGGGGGGGCTTCAGGCGCGACAGGTTGGCCCACACGTAGAACGCGCCCTCGGGGTCGGCGTCCGGCTCGATGCCCAGCTCTTTGAGGCGGCGCAGCACGAAGTCGCGCTTCTCCCAGAAGCAGGTCTGCAGCGCCACCGTCTCGGCGTGCGCCAGCTCGGGGTCGAGCAACTGCACGGCCTGCTGCTGGAACGGGTGGTTGGCGCCTCCGTCCAGGAACGAGCCGGCGCTGGCGATGGCGTCGATGATGCTGCGCGGACCCACGGTCCAGCTGATGCGCCACCCGGGATAGCGCCAGTTCTTGGTCAGGCCGTCCACGATCACGACCGGGTCGTCGTCCACGTCCTCCACGTAGGCCGCGGCGCTCACCATCTTGCCCTCCTGCGGCGAGGACCCCGTGTAGATGAAGTGCGAGTAGAACTCGTCCAGGATGAACGTGCAGCGGCACTCGCGCGCCAGGCGCACCCAGGCCTTGAGCTCGTTGCCCTCGGCCAGCTGCCCGGTGGGGTTGGTGGGATTGCTCACCAACACGGCGGCCAGCCCGCGCCCCAGCACTTCCTTGCGCAGGTCGCCCTGGGAGATCTTGTAGCCGCTGCCCGGATCGAGCAGAATCGGGATGGGGACGAAGTTCTTGAAGCCGCTTAACAGCTCTTCGTAAGCCGTGTAGTCGGGGATGAAGTAGCCCATGTTGACCGCGTCCAGCGCGGCCGCGATGCGCGTCAGCGCGAGCCGCCCTCCGCCCGCGATGGAGACGTTGTCGGCCGTGTATTGCGAGCGCTGCCCTTTGCGGTAGACCGCGTTGTAGAACTGGGCCACCTTTTCCCTCAGCGGACGGTAGCCCTCCACGGGGGAGTAGGTCTGCAGCGTGGGATGCACCTCGATCGACTCGATCCGGTTGGGCGAGCCCGGCAGCGGGCCCGTCTCGGGCGAGCCCTGACCCAGGTTGGCCCACTCGGGGTGGCCGTAGACGTGGCCCAACTCGGCCGCGCGGCTCATCACGTAGATCACCCCCGTGCGGGGGACCGACCGGAATCCGGGGATCTCCTGGTGGCTCATTGCGCCCTTCCGAACGTGTCGCGATACCACTCCCCGCTCGCTTTCAGCGTCCTTTCCTGCGTTGCGTAATCGATGTGCGTGAGGCCAAATCGCTGGCTGTAGCCGTAGCCCCATTCGAAGTTGTCCATCAGGCTCCAGGCGAAGTAGCCGCGCACGTCGGCGCCCTCGTCGCGCGCCTTCAGCACCTCGCGGATGTGGGCGTCGAGGTACTCGATGCGCTTCGTGTCGTTCCGCGGTTCGTCGAGGGCGCAGCCGTTCTCGGTGATGTAGAGCGGCAGGCGATACTCGTCCCAGAGCCAGCTCAGCGTGCGGCCCAGGCCCTCGGGCCAGACCTCCCACCCGATGTCGGTCTTCCAACCCGGCCCCTCGAGTTTGCGAACCCGCACCAGATCGTCTCCCGGCGCCACGATTTGCCGGAAGTACTGGTTCACCCCGATAAAGTCGAGCGACGCCGCGACCGGCTCGGGCATCTCCCAGAGCCCTTCGGGATAGCTCCCGCGCAGCAGCGGCCGGAGGAACCAGTCGTTGTTGAAAGCGTGCTGCCGCGCCACGGCCTCCGGATCTTCCCCGTAGGTGGCCGCGAAGCTGAACGCCGACCCGAACTCCAACTCGGGATACTGCCCCTTCAGCGCGTTCAACGCCCGCGCGTGGGCCAGGTTGACCTGGTGCGAGACGGGCACGAACAGCCCGGTCTTGCCCGGCGCGTGGACGCCCTCCTCATACCCGTGGTAGGTGAACACCCAGGGCTCGTTCAGCACCATCCAGTGCTGCACGCGGTCCCCCAGGCGCTCCACCACGGCGAGACTGTATTCCGTGAGCCAGTCGGCCATCTCGGGCGATTGCCAGCCGCCCTGGTCCTCGAGCACCTGGGGCAGGTCCCAGTGGTAAAGCGTGGCAAACGGCGTGATGCCGACCTCCAGCAGTCCGTCCACCAGCTTGCTGTAGAAATCGAGACCGCGCGCGTTCACGTTGCCCGTGCCCTGCGGCATGATTCGGGGCCAGGCGAGGCTGAAGCGGTAGGCGCCCAGGCCCAGCGACTTCATCAGCGCGATGTCCTCGCGCCAGCGGTGGTAGTGGTCGCAGGCGACGTCGCCGGTGTCGCCGTTCAGGGTCTTGCCGGGGGTGTGGGAGAAGCGATCCCAGATGGACTCGCCGCGCCCGTCCTCGTCGCAGGCACCCTCGATCTGGTAGCTGGCGGTGGCCGCTCCCCACAGAAACCGCCTGTCGTCGCTAAACATTGCGGGCATACTGCTCCAGCACCTGTTTGAGCTCCTCCATCCGGATAGGCTTGTCGAGATATCCGTCCATGCCCTGGCTCAGGCAGAACTCGCGGTAGCCCACCGTGGCGTGGGCGGTGAGCGCCACCACCGGCACCGTGCCGCCGCCCTCACGCAGCTTGCGGGTCACCTCCAGCCCATCCATCCCGGGCATCTGGATGTCCATCAGCACCAGGTCGAAAGACTCGGTCTCGAGCAGAGCCAGCGCCTGCAATCCGTCCGCGGCCAGCACCACGCGGTGCCCAAAGCGCTCCAACATGCGGGCGCACACCCGCTGATTGACGGGATTGTCCTCGGCCACCAGGATCTTGAGCGAGCGAAAGCCCGGCGCATCGGGCGAGAGGGCTGTTGTGGGAGCGGCCGCGGCCAGCACTTCGAGGGGGAGCTCGAGATGGAACTGCGAGCCCACCTCCTGCTGGCTTTCCGCCCAGAGGCGGCCGTCCATCAACTGGGCCAGCTCGCGGCAGATCGACAGGCCCAGGCCCGTGCCTCCCTGTGAGCGGGTCATCGAGTCGTCCCCCTGCACGAACGGCTCGAACATTTTGTCCAGCTTTTCGGGACTGATGCCCTGCCCGGTGTCCCGGACGGTCAGCAGCAGCTTGACCTTCTTGTTCTCGCTGGGCTCCGGCTGCGCGGTCAGGCTGATCTTGCCGACCAGCGTGAATTTGAAGGCGTTGTCCATCAGGTTGAGCAGGATTTGCCGGATCCGGTCGCGGTCGCCCTTCACCCTGCCCGGAAGACCGTTCTTGAGCACCAGCTCCAGCTCGAGCCCCGAGCTGCGGGCGCGGGCCACGAAGAAGCTGTGCACCTCGTGCAGGAACTCCTTGAGCTCGAACGGGCTGGGGTGGATGGTGAACCGCCCGCTCTCGAGCTTGCTCACGTCCAGAATGTCGTTGAGCACGCGCAGCAGCGAGCTGGCGCTGTCCCGCGCGTCGCGCAGGTAGGAGCGCTGCTGCTCGTTGAGCTCGGTGTCCATGGTGAGGTCGAGCATCCCCAGCACGCCGTTCATCGGGGTGCGCAGCTCGTGGGAGGTGTTGGCCAGGAAACGCGTCTTGGCCTGGTTCGCCTCCTCCAGCTCCAGGGTGCGCTTCTCCAGCTCCAGGATGAGCCCCCGGCTCGTGCGCAGCGCTCGCGCCGCGCGGTCGCGCAGGCCTTCGGCGGTGAGGGCGCTGAGGCTGAGGTAGAGCCCGCTCAGGTAGATGATCATCGCCTTCTGCACCGCCGCCGCCCCCTCGACGTGATGCCCCGCCAGCATCGCAAATCCCAGCATCAGCACGTAGCAGGCCAGGTTGAAATGGGCGAAGGCCAGGGTGCGGCGCGGTCCGGCCGGAATCTGATCCGCCTCGCGCACGATGAGCAAGAAGATGTACCAGCTCTGCTCGATGCCCGTCAGGTAGATGGTGAGACAGTAGATCACCACGTCCAGGTAGAGGAAGACGATTCCGAATCGCTCCCAGCGGTAGAGGATGGCCCAACTGATCAGAGCATAGCCGAGCGAGATGGTGGGGAAGAGCCAGGTCCAGATCGCGGACGGGTCGGTGGGATGCAGCCGCACGAGCAGGATCATGAACATCATCCCGATCATTCGGTACAGCGGTATTTCCACCGAGTGCAGGCGGCGACGGGCGCGGTTCTTCCGCTCCGCGGCGCGTTCCGGGTCGAGCTCGAGCCGGTCTTGCTCGGTCACTCGCCCACTTCGGTGCTGAAGACCTGCGTCACGTAGACATCGGCCCCTTGAATGAACATTCCGACCCCGATGCAGCTATACTTGTCGGCCAGGATGTTGGCGCGGTGGCCGGGACTCTTCATCCAGGCGTTCATCGAGTTCTGCACCGCGTCGGCGGGTAATTTCCCACTCGAAGAATAGATATTCTCGCCCACCAGCAGCGGATGCAGCCCGATCGCGTCGACCCGGTCGTGGGGCGTCGTCAAACCCTCGGTGGGGGACTTGTGGGAGAAGTAATTCAGCTGGGCCATTTCCTGCGAGTGCAGGCGGGCACAATCGGCCAGACGGGGCACGGCTCTCAGGGGGGGCAGGTCGTTCCGCTTGCGTTGCTCGTTGGTGGCATCCACGATCAATTGCTCCAAATTCTTGGGTGCATCTTCGGCCTTGAGCGGCAGCAAGATAAGTGTCAGGAGCAAAGCCAGCAGAATTCGTTTACGCATGTCCGCTGATTTGCTGCCCAGGGGGAGGCAACCTGCTGTGATCGAGATCACCGATCGGGCGGTGGCAGGGTCACTGAGCGGGGCAGGCGAGAGCGGTTACTCTGAGGTCACAGGAGGTGACCGAAGATGCGGAACAAGCGGCGTGGATACGGTTTGATGGAATCGGTGATCAGTCTCTCGATCGCAAGTCTCCTGATTACGGCGCTGACCACGGTCATCCCGGGGGCGCTGCTGGCCAACTTCAAAGCCCGCGAGACCTACCGCGCGGCCTCATTCGCCCAGAGCGTCCTGTCCACCGAGCAGAGTTTGCCGTTCGCCCGCCTGGAGGGTCGCCACGCCGTATCGCAAGATGTCGACGGCCGGGTGATCACCGGCTTTGTCGAGGTGCGCCCGGTCGAAGGACACGACGCGACAATTCTCAAATGCGTGCATGTGGAGCTGAAATGGCGGGAAATGGGGCAGCTCCGGCAGCTCACCCGGGAAGTGTGGGTGGTCAACGATGAGACGTAAAGCCTTCACGTTACCGGAGTTGCTGGTTTCGACCGCGCTCGGGGCCCTGGTGCTGGGACTGCTGGTCGCCCTGGTGATCTGGGGAATGCGAATCTACACGGTTCAATCCGTGGAGAGTCAGCGCTTTCAGTTGGGCAGCCTGCTGGTGCAGCGGCTGCGCACCGACCTCCGCGCCGGGTGTGTGCAGAGCGTCAGCGTGGGGCCTGACGTGATCGCCATCCAGCGCCTGGCGGACCTGACTTCGGACGGCTCGCAGGTATGGGATTCCTCGCTGGTGGTCTACACCTGCGTGGAAGGGGTGGTGCGGCGCGGGACGTGTGCCTTCACCGGCCCGCCGCGGCGCCTGACCCCTGAGGAACTGGCCGCGCTGGCCCCGGAGTCGCCCGTGGTGCTGCTGGATTCCGTGTCATCCTTTGCTCCGCGTTTGGATGGACGGGTGTTTTCCCTGTCGCTGGTGACGACGTATCGGGTGCCTTATCGGGTGGAGCCGGGCCGTCAGGACTTTGCCACCAGCCTGACGTTGCGGGAGAATCCGTGAGAGCGGCCCTGCTCGTGCTGCTCTTGTGTGGGCTGGCCGCGGCGGTGGAGGTGCGGGTGGACTCCTATCCGCCGGGTGTCACGCTCTGGCGTCCCGGGCCGGGTGCGGGGGAGCCCTGGTTGCTGGTGGGCTCGGCCCCTTCGGTGCGCTTTGCGCGCGAGTGGTTTGGAGCCTCCGGGAGCCTGATCGTGCAGGCGCGCTGCGCGGGTTACCGTTCCGAGCCCGTGACGGTGCTGTGGGAGAACGCTTCCGCCGGGGCTCCGCTGCGCGTCTCTCTGTCGCCGGAGTCGTCCTGGGTGTGGTTCCGCGACGGCGTGCGGTATCGCCCTTACGGGCTGCTGCTGGTGGCGGTCCCGCTCGCGATTGCGGGCGGATTGGCCTGGCTGGCGTGGGTCGCGCGCCGGCGCCGGTCGGCGGCGCTGGGTTCCTTGCGGGAGCTCGCCTCGCTGCAGGCTTCCCTGCAGGCTGACGGGACCAATCCTTATCTGGGCAAGCAGTTCGGGCCCTATTTGCTGACCCAGCTCCTGGGCGTGGGGGGGATGGGTTACGTCTATCGCGCTTCGGGTCCTGACGGGGATGTCGCCTTGAAGCTGATCCGTCCCGAGTTCAGCGGCGAGCAGGAGTTCCGCGACCGTTTTTGGCGGGAGATCAAGCTGGCCGGTAAGCTCAACCATCGGGGGATCGTGAAGATCCTGTCCTGCGATGTGCAGGATGGCATGCTCTACTACGCCATGGAGCTGATTTCGGGGCGTGATCTGTCGTGCTCGTTGCGGGCCTCGGGTTTGCCGGTCGCGGAGGCTCTGGGCTTGTTCCTGC
Source organism: Vulcanimicrobiota bacterium (assembly GCA_039809865.1). Taxonomy (GTDB): domain Bacteria; phylum Vulcanimicrobiota; class Xenobia; order Xenobiales; family QWHO01; genus QWHO01. Next base: position 32,002 of record JBDHVW010000092.1, read on the forward strand.
CCATTTTGGAGGCCCTAGAGGTGGCTCACAAGGCCGGGATCGTGCATCGCGATCTGAA
>JBDHVW010000093.1:0-31757 GCA_039809865.1 Vulcanimicrobiota bacterium
TTCCTGCTGCCGAGCGCCTCCAACCAGCGGGGAGGCTCGACAGGACTGGCCGAGCGCATGGTGGAGTGCGGTAACACTCCCGAAGAAGCCGGACGAGCCGTGCTCGAAGCCTTCGCGCGCTGCGAGTTCCGCGACCGGCTCTAGCTGTCTTCCTCGGGCGCCGCCAGGCCGGCCAGTACCTTGCCCATCTCCTCGCCGGCGGGGTGCAGCTTGTAGTCGCGCGATTCCTCGGCCCAGTCGAAGGGGCGCAGCCGCCGAACCAGCTCTTCCACCAGCCAGGTGCGCGGCAGCTCGCCGGCCCAGTGGCCCAGCGACAGCTCGCGCCCCAGCGCCAGGCAGCGCTTGCGCAGAATCGCATCCAGCTCGTCGGGGTCCAGCGGAAAGGGCGGCTCCTCGCGCTCGTCCATCCACAAAACGAAGCCATTGGCCCCGCCGCGACCTCGCAGCACCTCGTTCAGCAGCGCCCCCCGGGCCGACCCCAGGAAGTGGCCCACGATCAGGCGCCGCCCGACCACGCAGTAGGGCTTGCCCGGCAGCTCCAGGTAACGGGCCAGGTCGGCCGCCAGCAGGTCGCTGACCGGCGCCGAGCGGCCTCGGAAGGCATCCCCGCCGCCTCCCTCCTCGCCGCGCCCGGCCCAGATCTCGCGCCCGCCCTTGTCCGAGCCGAGCTCGCGGGTGACGCCCCCCAGCGAGATCTGCGATGGCAACGAGCCGTCGGCGCGCCGCACCACGTGGCCCACCACGCGACCGGTCTGGCGATCCACCACGGCCACCTCGCGGCCTGACTCGCCGCTGAAGTTGTGGTGGATCTTGCCCAGCTCGAAGAGCCGCTCGAGCTTGGTGGCGGGCCGATAGCGGTCGCCCTGGCGCTCGAACCAGTGGCGCTCGGTCAGGCGGTCGAGCAGCTCGGTGCACTTGTCGGGGTTGTAGCGCTTGCCCACGTCCTCGGGCAGGCGCGAGAAGAGGGCTTCGGCCGTCAGGAAGCGGTTCGGATTCTGGTAGCTCAACGAGAAGGCTTGCTGCACCAGCACCGCCGGGCTGAAGGGGGTCTGGGGGGCCAGGAGTCGACCCATGCGGGCGCACTCCATCAGGTGCTCCAGACGCTCCTTGCGACCGGGGCCCTCGTACAGCGCCAGCACGCGCGTCTCGCCGGTGCGCCGGTTGCCGCGGCCGATGCGCTGCAGCACGCCGGCCACCTCGGCGGGCGGCGCCGCCAGCGCCACCAGGTCGACGTCGCCGATGTCGATGCCGAGCTCGAGGGTGGTCGTGGCGATGCACAGCGCCGTGGGCGCCTTCAGGAACGCCTTCTCCACCCGCTCGCGCTCCTGGCGCGAGAGACTGCCGTGATGCACCAGCACGTGGGAGCGAAACGGGGGCTGGCCCCGCAGCTCGAAGCCCAGCTGCTCGGCCTCGCGGCGCGACCCTGCGAACAACAGGACCTTCTTGCCCCCGGCTTTCTCCAGCGCCGCCCGCACGTCTTCCGTGTTGGTCATCAGGGCCAGTTGGGCCGTGAGCTTGCGCTGCCCGGGCACCGCCACGACCTGCGCCGACGGGCCCAGATAGCGCCGCGCCACCTCGTCGGGATGGCCCAGCGTGGCCGTGGCGCCCACCAGCTGCTGGGTGGGCGGTCCGCCCAGCGCGGCGACCACTTTCTCCAGGCGCACCAGCAGGCAGCGCAGCTGATCCCCGCGCGGGGTGCCCTCCAGCACGTGCAGCTCGTCCAGCACCACGGCGCGCACCTCGCCCAGCCAGCGCGGATTGCGCGCCAGCATCGAGTCCAGCGACTCGGGGGTGGTGATCAGCACGCCCGCGGGGGCGTTCTCGAGCGACTTGGGATGGTCGCCCGTGCGCCGCTCCAGCTTGACCTGCAGCTTCTCGACGGCCACTTCCAGGCGTCGGTGGAGGTCGTTGACCAGCGCCCGCGTGGGGCTGACGATGAGCACGCGCAGCATCGGCTTGCGCAGGTCGTCCAGGTAGCGCTCCACCAGGGGCGCCGCGTAGGCTTCCGTCTTTCCGGTGGCCGTGGGGGCCGACAGCAGCACGTTGCGCCCGGCCGCAATGGGAGCGATCCCCTTCTCCTGGATGGCCGTCAGGCGCGGATGGCGGGCCAGAAAGGCGTAATAGGTGCGCGGGAGCTTGTCTCTCACAGCTTGCTCTCCAGGTCCAACAGGAAGCGATAGACGCGGTTGAAGGGCATCACGTCGTCGTTGGCCCAGACGCCGCGCGTGCGCTCCTCGCCGGCCGCATTGACCAGCTTGATGAGCGGACAGGCCTCGTCGGGCACCCGCGGGCGCTCGGGCGGGTTGACGAAGCCCAGCAGATCGTTCTCCACCACGACCTCGAAGACCGCGGACGCGTTGACACTGCCGATGAGCTTGCGGCCGTCGCGCTCGACCAGGGCGCGTCCGTCCCCGTAGATGACCATCCGACGCCCTCCGTGCAGCGGATGCACGTCGTCGAGCTCCAACCGGGCCTGCGTGTAGCCGTCGAGGAAGAAGCCGGCCGTGAGGTTGCGGGCCTCCACCTCGGCCACGGCCCGGGCCGCGGAGATCCCTTTGCTGACCCGGATGAAGCCGGGCGTGTATTTCTTCATCATGGCGTGGTTGACGGACAGCATCGGCGCCAGCATGTCGTCGGTCACCGGCCCGCCGTCCTGGGCCAGATAGGTCTTGTAGCGCACCTCGCCGTCCGAGAAGTCCAGCTCGAAGTTGCCCACGGCCATTCCGTAGTTGGCCCGGGTGATGTACTCGGCCGCGGCCATGCGCAACGGCTCGGGGATGCGGGCGGGGAGGACCCCGTAGCACAAGAGCTCGCGCCCGTTGCGCTCGCTCACGACGCAGGTCCAGCTCACCACGCCCGCGCACTCGAAGCGGAACGAAGCGCCGTCGGGATGGAGCTTGACCTCGACCTGGCGAGCCTCGAGGTAGCGGTAGGCGGCGTCCAGCAGATAGCCCATGAACGGTTTGACTTCCCCGCGGAGGAGCCTGGACCTTCGCGGGGGAACGCCCCTTCGTGTCGATCGAAGCTCTGGTGCAGGCCTGGTCCGAGCGAACCCTGCCGTTTGCCGAGTGGACCCACCGCGCCCACCTGGACGTGGCTCTCTGGCACGCCCTCAACTTCCCCCCCGAGGAGGCTCTGGAGCGCATGCGGCAGGGAATCCAGGCCTATAACCTCTCCCAGGGGGTCGAGCAAACGCCTACCGGCGGTTATCACGAGACGCTGACCTGCCTCTACATGGCGCTGGTGCAGGATTTCGTCAGACGGAACGGTCCGGCTTCGCCGGAGGAGCTGGCTTTGAAGCTTTGGGAGCAATGCTCTGATCGCCGGATCCCACTACGCTTCTATTCGCGCGAGCGGCTGATGTCGTGGGAGGCCCGAACAACATATCTTGCGCCCGATCTCGCTGAGCTCCCGTGAGGTTGGAAAAGCAGAAGAGCACCAGAACCAGTCCGGCTATGAGGTTGAGCCAGATGCTGAGCGGATTTTCTTGTGAATTCATCACCTGGTGGAACCTGGCGGCGCGCGAAAGGTTTCCCCACTCGGCACCGTCGAAGGGTTTTTCCCCCTAAACAGTCTACGGAGGGCGTTCATGACGGTCCAGGCCGGAATCGAGCTCGCGGGTCCTCAATCGCCAGAAGTCGTCAGCGTGCTGACGCCCGAGGCGCAGACTTTTCTTGCCGAGCTGCACCGCCGCTTCGAGCCGCGGCGCCAGGAGCTGCTGCGGCGCCGGCGCGACCGGCAGGCCGAGCTGGACGCGGGCGGCTTGCCCGACTTTTTGCCCGAGACGAAGGAGCTGCGCGAGTCCGACTGGACCGTGGCCAGCATCCCCGCCGACCTGCGCGACCGCCGGGTGGAGATCACCGGGCCCGTCGAGCGCAAGATGGTCATCAACGCGCTGAACTCGGGCGCCTCGACTTTCATGGCCGATTTCGAGGACTCGAACGCTCCCACGTGGCTGAACAACCTCGAAGGTCAGGTCAACCTGCGCGACGCCGTGCGCCGCTCCATCGGCTTCACCTCGCCCGAGGGCAAGGAATACCGCCTCAAGGACAATCCCGCCGTGCTGCTGGTGCGTCCGCGCGGCTGGCACCTCGACGAGAAGCACCTGCGCGTGGACGGGCAGAACATCTCCGGCAGCCTTTTCGACTTCGGCCTCTTCCTCTGGCACAACGCCAAAGAGCAACTGGCGCGCGGGACCCGGCCCTACTTCTACCTGCCCAAGCTGGAGAGCCACCTCGAGGCGCGTCTCTGGAACGACGTCTTCGTCTTCGCCCAGGAGCACGTGGGCGTGCCCCGGGGCAGCATCCGCGCCACGGTGCTGATCGAGACCATCCTGGCCGCGTTCGAGATGCACGAGATCCTGTACGAGCTCAAGGAGCACTCGTCCGGGCTCAACTGCGGACGTTGGGACTACATCTTCAGCTTTATCAAGAAGCTCCGCGCGCATCCCGACCGGATCCTTCCGGACAGAGCCCAGGTCACGATGGATCGCGCCTTCCTGAAGGCCTACGTCGACCTGCTCATCCAGACGTGTCACAAGCGCGGAATCCACGCCATGGGCGGGATGGCCGCCCAGATCCCGATCAAGAACGACCCCGTCGCCAACGAGGCGGCCATCGGCAAAGTCCGTCAGGACAAGCTGCGCGAGGTGAAGGCGGGCCACGACGGCACCTGGGTGGCCCATCCGGGGCTGGTCCCGGTGGCCCGTGAAGTTTTCGACGAGCACATGAGCGGACCCAACCAGCTCGACGTGAAGCGCGAGGACGTGGTGGCGGACGCCGCCAAACTGCTCGAGGTGCACAGCGGCTCCATCACCGAGGCCGGGTTGCACGTCAACGTCGACGTGGGCGTCCAGTACCTCGAAGCCTGGCTGCGCGGCATCGGCTGCGTCCCCATCTACAACCTGATGGAAGATGCGGCGACCGCCGAGATCTCACGCTCGCAAGTCTGGCAGTGGGTGCGCCACGGCGCCAAGACCGACCAGGGAGTACCGATCACGGCCGACCTGGTGCGCCAGGCCATCGCCGCCGAGAAAGAAAAACTGTCCGAGCGGTTGGGGGGGCCGACGCTCGACCGTGCCGCTCAGCTCTTCGAGCAGATGATGACCGCGCCCGAGTGCGCGGAGTTCTTGACTTTGGAAGCCTACCCCTATATCGAGTAGTTGAGAGTTGAGAGTTGAGAGTTGAGAGTAACGAGTGAAGAGAAACGAATAACGAGTAGAGAGTAAAGAGTAACGAGTAAAGAGCTACGAGGAAGAAGCGAGAGTAGTGAGGCAAGAGTAAGCGGAGCGAGTGGAGTCTAAGAGTCTCTCTCCGGAGTTCTACTCGCAGGAAGTCTCCCAACGATACTCCCTACTCCCTACTCCCTACTAAAAAGGAGCCACACATCATGTCCGACAAAGCCCAATTCATTGCCCAGATCGAGAAGGACTGGAAGGAGAACCCCCGCTGGAAGGGCGTCCAGCGCACCTACAAGGCGGAGGACGTTTACCGCTTGCGCGGGTCCTTCCATATCGAGCATTCGCTCGCGCGCCACGGCGCCACGCGCCTGTGGGACATCCTGCACAGCGAGGACTACGTCAATGTGCTGTCGGCCATCACCGGCAACCAGGCCGTGCAGGAGGTCAAGGCCGGCCTGAAGGCCATCTATGTCAGCGGCTGGCAGGTCGCGGCCGATAACAACGAGGCCTCGCAGATGTATCCCGACCAGTCGCTCTACCCGAGCGACAGCGTGCCGGCCCTGCTGCGCCGCATCAACAATTCGCTGCTGCGGGCCGACCAGATTCACCACATGAAGGACGACCACAGCACTTACTGGCTGGCGCCGCTGGTGGCCGACGCGGAAGCGGGCTTCGGTGGTCCGCTGCACGCCTTCGAGATTATGAAAGCGATGATCGGCGAAGGGGTGGCCGGTGTGCACTTCGAGGACCAGCTCGCCTCGGTCAAGAAGTGCGGTCACCTGGGCGGTAAGGTGCTGGTGCCCACGGCGGAGTTCGTGCAGAAGCTCTGCGCGGCGCGCCTGGCCAGCGACGTCTGCGGCGTGCCCACCGTGCTCATCGCGCGCACCGACGCGGATGCTGCCCACCTGCTGACCTCCGACGTGGACCCGTACGACCACGCGTTCCTCACGGGCGAGCGCTCGCACGAGGGCTTTTTCCACGTCAAACCGGGCATCGCCCAGGCCATCGCCCGGGCCAAGGCCTATGCACCTTACGTCGATCTGCTCTGGTTCGAGACGTCCAAGCCCAACCTCAAAGAGGCCACCGAGTTCAGTGAGGCCGTGCGGGCCGAGTTCCCGGGCAAGATGCTGGCCTACAACTGCTCGCCCTCGTTCAACTGGAACCTGCATCTTTCCAAAGAGGAGCAGGCCAACTTCCAGAAAGAGCTGGGCAAGCTGGGCTACAAGTTCCAGTTCGTGACGCTTTCGGGCTTCCACGCCCTCAACTACTCGATCTTCATGCTGGCGAAAGAGTATAAGGACCGCGGCATGGCCGCCTACGCCGAGCTCCAGGCCCAGGAGTTCGACGCCGAGAAGCACGGCTACGAGGCGGTCAAGCACCAGGCGTTCGTGGGCACGGAGTACTTCGACGACGTGACCGAGGTGGCCACGGGCGGCATGACCTCCACCAAGGCGATGCACGGCTCCACGGAAAAGGAGCAGTTCCACGTCCACTAGAGGTTGGGGGGCCAGGCCCCCCAACCTTTTCCGGGCCTCTAGACGGCGCCCTCACTTGCCGGGATAAGATTTTCAGGAAAATTTCAGGGCTGCCTTGTAAATTTTGTGTGAACTTGTGGTAAGATAGCCCGGGATGGTGACGTAGCATGGTGAGTGGAAACAATACGGTACGGTCCAATCTTGGGCTCGGTTATGAGCAGTTCAACGTCCATACTGGCCAGTCCCGAGCTGTTTCCAGCCCCTCCACCACCGTCACCGAGGGCGGCGTCAACGCTCTTCACACCGGGGAGTCGTTCAGCCCCAGCAAGCCCCTCGACGAGGCCGATGCCGCCGAGCAGATGTTGCTCCGTTGGAACTCGGCCGACACCACCCGGGACACGCTGGGCAGCTCGGCTCAGATCGCGGCCGAAGTCGGTTTCAAGGCGCCTGCGGCCTCGAGCCAGGCCGACCCGGGCAATATCGGCTACCTGGCTGGCGGTGCGCTGAGCTTTGGCGATGGCGATATCGGCTCGGGCCTCCTGAATGGCAATTCCGGCGGTCCCAAAGCCGAGCGCACGCAGGCCTCCCACGACGGCTGGCTGCTCAGCTGACCGATCGTATCGCCACGCTGCTCGAGTTTCTGAGCGCCGATCCGACCGACTCCTTCTCCCGCTACGCATTGGGCCTGGAATATCGCTCCGCGGGCGACATCCAGCAGGCTCTCGCGACCTTCGAAGAGGTCCGCCGCCTCGACCCCGACTACCTGGCCACCTACTACCAGCTCGGCAAGACCCTGGGGGATTTGGGCGAGACTGATCGTGCCCGCGAAGCCTTCGAGGCCGGGATCGAGCTGGCCGGGCGCGTGGGGGACAGCCATACGCGGGGGGAACTGCACGAGGCTTTGGACGAGCTGTGAGGCGTGGGGGTCGAGGAGATTAGGGGGATTATTTTGGAGATTGAGGAGATATAGGGAAGGCTGGTTCGATTCGGCGAAAGTCGCAGGAAGATTTAGAGAAGTTAATCAGGAGTGCCAGAGGAAGCCCCGTTGCTTTCAGATAGGAACGGGTTTGGGCGTAGTGATCTTTGTTGAGTTCCTCCACAGCCTTTAGCTCCAGAATGACCTTTTCTTCCACCACGAGGTCCATGCGCGGCCGGCCCACTTCAACTCCGTCATAGAAAACGACAACCTCTTTTTCTACCCAATACCTCAATCCAACACGAGCCAACTCCACGACCATCGCCCTACGATACACAGTCTCCAAGAACCCCGGCCCAAGCTCCCGATGCACCCGAAACACACACCCAAGTATCCCACGAGTCAATTTCTCCTCATTCATCTCCAAAATCTCCAAAAAAATCTCCTAAATCTCCTCGACCTCCAGTTACGGACCCACGAGGTGCAGATGCGGCCCCGTCCAAAACGTCGAGCGGGTCTGGTACTCGTCCAGCACCTCGAAGCCAGCTCGCTCGGCCAGCCCCGCGAAGAAGCTCGAGGAAGAGGGAGCGATGGGGCAGCCCAGTTCGTCCACGAAGACGCAGTCGATGGCCCGGCCCTCGCCGTGCGCGGAGGAAGAGTGGGTTCCGTCGGTCGTCGCCGTCACCACCGCCCGGTAGCCGGGCGCCGAGGAGCGCAGAAGCTCTTTGAAGTCCAGCCAGCGCCCGGCCGTGGCCGCCTGCATCTCGTGGTCGTCGCACTCCACCAGGCGGCGGGGAGTCAGACGCGCCGCCTCGCGCACCTGGTGCTCCTGGTCGAAGGGGAAGCCCCACTTGCGAGCTTTCTCATAGACCACGGCGTTGGCCAGCGGGCGCCGCTCTGAGCGATAGGTGGCCAGAGCGTGGGCTGTGCGGGGGTCCAGCGAATTGCCGTCCACACCCGTGCCGTAGGCCGATTTGAACACCGCCAGCGCGGCCGCGGTGTCGTCGCCGTAGGCCCCGTCGCAGGCCAGCTTGCCGCGCCAGGACGGCATCCACTGCACCAGCGACCTCTGCAGCGCCTTGACCTCGGGCCCCCGGGCCCCTTTGCCCAGCTTGCGCTGGTGACCCAACACCATGGATTCGATTCGATTGATCAGCATGAATGAAGCACCTCCGTGCCTCCAGCATGCCCGAATCGAGCCCCCGAAATCAGACCGGGATGTTACCCCGATCTTGCCGCGATCTTACATCCAGATTGCGATTTTATGAACGAGGGTGGCTGTCGTCATACACCTCGCGCATCTTCTGGCGCGAAAGGTTGGTGTAGACCTGGGTGGTCGAGAGCGACGAGTGACCCAGCAGCTCCTTGATGGTCACCAGGTCGGAGCCACCCTCCAACATATGGGTGGCGAACGAATGGCGCAGAGTATGGGGAGAAGCGTGCTTGTCCAGCCCCGTGTCCCGCATCAGGCCCGCGAACGTCAGCTCCACGGCGCGCCGCGACAGGCGATCCCCGAAGCGGTTCAAAAAGATGGCCCCGCTCTTCGACTTGGGACGGGCCGCCAGGTAGGCGCGCAGGGCGTCACAGGACGCTTCGTTGATGAAGACCATGCGCTGCTTGTTGCCTTTGCCCGTGACGCGCATCGTCTTGCGGTCCAGGTCGATGTGATTGAGATCCAGCCCCACCAGCTCGGCCAGCCGGATGCCGCTGGCGTAGAAGAGCTCCAGCGCGGCCCGGTCGCGCAGCGCGAACTCCTTGTTCGGGGCCGTTTCCAGACGCTCGCGAGCCACGTCCAGCAGCTGCTCCACCTCGGGCTGCGTCAGCACCTTGGGGAGCACGCGGCCGTCCTTGGCCGAGCTGACGCCGTTCATCGGGTTGACCTTGAGGTAACCCTCGCTCTCGAGGAACTTGAAGTAGGTCTTCAGACAGGCGATCTTGCGATTGAGCGCGTTGGAGGTGTAATCGCGCTCGCGCCGCAGGTAGGCGATGAACTCGCGGATGGTGCGAGCGTCGATCCCTTCCAGGGTGAGGTCCTCGCGCAGGTAGGGCTCGAGGTGCTCCAGGAACACCGCCAGATCCATCTCATACTCTTTGATGGTCCGGCGGGCCAGGCCGCGTTCCACCGAGAGGTGGACCAGAAAGTCCTGAACGTAGTAACCACGGGCGCGATGCAGGTCAGCCATGGTGAGAGAATTTCAACTGCTCGAACGCGCGTTCCTCCCAGTTGCGGACCTTGCGCCCTCAATGCTATAATGCTGCGCGTTCATCTCTGAACGTATAACTGTTTAAAACCCGAGGTAAGTCATGAAGCCAGGAATCCACCCCGAAGTCTACGTTGCCCCCGTCAAATGCGCCTGTGGGGCTGACGTGTTCGATACGTACAGCACGCACAAAGAGATCAAGGTCGAGGTGTGCTCGCAGTGCCATCCGTTCTACACCGGCAAGCAGCGCGCCGTGGCCCGCGAGGGTCAGGTCGAGAAGTTCCGCCAGCGCTACGATAAGGCCAAGAAGTAGTCTCGGACCGGTTCAGCCATGCTGGATGTTGAGCGACTGCTCGAGATCGAGCGCCGTTTCGAAGAGCTCGACAACAAGCTCTGTGACCCCGCTCTGCAATCGGACGCGGCCTCCTACACCAAGGTGGCTCGCGAACGCGCTGCCCTCGAAGAGCTGGCCACCGTGGCCCGCGAGTATCGCGAGCTGCTGAAAGCCATCGAGGACGTGGGGGCGATGATGATCGACCCCGAGATGGGCGCGATGGCGCGCGAGGAAATGGTCGAGCTGACCACCCGACGCGAGGCGCTCGAGGAGCGCCTCAAGCGCCTGCTGCTGCCCCGCGACCCCAACGCCGACCGCAACGTCATGGTGGAGATCCGTGCCGCTGCGGGCGGCGAGGAGGCCGCGCTCTTCGCGGGCGAGCTCTTCCGCATGTACTGCCTCTACTCGGACAAGCACGGCTGGAAATACAGCGTGATGGACGAGAACGCCACCGAGCTGGGCGGCTTCAAAGAGGTGACGTTCGAGATCGCGGGCAACGCGGTGTACAGCTTCCTCAAGTTCGAGAGCGGCGTGCACCGCGTGCAGCGAGTGCCGGCCACCGAGTCGAGCGGGCGTATCCACACCTCCACGGTCACCGTGGCGGTACTGCCTGAGGCCGACGAGGTGGACGAGATCCACATCAAGCCCGACGATCTGAAGGTGGACACCTACCGCTCCCAGGGCGCGGGCGGCCAGCACGTCAACAAGACCGAGTCGGCCATCCGCATCACCCACCTGCCCAGCGGCATCGTGGTCGCCTGCCAGGACGAGCGCTCGCAGCACCAGAACCGCGACAAAGCGATGCGCATGCTGCGCACCAAGCTGATGGACAACGAACGCCAGAAGGCCGAGCAGGCTCTCACCAGCGAGCGCCGCGCGCAGGTCGGCACGGGTGACCGCTCCGAGAAGATTCGGACCTACAACTTCAAGGAGAGCCGCGTCTCCGACCACCGCATCGGTCTGACGCTGCACAACCTGCCCGCGGTGCTGAACGGCGACCTGGAGCCGGTCATCAAGGCGCTGCAAGAAGACGAGCAGGAAAAGCTGCTCAAGCAGGCCCAGGAATGACCGTCTCCCAGGCGCTGGATGAAGGAGCTATCCGGCTGAGCCAGTCTCGGCCGCGCTCGCCGCGCCTGGACGCCGAGGTCCTCCTGGCCCACGTGCTGGAAAGCACGCGCACCCGGCTTTACGTGCTGGCCCAGCAATCGCTGCCCGAGTCGACGCTGGAGCGTTATCGGGGCCTGCTTGCGTTCCGCGAAAAGGGCATCCCGGTGGCCTACCTGGTGGGTTCGAAGGAATTTTATTCGCGCCGTTTCGAGGTGACGCCCGACGTGCTGATCCCGCGCGGCGAGACCGAGACGCTGGTGGAAGTGGGTCTGGAGTTCTTGCGCCGGGGCGCGTTGGTGCGCCCGCGCGTGCTGGACCTGGGCACCGGCAGCGGCATCGTGGCGGCCACCCTGGCCCTGGAGCGGCCGGGGGCCGAGGTCACGGCCGTCGAGCTCGAGCCCGATGCGGCCCGCATCGCCCAGCGCAACTTCCGGGCTTTGCGCACCGAGGTGGAGCTGGTGCTGGGCGACCTGTTCGCCCCGGTGCAGGGCCGTTTCGACCTGATCGTGAGCAATCCGCCTTACGTGGGCATCGATTGCGGCCCTCAACCCGAGCAGAACGTGCGCGACTACGAGCCCTTCACCGCCCTGTTCGGCGGACGCACCGGGCGCGAGATCATCGAGCGCATCATCGCCCGGGCACCCGATTTTCTGGTGGATGGGGGAGGCCTGGCACTGGAAGTGGCCCCTCATCAGTCTGAAGGGGTAGAAGCTTTGATGATGGACAGGGGTTTTCGACGCACGCGGCTGGTGCCGGACATGGCCGGCCTGCCGCGCGTGGTGGCGGGAACCTGGGAGGAGACGAGGTGACCAAGACATTGGAGCGCGTTGAGAAAGACGTGGACCTGGCGGAGGTGGCCCGCGAGATGGCGCGCCTGGCCGAGGAAGAGGGTTTGAAAGAGCTGACCGTCGAGGTCGGCAAGGAGTCGCTGCGCGTGCGCCGCGCCGCCGCCGGTTGGGGCCTGCCGGTCTCGACCGAGTCGTCGCTGCCCGACGAGGAGCCGTCCGAGGAAGAGGTCGCGCTGGCGACCGGCGTACCGGTGACGTCCGAGGTGGTGGGCATCTACCGCCACTCCACCAGGGCGGGGGCGCGGGTCACGAAGGGCGGCGTGGTCGGTATCATCGAGTCGGTGAGCCTCAAGAACGAGCTCCGCTCGCCCGCCGATGGAGTGGTGGCCGAGATGCTCGTGGCCGATGGAGAGCCGGTCCAGTATGGACAGGTCGTGCTGGTGGTGCAGGCCGATGTTTAAAAAAGTCCTGATCGCGAATCGCGGCGAAATCGCCCTGCGGGTGCTGCGCGCCTGCCGCGAGCTGGATATCCGCACCGTCGCCATCCATTCCGACGTCGACAAGGAGAGCCTGCACGTCACGCTGGCCGATGAGGCGTTCTGCGTGGGTCCGGGGCAGGCCATGCAGAGCTACCTCAACATTCCCAACATCGCGGCCGCCGCCACCATCGCGGGCGCCGACGCGGTGCATCCGGGCTACGGTTTCCTGGCCGAGAACGCCCATTTCGTCGAAATCTGCGAGTCGCTCGGGATGACCTTCATCGGCCCGAGCGTGAACGCGATGAAACTGATGGGCGACAAGGCCATGGCCCGCCAGACCGCCATCGGCGCCGGAGTGCCGGTGCTGCCGGGCAGCAACGAGGTGCCCGACGCCAACGCTGCGCTGGCCTTCGCCGAGGAGCATGGCTACCCGATGATGCTCAAAGCGGCCGCGGGCGGCGGCGGTAAAGGCATGCGCGTGGTGAACGAGCCCGGGCAAATGGCCAAATTCTTCAACACCGCCAAAGCCGAGGCCGAGGCGGCCTTCGCCGACGGGCGTATCTACCTGGAGAAATTCCTGCCCAACGCCCGCCACATCGAGTTCCAGGTGATGGGCGACAAGCACGGCAACCTGGTGCACCTGGGTGAGCGCGATTGCTCGGTGCAGCGCCGGAACCAGAAGTTGATCGAGGAGTCGCCCAGCGGCGCCCTGACGCCCGAGTTGCGGGCCAGGATGGGCGAGGCCGCAGTCAAAGCCGCCAAAGCCTGCGACTACACGGGCGCCGGCACGGTGGAGTTTCTGTTCGATTCGCGCGACGGCACGTTCTACTTCCTCGAGATGAACACGCGCATCCAGGTCGAGCACCCGGTCACCGAGATGGTGACGGGCATCGACCTGGTCAAGCAGCAGATCCTGGTCGCGGCGGGGGAGAAGCTGCCGTTCCAGCAGCAGGACATCAACCTCAACGGCCACTCGGTCGAGTGCCGCATCAACGCCGAGGATCCCGCTCACGGCTTCGTGCCCAGCCTGGGCAAGATCAACCATCTGCACCTGCCCGGCGGACCCGGCGTGCGGGTGGACACCTTCCTCTACCACGGGGTCACGGTGCAGCCGTTCTACGACTCGCTGCTGGCCAAGGTCATCACCCACGGCAACGACCGCGAGGAGGCTCTGGCCCGCATGGCCCGGGCCCTGGGTGAGATGCGGGTGGAGGGAGTTCGCACGACGCTGGACTTTCATCGCCGTTTCTTGCAGAATGAGTCGTTCCGACGGGGCGAGGTGCACACCACCTTCGTCGAGGCCCAGCTGGCCCAGGTGATGGCATCAGCGACGACAGGAGCGGTCTGAAGGTCATGAAACGTCGCGAGGCTCGAGTCCAGGTGCTGAACGCCCTCTTCATGATGGACGTGGGCGGTGCCACCGTCGAGGACGCCCTGACCAGGGTCGCCGAGGAGGCGAAGGAGCCCCAGGTGTTGAATTTTGTTCAGGACATCTGTCGTGGGATCGCGGAATATCAACCCGTGATTGATCGACTGATCGAGGAGAAAGCGCTAAACTGGAAGCTGGAACGGCTCAGCCGCGTGGACCGCTGTCTTTTGCGCCTGGGAATCTTCGAGCTGCTTTACCGTCCCGAGACCCCGCGCGCGGTGGTCATCAACGAGGCGGTCGAGCTGGCCAAGGTTTACGGCGATGAGAAGTCGGGCGGGTTCATCAACGGCGTGCTCGATTCCGTGAAGTCGACCGAGGTGACCTCGCAATGAGCGGCAAAGGGCAAAAGACGAGTTTCAAGCACGGCTGCTTGAAGCTCATGATCTTCGCGATGCTGGGAGGCTTGAGCTGCCTGCTGGTGGGAATGGCGACGGCGCTGTCCGTCCTCAACCACTACGCGCAGGGCCTGCCCGACGTGGGCAAGCTGCGTTACTACGAGCCCTCCGAGACCACCCGTATCTATTCCTCCGACGGCACGCTGATCGCGACGCTGTTCAAGGAGAACCGCACCTGGACGCCCCTCGAGAAGGTGTCCCCCAATATGGTCAAGGCCGTGCTGGCCATCGAGGACAAGCGCTTCTACGAGCACCACGGCGTCGACCCCATCGGTATCGCTCGCGCCGCCTACGCCAGCTACAAGCACCAGGACAAGCAGGGCGCCTCGACCATCACGATGCAGCTGGCGCGAAACCTCTTCCTCACCCCCAAGCGCTCGCTCGACCGGAAGATCAAGGAAGCCATCCTGGCCCTCCAGATCGAGAAGCGGTTCACCAAACAAGAGATCCTCGAGCTCTACCTGAACCAGATTTACTTCGGCGCTGGCGCCCACGGCGTGCAGGCCGCCTCCAGCACCTACTTCAACAAGAAGGCCAAAGACCTCACGATCTGCGAGGCGGCTCTGCTGGCAGGGCTGCCGCAGGCGCCCACCGAGTACTCGCCGCTGGTCGATCTGAAAGCCTCCCAGGAGCGTCAGAAGCTGGTGCTGCTCAGTATGCGGACCCAGAACGCCATCAGCGATGCCGAGTACAAGGAAGCGCTGGCGCAGATCCCCAAGATGCGCTTCCTTAACAAGAACAAAGCCGAGTTCAACCTGCTGAAGTACCCCTACTTCACCAGCTACGTCATCAAGGAGCTGTCGCGTCGCTACTCCGACGACCTGCTCTACCGCGGCGGGCTGCGCATCTACACCACGGTCGACATCAAGCTGCAGAAGAAGTGCGAGCAGCTGCTGCGCGACGAGATTCGCGCCGAAGGCGACATGTTCAACTTTCATCAGGGCGCCATCGTCCTGATCGAGAACGGCACCGGCTACATCCGCGCCCTGGTGGGCGGCACGGGATGGAGCGACAAGTCTCAGTTCAACCGCGCGTGGCAGGCGACGCGCCAGCCCGGCTCCTCCTTCAAGCTCTTCGTCTACTGCACGGGCCTCGAGTCGGGCATGACGCCGGCGACCGTGGTGCCCGACTCGCCCATCAGCTACAACATGGGTCCGGGCGAGCCGGCCTACGCTCCGCAGAATTCCGATGGCCGCTTCATGGGCGCCGTGCCCCTCAAGACCGCCCTGCAGTGGTCGCGCAACGTCGTGGCCGTGCGCCTGGCGATGATCGTCGGCATCGACCGCGTGATCGACTACGCCTACAAGATGGGCGTGCACCAGAAGCTCGAGCCGGTCGTCTCGTTGCCGCTGGGCGCCTGCGACGTCTCGCCGCTGGAGATGGCCACGGCCTACTCGTGCGTGGCCAACGGCGGCATTCGTATCGACCCGTCGCCCATCAGCGTCATCAAAGACAGCGAGGGCAACATCGTCGAGGACAACCGCTTCCCCCACTACGAGGAAGTGCTGGCCGAGTCGACCGCCTACTACATGACCGATATGCTCGAGAACGCCGCTCACTACGGCACCGGCGCGGCCGCCTTCATCGAGGGCCGCCACTGCGCCGGCAAGACGGGCACCACCACTTCGCACCGCGACATCTGGTTCTGCGGCTTCACGCCCCAGTACACCGCGGCCGTGTGGGTCGGCAACGACGATTTCACCCAGATGTATGGCGTGTTTGGCGGCGATGTCTGCGCCCCACTCTGGAAGCGTGTCCAGATGGCCGCGCTCGAGGGCAAGCCGAACCTCAACTGGAAGGTCCGCCGGGGCCCGACGCTGCCCTGCCTGATGTGCTCCACCTCGCACAAACGCGCGGGTCCCAACTGTCCCAAGGTTTACCGCGAGTACTACAAGCCGGGCGCGATGCCCTACGCCTACTGCGATGTGCACGGCGCCGCCCCCATCCCGGGCTCGGGCATGGTGGCTCCGACGGGTCCGTCGCGTCCGACGGGTCCGACCACGCCCAAGCCGCAGACAGCCCCCGTGGAAGGCGAGAACCCGGGCGAGGCGCCCACCCCGGTGGAGATCCCGCTCGGAGAGGTGCCCGCCGGGACGGGCGGTGAGCCTCCGGCCGCGGTCGACCCGGGCGGCGAGGTGCCGGCTCCGGATACGCAGCCGATCGAAGTGCCCATCGAGGCTCCGCCCGAGCCGCAGGTGGTGCCGATCGACCCGGCCCCCGCTCCGGAGCCCCCCCCGGCCGAGCCGGCGGCACCCGGACCGGAGCTCTAACTCAGAA
This sequence comes from Vulcanimicrobiota bacterium, assembly GCA_039809865.1. Taxonomy (GTDB): domain Bacteria; phylum Vulcanimicrobiota; class Xenobia; order Xenobiales; family QWHO01; genus QWHO01. Next base: position 16,581 of record JBDHVW010000093.1, read on the forward strand.
CGGCGCCCCTCGAACAGGGCGCCGTTCTTGTTTCAGAGCTCAGGTGATCTTCAGCGGGGGCGAGTCTGGCCCCATCAGCTGCTTATGAAGATGCTGAACGAGGGTTTGGTGAGCCTGCTGCGAAGCCGTTTCTGAGTGCATGTCTGAGTTCGAGCCGCCGCCTCCGCCGCCTCCGCCCGAGGAACCGCCTCCTCCGCCGCCCCCCGCTCCGATTCCGTTGCCGATGCCTCCGCCTCCGATGGAGCCGCCGCCCATGCCGGTGCCTGAGATGGTCCCGGAGATCGCTGCAACCGCGCCGCCGGCGTTCGAGTCGCCTCCGGACCTGGCCCCCCCACCCACTCCCGAGCGGATGGATATGCGGGACGAGCCGATCGGTCCGGAGCCCACGATGGACCGCCCCCCGCTCGACCTGGAGCGTTTCGACGAGCCTCCGCGGGTGATGGACGAGCCCACTCGCCCGTTCGAGGATGGACTCCGGCCGCCCGAGCCGGCCGCGGACGACCTGCCCGCGCGCCCGGAGCCGCCGGATCCGAGGGACGCGGCCCCACCGCCGGATGCGGGCGAGCCCGGACCTCCGGACTCAGGGGACCTGGCGCCGCCTCCGCCTGGTCCCGAGCCGGATGCGGGAGAACCGCCTCTGCCTGGGCCGGCTGTTGGCGGCGAGGCTGCTCCGCTGAGCACCGAGGCTCCGCCGGCTGGGCCGGAGACAGGCGATGCTCCTCCAGTTCCGCCCGCGCCGGACGAAGGTAGCGAAACGCTTGCCCCGGGGCCGGAGATGGCGGCCGACGCGGCTCCGCCGCCGGGGGCGATTGATGCCACCGAGCCGCCGCCCGGCCTGGACGATGGCATCGAGGCGCTGCCGACTACTCCGGACGAGCCTGGCGAGGCCGCTCCGCCGCCGCCCGGGCCAGAGGAGGGTGGCGACGCCGAGCCGCCGCCTGCTCCTGAAGAAGGCACGGAAGCGCTGCCGCCTGGACCTGCCGAGCCTGCCGAGGCCGCCCCGCCGCCGCCCGGGCCAGTGGAGGGTGGCGACGCCGAGCCGCCGCCTGCGCCTGATGAAGGCACGGACGCGCTGCCGCCTGCTCCGGACGAGCCTGGCGAGGCCGCTCCGTCGCTGCTCGGGCCAGAGGAGGGTGGCGACGCCGAGCCGCCGCCTGCTCCTGAAGAAGGCTCGGAAGCGCTGCCGCCTGGACCTGACGAGGTTGGCGAAGCCGCGCCACCGCCTGCGCCTGATGAAGGCGCGGAAGCGCCTCCGCCGGCTCCGGATGAGCCTGGCGACGCCGAGCCGCCGCAGGGGCCGATCGATGGCACCGAGCCCCTGCCCCCTGCGCCTGACGAAGGCACGGAAGCGCCGCCGCCGGCTCCTGACGAGCCTGGCGAGGCCGCTCCGCCGCCGGAGCGGCCAGAGGAGGGTGGCGCCGAGTCGCCGCCTGGGCCGATGGATGGCACCGAGCCGCCGGCGCCTGCTCCTGAAGAAGGCACGGAAGCGCCGCCGCCGGCCCCTGACGAACCTGGCGAGGCGGTTCCGCTGCCGCCCGAGCCAGAGGAGGGTGGCGCCGTGCCGCCGCCTGGGCCGATGGATGGCACCGAGCCTCTGCCGCCTGCGCCTGACGAAGGCACCGAAGCTCCTCCGCCTGCTCCGGACGAGCCTGGCAAGGCCGCTCCGCCGCCGCCTGGACCTGACGAGGTTGGCGAAGCCGCGCCACCGCCTGCGCCTGATGAAGGCACGGAAGCGCCTCAGCCGGCTCCGGATGAGCCTGGCGACGCCGAGCCGTCGCAGGGGCCGATCGATGGCACGGAGCCTCTGCCCCCTGCGCCTGACGAAGGCACCGAAGCCCCTCCGCCTGCTCCTGACGAAACTGGCGAGGCGGTTCCGCTGCCGCCCGAGCCAGAGGAGGGTGGCGCCGTGCCGCCGCCTGGGCCGATGGATGGCACCGAGCCTCTGCCGCCTGCGCCTGACGAAGGCACCGAAGCTCCTCCGCCTGCTCCGGACGAGCCTGGCGAGGCCGCTCCGCCGCCGCCTGGACCTGACGAGGTTGGCGAAGCCGCGCCACCGCCTGCTCCTGAAGAAGGCACGGAAGCGCTGCCGCCTGCTCCGGACGAGCCTGGCGAGGCCGAGTCGCCGCAGGGGCCGACCGATGGCACCGAGCCCCTGCCCCCTGCGCCTGACGAAGGCACCGAAGCCCCTCCGCCTGCTCCTGACGAACCTGGCGAGGCGGCTCCGCCTCCGCCCGAGCCAGAGGAGGGTGGCGCCGTGCCGCCGCCTGGGCCGATGGATGGCACCGAGCCGCTGCCGCCTGCGCCTGACGAAGGCACCGAAGCTCCTCCGCCTGCTCCGGACGAGCCTGGCGAGGCCGCTCCGCCGCCTGGACCTGACGAGGTTGGCGAAGCCGCGCCACCGCCTGCGCCTGATGAAGGCACGGAAGCGCCTCCGCCGGCTCCGGATGAGCCTGGCGAGGCCGCCCCGCCGCCGCCCGGGCCAGAGGAGGGTGGCGAGGCCGCCCCGCCGCCTGCCCCTGACGCAGACACGGAAGCTCCTCCGCCTGCTCCGGACGAGCCCGGAGACGCCGCGCCGTCTCGGCCCGTCCCGGACGAAGAAGCGGAAGCGCTTTCGCCGATTCTGAACGAGCCCGGCGACGAGCCTCCGCCCGTCGAAGATCCGGGCGCGCCGGGTGACGAACCACCGGGCGAGGACCCACCCGCGCCCGAAGAACCGTCCGCAGACAAACCAACAGTCGAGGACCCGCCCGCGCCTGAAGACCCTCCCGCCGAGGAGCCTCCCGCCGAGGAGCCTCCCGCCGAGGAGCCTCCCGTCGAGGAGCCTCCCGTCGAGGAGCCTCCCGTCGAACAGCCTCCCGACGACGGGCCGCCTGTCGAGGACCCGCCCGCGCCTGAAGACCCGCCCGCCGAGGAACCTCCCGTCGAACAGCCTCCCGAGGACGAGCATCCTGTCGAGGACCCGCCCACGCCTGAAGACCCGCCCGCCGAGGAGCCTCCCGTCGAGGAGCCTCCCGACGAGGAGCCGCCCGACGACGAGCCCCCAATCGACGACCCGCTCGAAGACGAGGAGCTCCGCGAGGACGAAACGGACGAGGACGACGAGTTCTCCGAAGACGAGACGGACGAGACCAGAGAAGAAGACAACCCCGACGAAGACGAGTCCGACGAGGACAAGCCCGACCCGGAGGAGGACGAGGACAAGCCCGACCCGGAGGAGGAGGACGAGCCCGACCCCGCCGAGGTCGAGCGCCAGCGTTTGGAGGAGGAGCGACTCGGGCTCGAGGAGCTGGAGGCCGAGCGCGTGCGCCTCGAGGGTGAGGAAAACGAACGGATCAATCGCGAGTCCGGCGCCGACGTGCTGACGGAGAGCCAAAAGGACGAGCCCCGAGAGGTCGACCCGAAGCCCGAGTCGGCACTGGAGAAGTTCGAGCAGGAGCTACGCGAGAAGCCGCGCAACACCAAGCCGATCGAGGCGATTGAGTCGCCGTTCGAGGAGAAGATCGAGTCCCCGTGGGATTCGCCGGAGAACATGTTCGGCCAGCCGCGCCCACCCGCTCCGGGCGAAGCGCCCGGAGTGGCAGCGACTGACGCGCCCGAGGGCGAGGCGTCCGAGGGCGGGCCGGTCCAGGCCATAGATTTCATTGACTCCGACCAGTTGCGCGATCCTGCGCTGCACAAAGCGATCGATGCCGAGGCGCAGGACATCCTGGCGAACAAGACGCCCTACGAGTACCCTCCGCCCGAGTCAGGCCTCCCGAATGTCCCGATCTACGGGGACCTCTCGGACCAGCGGCGGAGTATCCTGGAGGCGGCGATCGAGAAGCTGCCCGACCAGGCGTTCGAGCATCTCGAGCATGTGGACGCGATCATGGTGGTCGATCTGATGCCCGGAGGGCTCAACGTGCCTGCGTTCGCCAAAGACGGTATCATCTGGATGCGCGCGAGCGAGCTCGATTCGGCACTCGGAACCGAGGAGATTCTCTTGCACGAGATGGGGCACTGCGTGGATCAGGCGCACGGCGGAGCCCTCTCGGACGACAGCACTCCGTTCGGCAAGGGTTACTTGCCCGACAAGAGCGAGTGGGATTGCGGGGAGCACGGGGACTTTCCGAGCCGCTACGCATCCCATCCCGCCATGGACGCCTCGATTCGTGCCTCGGAGGATTTCGCGGAATGCTATCGCGTCGTCTGCGGGAATCCCGACCGCATCCAGGAGGACTTGGAAAACGAATACGCCAAACTCGCAGAAGAGCACGGTGTCGACTGGTCGAACCACGTCACGACGCTGCACTACAAGTACGAAACCATTCTGAATCTCATCGGAAGGAGTCTGAACCTGCCCTCATGAGGATCGTCGTCTTCCTGCCCCGCTTCCCGGGTCGCGTGCCGTCCGGTGAGGATCCCAAAGGTGCGCGGTTCTGCGAGTTCGTTTGCGAGGGAGACGGAACTTTGGGCAAACTCCGATTTCACCCGATCGCCCCTTCCGAGCGCTGGCAGGACGATGAGCAACTCGCACGTTTCCGTGAGACCCTCCAGGCGGGCATCCACCGCGAGCAAGCCGAGCTCCAGGGAGGCATGGACAGCGACGGGCAGAGCGTGCTCTCGTTCAGTACCACGACGACGCACGCGCCCTGGACGCGGACGAACCTCATCCTCCTCATCCGGAGCGCCATTCCGAAGGCCATTCTCGAGATCGAGGGCGGTCCACGTGAGGAAATCCAGTCGGTCTACCAGCCTGCGCCCGGCGTCGCGGAGAGACTGGCGAGCGCGCGGGCCGAGAAGCCCCCTACGGCCCGGGCGGTGCAGTCACTCGAACGGATGCGGAACAGCCCGGCTCTGAAAAGGTGGAGAGAGCGCGAAGGCAAACCCTGACACCCATGGACCTCTCCGTCGGCGTCCACATCGGCTCCACGAACAGCTCGGTGGCGTTCGTGCACCCTCGCACCCACGTGGCCGAGCTCATCGCCCCGTTCGAAGGTCTGGGCAGCGTGCTGCCTTCGGTCGTGCTGTTGGTCGACGGGAAAGCGAGCGTGGGCGACGCCGCCCTCACGGGCGGGCAGCCCTACGATAAGTACGCGCGCCCGGAGCTCGCCGTCCACCTGATGCGCGAGCTCAAGAGCATGGCCGAGGGCGCCCTCGACGGGAAGGTCACGCGCGCCGTGGTTGCCGTGCCGACGGCGGTGGAAGACGAGGCGCTCGTCGCGGCGGCCCGCTCCGCCGGTTTTGCTCAAGTAGAGGTCGTGCCCAATCCGGTAGCGGCCATCCTGGCGCACCTCGGCCCCGACGTGAAGCCGCAGATCGTCTTTGTCCTCGTTGTCGGAGGACAGGATGCGGAGGCCGCGGTCGTCCAGATCCACGCCGAAGGCGCCGAGGTGCTGCGCTCCGCCACCGCCTCGCTGGGCGGTCGCCAGTTCGACAAAGCTCTGGCTCCCCTGGCCGCGGGAGCCGACCTGCGCACGGTCAAGCACGAGCTCAGCAAGAAGGAAACGAGCCATTCCGGCGTCGCCCGGGCGGCCTTCGAGACCGCGATCAACCCCGTGCTGGCCGAGCTCGAGAAGCTTTGCGCCCAGACCGCCGGCGCGTGGGGCGAGATCGACGCCCTGGTGCTGGCGGGCGGCAGCTCCAAAGTGCCCGCGCTGCGCCGCCGGATCGAGGCGGCCAGCGGCAAGACCGCCGCCCGCGGCCCGCGGGCGGAGGAAGCCCTGGCGCTCGGTGCCGCGATTGCAGGGACGAGCAAGCGTTTCCAGGCAGTGACCGCGCCCACGACGGGAGACGCGAAAGCACCGCATCCGCTTCCCGCCGTGACGGAGTTTCCCGGCAGCTCGCAGCCCGGCCAACTCGTGTCGCCGGGGGACGCTCAGGCCGCAGGCCAGGCGCCGCCAGCCGGCGACGAGCCGGCCGGACCTCCTGTCCACGCGAGCCTCCCTGGCGGCCGCTCCACTGAGCCCGGTGACATGACACCTCTTTCCGGCAGCCCCTTCCAGGCCTCGCCCACCGCGCCGCTTCCATCCCACGCCTCACTGCCGGAAGTCCAGCCCGTTAGCCCTCGCGCCGAGTCGGGCGAACCTCAGCCGACGCTCGCCGTGACGGAGTTCCCCGGCAGCCCGCAGCCCGGCCAGCTGGTGCTCCACGGCGACAAGCACGCCGGGGTCCAGGCGCCGCCCACCGTGCCGCTCCCGTTCCATCTGGGCGGCCACGCGGAGGTCTCGCAGGACCCTGGCACGCTCCCGCCGCCCGGGCAGAACCTCGTGCCGCCGCCCTCGCTGCACGGCGCGGAGAAGTACTCCACTCTGCGCGAGGTCCCCAAAGGCTGCTGGCGCGCCCAGCCCATCGATCCCAACCGCCAGGTCTGGGTACTCCCGCCCGACTTCACCGCCCACTACTTCGCCGACAGCCCCTACACCGAGGTCCTGCGCGATACCGACCCGGATAGCCCCTACTGGTCCTGGATCATGTTCGTCCGCACGGATGGGCGCCGCGAGCTTTTCCTCGCCAGCCAACAGGTACAGGGCGAATACTACGAGATAGACTGGATGCCGGGCGAGCCTCAGACTCACGTAAACCGCTGCCGTGACGGGCAACCGATCGCACCCGGGTTCCTCGTACCGCTCCCGCAGCAGCCCGGGTTCTACCTCGCCTCACCCGATATCGACGAGCAGATCTCGTTCTTCACAGTGCCCCTGATGCGTATCGACGCCGAGTCGCGGCGCGACCGTTTCCTCAAGATCCTCCCCTGGATCCGCCTGCTGGCCTGGTTCGGCCGCCTGCAGCAGCTCGATCCGTCCGCCTACGGCCGCGTGCCGAGCGCGTTCAAATCCATCCTGGGGCAGCCCAACTTCGAGGCCGCGCTGACCCACTTGCAATCCGAGCAGATACAGGGGTGGATCGGGAAGGGCCTCCTGCCACCCGAGCTCGAGCAGGTCTCGCCCCAGCAGGCTCCTGTGCTCATGCAGTCGATCACCGCGCAACAGGCGATGGCGCCCCGTCCGCAGCCGGGCGGCGGCGGCTTCTGGAACTCGATCAGCAACGCTCTGAGCGGCGCGACCGGGCCCAAGATCCCCGCCATGCTCTTGCACCTGCAGCCCCAGCTCCTCGATCAGCTCGACCTCATGGCGCTCGTCACGATGGGCGCACTCAAGAGCCAGGAGTCGCTGCTCGACCGGGAGTCCAAGAAGCTCATCGCGCGTCGCCCGGACCTGCAGGCGCTCCTCAAGCAGCCCGAGGGGGCGACGCGCATTCTGCAGGACCCCGAGTTCGTGGCTCTCAAGAGCCACCCCGAAGTGCAGCGCGAGCAGGCCGACGCCGCCTGGCGCGCGGCCGGCCAGACCGGGCCCAGCCCATACGAGCAGAGCAAGGCGATCGAGCGCACGATGGCGATGCAGATGATGTTCGGAATGGCCTTCGACCCCGGTGCCGGGATGTTTCAGAAGAAGGCGCCCTGGAAGATCTACGAGCCTTTCCAGGGCTGAAATGAGGCCCGCGTGAACCAGCCAGTCGCCCTCTCGTCCCCGAAGAAGATGCCGTATTTCCGGCTTCCGTTCTCCACCGTGGAGATGAAGCACTACGCGCTCTCGGGCTTCGAGATCCCCTCCTTGCCGGCGCTGTCGGAGGAGGACCGAAACCTGCAGGTCCAACTCGTCGAGCAGGTCCTATATCGCTTCCAGCTCTATCTTCTCGAGCTGCACGAGGGAGCCAGCGGCCGGAGCGTGGCCCTGCAGTTCAGCGCCGATCCCGAGAAGAGCAACTACGTCGCGCGCGTGCGGGTCTTCGTCCTGTGCCGGTCGGTCGCCAACAGCGCCGAGGAGGCCGAGCGCGACGTCCTGCGGCTGGCGGCTCAGGCCGCCCAGTGCTTCCCGCGCGAGGGAGTCTTCCACTACGGGCAGGAGACCTGGCTCACGCGGGAGGAGCTCGCAAGCGCGTGCTTCCAGAACGCCACCGAGCGCCCCGAGATCGTCGAGTTCCTCAAGGCCGAGGAGATCCATCACATGGACGACCTCGAGAACGACCTGATCCGCTACGTCCCCCACCGCTATTGGGCGGACAAGCGCCGCGACTCCTGGCTCCTCCTCATCGAGACGCTTGCGACCGCGCGCTTGCGCACGATGGTACGTGTGGAGCTCGCCCCGACCCAGCTCGAGAAGGGCGGCCTCCAGGTCGCCACCGGGGCGCTGCAGTGGTTCAACGTCATCGACGAGGACATGTCGCGCAAAGCGAGCCACGGCGAGCAGATCCGCACGGACGGCATCACCACCGACGACATGATGCGCGCGCCCTACGTTTCCTGGGCACGCTCCCGGCCCAAGTTCATCCAGCGCGGCAAGCACTGCTACGAGCAGCTTTTGAGCCACGCCGACCGCCTCTATGGCATGCGCGTGATGGTCGCCTCGGAGGGGATGCTCCCGCAGAGCGTCGTCGGCGCCGCACGCGCCGCGCTCGTCTCTCCGCCGCCCGAGGAGGAGCTCGGCTGGAAGCGGCCCGATCTTTTCCCAGGCAACAACGACAGCGTCGAGGGCTTGCGCTGGATGGCGCAGACCGCCGTCGCCTCATCGCCGGAGCTACCCGGGCCGTTCCGCGAGCTGAGTCTGCGCCATCTCGTCACCGCGGAGGAGGCTGCCAGCCTCTTCCATGTCCCGGTCTACGATCGCATCGGGCAAACTTCCGCGCTCAGTACGGCCGACACGCCGTTCGTCATCCCGCCCGAAACCCTCAGCCGCTCCCGCTTCAAGAACGGCGCGACGCTCATCCGTATCGGCCACCTCTACCAGCGCGAGCGACTTCTCGATCCGGCGAACCTGGGCGAGGGCGCGCAGGGCTTTTCTGTGACCACGAACGACCTGATGAAGCCCTCACTCCTCGTCGGCGCGCCCGGCTCCGGTAAGACGAACCTCGCGGTGAGCCTCCTGATCCAGCTATGGCGGGAGCGCGTCCCGTTCCTCGTGCTCGACCCCTCGACCGGCCAGGAGTTCCGCTTCCTCCTTGGCGATCGCAACCTGCGTAAATCCATGGTGGTCTACACCGTCGGCGATCCGACGGGCTTCCCGCTGCGCTTCAACCCGTTCAGCGTGCCGCCGGGCGTCACCGTCCGCAATCACGCGAGTCACCTTTTGGCGGCGTTCCGGGCCTCGATGGGGCAAATGTGGGATCCGCTCCCCGCCATCTTCGAGGGCGCCCTCGAGACGCTCTACACGAACGAGCGCTTCTGCGGCGCCGGCAATGTCCGCTCCATGGAGGATCGGGGCGATATGGAGTCGTCCGCGCCCAACCTGAACGACTTTCTGGCCGCGCTCGAGTTCCAACTCGAGGACACCCTTACGCAGTACAAAGGCTCCGATCAGAGCATCGGCGCCATCCGAGGCGCCAGCGTGGTGCGCGTGAAGGCGCTCACCAAGAAGCTCGGCTCGATGCTGAACGTGCCGGGTAACGGGGGCGAGTTTTTTCAGCGACTGCTCGAGCGCCCCGCCGTCATCGAATTCGGAGCCCTGGGCGACGAGAGCAACATCGCGCTCGTGATGGCTTTTCTGCTCGGCCAGCTCTCGGGCCACGTCGAGTTTGCCTACCGGCGCATGGCGCTCGAGGGCAAGAAGCGCGAGCACCTCATCCTGATCGAGGAGGCGCACCGCCTGCTCGGGGGGGGCGAGGGCCCCGAGGCCAAGAGCGCGGAGGACCTCAACACCATGCTGGCGGAGGTGCGCAAGTTCGGCCAGGGCATCATGACCCTCGACCAGCGGCCGAGCAGTCTCGTGGGAGGCGTGCTGGACAATGCGTTCCTCAAGATCCTGACGCGCCTGTCGGACCGGGTAGGGTTCGAGCGCCTCGCCGAGGAGCTCAATTTGGACGAGTCCCAGAAGCGTTTCGCGCACACGCGCCTCCAGGCAGGCGACGCAATCTTGCTCGATCGCAACGCCGGCATGCCCGTGCTGGTGCGGGCCGACAACGTGAAGGACGCGCTCGAGGAGAACCAGCTTTCCGAGGCCGATTTCGTGCAACAGGTGCAAGCCAACGCCGAGCGTTTCGACCTGGTGCCGCCGGAGCCGCTGGAGGTCCAGCTGCTGGCCCCCGCCGAGGCGCCCAAAGCCGCTGCAGCGGCTCCGGAGCCCGTGAGGAAGGGCGGCGCGCTCGACAAAATCCTCGAGAAGGCGCGCGAGGCGTTCACGTACGAGGCGCACCAGGCTTTGAGCGCCACCCCGCCGGACATCGATGCCGCTAAGCGCGCCGTCGACCGCGGACTGGACACGGAGCGAAGCGCGTTCAACCAGTGGGCGGTCGGTATGTTCGAGCAGCTCAAGTGGACCGAGCTCGAGGACCTGGCCAAGAAATACAAACTCAAAGCGGCCCAGAGCGAGATCGCCGACCGCCGCACGGAGAAGCCCGGCGAGGTGGATCGGGGCGCCCCGCGCCAGTGGCTCGTTGTTCAGCTCGAGCGACGCCTGGCGGAGTTCCTCGACCGGGATCGCGCCAAGCTCAAGCTCGACCTCTACGGTGCCCTCACCAGGCCGGAGCCCGCCGTCACCGAGGCCAAGGCGCTGGCGGATGCCCAGTTGGCGGCGGAGTCCGCCGACCTCAACGGCCTCCTGGCGCAGATCAAAGAACTCCTCTCCTGGACGCTCGTGGGCGACGTGGCCCAGAATTACCAGAGTGCGAAAGCCCTCGAGGCGATCGCGCGCGCCCGGGCTCGAAAGGAGAGCAATGCAGAGCAAACTTCATTCTGACAGCGGAGCTCTTCTTTCCAAGCTCGAACTGTTGGGGAATGCTGACGGGCGCGATTCTGGCCGGCGGGGCCGGAAAGCGAATGGGAGGAGACAAGCCGGCGCGCGTGCTGCTGGGCAAGACCCTGCTGGCGCACGCGGGGAAGCTCGTGGCGCCGCTGTGTGACGAGGTGCTGATCGTGGGACCGGGGGGGCTGCCCGATGCACTGCCCGACGCGGGCCCGCTGGGCGGCCTGCTGGCGGCCCTGGAGGCAGCGCGGCACGAACGGGTGCTGGTGGTGACGGTGGACATGCCGGCGGTCCCTCCGGCGGCGCTGGGGGCTCTGGCGGGCACCGAGGCAGGGGCGGTCAACTTTGGGGAGCCCTTCCCGGGAGTCTACGCCCGCAGCGTGGCCCCTGGCCTGCGCGCCTACCTTGAGTCCGGTCAGCGGCGCGCTCGAGAATTCACCCGCAGCCTGGAGCCCCTGGTCATCGAGCCCGAGCCGGCCTGGATACCGGGCCTGGAGTGCAACGTCAACACGCCCGACGACCTGCGCCGGGCCGCTCAGCTGATCCGCTCGAACCCCGCGTAAACGTTCATCCGCCCCGGGCGCACGAAACCGCACAGCGTGATCCCGTATTGCTCGGCCAAAGAGACCGCGAGCGAGCTCGGCGCGCCCACCGCCACCACGAAGGGGATTCCCGCCAGCACGGCCTTCTGGATCAGCTCGAAGCTGGCGCGCCCGCTCAGCACCAGGATGCGGTCGTCCAGGGGCAGCTTGCCTTCCAGGAACTGCGCTCCGATCAGCTTGTCCAGGGCGTTGTGGCGGCCCACGTCCTCGCGCGCCAGCAGCAGCTCCCCGGAAGCCGTGAACAGCCCGCAGCCGTGCAGGCCGCCCGTGGTGTCGAACAGCTTCTGATTCGAGCGCAGGCGGTCGGGGAGCGAGCCGACCAGGTCGGGGGCCACCACGAATTCGCCGCAAGGCTTGCGCGCACACGAGAACTGCACCCGGTCCAGCGAGGCCTTACCGCAGATCCCGCAGCTCGAGCTCATGTAGATGCGGCGCTCATATCGGCTCAGGTCGATCGGGGTGCGCAACCGCACGTCCACCGCGTTCTCGGAGGCGCCCATGCGGTCGATCTGGCGCGGTTCGGTGAGCAGCCCCTCGGAGTGCAGAAACCCCGCCACCAGCTCGAAATCCTCGCCGGGGGTCCGCATCGTGATGGCCAGCTGGGTGGCGTCGACCCGGATCTCGAGCGGCTCCTCGCCGGCCACCTGGTCGCTGGCGCGCCGCAGCCGCCCGTCTTTCAGGCGCCGGATGGCTACCCTGGCGACACGGCTCAGCGGGGCACGATCTCCACGTTCGTCTCACGGTAGGCCGGAATGCCGCACTGCGGGTCGATCTTGCTGCGCCCGATCAGCACGTTGGCCTCGGGCCAATACATCTGGACCATGCCGCTGCGAGCGCCCTCCAGCGGGCGCACGACGGCCGGCAGCTCGCCCGCCTCCGAGCGCACCAGCACGCTCTGGCCCTCGCGCAGGCCGTGGGCACGCATGTCGCCCGGGTCCATCAAGATGTCCTCGCGCGAGCCGCCCACCAGCATGTCTTTCTGGCCCCAGACCATCGAGTTGAACTGCTTGCCCCGCCGCGTCGAGAGCTGGAACGTGCCGTTCGGCAGCTCGCGTTGCGGGGGAGCGAGCGGGATGAAGTTGGCCCGGCCGTCGGGCGTCTTGAACTTGCCGTCGCGGGCGAGCTGCGGCCCGCCCCACTGGAACTGGTCGCCCTTCTTGAACAAATTCTCGATGCCGGCGTAGAAAGGCACCGCCTGCGCGATCTCCTTGCGAATCGCGGCCGTGTCGGCAAAACCGAGGTTGCCCGGCTTGACCCGCGTGGCCAGATCGACCAGCACGCGCCACTCGTCGCGGGCCTCGGCCACGCGCGGACCCGGGATCTCCGGGTTGTAGACCACCCGTCGCTCCGAGGTCGTCTCGCAGCCCCCGCCGACCATCTCGTAGCGCGTGGTGGCGGGCAGCAGCAGCACCGTGTCGGCCGGGTCCACCAGCATCTGCGGGTTGAGCACGATGTCGTGATGGATGCGCAACGGCAGCCGCGCCACCGCTTCCTCGACGTATCGCGAGTCGGGCAGCACGCCGAACAGGTTGGAGCCGGCGCAGTAGAGCACGTCCAACTCGCCGCGATGGGCGGCGTCGACCATCTCGCCGACGTACATCCCGGGCCACTCGGGCACGTCGAAACCCCACAGCTCGCTGAACCTCGCGACCTCGCTCAGGGGAGCGCCGCCCGGCAGCGCGTTGGGCACGCAACCCATCTCGGCGCCGCCCTGCACGCCCGAATGGCCGCGGATGGGCACCAGCCCCGATTTGTCCCGGCCCAGGATCCCCTTGGCCAGGCCCAGGTTGACGATGGCCTGCACGTTCTCGACCCCGTGGCTGTGCATCGTGACGCCCATCGACCAGATCAGGATGACCGAGTCGGCCCCGGCGTACATCCTGGCGAAGCGCAGCATGTCGTGCTTCGTCAGCCCGCACTGGCGCTCGAGCTCCTCGTAGGTCTGCTCGGCCAGCCGGGCTTCCAAGGCTTCCCAGTTGTTGGTGTGCTGCTGGATGTAGTCGTGATTGACCCAGCCGTGCTCGATCATGAGCTTGAGCACGCCGTTGAAGAAGGCGATGTCGCCGCCGGGCTCCACCTGGAAGAACTCGTCGGTGATGTGCGTGCCCAGCAGCGCCGAGGTGGGTGAGGACGGCACCCAGTAGCGCTCCAGCCCGGGCTCCTTGTAAGGGTTGACGGTGGCCACGCGCACGCCCTGTTTGCGGGCGATGTCCATGTATTTCATGAACACGGGCTGGTTGTTGGCGGGATCGCTGCCGATGAACACCACCAGGTCGCAACCGAACAGGTCGGTGTAGCTGCAGGTCGGCGCCGCGTAGCCAATGGTGCTCTTGAGCGCCACGGTGGAGGGGGCGTGGCACACGCGGGCGCTGTTGTCGACGTTGGAAGTGCCCAAATAGCGTGCCGCTTTTTGAGCCACGTAGTAGGTCTCGTTGACCGCGCCGCGGGAAACCATGTAGAACCCGAAGCGCCGCGGATCGAGCCCGCGCAGACGGCCGGCGGCCTCGTTCAGGGCCTCGTCCCAGGAGATGCGGGTGAACCCTTTGTCGCCCTTGCGGCGGATCATCGGCGCGGGGAGCCGGCCCAACTCGCGCAGCTCCTTTTCCGACTTGCCCTTGAGCGAGCTGACGTCGCCCAGGAGGGCCGGATCGAAGGAGGGAGCGGTGTTGAGTCGCAGCAGGTTGAGGCGGATCCAGCACAGGTGGGGCCCGTTCATCGTCCAGTCATCCATGCCGGACGTGCCCAGCGCGCAGCCGTCGCACACGCCGTCGTTGAGGATGCGCCAGGCATAGGGGATCTGGTCCTTGTTGTCCCACATGGCCCGGACGATCTCGAGATAAGGCCCAAAACGGCGCGAAAGCTGACGATTCATGGGCGGGAGCTTCGCTCGACCGTTGCGGAGTGCCTGCTCAGAGCTCGAGGGGCACCATGTTGAGCCGGTCGCAGGCCACGATGCGGTACTGCACCCCTCGATACTCGCCCTCGAACGGTTTGGCAGGGGGGCCGCTGGTCTCGTCGTCGATGTTGGCCAGGTGCAGGTGGCCGTAGACGCACAGCTCGATATCGCTCTCGCTCAAGAGCCGCGAGAACTCGGTATCCTTCTGGTAGGGCATCAGCGGGGGATAATGCAGCATCGCGATGCGGCGCGTGGCCGTCCTGGGCAGGGCCTGGATGCTGAGCTTGAGACGCTCCACCTCGCGCTTGTAGATCTTGTCGTCGTCCGGATCGTCGAAGCCGCGGGCGGGCCGCAGATCCCAGCCCCGCGTGCCGCAGACCCCCACGCCCGCGTAGCTGAAGGCGTCGTTCTGCAGGAAATGCAGCTCGGGAAAGGCTTTGCGCAGCTTGCTCAGGCTCTGCCACCAGTAGTCGTGGTTGCCGCGCAGCAACACCTTCACGCCTGGCAGAGCGGAGATGAAGTCGAGGTCGATGCGTGCGTCCTCCACGCGCATCCCCCAGCTGAGGTCGCCGGGCAGCAACACGAGATCTTCCGGTAAAATGCGCTCGCGCCAGGCCGCCTCGATGCGTTCGGGATGGCGCTCCCACACGCTTCCAAAGCGGTCCATCGGCTTTTGTCCGCACAGGGACAGGTGCAGATCGGCGATGGCGAAAACTCTTGCCATAGGCGCGTTCCGTTCGCGAGGGGCGGGCGGAAACCTCGGAGAAGGGGGCGACACCATGTTGACCACCCCCGCGGCCAATCGCCACCGTCTGGAGCTGGATATCTTCAACGTCCCGTTCCGACCCTGCCGGATGCCGCAGGAGCAGATCTACGAGTTCTACCACGACGGCAAGCCCCGGTTCGAGTGGGACCGCCTTCGCCAGAACTGGATCTTCGTCCAGAACGAGGCCATCCTCGACTA
>JBDHVW010000094.1:0-31396 GCA_039809865.1 Vulcanimicrobiota bacterium
ACCGCCACCACCGCAGCCACCCCCGGAGTCTCTCCGACCGGCACCACCGCAGCCACCCCCGGAGTCTCTCCGACCGGCACCAACGCAGCCACCCCCGGCGTCTCGCCGACCGGCACCAACGCAGCCACCCCCGGAGTCTCTCCGACCGGCACCAACGCAGCCACCCCCGGCGTCTCGCCGACCGGAACCAACACAGCCACCCCCGGCGTCTCGCCGACCGGCACCAAAGCAGCCACTCCCGGCGTCTCGCCGACCGGAACCAACGCAGCTCTCGGCGTCTCGCCGGCGGCCGGTCCCACCGGTGCCAACCCAACCAGTCCCAACGCCCTCAAGACTCCCGGCGGCCCGGTGACCGGCGTCAACGCGGGCACCGCCCAGGGCGTCTCCCCGACCGGCCCCAACACCGCCAACGTCGCGGGCGCGTCCCCGACCGCGAAGGGCGCGGGGGTGGAAGCCGTCAAGCCCACGGGCTCGGCCACGGCCAAGGCCGAAGGCAAGGCCACCGCCACGCCCAGAGCCGAGGGCAAAGCCACCCCGGCCGGCCTCCAGGGCCAACCGCCCACGACCCGGAGCACGGAACCGGGCAAAGCGCCCAAAGCTTCCACCGGTGTCGATGCCATCGGCGCCACGAAGGGCGTGGACGGAGGCAAGGCCACCGGATCAAAGGCCTGGCCCAGGGCGATGAGCGCCAAGGACACCCCTGCCTCAGCGAGCGCCGAGGGAAAGAGCGCGGGGGCAACCGACGCCGGCAAAGCCGTGAAGGGCGCGGCGACCCGGGCCCAGTCCGTGGGGCTCCCCACCGACGTCTCCAAGACGACGGCCGCCAAGAGCGCGGATTCCCTGCGTCCGATCTCCGGCAAGGCCTACATCGCCTCGGGCGGCGGGCCGGTGCAGAGTCCGCCGGTCTATCCCTCCTCCAAGACGCGCTCTTCGCGAGCCGCCGACGAGGTCGGGCCGCCGCGGCCGGGCCTGCAATCACCGCGGCCGGACCAGCCGCCGGTCATCATCCGCTACAGCTCGGCGTTCCGCAATCCGTTCCGGGCCGAGATGCCCGAGCCGACGTTCGACTTCCACGAGCCGAACCCGGAGATGCACGAGATCGAGCAGCTGCTCCAGCACGACCTCGCGCATGAGCCGCGCACTCCCATGCCGCGCGGGCGCGCCCCCATCGATCCGAACACGATCGCGCCCTCCGCGGCCGGTCGCCAGGCGCCCACGCCACGCTCCACCGCCAGCACGCCTCACCTGGCCTCGGCGGTCACGCCCGGCCCGGCCGTGACGCCCAGCCAGAAGGAAGCCCCCGCGGTGCCTCCGGCCCTGGCCCGGCCGCGCGTGGAGAACCGCCCGCCGGTTCCCACGCAGGCCACGCCTCAAACTCCGGAGATCGCCCAGGCGGCCGAGGCTGCGCCGCGCACCTCCATGCGCGACAAGCCACGCCTGCAGCGCACCACGTCGACATCGGACACGCCCAAGAGCGAGAATGTCGGCAAGGGGACGGGCGCGCCCACCTCGGCCGCGGGTCGCATGTTCATCAAAGCCGCCCCCATCGAAGCGATCGACGAGCTCAAGGGCGGCAAGACCAGCGCGTTCGCGGCCTCCTTCGCTGCGGCGGCCAATCGTCCCAAGGAGACGCCGCGCAAGACCCTGTCGGGGATGAGCTTCAGCGAGATGATGGAGGAGCTCGACCCGACGCAGGAAGGGCTGCCCCTCCGTCCCAAGCCGGAGCACCGCACCGGCCTGGTCCACGCCGAGTCGCTGCTGCGCTACATCAGCGAGTGCTGCGAGTGCGGCTTCAAGGTGCTGCAGCGGCTCTATCTCTGCCTGCAGTGCGCCCAGGACGAGCGCGTCGTGGTGATGCAGTCCGAGGTGAAGTTCGCTCGCGACGGCTTCTACTTCCGCAATCACTCCGACGCCATCGAGTTCAGCCCGATGGCCCAGCAGCTCTTCAGCGATGGAGACGTGCAGGATGTGGTGATGCTGCGCAAACCCCCGATGTATCCACAGCTGCGCGAGATGCTGGCCATCGGAAAGCCGGCCTGAAAAGGAGCGCACCCACGGGCAACCGTGGGTGCTCTGAAAACCTATCTCGAGGGCGATGGCTTACATCATCCCGGTCAGGTGCAGCAAGATGATCACGCTGAGCGGAACGCCCATCATCCACAGAATCACACTTCGCACTGTCGTCTCCCTACCTTTCGTTCGGATGCCTTCATTGTAGGGGCTCCAGGGAAGGGACGCAGCCGACGGCTATCCTCGTTCGATCAGTCTTCGTGTCCCAACTCGGGGCGGACGTTGCGCAAGTACACGATCAGGAACTGCGTGGGCGCCACGAGCTGGAAGTAGATCGAGATGAAGTAGACCCCCCGATCCATTCCGAGCCAGAGCATGAGCAATCCGAGCACTCCGACGGCCGCCTCGAGCAGGGCCACCCGCTTCATGAGCTTGCGCGGCCACCCTTCCTCGCACTCGAAGATGGACGCGAGCGGGACGCAAACGGTCAGGAAGAAGGCCCACGTCACGAAAGCGAGCACGTTCCCGGTGGCGACGTGAATCACGGCGAAAAGCGTGGTGAGACCCAGACAGCCGGCCACCACGTTGCTCTGCTGCTCGTCTTCCCTCGTCAGCACGAGCTTGCCGTAAGGGTTGAAGCGCAGCAAGAGGTTGGCCAGGGGCTTGGCGAGCCAGGTCATGTAGGCGAACATCGTGTACAGGAACAGGATGGGTCGCACGTACGGCCGCAACCAGCGGTGTTCGCGTGCCAGCTCGTTGAGCAGGCGCTGGCCGAGATAGAGCCCCAGCTCGATGGCCTCCTGGGCGCGCTTGGACAGTCCCTGCATAAAGAAAAAGAACCGCAGGACGAGGCCGTAGAACGGGTAGCGGGCGCGCAAGCCCTCCATCAGGCCCTGGCGCGCATAGTCGTTCTCGGGCTCGAGTTGCAGGGCCGACTTGAAGAACTCCAGGGCCTCGCCAGGTTTGCCGACGTGCAGCGAGGACCAGCCCATGTTCGCCAGACTGCTGGGATCCTCGGGGTTCTCGGCCAGCAACTCCGCGAGCCCCTGGCGCGATTCCTCCACGTGCCCGAGCTTCATCAGGGCCAGGGAGCGCAGATTGATGAGGTCGGGCGAGCTCGGGTCGCTGGCCAGGCCGCGCTGGGCCGACTCCAGCGCTGTCTGCCAGTCGGACCGGCGCCAGGCGAGGTGACCGGCCAGATGCCAGTATGTGGGACTGTCGGGCTCGAGCTCCAGCGCCTGCAAAATGGCGCGCTCGGCTTCTTCGAGGCGGTTGCTGTTGAGATAGATGACCGCCAGCGCTTCGTGCGCCAGGGGCTCCTCCGGATCGAGGCGCACCGCCTCGCGCGCCGCCTCGATGGCCCCCTTCCACTTCTTCTGGTGAGAGAGGCACAGCGCCAGCAGGGCCTGGGCCTCGGCGTTCTGCGGATCGACCCGCAGCACTTCCACGAACATCTCTCCTGCCTGGTCGTAGTGCTCCGCGTTGTAGAGCAGCCGTCCTCTTTGCAGCGCCTGTTGCTCGCTCACTTGATCTTCACCTCGTCGAGATATCGGGCCAGGTCCTCGTACAGCCCGTCCTGATTGGCAAAGTTGACGTAGTTGCGGGACCGCCGCAGCCACTCGGTCGTGGAGGGCTTCACTTCTTTGAGCGCGGACAGAAAGTCGGCGTGGGTGACGTCGCGCAGATTGCCCGATTTGAGGGCGTCGGCCAGGGCGCGTTCGGTGGCGCGCTCCACCAGGTTGTTGAGATCGGCGCCCGAAAAGAGCTCGGTCTTCTTGGCCAGCTCCCCCCAGTTGATCCCGGGCGCCAGCTTGCGGTTGCGCGACTGCACCTTCAGGATCTCCTCGCGGGCCTTCAGGTCGGGGGGCGGCACGAAGAGCACCCGGTCGAAGCGACCGGCCCGGCGCATCGCCATGTCCACGTTCCAGGGCATGTTGGTCGCCCCCAGCACCAGGACTTTCTCGTTCTGCGAAGCGATGCCGTCCATCTCGACGAGCAGCTGGGACACCATCGTGCGCGTGCCCGAGTTGCGCATGTCGCTGCGTTTTCCGCCCAGCGCGTCCACCTCGTCGATGAAGATGACCGAGGGCGATTGCGTGCGCGCGGTGGAGAAGATCGCTGCCAGGTGCTTCTCGGACTCGCCCAGCCACATGTTCAGGGTGTCGGCGATGGTCAGGGTGAAGAACTTGGCGCCCATCTCGCCGGCCGTGGCGCGCGAGATGTAGGTTTTGCCACACCCGGGCGGGCCGAACATGAGGATACCGCCCCCGACCTTCTTGCCGTAGGCCTCGTAGATCTCGGGCTTCTGCATCGGGTACAGGATGTTCAGCCGGATCTGCTCCTTGAGCGTCTCCATTCCGCCGATGTCCTGAAACGAGATGCGCGGCCGCTCGGAAAGGGCGGCCTGCTCGTCCTCGAGCCCCTGTACGCTGAGCCGGACAGGCTGGTCCTGCACCTCGAGCTCGGCCTCCAGAGCCTCGTCCACCAGACCGCGGTCCCCATCGAGGGCCTGGCGATAGAGCTGGCCCGCGGTCTCCTTGTCGCCTCGGGTGAGGGCGCCGCGGGCGCCGGCCAGCAGCGCCAGCGGGCGCTCGGACGTGGTCAGGAGGGGCCGGGCCAGCTCCTCGGCTCGCTCCCAGCGGCGCGAGCGCAGCAGCTCGCGCACGACCTGCACGCGCAGCAGCTGGTTGTCGGGAGTCACGGAGAGGGCGGAGATGAGGGCTTCGAGCGTTGCGTCATCCATCGGATCGCAAGCTTTCTAGGGGAGTTGCACGTTTCCCGCCTCGTCGAGAGGGAAGCCCGGATTCCAACCGACCTCCCAGAGATGGCCCTCGGGATCGGTGAAATAGCCGTGGTGCCCACCCCAGAACGTGTCCTGGGCGGGCTTGAGGATGCGCCCCCCGGCCTTCTCGGCCCGGGCCAGCACCTCGGCCACGCCCTCGCGGGTGCGCACGTTGTGCGCCAGCGTGATGCCCGAGAAGCCGCGCTCGCCCAGAGGAACACCGGCATCCTCGGCCAGGAGCTTGCGAGGATACAGGCTCAACCCGATCCCGCCGAGTTGGAAGAAGGACACGTCGTCCTGGGAGGCGCTGGATTTCTTCCAGCCCAGGCCCTGCTCGTAGAAGCGCGTGGCCCTCGCGAAGTCGTCCACGCCCAGGGTGATCAGCGTCAGGCGCTGCTCGATCATTTGCGGAAGACGGCCAGCGGGGATTGGGCGGGAGCGTCCTCGAGCCAATCCACCCTGGTGAACCCGGCCTCGCGGGCCATCGCCTCCAGCTCCGAGCGCGTGAACACACAGCCTTCCTCGGTGTTGGCCAGCATGTTGAGCCCGAAGAACAGCGCCGAGATGTTCTTGTTGCGCTCCTCGTCCGGGATGAACTCGCATACCAGCAGGGAGCCGCCCGGCTTGAGCGCGGCGTGCAGCCGCGCGAGCAGCTTCTTGGACCAGGCCATCCCCTCACCGTGGAGGATGTGGCCCAGGATGGCCACGTCAAAGGCTTCCTGACCGAAATCGACGTCTCGGAAACTGCCCGGCAGATAGTCCACCCGGTCGGCCACGCCCATTCTCTCGGCATAGGGCTTGCCGACGGCGTCGATGACCGGTTGGCGATCCTGCTCCACGAGCTTGCAGTCGGGGTAGGCTTTCAGGAACGCCAGGCCCCAGACGCCCGAGCCGGCGCCGATGTCCAGCACCCTCTCCGCCTTTCCCAGCCGCGCGGCGGCGAACTGCGCCGCCGGAAAGTTGAGCGCGAACAGCGAGGGCACCAGCTCGATGAAAAAGGCACCGTTGTCCTCGTCCGACACCACTCCGGCGTCGGGGCACTTGCCCGTGCGGATGATGTCGGTCAGCTTGTGCCAGCGCCACCGAGCGTTCTCCATCTGCAGCGCCAGCGCGCCCATGTAAGCTTGCGAGGTCTTGACCAGAAACATCTCGGACGACGGGGTCAGCCCGATCGTGCCGCCTTCGTAGGTCACCAGCTCCATCGCGGCCAGCGCCTCGACCAGCATTTGCACGCCGCGCTCGGTGGCGCCGCAAGCGGCGGCCAGCGACCCGACGTCGTGGGCGCCCTGGTGCACGTGGGTGAAGAGCTCCAGCTCGAGCGCGGTCTGCTGCGCCTGGGTGGCGACAAACCCGAAGCTATACTGCATCAGCTTCTCGGGGCTGGGGTGGGCGGTGGTGGACATGGTCACTCTTCCTCCTCCTCGTTGCTCTCTTCGGGAATCTCCTCCGGCTCTTCCGGTGCGGCTTCCGGCGCGGCCTGGCCCACGACGCTGTCGAACTCGATGCGCGCGATGGCGGCGGCCAGCTCCGAGTCGCGCTCGTTGCGCTGCTCCTCGAGGCGCCGGACGCGCTCCTGCAGCGCCTCTACCTCGTTCTCCTGGGCCTCGAGCTTCTCGACGTAGCGCGAGCGCAGGCGGTTCTCGTCTCCGCTCGAGCCCAGCGACTTGAGGTTTTCGCGCAGGCGCGCCTGGTCGTGCCGGAGCTGCTCGATCTGGGCCCCGGTCGCTTGCAGCTTGGTGCTGAGCTTGCTGTAGCTCTCCGAGAGGTCGACCAGCGGACGCAACTGGGCCTCCTGAGCGGGGGTGAGGTAGCCTTTGGTCAGATAGAAATCCAGGGTGGGACGGGCCAGATTGCGCAAGTAGACGATGTTCAGCAGGTCTTCGCGCTCGGTGACCGTGAAAGTGGTGTTGCCCTCGGGAGCGAGCCGCACCAGGAAACGGTAGAAGCTGTGCGTCGTCTCCTCCGGGTCGGGCGTCTGGAACAGCTTGGCGGACTGGTTGATCGGGTGCTCCAGCCAGCACAGCTTGGTCTGATGGCCTTTGTTCTTGAAGGTGTAGACGCGCGTGCTCAGCCGGGCCGAGACCAGCCGGAGCGCGCCGTTGGCGGCGCTCACCATGGTGGCGTCTTCGTCCTGCTGGCCGTGCTCGGACTCGACCAGCACGCCCAGGTCGACGGCGTAGGGCACGATGCGGCGATCGTTGGGCTTGAGCGTGTCCAGCATCGCCTCGCCGGCATAGGTCTCGCCTTCGGTGACCACGAGGGGCCCTCCCTCCAGCGTGAGTCCGGTGGTGTTCTTCATCTCCACCGCCGAGAACGGGTTCTCGGCCCGTTGCGCCCGGTTGTAGAGCACCACGCGGCGTCCTTCGAAGTCGCCCGCCACGATCGGCACCAGGGCCGACTGGTTGCGGTTGACCGTCACGGGATGCTTGAGGCTGTATTCGAACAGGTCGCCCACGCTCTGGGTGACCGTCTCGGCGGCGACGCGCTGGCGCGCCTTTTCCTTGCGCACCTCCTGGGTGCGTGCCGGGGCCGGGGCCATCATGCGCATGGCGGGGGCCGCGTCCGCGAACGCGAAGGCGTCCATTGCCTGCTCTTCCGCCAGAGCCATTCCCCCTCCGCCTCGGCCCCCGAACACGGCCTCCTCGGACATCACCGGACCGGCCACGGACTCGCGTTCGACCTCGATCTCCTTGCGCCTGATGAAGCGCGGGCTGTAGAGGTCGTGGACGAAGCTGATCGGCAGACCCGCCACCAGCGACAGGCGCACATCCGACCAGTCCTCGTCCTGGGTGTTGTCCACCAGGGCGTAGCCCTCCAGGAACGGCTGGTCCTTCTCGTCGTCGGAGAGGAGCACGCGGTAGCTCGTCTTCCAGACCGGGCTCTCGACCACGTAGCGCAGGTTGATCTTGCGCTTGCCCGTGCCGCGGCAGTAGACCACGAGGTTCTTGGCATCGCGCTTGTAGCTGTGGATGAGCGTCTCGAAGAAGTACGCCAGGTCTTTCTTGATCGACTCGTCGCGGAACGTGAGGTTGGCGATCTCGTTGAGGTCGAAATTGAGCAGCGTGCCGCCCTCGTCGAGCAGCGTGAGGCGCTGGGAAGTGGCCACGGTGCCGTCGGGGGTCACCTTCTCCAGGGGCTCGAGCCCCACGACGCGCCCGGCGAACTTCTTGGTGCCGGCGCTCAGGCTGACGTCGGCGCCGCGGATCGTGGCCAGCAGCGCGGCGGCGCCGCCCTCGGAGGGGATGTTCAGGGCCACCTCGGCCAGCAGCTGCTCGACCGGTTTGGAGGTGTCGTAGGACACGGACTGGATGGTTCCGCCGTCGGCGTCGTCCAGGCTGAGCGACTTGAGCACGTCGTTCATCTCGGAGGCTTTGAAGCTGAGCCGGATCTCGGCATTGCCCTCCACTTCCTCGCTCCGTTCGAAGTAGCCCACTCCGTGCTTGTAGAGCACTACCCGCGCGATACCCATGGCCATCCTCCTACCAATTTTTCAGGGCCTTTGGGCTTCGCAGACCGGCAGGTTATTCCCCCTCGCGCGGCCAATCGCCGCGGATGCTGCCCGCGGAGCCCTCCGAAACCGAGTTCGAGCGACTCCGACCTCGCATTCCCCGCGATGTCGTGCTGGTGCTCATCCCGGCCGCCCTGTCCATCGTGTTCATGCAGTACTATGGGCTGGCCCGCCATTTCGAGGAGTTCTTTCCCTCGGTCCAGGGCAACTACGGCCAGATGGAGCTCTACCGCCTGCTCTGGTGGTGCGTCTGCACCTGGATCGGCTACGTGGTGGTGCCCGCGCTGCTGATCTGGTCCCAGGGCAAGAAGCTGTCCGACTTCGGCCTGCGCCGGCCCGTGGGGGGAGCCCACCTGTGGCTCTACGGAGCTCTGTTCCTGTTTGCCTTCCCGTTTCTGGTGATGGCCTCGGGTCGCGAGAACTTCCTGGACATGTATCCGTTCTATCGCCCGGGCCTGGAATACCCCGTCTACTGGGCGATCTTCGAGGTCGCCTACCTGCTCACGTTCATTACGGTCGAGTTCTTCTTTCGCGGATTTTTGATCTTCGGGCTCGAGAAGCACTTTGGCGACGCCGCCGTGCTGGTGGCGGCCATCCCTTACTGCATGGTGCACTTCGGCAAGCCGATGCCCGAGACGCTCTCAGCCATCGTGGGCGCCTGCGTGCTGGGAACGCTGGCTTTGCGCACGCGCTCGATTTACGGGGGCGTGGTGGTGCACCAGCTCGTGGCCATCACGATGGATCTTCTGGCGCTGTGGCGGTCGCATCAGCTCTGACGATTTTTGGGGTGTGGGGTCGACAGTCGACAGTCAACAGTCGACAGGGGCGCGGTACATGACGTCGGTGCGGAGGACGTATTTGAGGCCTTTCGTGACGGACGAGCCCTCGTGGAGGATGGCGTGGACGAACACCAGGGCCATTCCGGTCCTGGGTTTCACGCTGAGGTTGTCGCGGTTGAAGATGGTTTCGCCGCCTTCGAAGTCGTCGTTGAGGTAGACCATGAAGGTGAGTTTGCTGTGCTCTTCCTCGTTGCGTGTGAACCTTCCGTCATAGTGGGGGGCGAAGCGCTGCCCCGGGCCGTAGCGGTAGTAGCGAAAGCGCTCGTTCAGGCTGACCGGTCGCCAGCCGTCCAGATTGGCGACGAAGTCTTTCACGCGCGGCCAGAGTTGCCGCGCCAGCAGCGGGTCATCGCGGATGACGCGGTCGTTGTTGCGGATCTCGGGCGCGGCGACATACTGGTCGGGCCCCACCGTGAGTCCCGCCGGCGTGTATCCCTTGCCCTCCGTGAGGGCGGTCTGAGCGGCGCATTCCTCGGGGCTGAGGAAGCTCTCGAGCACGAAGATCTTGTCCTGGAGAAGCCACTTCATTCTTCACTCTCCCACAGGCGCACTTCGCGAAAGCCCACTTCGAATCCCAGGTCGGGAAGCGGAGAGGATTGGTAGTGTCCGAGCAGGCGGAAGCCTTCTCCGGGCTCGCCGCGGCAGTCGGCCACCAGGCAACGGCCCCGGAGCAACCTGCGATTGGCCTCCCGGTAGAGCAGGTCGGCGGCCAGGATGACCTCGGCAGGTTGCGGCCGGGCCGAAACGTCGAGCGAGAGCCCGTTGCGGGCGGCGTTGCGCAGACAGGCCTCGCGGGCCGCCGGGTCCTCGTCGCAGGCGACGGCGTGGAGGGCCCCGGCCATCAGGGCCGCGAGGGCCACCACGCCGGAGCCCGCGCCCAGGTCGCACACCGTCTTGCCCCGCACCAGGTCGGGATGCTCCCAGAGGTAGGCGGCCAGGACGCGGCCGGCCGGCCAGCAGAACGTCCAGAACGAGGGCTCTTCGAGGTAACGCCGGTCGGGCCGGTCGTTCTCGGCCGGGTCGGCCAGTTAGAGAATCAGGCCCGGCAACACCTCGTGCTCGATCAGGTTCAGGTCAGGATCTCCATGTCGTACTGCGGAGCCAGCTCGAGCACCCTGGGGATGTCCGGCGGACCGCTGATGGCGCGGAAGAACTCGTCGATCCGGGCCGCGGGCACGACGGTGAAGAGCATCGTGACGTCGCTGTCCGACTCGTTCTTGAAGCAATGCGGGCGCCCCGGCGGGATGCGGACGAACTCACCCGCACCGGCTCTCCTGGCCTGCCCGTCCAGCCAGAACGTCATCTCCCCGCTCAGGACGTAGAAGCTCTCTTCCTGATGGCGGTGAACGTGCGGAGGCGGCCCGTGCCCGGGCGGCACCACGGCGTGCACGGTCACATAGGCGTCGTTGGTCTGCTCGGAGGTGGCCAGCAGCGTGTAGGTATCCCCCAGGACTTCGATCCGTTCGCTCATGGCGCGGCTGTTCGTCGCTCACCTCGGACAGGCCTCGATCACCTGCTCCTGGAGCGTGCGCGGGAGGGCGCCGGGGCGGTTCTCGACCACCTGCAGCCTGGAGCGCACGCCCAGGTCGACGTCGATGTTCCAGCTGACGAAGAAGACCCGGCTGCCGTCGGGTGAGAAGCGCGGTCCGGAGCGCATGTCGTAGCTCGGCGGCACCAGCAGCGTGTCCTGTCCGGTCTCGAGGTTCCTGGTGCGCAGGGACTGACCCGTACTGTAGACGAGCTGATTTTGCAGCAGGTTGAAATCGCCGAAGTCGCCCAGGGCGAGCTCCTGGCCCTGGCCGGTCTCCGGGTCGAATCGCAGCAGGCCGCGATCTGTCTGGAGGATCAGGCCGTCCGGCGTGGCCTGGAGCCCGCCCGTCAGCGGAGCGGGCACCTCCACCCTTTGCGCGCGCCCGCCCGGTTTGGCCAGGCGGTAGAGCGCGCCCTCGCTCGTGTAGTAGAGCGCCGCGGTCGTGCAGGCGTAGTCATCCACCTCGTCGCGGGTCCAGACCGTGCCGAGCTCGCCCGGCTTCTTTTCGACCAGCATGTCGTCGAGCCGCAGCAGGGGGCTTCCCGCGCTGCTCCAGTCGGGTCCGTTCTCGTCCGCGGTCGGGTAGTTGGAGACGGGCTCGAAGCCGTCCAGCCGGTCGTCGGCCACGGTCGGGCCCTGCTCGTAGCTGGCTCGGTAGATGTCGCCGATGGGATTGTAGCGGTCTTGGATGCGGGTGACGAGGATGGGGTAGCTCATAATGCCTCCAGCGGTTTGATGAGTCGAGCGTAGCCTCTGGGGGCCTGAGAGCTCTGGACCGCAAGGTTACCGGGGTGTTGCGGCGATCTGAAATTGGTGTTGCGGTTTCTTGAACAGGTGCTCCGGGCTCGGGGCCGAAGCTGCGTCGCCGTGATCAAGCTCGCTTTCATGATGTCGATCGTGCTCTACGTGGCGATCGGATTTCTGCTCGGAGGCGGCGAGGCGTCCTTCCCTCCCGCCACCGCCCACACGCTGACGCTCGCGCTGGGCGGCGTGTTCGTCCTGCAGGCGCTGTTCGCGCTGCTGGTGCTGCCCCGCTTGATGAGCAACCGCGCCAGTTTGAGCCTGGTGCGGATCGCCGTCTACGAGTCGGGAGCCATCATGGGCCTGGTGCTCACGCTGCTGACCCACAACCCGATGTTCACGCTCTATTTCGGTGTGCCCGCGTTCCTGTTGATCGCCCTCACCCCCTGAGATGAACTCATTTCACCCGTCGGGCGTATCGACGGCATGCTGTACATTCTCCTCATCCTCGCGGCCGTCGCTCTGCCCCTCGACTCGGAGACGAAGCAGGCCGTCCGCCAGGGTGTGCTGCCTCTGGCGCTCGGTATCCTGGCCGCCTTCGACGCCCTGACGTGGCGAAGCTCGAAAGGCTCCCTGCTCCGTGCCTGGGTGGCTGCCGCGAGTCGACCGCTCGGAGGGCTCTGCGCGGGCTTGATAGCCTGCGTTTTTCTAGCGCCGGACCGCGCGTTCGTCGCTTTGCTCGGCATCCTGCTTGCGATCCCTTACTACGCCGCTGTGGGAACCCTGGCCAATCGCTTGCTGGGACGGTTTGGGCCTGCCTGCGCCTCCGCCCTGTTCGCCGGGTTGTTCCTCGTGCCGGGCGCCGCGCTTGTCCACCCGGTCATCCTCCTGGATTGGGCCTTGATCCCCCGCTACGGAATCTGCGGCACTTGCAACCGGGGCACTCTCGACGCCCTCTTCATGCTCGGGGGCCTGCTCGGAGGAGGCGCCACGGCCCTCATGCTCGTCCTCGGGCGGGTGCGCCGGAGCCCTGAGCCACTCGAGTAGTTCTTCTCTCTGCTTGCGTCGGTCGAATCTACCACCCGCAAAATCAGATGCTTGTGCCTCCTGCAGAAAGCTCCCAGGTGTTATTCTGAGTCCAGGAAGCTTGACGGATGACCCCCCCCGACCGTCAGGCTTCTTTTATTTGTACGCCCGGGCCAGCAGGACCATCGGGTGCTCCGCGCGGATGCGGTCGCCGCGCTGCTTCAGGCCCTGGCGGATCTGCAGGAGGCAGCCCGGGTTGGCGACCCCCACGACGGCGGCCCCCGTCGACTCGATGGCGTCCAGCTTGTCCGCCAGCAGCTCGTTGGCGGTCTGGGGATGGGTCAGGTTGTAGATGCCGGCGCTGCCGCAGCAGCGGTCGGCACGCGGCAGCTCGACGAACTCGGAGCAGGCGGCCTGCATGATCGTGCGCGGAGCGTCCTTGAGGCCCTGGCCGTGGGCCAGGTGACATGCGTCGTGGTAGGTGAAGCGCCCCGGGAGCATTCTCGTCGGCGGCGTCAGGCCGAGCTCCAAGAGCAGCTCGTGCACGTCGCGCACCACGAGTCCCTCGCAGTGGTGCTTCATGCAGGCGCCACAGCCCGCCGAGTTGACCGCCACCACGTCGCAGCCCGCGAAATCCCGGGTCATGGTCGAGGCCAGCTTGCGCGCTCCTTCGAGCTGTCCCGCGTGGGCGTGCAGGGCACCGCAGCAGCCCTGGCTCCTGGGCACCACGACCGTGCAGCCATTGCGCCGCAGCACCTCGACGGTGGCCCGGTTCTCTTCCACGAAAAGCACGTCCATCACGCAGCCGAGGAGCATTCCGACACGAGCCTTCTCGGAGCCGTAAGCCCGGTGCTCGCCCACCAGCGAGTCGTAGGAAGAGTGGAAGGGCACGCGCCCGAGCATGCCCTCGGCGTCCTGGAGCTTCAGGGCCTTCAGAATGCCCAGCGAGCGCGCCAGCCACTGCACCCCGCTGCGCTGGTAGAGCCAGAGCAGGCGGGCCAGCACGCGCAGGCGTCCGGGACCCTCGAACAGCTTGAAGGGCAGCTTCTGCCACCAGGCCATCTGGCGCCGCGCCAACTGGTCGCGTCCGGCCTCGAGCAGCGAGCCGTAGTCGACCCCGGCCGGGCAGGCCGTGGTGCAGGCCAGGCAGCCCAGGCAGAAGTCCAGCTCGTCGCTCAGGACCTGCGAATCGATGCTCAAGTCCCCCTCGGAAACGGCCCGCATCAGCGCGATGCGGCCTCGCGGCGACGAGCGCTCGCGGCCCGTGATCTGGTAGGTGGGGCAGGCGGGCAGGCACATGCCACAGCGCATGCAGTTGAGCAGGTCGTCGTCGGCGGGCGCG
Source organism: Vulcanimicrobiota bacterium (assembly GCA_039809865.1). Taxonomy (GTDB): domain Bacteria; phylum Vulcanimicrobiota; class Xenobia; order Xenobiales; family QWHO01; genus QWHO01. The sequence goes on from JBDHVW010000094.1 coordinate 13,780, forward strand.
TCACCCTCTTGCCAGCCGGACTTATTCACAGCGCGGCCTGGCCGAGAACATCTTGCCCGGATTGAGCACCTGACGAGGGTCCATCGACTCGCGGAAGCGGCGCATCGTCTCCAGGCCGTGGGGGCCGACCAGGCCCTCCATGAAGTCTTTCTTGAGCAGCCCCACGCCGTGCTCGCCGGTGATGGAGCCACCCAGGTCGACCGCCTTCTGCACGATGCGCTTGAAGCCCCGGTGCATGCGCTCCACTTCGTCGGCGTTACGCTCGTCCATCAGGATGGTCGGGTGCAGATTGCCGTCGCCCGCGTGACCGAACGTGCCGATCAACAGGTCCTCCTCGCGAGCCACGCGCTGCACGTACTCGACCATCTCGACCAGACGGCTTCGGGGCACGCTCACGTCCTCGAGCACGGTCGTGGGGCGCAGGCGCGCCAGGGAGGGGAAGGCGAGGCGTCGGGCCGAGGCGAGCTTGACGGCCTCTTCGGGGGTGGCCGCGACCTGCACCGAGCGGGCGCCGTGCTCCCGGGCCAGTTTTTCCATCGCGGCGGCTTCTTCGGCCACGACCGCGGGATGGCCGTCGGTCTCCATCAGGAGAATCGCCTCGGCGTCGGTGGGCAGCCCGATGTGGGCGGCTTCCTCCACGCAGCGCAGCGTGACCTGGTCGAGGAACTCCAGCGTGGCGGGGATGATGCGCGCCGCGATGATGGCGGACACCGTGGCCGCCGCCTGCGTCATCCTGTCGTAGACGGCCAGCATGGTCTGGCGTGCTTTGGGTCTTGGCAGCAGCCGCACCAGGATCTTGGTGAAGATGCCCAGCGTGCCCTCCGAGCCGACGAACAGCTGGCGGAGGTTGTATCCCGCGACGTCCTTGGCGTTCTTGCCGCCGGTCCACATCACTTCGCCGGTCGGGAGCACCACCTCGAGGCCCAGCACGTAATCGCGCGTCACGCCGTACTTGAGCCCGCGCAGCCCTCCCGCGTTCTCCGCCACATTGCCGCCGATCGTGCAGACCTTCATGCTGCCCGGGTCGGGCGGATAGAAGAGGTCGAGCGCCTCCACCTGGGCGTGCAGGTTGGCCGTGATGACGCCCGGCTCCACCAGCGCCGTCAGGTTGTCCTGGTCGATCTCCAGCACGCGGTTCATTGGCAGCGTGCAGAGCACGACGCAGTCGTCCACCGGCACGGCGCCCCCGGACAGCCCGGTGCCACTGCCGCGCGGCACGACCTTGAAGCCCTCACGGTTCGCGAGCTGGAGCACTCCGACGACGTGCTCGGTCGACTGCGCCATCACGACCGCTTTGGGCTCGTGCTTGAGCATGGCCGTTCCGTCGTAGGCGTAGGCGAGGCACTCGTCACGCTCGGTGATCAGGTTCGAGGAACCGACCAGGTCGCGCAGCCTGTCGGTCACGGTAGAGGTCAGCATGGGCCTTGCAGCTTCGCCCCGGAGGCTCGTTAGCCTCCGGGGGGATCCGCTCCCCGGAACGGATCGGGATCCGCTCGCGGGAATGGATCTATCGCGGCGCGAGGGATCCGCTCCCCGGAACGGATCTGGATCCGCTCGCGGGCATGGATCCACCCCCGAGCGGGGGGATCCGCGCGAAGGCGTCAGGAGGCGACCGGTTTCCCCAGCAAGACCGGAATCTGCTTGATCAGGTCGGTGGTGGTCACGATTCCCACCGCTTTGTCCTTGTGGGTGATGATCACGCGGTGAATCTTGGCCTCGAGCATGATCTCGACGAGCTCGACGAGTGAGGTCCGCTCGTCGGCCTGATAGACGGCCGGGGTCATGATGTCGGCCACGGTGCGCGCATCGACCTGCTCGAAGGAATAGCCGTCCAGCTCCTCCTCCTCGAACCAGACGTCGCGATAGTAGTGCGGGCGCGTCGCGTGCTGCACGAGCCGCCCCTCGGAGCTGGCGTTGGCCAGATCGGTCATCGAAACCACCCCGATCGGACGCCCCAGATCCACGACCGGCGCGCCGGAAATCCCATGAGAGGTGAGAAACGGACCCAGCTCGGACACGAGCATGTCGGGCGGGACGGTGATCAGCTTACGGTGCATGATATCTCTGGCGATCATTGGATTCGAGCTCCTTTTCCTGGTGGCTCCAGCCTAACGGGTCCAGAGCCCGGCACCAATGACCTGGATCATCCGGTCACCACAAATGGACCCGCCTGTCCTCGGGCAGCCAGGCCGGATCGCCAGGCCCGATCTTGTAGGCCTTGTAGAAGCCTCCTACGTGCTGGTGCGGAGCCAGCTGGCGATACGGTCCGGGCGCGTGCTCATTGCCGATCAAGATCTCGGTGTACCAGGTGTCCTTCGCCTTCTCGGCCCAGAGCTGGGACCAGGCCAGGAAGAACCGCTGCTCGGGGGTGAGGCCGTCAATGGGGGCCCGTGCCTGCGGGTTTTTCTCCAGATAGTCCTGCAACACGGCAAAGGCCATCGTCACCCCTCCCACGTCGGCCAGGTTCTCTCCGCTCTCGAGATCGCCGTTGAGATGGAGACCGGGCAGGATCTGGTAGGCGCTGGCCTGCTCCACGAGCTTCTTGTTCTCAGCCTCGAAGTGGGCGGCGTCCTGAGGCGTCCACCAGTCCCGGATGTTGCCGTCGGCGTCGTACTTTCGGCCCTGCGAGTCGAAACCATGGGTGAACTCGTGCCCGATGACCGCGGCCAGGGCGCCGAGATTGGTGGCCAGGTCGCCTTTGGGGTCATAGACGGGCGGCCGCAGGAAGGCGGCCGGAATCTCGATCTTGTTCGACTCGGGCGTATAACTGGCGTTGATATCGATGGGCAGGCTCTCGCCGGGCTTGATGAACAGGTCTTCCACGATGGGGTGACCGTAGCCCCGGACCTGGCGCCCTGCCAGGAAGCGGTTGGCGCGGAAGAAGTTGCCCACGTAGTCGTCGGGACGAATGTCGACCGATGAATAGTCGATCCAGTGATCGGGGTAGCCGACATAGACCTTCATGGCATCGAGCTTCTTGACCGCATACTCGCGGGTGGGCTGGCTCAGCCAGGTGTTGGCGACGAGCCGGCGCCGGAATTCGGCGCGCACGAGATCGACCAGATGTTTCGCGTCCTTCCGGCTGGCGTCGGAAAAGTAGGCTCGCACATAGAGCTGAGAAAGCGGGTGGCCCAGGACTTTCCGCATGTCTTCCAGGACCCGGCTCTCCAACGGGGGGTCCTGGATGGGGCCGAGCATCACATTTCTGAAGTCCGAGTGCACTTTGATGAAATCCGGACCGAGGTAATGGGTGGCCGCGTTGAGCAGCTCCCAGCGCAAGAATTCCTGCAACTGCTCGGGGGTCGACTCGGCCACGATCCGGTTCCGCTCGACGACCGCCTCGAGCTGGTCGACCACAACCTCTTTGGGAAGGGGCACGCCCAGCTCGGTCAGGGAGGCCTCCAGGTCGAGTCGGGGGACGAGACGGCGCAACTCCTCCAGGGACATCCGCCGGAATTGTTTGGCAGGATCCCGAAGCTCGGCGCCGGTCAGCTTCCTGGCTGCCACGCGGGTCTCCATGGCCAGAATTCGCTGGGCGGCGGAGCGGGCAGCCTCGGGGGAGCTCCCGGACAGCTCGAGCATCGCTGCGATCTTCTTGAGATAGGCCTGCCGAAGCGGCTCGTCCTTGGCGTCGAGATAGTTCTCGCGGCGCAACGGCAGAGCGGCGTCCGCGATGAAAACCGCGTAGCGTTGGCTCGACTGGGGATCGGGGGCGAGGTGCGGTCCGGAGAAGCAGGTAACCCCCATCCCCTGCGCCAGCCACGTGGAAACACGGGCCAGCGAAGCGTCGTCTTTCACCGAGGCCACCTTGCTCAGCTCAGCCTCGAGCGCTCTGGCTCCCACGGTCCGCAGGCGCTCCTGGTCGAGACCGGACGAAAAAAAGTCGCCCACCTGCTGCTGGGGCGTGCCTTTGGCTGCTCCAGCCCGGGCGGCCGTGCGGGCCACCTGCAGTAGCTCCTGGTCGCGCTGTTTCACCATGATTTGAATCGCGTTGACCAGGGGCCACTCGTCGGGAATCCTGGCTGCATCCCACCAACGGCCGCTCGAGTAGCGAGAGAAATTCTGGGCCGGTGGAACGCTGGAATCCGTTTTGAGCAGCGAAAAGCCAAACGGGAACCCGTAGTTGTTCGTGATGTCGGGCTGCTGCGCGACGGCCGGCATTCCCAGATTGAGGCAAAGGGTCACGAGAAGACCCGGAATGACCTGTCGGTGGTTCACTTTTCAACCTCCTCGGGCTTCGGGCTACCAGATGTGCGCACGCTTGCTTTCCTCCAGCCAGACCGGGTCGTTCGGTCCGATTTTGAACGCCTTGTAGAATCCCGTTTCGTGCTGGTGGGGCGCCAGTTGCCGGTAGGGCCCCGGAGGATGGGCCTCGGACGGCACGAGCTGGCGATAGTAACCATCCTGGGCTTTCTCGGCCCACAATTGGGACCAGGCCAGAAAGAATCGCTGTTCGGGCGTCAGGCCATCAATGGGGGCGCGCGCTTCCGGATGCTTGGCGAGATAGTCCTGCAGCACCGCGAAGGCCAGGGAGACTCCGCCCATATCGGCCAGATTCTCTCCGCTTTCCACGGCCCCATTGAGTTTCAGGCCCGGCAGGATCTCGAAGGCGTTGGCCTGGGCCACCAGCTTCTCGTTCTCGGTGGCGAATTGAGCGGCATCCCTGGGCGTCCACCAATCGCGCAGGTTGCCTTCGGCGTCGTACATCCGGCCCTGAGAGTCGAAACCGTGCGTGAATTCGTGACCGACCACCGCGGCCATAGCGCCGAGGTTGACGGCGACGTCGGCCTTCGGATCATAGAACGGGGGCTGGAGGAAAGCGGCCGGGATCTCGATCTGGTTGTCGCCCGAAGAGTAGGCGGCGTTGATATCGATGGGGAGGGTGAAGCCGGGTTGGGAGAACCCATCTTTGAGGATGGGTCCACCGTAGTGGGCGAGCTCGCGGGTGTTCATGAAGCGGTTGATGCGGAACACGTTGCCCACCAGGTCGTCGGGACGGATCTCTACGGAGGAGTAGTCGATCCACTCATCCGGATAGCCGACGTAGACTTTCAGGGCGTCCAGCTTCTTCAGGGCATACTGCCGGGTCGGCTCGGTCAGCCAGGTGTTCTTTTCCAACCGCCGGCGGAATTCGGCCCGCACCTGGCCGACCAGGTTCTCCACGTCCTTCCGGCTCTGCTCGGTAAAATAGCGCTCGACGAAGAGTTGGGAAAGAGGGTGGCCCAGGAGCTTGGTGGTTTGCTCGAGCGCTTGCTTTTCGATGGGGCTGTCCTCCAGCGGGCCATACAGGGCCCGGGAGAATTCCAGATTGACGCGCCGGAACTCGGGTCCGAGGTAAGGGCTGGCCGCGTTGAGCAGCGCCCAGCGCAGATACTCGCGCATCTGCTCGGGGGAGGAGTCGGCCACGATCCGGCCCCGCTCCACGACCGAGTCGAGCTGTACAGCGACGACTTCCGTGGGCACCGGCAGGCCCATCTCCTCGTAGGCGGCTGCAAAGTCCAGCCTGGGTGCCAGCTTGCGCAGCTCCGCCAGCGACACCCGGCGCATTCTCTTGTTGGGATCGCGGAATTCGGCCGGGGTGAGCTTCTTAGCCGCGATGCGGGTCTCCATAGCGAGGATGCGCCCGGCTGTCGCCCGGGCGTCCTCGGGGGTGCTTCCCGCCAGCTGGAAGATACTGGCGATGCGCTTGAGATAGGCTTGCCGGAGGGCCTCGGATTGGGGGCTGGTATAGTCTTCCTTATTGAGGGCGATGGACGAGTCCACCACCACCATCGCGTAGTGATCCCGGTGGCTGGGGTCAGGCGAGATGCCCACCCCGACGAAACAGGGCGCCCCCAACTCGTTCCCCAGCGACGCGCAAACGCGGGCCAGAGTGGCATCGTCGGTTACGGTGTCGATCAGCGCGAGCTCGTCCTTGAGGGGGGCGACGCCCAGAGTCCGGAGGCGCTCCTGGTCCAGATACGACTTGAAGAAGTCCCCTACGAGCTGCCGGGGAGTGCCTTTGGGCGCCGCGGCCTGGGACGCCTCGCGGGCCAGTCCCAGCAGCTTGTTTTTGTTGATCTCGATCAGAGCCGAGATCGGGGTCACGCTCGGGGAGTCGGAGGGGATGCGCGCCCTGTCATCCCACAGGCCGGCGGCGTAACGGCGGTAATCCCTGGCCGCGGGGGCGCCGGCATCCATTTTCTGGGGAGAAAAGACGACCGGAAATCCGAAATTGTTGGTCACATCCGGCTCCTGGGCTGGAGCGACGGAAGTCAGACCCAGCCATACACCAACGGCCAAACCAGCGAGAACGGGAAGACGGCTCATAGGACCTCCAAGATTGTCTCCCCCAATCCTTCGAGGTCTTTAAGTGTCGTTAAGAATCTCCCTCAGGGCATTCCCTGATCCGCTATATGATCTTGATCAAGCGCGAATCAGCCGCGCGTATAGTAGACGCCGCTCTTGGGCCAGTTGGAGCGTTCGATGATCTTCTGGTGACCCGGGCGGTCGTTGCTGGAGCCGATGGTCGACTGGCCGCCCGCCTCGGTCACGAGCTCGATGTGGGCCCGGTCGTGCGCCACCCACACATCGCCCGGTTGAGCTTTGGCGGCCGAGACGGGCTTCCAGCCTTGCTTGCCAAGCGCCGACTCCAGGGCTCGAACGTTGATGTAATGCCCCTGGAGCCCATCGGTCTGCTCCAGGATGGCGCTTACGAAGTCGGCGCAATTGTTGGTGGTGCCGCCGGCGGCTGTGAAATTGCTCAGTTTCCCTTTGACTTGCTTGGAGCTCTGCCCCAGGTAAGACCGGGCCAGATTGACCGATTCGGGAGCGACCGTGACCGAAACGGCGGGCGGGGGAGGCGCTGCCAGCGCCGGGCCCTGAATGGCCGCCCCCAGAACCAGAGCCAGCCAGGCATAGCGGGAAACCGAAGAAGATTCTTCCTCCTCCGAGGCTCGCCGCTGCAGCTCTCCGGGCGTGTAGAGGTCGACCGGGCCCTCGGGCTGCTTGAGAATGCGCCCGGGCGGGGGGCGGTCGATCAATCGGGAGGCGACCCTGCCAGCTTCCATGGCCACAACCTAGCGCGCCGAGGATGGGCAGGTGGCTCCAGAATGTAAACTTTTCTCAGGAGACTAAAGGCGCGGGTGGAAGTCGGCCGAGAGCTCGCCGCGCTCCTGCCAGTGCGTGTAATGCACGGGACGAATGGGATAGCGGGCGCACAGAAACTTGAGCACGCCCTCGTCGGATGGCACCAGGGAAGGCTTGGCCAGGAAGGAGTGCAAAAAGTCGACCTGGTCGAGGTGCGTCCACGAATCCCAGTCGGACTGCAGCTCGGAGAGCGTGACCGAGGCGTCGCCCGTGGCGAACTTGTAAAGCTCGCAAGCGTTCTTCAGCTCGACATCGTCGAAATAACGCACCACCCAGCGCGAGTCATAGATGACGGTCGCACCCGCGGGCAATCGACGTTGGTAGTTCTTGCTCACGCGGCTACCTCACTTTGGGGCCAGGGCCTCCAAAGCCTTCCCGTCCGGAACGGCCGAGCCGCTCGGGTCGAGCGCCTGGATGCAGACCTGGTCCGCCCCCGCGTCGAGATGCTCCTGGACGCGCTGTTTCAAGGCATCGACGTCGCCCCAGGCCACCATCGCGTCCAGGAAGCGGTCGGCCCGGCCGTCGATCTCAGCCTCGGTGTAGCCCAGCCAGAGCCAGTTGTTCCGGTAGTTGGGCAGCTTGATGTAGACCTCCAGGAACTCGGCCGCGACCTTGCGGGCCTGGGCGCCGTCGGTGGTCAGGCAGACCTTCTGCTCCACGTAGAGCTTCTTGCCCGCTCCCACGATCTCGCGCGCCCGGCGGGTGTGCTCCGGGGTCACGTTGTAGGGGTGCGCTCCGTCGGCCAGCTCGGCCGAGAGCTTGAGCATCCCCGGGCGCAGGGCCGCCAGGATCAGCTCGTTGTTGCAGGCCGGCTGGGGCGCCCGGTAGAGCACCTTTTGCATGAACTCGAGATACTCGCGCATGAACTGCAAAGGCTTGTCGTAGTTATGACCGCGCAGCTTCTGCACCAGGGGAACGTGGGACACGCCCAGCCCCAGCACGAAACGTCCGCCCGACTGCTCGTTGAGCCCCAACCGGGCGGCCGCGCTGGCCTGGGCGTCCCGCGCCCAGATGTTGGCGATGCCCGTGGCCACCTGGAGCTTCTGCGTGGAAGCCAGCATCCACGAGCCGGCCGAGAAACTCTCGCGCCCGACCGCCTCGGGATACCACAGGTGGCTGTAGCCCCAGGCCTCGACCTGGCGGGCGAATTGCGCCGCCTCCGCAGCGGTGTAACAGTCGGTTGCGGCCCAGACGCCGAGCTTCATGGGGACCTCCGTCGATTCAGATAGCGCCGGTAGAGCGCTTTTTGAAAGTCTTCCAGGTCGATCTCCTTACCCTGCATGAAGGCGCGCAAAAGATGCGTCTCCGACTCCAGGAGGTCACCGTCGGTGACCAGGAACGTCGCCTCCTTGCCCGCCTCCAGGCTGCCCAGACGGTCGTCCACGCCCAGCACCCGCGCCGGGTTCAGGGTGATGCTCTTCAGGGCGCCCTCGGGGGACAGCCCGTAGGCCCGCGCTCGCCCGGCCAGCTCGGGCAGCCAGCGGGTGTTGCTGGCGTCCGGGCCCTGCGACAGGGCCACGGTCACCCCGGCTCGCGCCAGCACTCCCGGGGCCGCGAAGTAAACGTCGTAAGGCTCGTCCTCGCGCGGCATGCGGAGCATCTCGGAATAGACCACGGGGATTTTCTTGGCGGCCAGCAGGTCCGCCACGCGCCACGCGTCGGCGCCGCCGAGCAGCACCATGCGCACGTTCTGGGCCGAGGCGAAGGCCACGGCGGCTTCGATCTGATCCTGGCGCTGGGCCCGGATCAGCACCGGGATCTCGCCTTTCAGACAGGCCTGCATGGCTTCCCACTTCACGTCGGGCTCGGTGCCCCCGCGCGCGTAGGCGCGGGCGTTCTCGAAAGCCTCGGTCAGGCGCAAGACGGCCAGACGGCGGTCTTCCTTTTGCACGGCCAGCTCTTTGGCCGCCAGCGGAGAGCGGTCCAGCGCCAGCGACGGCCACTCCACCTCCAGCCCGGCGGGGGAGCGCAGGGTCATGTCCTCGCGGTTCCAGCCCAACAGGCGCATGGCCGCGGTGCGGCCGCTGATGGGCTCGCCGCGGGGCGTGACCCCGGCGAACAACACGCCGGCCGAGCGCGCCACCGGAATCAGCCGGGAGTCGGGGTTGAACGCGATGTCGCCGCTCAGCTCGGGATTGATCTCGCCCAGCTCGTAGAGGTCCATGGCAGGGGTCACCGCCTCGATCTCCACCAGCCCCAGCGCGGAATCGGGGTCGATCAGCGCGGGGTACAGGTGGGCCGCGCCCAGGTCGACCACCTCGGCGCCTGCCGGCACGGCCGTGCCGACCGCCACGATCTTGCCGTCGCGCACCACCAGCACGCCGTGCTCGAGCACCTGGCCCGTGGCGGTGTGGACCGTGCCGAGGTAGGCCGTGTCCGCCCGCGCCACGCCCAGCAACAGCAGTATCAGCAGCCAGACTCTCACTTCTTCTTGGCCCGCGCGATCAGCTCGCGGCGCCGCGCCTCGCGCAACGCCTGCTCGGCCTGCTCCTGGTGGCGGTCGAAGTAGCGCCGTCCCTCGATCCAGGTCTGCTGGCAGACCGCGCCTTGCGTGAGCGGATTGGCGCTCCACAGCACGAAATCGCCGTCCTTGCCGGGCTCCAGGCTGCCGAGGCGCCCCTCCAGGCCGAGCTGCCGGGCCGGATTGAGGGTGACGAAGGCCAGCGCGTCGACCTCGCTCAAATCGCCGTAGCGCACCGCTTTGGCGGCCTCGGTGTTGAGACGCCGGGCCAGCTCGTCGGAGTCGGAGTTGAAGCTGGTCACCACCCCGTGCCTGGCCAGCACGGCGCCGTTCTGGGGGATGGCGTCCATCACCTCGATCTTGTAGGCCCACCAATCGCTGAAGGTGGAGGCGCCCGCCCCGTGGGCGGCGATCTCGTCGGCCACCTTGTAGCCCTCCAGGACGTGCTGGAACGTGCGTACGTGAAAGCCCAGCTCCTCGCTGCTGCGGATCAGCATCAGGATCTCGTCCTGACGGTAGCTGTGACAGTGAACGTAGCGCTGGCCGTCCAGGATCTCGAGCAGCGCGTCCAGCTGCAGGTCCGGTTTGACCGGCACGGCGCGCTGGCCGGCGGCGAACTTGCGCTGCTCCTCGCGGTAGGCTTTGGCGGCCGTGAAGCGCTCGCGGATGCTGGCCGCGACTCCCATGCGGGTGGCCGGATAGCGCCGGGCCCCCAGGTCGGCGTCGTTGGCCTGGCGGGGATTCTCGCCCAGCGCGAACTTGATCCCCTCGTGGGCGCCGGCGATCGGATACTGCTCGGGCGGCAATCCCCACTTGTACTTGACGACCACGGTCTGACCGCCGATCGTGTTGGCCGAGCCGTGCAGCAGGTTGGCCGCCGTGACCCCGCCCGCCAGCTGGCGCCGAATGTTGACGTCGAGCGGGTTGATGACGTCCTTGATGCGCACCATGCTCGAGCAGTTGAAGGTGTACTCGTTCACATCGCCCTCGATGGCGGTGTGGCTGTGGCAGTCGATGATGCCGGGGGTGACGTGCAGTCCCGTCCCGTCGACGACGAGGGCGCCCGCGGGAGCCGACAGGTCCGTTCCCACGGCGCTCACTTTGCCGTTGACCACCAGCAGGTCGGCCTGGCGCGGTCCCTGGCCCGGGGCCATCGTCCAGAGGGTGGCCCCCCGCACCAGGACGCTGCCCGTCCCCACCGGGCCGGAGGCGGTCTCGGGAGCCTGGTTGTAGTCGCTGGCCGCAAAAAGCGGTTTGTCCTCGTCGGGCTTGGAGTCGTCGTCCTCTTCGGAGGGCGCCGCGTTGGTGTAGCGCCGCCCCTCCACCCAGGTCTCGCGAACGTTTGTCTTGGCGCCGAACAGGGGACCGTCGAGCACCACGAAGCTGGCGCTCTTGCCCTTCTCGAGTGTGCCCAGCCGATCGGCGTAGCCCAGCACGCGCGCCGGCTCGGTGGTCAGGGCCGCCAGCATGACGTCGGTCGGGCAGCCGCTTTCCCGCGAGCGATGCAGGGCAGGGGCGAAGGAGGACAGCTCCTTGAGCCGGTGCGTGGTGAAGCAGAAGGGGATCTGCCGGGCTCCCAGCCACCGGGCCAGCGCTGGCGCGTTGCGCCAGCCCAGCAGCGCGCGGTCGCTGACGTCCAGCCACTCGCCGGCGGATTCGGCCTCGGGTTTGGCCGGAAAGTCGACGGGCAGCACGAAGCTCTCGCCGCCGTGGGGCCGGAGCCAGTCCAGGCAGCGCCATTCCTCGCCCGACAGCACCGTGGCCCGCCGGGAGACGCCCACTTCGTCCAGCGACCGGCGCAGCGACAGCCCCTGCACCGCCGAGTGGGTCTCCAGCACGATCAGCTCGCGCCCCTCGGCCACGTCCAGCATCGCCTCGTAAGCGCGGGCGGCGCGCGGCCGTTTGTCCCCCAGGTAGCTGCCCGCGTCCAGTTGGCGCGCCCGCGCGTACCAGCGCGCATCCAGAATGCTCTGCCGCAGCGCCGAGCAGTGCCCCATCAGGCTTTCCGGATAGAGCTTCTCCTGGGTTCCGTAAGGCATGCTCTTGAAATCGTCCCAGGGGACGGGCTCCACCGCGGCCACCACGGCCCGGCGGCCGTCCCACAGGCGCTCCAGGTCGGGCCCGTCGGTCAGGCTGTAGAAAGCGGCCGTCCCGCGGATGGCTCCCTGATCGGGCACCGCCAGCACTCCCACGAAGCCCTGGGCGCGCAGCTCGCGAACCGTCTCGTCCTTCATGCCGAGGTGCTGGCTGACGAGCCAGTCCGGATGCAGGCGGGGAAACTCGCCCGAGTCGGGGTCGGGCTTGAAGGGGGTGGGCTCCTCGGCGTCCTCGGGCCGGGGAGCGTCCGGCTCGCGCCGCAGGCCGTCTCCCTTCAGGCGCGTGATCGTGACGTAAGGGTCCAGGAAGCCCGCCGCCAGGGTTTTGCCCCGCATGTCCCAGATGCGCGCCTCGGCCGGCACGGGCACCTGGCCAACCCCTTCGATGCGGCCGTCGCGCACCACCACCGTGGCGTCCTCGAGCTTGACCCCGGGCCGCACCCAGACGGTGGCGTGAACAAACGCCTGCACGGGGTGCTCTTTTCCCCCTTCGGCAACCCCCAGGGCGGACAGCGCCAGGAACAGCGCAAGCAGACGTTTCAGCATCGGAGCCCAGGGCCTTCGACGACGACCCCCCACCGCCTGTCGGACCAGGGTATGATGCAGGATGGTCGCTCATGGGTTAGTATAGAACTGCCGTGCGTGGAGCAACCCTGGCCGAAGTCATCTTCGGAATCTTGATCTTCTTGCTGTTCGTCCTGTTCGTGGTGGGCGTGCTCAGTCACGCCGCGGACCTGTCGCGCCGCGACGGGGAGATCAATCAGGTCAACATGCTGGGTCAGGAGGCCATGGAGCGGATGATCCAGCAGGCCCGCACCCAGCCCGCCTTCGACAACCTGGCGGCCGTGCCCCTGACTCCCTGCGTGGACCCGAATTACCTCTATCAGTGCGACGTGGCGCAGGTGGTGCCGGGCATGAAGAAGATTACCGTGACCATGTGGTTTGCCAAAGGGGGAGCGGTGGACGTCACCAGACCCAACGGCGGACGGGCCTTGACGCTCGGCACGCAGGTGGAAGCACCATGAAGCGCCGCGGACTTTCGCTCGCCGAGCTGATGGTCGCCTCGTTCTGCTTCTTGCTGATCATGTTCTCGACCGTGGCTCTGATGGACTTCGTCCGCCGCTCGGGGGCGCGCGCCCGCGCCCAGATCGAGCCCCGCCAGCAGTGCCGGTCGTTCCTGGGCCTGCTGGCCAACGACCTGCGCAGCGCCAGCTATGTCTACGAGGGATTCAACGGCACCCTGCTGGGCAACCCCGTAACGGTGCCCACGGCGGGAAATCGAGGCCAGGCTCTGGTTTTCGCCGTGCCCCAGGATGAGACGCCCGACCCCAACTACGTGTTGACGGTTATCTTCGTGCGCAACCGCACCAAACCCGATAGCAAGAATCCCAACACGCGCGAGATCGTTTATCACCGCTTCGACCCGGTCAAATCGTCGCCTCCGGCCACGCCGGGCGCGCTCGACCCCGCGGCGATGACGGGTGGCAGCACGCGGCTGTTCGATGCCTACGTCCCCCCGGGGGCGACGAATTTCGGCTTCGACATGGCCGCGAACTCACAGGGGGTGGGCGTGGACGTTCGGTTTCAGATGCAGCCCGAGCGCGGGCAGCTGCAGAGCGAGTCTTTCCACTCGTATCTGACCCTGAGGAACAACGTATGAAGAAACGCGGCTTCCTCCTGGCGATGGCCCTGCTGGTGCTGCCCATCGCGGCCCTGATGATCTTCTCGGTCAGCCGCCTGGTGTTGACCGAGTCCGGCATGAGCATGCAGGCCCAGCGCAAGATGCGGGCGTTCTACGTGGCCCAGGCCGGTCTGGCCGCGGCCTACCATGGTTTCGGGGCTAACAACTACAACGCCGTGACCCACGAGCCCGATGGCAGCACCAACGTGCCCGCGGGCGATCCGAAGCTGTACAACCCCTACAACCTGCCGTTCCTGACCCGCGCCGCGGATGGCTGGTATACCTGGGCGTGGAACCCGGGCGACCCGGTGGCCAATTCGTTCACCGGGTCGGGGCAGGCCGAGGGCTACCGTTTCCAGGTCTATTTCCCCGACCCCGGCCACTGGCGCATCGTGTGCGAAGGGCGCGTGGGCGCCATGGTCTCGCGTCAGGAGCAGTGGGGTGAGCTGCGCTCGGCCTACGAGTATGTCGATTTCGACAACGGTGACACCAGCGATTTCAACATGGCCGAGAACCACCTGGTGGAAGGGCCCGTGCACGCCAACGGCAACATGTACCTGCGCCCCTGGTCAACGCTCGGGTTCAAGATCTTGACCACCACGATCGTCGAGCCGGTGACCCCGGCGCAGCTCAACATGAAGTCGAGCTCCATCACGGCGGCTGGCAAAATCATTCGTTACGAAGATGCCTGGGGACGCCAGGACCCGGGCGGGACCGTCAGCATTTCCAGAGGCTCGGCGGCCGGACCGCTGGTCATCATGGAGGGCCGCGACCAGGGAGCCGTCGGGGCGGGCAACGCCTACGACTCGGACCATCCGCTGTGGAAGGACACCTCCTCCGGAGCGATCCCCAAGTGGGGCGGCACGGTCTCCGACGGGCAGTTGGGTGTGAAGAAGCGCGCTGTCCCGTTGCGCGACTCCCTGCTGCCGGGCGGCTACTACGACCAGAAGTCGGCGTTACCCGGCAACCTCAAGATCACGCCAGGCGACGCCGACACCGCCTGGATGCACACCAAAACGTTCTACAACCAGGCCGAGGACCGTCAAGTGACGGTCAAGGAGATCGACATCGCCGCCATGAACGCGGCGGGTGTCTTTCCGAGCAACGGCCTCATCTATTCCACGGCTCCGCTGCGCATCGTGAACGGCGCCAAGCTTCCCGGTCCCATCACTATCAGCTCGGACCAGACCATCTACACCAAGAGCGACTTCAACATGGTCGATCCCGACGGGTCGGGCGTCGATCAGAAGCTCTCCGCAGCCCTGGTCACCTCGGATCGCGTCTACAACCTGACCGACAGCTTCAATGACGCCGACTCGTTCACGTTCCACCCGGCCACGAGCCCGCCCGCCAAGGCGGTCGATCCGCCGCGCTACGCCACCGACAAGCCCAATGTCGTGGAGATCAATGCTGCCGTGGTGGATGGCCAGCCCACTACGAACGTGCGGGCCTGGGCCAACGACGCCGCCAACCCCTACTTCGTCCCCAGCACCTACGTGAATCCGCTCAATGGCGAGGACACCGGCGCCAAAGCCGTGGCCACCACGTCGATTCTGGGCCTGACGGTTCCGGTCAAAATCGCTTACCCGAACTCGATGGGCTACCTCGAGAACCTCCAGCAGTGCCAGGTGGTCCAACATGGCTCGGTCGTCCACCTGCGCACCGGCAAAATGGCCAGGTACGACAACGCGGATGCGGACCCCACCAACGCCAGCTACGATCCGTTGGTCAGCCCGTGGCTCACCAAGTCCTACTACATTCCGCCCTACGCCGACCCCAGCCTGGGGCTGATCACCCGCCAGCAGATCCACGATCCCAGGCTGGTCACCCAGCCGCCCCCGTTCGTGCCGTTCACCAGCCGCAAGCTGCTCTGGCGCGTTTTGAATTGACCCCGGAGAAACGGCGGGGCCTGGTGGGCCTGGTGCGCCACCGGATTCCGCTCCTGCACTCCATGGCGCTCGATCAACTGGTGCGGGCAGCCGCGGCGGGCGACCGCGAGTGCAGTCACGAGTTGATCGGCTTGTTCCTGGAAGACCGCGCCGAGCTTGCTCAGCTCAAGCATCCGGCGGCCCGCTCGGCCATCGTGCTCGAGTGGGCCCGCACCCGCGAGCCCCGCCTCCAACAGCTGCTTCTCAAAACCGGCTGGGTCGCTGACAGCCCGGCAGCGGCGCGAGTGCTCAGCCTGCTGCTGCACGGACGCGGCTCCGAGATCGCCCTGGGCGGTGACCGGTGGGCCCCGGCGTTGCTCCAGGCCTGCGCGGACCCCGAGCTGGGCGGGCCGGCTTTGCAGGCGCTCGACGCTCTGCCGGACCGCGAGGCCCGCGAGGCCGCCTGCCAGGCCGTGCTGGACAGCGCTTTCCCACCCGAACCGGCCGTCGAGGTGCTGGTGCGCCGGGGCTGGGCGCCCGAGGAGCAGGGCCCCCGGGCGCTCTTCTACTTCGTGACCGGGCAGTACGAGCGATTCGAAGACCTGGATTATGACCACTCGCTGCTGCAGGCGGCCTATTCCGAGCTGCCCGACGGTCTGAGGGCCCGCGTCATCAATCGCATCCGCGGCAGCGGCCGCGCCGGCCTGGTGCGCATCCTGCAAACCGACGAGTCGCGCCGGCGCCTGCACGGGCTGACCATCTCGGAGTACGAGGCCGTGCTGCAGGTGCTGCAGGACTCCGGCCGGGTGGGGGAGCTGTGGAGCATGGTGTTCACCGCTTCGCCCGAGTGGTCGGCGGAGTTCCTGGGCGTGCTGCAGGATCACGGCTTCGAGCCTCCGGCCGAGGACCTGGAGGCTTACGACAACCTCCAGGCGCTGCGGCCGACGCGCGGCCGGCATCTCCGGTTGCAGCTGCCCGAAGTCACGCTCAACGCATCGCGTCGGGCGTTCGACACGGGCATCCGGGGCCTGGCGTTCTCGCCCAACGGCAAGCTGCTGGCGGCGGGGGGCAAGTCGGAGGTGGTGCGCCTCTTCGACCCGTACCGCGGCAGCCTGGAAGGCGAGTTGCCCGGTCACGCGGGCGTTGTGACGGCTCTGGCGTTTTCCCCCGACAGCCGTGTTCTGGCGACCGGGGGCAGCGACCACGGGGCTTACCTGTGGGACCCGCACCGGGGGCGCCAGTTACAGCGCATCTTTCCCGAGAGCGCTCCCGTGGGGACCCTGACGATGGCCTTCTCGCCGAGCGGCCGCTATCTCGCGGTCGGGGGTTGGGAGACGGCCGTGCTGGTGCGTCTGGAAGATTTCGAGCTGCTCCCTCTCGAAGGGCACACGGAGTGCGTCGTGGCCGTCGCCTTCGACCCGCAGGAGCGTTGGATCGCCACCGCCTCGTGGGATCGGACCGTGCGGGTCTGGGACCTGCCTTCCGCGCGCAGGTCTCGCGTTTTGAAGGGGCATGACGACCACGTCGTGGCGCTGGCCTTCACCGATAACGGCGAGCACCTGATCTCGGCCGGGCATGATGGACGGGTGCTGAGCTGGTCCAATGGCAAGCCGACTCAGATCGGCTTTCATCAGCCGCCGATCTGGCGCATGGCGGTGCATCCTCAGGGCAAGCTCGTGGCCACCTCGGGCGCTGACAATTTCATCCGGCTCTGGGAGCACGCCCGCGATTACAAGTTCGAGGGCAGCGTGGGGGGTCGCACGAGCGACATGGCTTTTTCGCCGGACGGCCAGTTCTTGAGCCGGGCGTCCCGCATCGGTGATCTCAGTATCTGCCAGCTTCTGAACCATCCGGACGGGCTGGAGGTGTTGGATGTGCCGCGCGCTTCCGAGCGAAACAAGACGACCGGCCACCCCGAGAGCCTGGCGTTCTCTCCCGACAGCCGCACGCTGGCCGCCGGCCACGACGACGGGACGATCGCCTTCTGGAGCCTGTTCCAGACCAAGCCGGTGGGGCGGATGGACCAGGCTGATCTTAACCGGATCGAGGGCTGGCTCAAGCGCGTGCCCCCGGCGGACCGTCCC
Source organism: Vulcanimicrobiota bacterium (assembly GCA_039809865.1). Classification (GTDB taxonomy): domain Bacteria; phylum Vulcanimicrobiota; class Xenobia; order Xenobiales; family QWHO01; genus QWHO01. Next base: position 31,098 of record JBDHVW010000094.1, read on the forward strand.
GCCTGGGAGTTCGTGGCCGCCCTGGTCCGCCACCGCTTCCGCCACGCCGTGCAGTTGGGTGAGGCCAGCGGGGCCCTGCTGGACGAGTTCGCCATCGACATCGACTAGGGCCTGTTGACATTCACTGCTCTTCAATTGGGCGGCACTTGGAAAAACCACGGAGAGCACAGAGAACACTGAGACATTCGCGGGTTGGGCGACATCAATCTACTCCCGGCCCAGTTGAAGAAACTTCTGACGCGAGCATGATCTGACGCGGATTCGTCGAACACACGGACCGATGAATCGAAACCGACTTT
>JBDHVW010000095.1:0-30998 GCA_039809865.1 Vulcanimicrobiota bacterium
CCAGCTCGATCTCGTTGAAGCCCTCGCGCAGCTCGGGGGGGATCCAGTCCAGCCCCAGCCGGGCGTAGATCTCCTCCTCGGTCTTGCTGGCCAGATTGGTGCCGCTCTCGTCGAACAGCCCGTACTCGTTGAGCTTCCACTTCTGCTTCTCCGCGCGGATCCGCAACGTCACGTTGTGGTCCTTGGAGCCGGTGAAGTATTGCATGGCCGCCCCGAACGACTCGGCGGGAACCACGCGCAGGTCCACTTGCAGGTTCTTGCTGTAGAGCAGCGACGACTTTGTCTCGCCCCGGGCCAGGATCTTGTCAGGGCTGACCAGGTTGCAGAACGTCTCCATCACCGGCCCTGAATTGGCGGCGATACACACGAGGTCGAGGTCGCCCACGGTTTCCTTGCGGCGCCGGGCGCTACCGGCTACCTCGAGGCGCTCCACGCCGGGCACCTCTTTAAGCGTCTCCATCAGCGTGGCCACGATGGCCTGAGCGCGCGGCAGCGGCATCCGCTCCTCGCCCTGACCGGCCTTCAGGCGCTTGAGCCCCTCGGCCAGGTTGGCTTCGGTCTTGGGACCAAAGCCTTTCAGGTCGCGCATGGCCCCTTCCTGAATGGCCCGGTCCAGATCGGCCAGGCTGCCGACGCCCAACTCGTGGTAGAGGATGGCGGCCTTCTTGGGCCCCAATCCGGGCACGGTGATCAGCTCGAGGATGCCGGCCGGATACTCGGCTTTCAGCTCTTCGTGCAGCGTCATCTTGCCGCTCTGCAGCATCTCGGCGATCTTCTCGGCGATCGCTTTGCCGATGCCGGGAATCTCGGTGAGCGGGGCTTCCTCGGCCAGCACCGACAGAGGCCGGTCCAGGCTTTGCAAGGTGCGGGCCGCCCGCTGGTAAGCTTTGATTTTAAAGGGGTTCTCGCCTTTGAGCTCGAGGAAGTCGGCGATCTCTTCGAAGGTGCGCGCCACCGTCAGGTTGTCGACCATAGGAGGGGCAAATTCGCACGGATCGGCGCGGATCCTTTAGAACGGAGGCTCGGACACGACCTTAAACGGACGTCCGTCCAGCTCGAAGCACATGGCGCTGCAATGAAGGTAGAGGCGGGGACCTTCCGGCCCGTAGAGGCGATCGCCCCGGATGGGCGCGTTGAGGCCCAGAGCGGCGTGGACGCGCAGCTGGTGGGTGCGGCCCGTGACCGGTCGGAACTCCACGTGGGCGTCATGCAGGGTGCGGTAATGGCTGATTGCAGGTTTGTCGCGGATGGGAAGGCTGATGACTCCTTCGGGCGGCTCCGGCGGTTTGCACAACTCGGCGCGATACAGCTTTTGCACTTTGCGCTCGCGGAACAGGCGGTGCATCTCGCTCTGGGTCTTCAGGTTCTTGGCGAAGAGCAGCACACCGGTGGTCTCCTGATCCAGGCGGTGGACGCCGCGCACCTCGGGCCTCTGGCGTTGCATCCGGCTCAGCATGCAGTCCTGCTGGAAGGGGCCGCGACCCGGCACGCTCAGCACCCCCGGAGGCTTGTCCACCGCGATCAGGTTCTCGTCTTCGTAGAGCACGCGCAGCTCGGCCCGGCTCAGGAGCGCGCCCAGCAAAGGCAGGCAACGCTCGGCGCAGGCCGGGTGGAACTCTCCCGTCTGGCGCGCGCCCGGGCCCCACCAGAACTCGGCCATGGCCAGCGGGGTCAGGCCCAGCCGGGCGGCATAGTGCAGCAGTTTGGGGGCGCAGCATTCGCCGGTGCCTCCGGGGGCGTTGCGGGGAAAGAGCGACGAGAGCGACCAGGCCTGCCCGGGGAAGAGACTGGCCTGGAAGCGCTGCTGCAGGTCGTGGAAAAGCTGGCGCGACAGGGCCCGGCGTTGGCGCACGAGCTGCACCCGGCGCTCCTCCAGAGCCTTATAACGGGCCTCCAGGTCGCGGGCGCGGGCTTTGTGGGCCTTCAGCTCGCGCTCGTCAGCCAGGCTCTCCTGGCGCAGTTGCTCGAGGTCGCCACCCGCCTGGCGCTTCTGTGCCCGGGCTTCTTTGTTGGCCCGGTGCCGCTCGCTCATCCGAGCGCGGTGCTCCTTGAGATGCTCCACGGCCTCGCGCGCCAGCGCCACAGGCAGCGCCAGCAGCTCTCGCTTGAGCTCCGCCAACTCGGCGAGCTCCTTCCCGGGCAGCTCGTGGGGCCGGATCGGCGGCACCCAGCCCTCTTGCAGCTCCACGCCCGAAAACGCCTTCAGCACGCCCTGATCGGTGAGCAGGACGCCATACATACGGCCCTTCTCCAGCCGCGGAAGCTGCTGCATCAGGGCTCTGGCGACCGCCTCGGCCAGCGCCGTGCGCGGCAGCTGCAAAGTTTGGCCCGTACTGGGACAGGTGCCCTCGTAGAGATAACTCGCGGGGCCCTCGGGAATGGCTTCTGCGACCCAGTCAGTCAGGGAGCTCAGCATGGGGCATCCTTCGTTTGGGCGTCCCCGGGACGCAAAAAGGCCCCCTTACGGGGGCCTTCTCAGCGACCAGAGGCCTTTTAGTTGTTGCCTTTGGTCCGACGGAAGATGGCCGGCTCGAGGTCGACGTCGCGCAGCGAGCTGCCGAACGAGATCTCCTCTTTGATGCCACCCAGAGTGAAGGCCGCGTCGTCCGAGTCGAGAGGCTGCGAGGGCAGCGACTGGAAGCCGGTGGCGACCACGGTGATGCGCACCTCGCCCTCCATCCGCTCGTCCTGGACCGAGCCGAAGATGATCTGGGCGTCGGGGTCGACGGCCTCGTAGATGATCCGGGCGGCCTCGTTGAGCTCGAGGAGCGTGAGGTCGGGACCACCGGTGACGTTGAACAGCACGCCGGTCGCGCCGTCGATGCTGGCCTCGAGCAGCGGGCTCGAGATGGCGGCCCGGGCGGCCTCGACCGCACGGTTCTCGCCACTGGCCACGCCGATGCCGAGCAGCGCCGAGCCGGCGTCGGCCATGATGGCCTGGACGTCGGCGAAGTCGACGTTGATGCGACCCGGGACGGTGATGATCTCGGAGATGCCCTGCACGCCGTTGCGCAGCACGTCGTCGGCGAGGCGGAAGGCGTCCGCGATGGACTCCTTGTCGCTGACGATCTTGAGCAAGCGGTCGTTCGGAATCGTGATGATGGTGTCGACCTTAGATTTGAGCTGCTTGATGCCTTCCTCGGCCAGCTCCATCCGGCGGCGACCCTCGAACACGAAGGGCTTGGTGACCACGGCCACGGTCAGCGCGCCGGCCTGGCGGGCCAACTCGGCGACCACGGGGCTGGCACCGGTGCCGGTGCCGCCGCCCATGCCGGCGGTGATGAAGACCATGTCGGCGCCCTCGATGGCCTTGAGGACCTCTTCGGCGTTCTCTTCCACGGCTTTCTTGCCGCAGTCAGGATTCGAGCCGGCGCCCAGACCCTTGGTGACGGTCGAGCCGATGTGGATGCGCTGGTCGGCATCGCACAGGAACAACGCTTGCGCGTCGGTGTTGATTGCGATGAACTCGACGCCCCCCAGGCCTTCCTGAATCATGCGGCTGACGGCGTTGCAACCCGCACCGCCCACACCGATAACCTTGATCCCGGCGAAGTGCTCGACCTGACCGCTGCGCTCACCCGAAGCTGCCTTCTTGGTGGTCGGAGTGGTGGCCGCTACGATCGGCTGGCGCAACACGGGCTGGCCCACGTTCGGCTTGGCGGGCTGTCCGGCGCGCGGGGCGGCGGAAGGTCCGGCCATCGGCGGCGGAGGCGCGAGAAGCGGCTCCAGGCTCGGCTCGACAGCCGGCTCGGAGCTCTTCGGTTCTGCTTTGATTTCCTTGGGGTCCACGGTTCATAACCCCCATTATTCTAAAATTTGGTTGATGTCTATGAGAAACTGCCCGGCTCCCCCGATCCGGAAGGTCCCGACTATAACATGAGCAAGAAGACCATGGCTAGAGTCTGGAAGCATTACAGGGAAGAAAGTTAGCTGTGAAGGGGAAATTCTCGCTCACAGTTGAAATTCCTTCGAACAAATGGCCGTTTTTTGGGGTCGCCCAAAATCGTGCCGGGGAGAGGGACGGAGGTAGAGGGGAAGGATGAGGTGGCGGATCGAGTCGCCCGAGCGGGCGGTTCGTTTGTATGCCCTCCGGGAGCTTTCCGAGGTGGGCGAGCTGGGGGCCTGGGATTTGCTCGAGCGCGGCCTGCGCGAGCCTCGGGCGGCCTGGGCGCTGGCTCGTTGCGCTCCCGAAGGCTTGCGGCTCTATCCCCTGGCCCGTTTCATGCGCTACCGCCGTAAGCGCGCCTGGGCCAAGAAAATGGATCGCACCGCCTGCCTGGTGCGCCTGCGCGCCGCGCGCCACGAGATGGCGGCCTTCGCCTGGGCCGACCGGGTGGTGCTGGAGCACGGCGAGAAAGCCATCCCGGGGTTGCTCGACTGCCTGCGTCACCCTTCCAGCCCGGCGGTGGCCGAGGCGGCAGCCTGGGCCCTGGGCCGGCTCGGTCGCGTCGTGCTGGCCGAAGTTCTGGACGCTTTCCGCCAGGCCATCCCCCCCACCGTCCGCCGGCTGGCGCCCGTGCTGTGGTATCTCGGCCCCGAGGCGCACGGTGCCGAGAAGGTGCTGGTGCGCTGGCTCGGTGAGCCCGAGGTCGACGCGGCCCTGCTGGCGATGGAGGGGGTCGCGTCTCGGGCGGTCGCCGCGGCCGGCGGCCCTCATGTCTGGCTGGACTCCAAAGCCGTCGACGAGCTGGCCCTGCGCGTCTACGGCGAGACCAACCGCGCCGACTGGGTCTCCTCGCTGGGCGGCTTCGGCCCGGCTCTCGAGCAGGCCGTGCAGGTGTTGGAGCCCCTGCTGCACGACCCGGACCTGCGGGCGCTGGCCCTGCAGGCCCTGGCGCGCATCGACCACCCGGCGGCCGCCCGCCTGCTGTTCGAGCAGGGCGAGCCCTGCGACGCGCTGGCGCTGCTCTATACCGAGTCTCCCGTGGCCCAGCGAGCGGCGCTGGAGGCCCTCCAGGGAGTGTCCCTCTGGCCGTGCGACCTCGATCGCTGCCGCGAGCTGGTCGAGTCGGAGGTGCCGGGGGTGCGCCAGGCGGCCCTCGAGCTGCTGCCGCTGGACGCAGCTTTTCGGCGGGCAACCCGCCGACGCGCTAGCGCTTCTTGAGCGGCACGCCGCCGATCAGCCACCTGTCTTCATCCTCGCGCAGGGCTTTCTGGGGGGGCGGCTCCGTCAGGCGAATCGTCTCCAGAAGGTGCTCCAGGCTCAGGTCGTTCGCCACGCAGAGCGGCGCGATGCGCTCGAGGTCCCGAAGCGGCTGGTCGGCTTTCTGCAAAGCCTTCAGCAAGCCCAGAGCGCGCTCGGCGCTGAGCGGCGCCATCCAGTTGCGCACCTGGGCCAGCCGCACGGACTCGGCCGTCAGCTGATGCTCGAACCAGGCGCCCAGGGGCTTCAGGTCTCTGGCCGTTCCGCCCGTCGCCGTGGCCAGCTCGCGGACGAGCTCGCTGGGGATGGAGGCGACCTGCCTCCAGGCTTGGAGGCTCTTGTCGGCGCCGTCGCGAGGCACGGCATGGCGAAGATAGTTGACCGCCTCGGGCGACTTGACGACCTCTTTGAGCAGCTCGGTGGCCCAACCGGAGCGCCCCAAATCGGTCTTCCAGCCGCAAATATCGTGAAAGAGCTTGCGTCCCTCTTCTCGCCGCTCGGCCGGGAGGGCTTTGAAGGCCGCCAACCCGTACTCGGGGGTCGATGCGTCCACCAGGTCCTTCAGGATCGGCAGGGAGGATCGATCGGCCGGTTTGGCCAGCTCGCGCGCCCAGCCCGAGGTGTCCAGGCCGCTTCGCCAGCGGCAGATCTCCTCGTAGACCTCGCGCCGCCGGGCCCGTTGGACGGGGTCCCTGGGGAACGACTTGAAGGTTTCCAGGCCCTGCTGGGGTCCGCAGCGATGAACCAGCTCCTTGAGCTCGTCCAGCGTCTCGCGGGTGGCTGCGCTGGCCAGCTCCCGGGCCCAGCCCGACTGCTCGTGGCTCGGATTCCACTGGCAGATGTCCTGGTAGAGCGCCTTGCGCTCCGCCCGCTCGACCGGGTCGGTCGGAAGGGACTTGAAGGTGGCCAGACCTTGCTCTGGACCGCTCTTCTCCACGTAAGCCCTCAGCTCGTCGAGGGTTTCCCGGGTCGCCGCTCTGGCCAGCTCGCGAGCCCAACCCGATTGCTCGTGGCCGCCGCTCCAGCCACAGATCTCGCGATAGACCGCCCGGTGCTCGGCACGTTTGGCCGGATCCTTCGGAAACGACTTGAACGTGGCCACGCCCTGCTCGGGACCGGACTTCGTCACCATGTCCTTCAGCTCGTCCAGGTCGGCCCGCGTGGCCACCCGGGTGATCTCGCGGGCCCAGCCCGTCTCGCGAAAGCTGGACTGCCAGGTGCAGATCTCGTCGTAGAGCGCCTTCCATTCCTCGCGGCCCTCGCGGGGCATAGCTTTGAAAGTCTCCCGCCCCTGCTCGGGGCCGCTCTCCACGACCAGCTTTTTGAGCTCGGCCTTGCGTGCTTTTTGCTCCGCAGCCGGAAAGGCTTCCAACTCCTTCCGCAGGTGCGGGCCCCAGCCGGCCTTCGCCAGTCCGGGACGCCAACTGTCCAACTCGGCGTCCCCCAGCAGGGGAGCCGAAGCGGGAGGCGGGGACACGCTGGCCACGGGTCGCAAAATCATGCAGGATAGAGCCTAGCGCCCCGGCCTGAAAGCCTGCCAAAATCCGTCCACGAGGGTCCGCCCGGAGCAGGCGGCCCAGGAAAAGCCAGGGGTCGGGAGTAACGGGTTTCGGTCGTGCCCGTGCTCGCTGTTTCCGACCTCTGCAAATCGTACTCCGACGTACGGGCGGTGGACCGCGTTTCGTTCCAGGTCGAGCCCAACGAGATCGTGGGGCTGCTCGGTCCCAACGGCGCCGGCAAGACGACCACGATCAGCATGGTCCTGGGTGTGTTGGAGCCGACCTCCGGCAGCATCGCCATCGCCGGAATGGATATCGCGCGCCAGCGCACGCGGGCCCTGGAGCGGACCAACTTCGCGGCCGTCTACGCCCCCCTGATGGGCAACCTGACGGTGGCCGAGAACCTGCGCGTCTTCGGCATGCTTTATGGCGTCGCGAAGCTGACGCAGCGCATCGAGGAGCTGCTGGTCCAGTTCGACCTCGTGAAGTTCCGCAAGACGAAGTGCGGCGTGCTTTCCAGCGGTGAGGGAACGCGCGTCATGCTGGCCAAGGCCATGCTCAACCGTCCCCAACTCTTGCTGCTGGACGAGCCCACCGCTTCGCTCGACCCGGCCACGGCCCGCGACATCCGCCAGCAGATCCGCGATTTCGCCTCGCAGGGAAACGGCGGCGTGCTGTGGACCTCGCACAACATGTATGAGGTGGAGGACGTCTGCGATCGCGTGCTCTTTCTCTCCCGAGGCAAGATTTTGCTGGAGGGCCATCCCAAGACCTTGCCGGGCGAGCACGGCAAGGAGAATCTGGAGGAGCTGTTCGTGACGGTCGCCCGCGAGCCGCTGTCGCTGGAGTGAAGAGCTCCCGCGTCCTGGCCATCTTCCTCCGCCAGCTCTACCTGATGCGGGGCAGCCCCTCTCGGCTGATGCCGCTCTTTCTGTGGGTGGCCATCGACATGGTCATGTGGGGCTATCTGTCGCGCTACCTGAACTCGGTCTCCGCATCGGGAATGAACTTCGTGCCCTCGTTGCTCGGGGCGGTCCTGCTGTGGGACTTCTTTGCCCGCGTGATGCAGGGAGTGACGATCGCTTTCTTCGAGGATGTCTGGTCGCGCAACTTTCTCAACCTGTTCGCGTCCCCGCTCTCGATCCCGGAGTATTGCGCCGGCCTGGTGCTCAACAGCATCGCCACCAGCACAGTCGGCCTGCTGGTGATGCTGTTGCTGAGCAGTCTCATCTTCGGGTTGAGCTTCTTCGCCTATGGCGTGGCCCTGTTGCCGTTCTTGCTGATCCTGTTCATCTTCGGCATCGCCCTGGGCATCTTCGCCTGTGGTCTGGTGTTACGCCTCGGCCCTTCGGCGGAGTGGTTCGTCTGGCCGATCCCGGGTATGTTGTCGCCTTTTGCGGGCGTGTTCTACCCCATCGCGACTCTGCCCGTCTGGATGCAGTGGGTGGCGCTTGCGTTACCCCCGTCGTACGTCTTCGAGGGAATGCGCGGCGTCGTCGCCGGCCACCCCGTCGACCCGGGCTCGCTGGTGCTGGCCTTCGTGCTCGTGCTGGGCTACCTGCTGACCGCCTGCGCCTTCTTCGCGGGCATCTACCGCTCCGCCGTGCGCACGGGCCGACTCGCGCGCTACAGCGCCGAGAGCTCGGGCTAGTCGGCCATGGTTTACGGGGGGCGGACGGTCGGGTACTGGGAGCGCATGCTGGCGTGGCCCCGGGCTTCCGTGAGCAAGTTCGCCCTGCGGGCCCTGGCGGGCCTGGGGAATGACGGAGCGCAAGCCCTGCTGCGCAGCGGGCCGCGCACTCCCGAAGCGGCCTGGGCCCTGGCCCGCACGGGTCAGGTCGCCGGCTGTCCGCTGGCCAGTCTCATGAGCGAGCGGTCGCGCCGGGGGGATCCGCTGCGCCGCCTGCGCGCCTCCAGCCGCCTGCTGCCAGCCTTCTACTGGGCCAGTATGCTAGGCGAGCGGGAGATCACGCCGCTGATCGACCTGTTGCGCCACACGGCGAGCCCGGCGGTGCTGCAGGCTTCGGCCTGGGCTCTAGGCCGGATGGGTCGTGCGGTGCTGCCCGAGTGCGCGGATGCCTGCCGCCAGGCGGCCGCTCCCACTCTGCGGCGCTTCTGCCGGGTCTTCTGGTATCTGGGCCCGGACGCGCACCCGGTGGTCGAGATGCTCGCGAGCTGGCTTCCCGAACCGGACGCGGAGGCGGCCCTGCTGGCGATGGAGGAGCGGGGCTCGCTGGCGATGGTGGAGGCTATCGCTCGGGGCCGAGCGTTCGGCCCCGTCTGGCTGGACCCGGCGGCGGTGGCGGCGCTGGCCCAAATCGCTTTCGGAGCAGGAGCACGGAAGGAGGCATGCCGGGCGTTGTCGGGCTTCGGACCCGATTCTCAGGCAGCCGGGAACGCGCTCCGAGTCTTGAGCGACGATCCGGACCCGGCCGTGCAAATTGCGGCCCTGGAAGGGCTGGTCGCCAACGGCCACCCCGAGGGAATGGCGCGGCTGGTGCGCCTGGCCCAGGTCAGGGCCTTCTTTCAAGACCTCAGCGAGCCCCAATGGCGAGAATTGCTGGATTCTTCCGACGAGGAATGCCAGTTCCACGCGCTGTGGCGTTGCGACCCGGCCAGCCTTTCCTCGCGGCACCTCGAGCGTTTGCATGAACTGCGCAGGGTGGGCTCTCATCGGGTCCGACTGGCGGCCATCCGCCAGCTGGCTGCCTGTCCGCAGAGCCACGAATCCTGGCTATCGGAATTGCTTGACGATGAATCCCCCGAGGTCCGTCTTCTGGTGGTAGCGTCGGCGCGAGATCTGAATATTCCGTTCAGGGCGTTGAGCGATCCCGCGGAGGACGTTCGTATTCGAGCAGCTCGCACTCTTCTCGAGCGCGATCCGGGCTCATTCCCGATGTTGATCTTGCACGACGATCCGCTCGTCGGGCGGACCGCGGTCGAGGTCGCCAGGAAGTCCGGGCATTATGAGCGCCAGGCGCAGGCCATTCTCGAGACGGGCAACGTCAACCCGAACCTCCTCTTTCTCGTGCGTGAAGCCCCAGACGTAGTGTCGACTCTCCTCCTTTGTCTGAATCGATGCCCCCCGGGAGACCGGATGGTCGTGGCCCGTGAGTTGGCCCGGAACAACGCTGTTGCGGCAGCCAAAAATCTGGTCGTGGGCGAGTCGCTGGCTCTGCGCCGAGTCGGAGCCGCGGCCCTCCGTTGGATGGCCGGGTTTGGCAATCCGGACGCAGCCAGTCAACTTCCAGGCCTGCTCGCACGCGCCACTTCCTGGTCCGTCAAGACCTTACTCTCCCACGCCTTGAGGAGCCTGCCTTCGCAAGCCCGGATCACCCTTTATGCCAGACTCGTCGCAGCGGGAGACCCCGTCTACGAAGAGGGTTGGCGCGACCCCGACCAGGGGGTACGAGAGATCGTCCGCAGAGCAATTCTGCAGAACGAGCGGTTGCCGCCCGACATGGGCGTAGCGCTGGCACGCGGCGAGCATCATTCCCGTGAGGCTCTGGATGCCTACCTCCACCTGGCCGGACTCGAGCAATGGCTCGCCATGGCCGCCCGCAGCCTGGAACACCTCTCTCTTGCCGAGCGAATCCTGATGGCTCGGCGACTCGGCTATCTCGAGGCGTTCGAGGTTTTGCGCGACCGACCCGAGCTTCTTCGCCTCGCGCTGGACGAATCCGACCAGGGGATCGGCTGGCTCGCTGACAACTGGACCGACGACTGGATACCCGAGCTGCGCATCTGGCTGATCGAGCAATTGAGGGATCGACGCGTCCCCGAACGGCTTCTCGCCAAATTGCGGAACTGCCCGGACGACGAGCTCGCGGGAGAAGCGCGGCAGTGATCCCTTTCAAGGTCTTCCCCCAACTTCGCGAGCTGGCCTCGTCCAAGAGCCGGGTGAGCGCATCCACCAGGCGGCATTTCCCCACTGACACCATGGCCGACCGGGTGGCGAAATCGGTCTGCGACGTCGAGGCGGTCACCCTGAAGGAGCTGGTCGAGTCGTTCGAGGTCTTCGAGCGAGTTCGCAAGCATCTGCGCGGGGAGACGCTGACCGACCTGATGTGCGGACACGGGCTCGTGGGCACCCTGTTCGCCGTGTTCGAGAAAACCCAGCAGCGCGTCGTCCTGACCGACCGGCGGCGGCCCGAGAACCACGACGCCGTGCGCGAGGCGCTCAAACACGTCGCGCCCTGGGCGCTGGACAAGCTCAGCTTTTACGAAGCGCCCCTCGAGGACGCCCGCGGAGACGCCTTTCTGGCCGTGCACGCCTGCGGGCAGCTCACGGACCGCTGCCTGGACCTGGCTATCCAGCACCGCGTACGGATTGCCGCCCTGCCCTGTTGCTACGGACCGGCCCGCGAGGCCTCGCCGGCGCTCACACAGGCGCTGGGGGTCCCCCTGGCCACGGATATCGCGCGCACGCAGCGGCTCGAGCAGGCAGGCTTCACGGTGAAATGGGGAGCGATTCCCTCCGAAATCACGCCCATGAACCGCCTTCTCCTGGCTCGTCCTCCACGAAATGACGCAGACGCTCCAAAGCCTCATCCCAACCGCGCGAGACGTGCTCCAGAAAAGCCTGAGCCACGGTAAATCCGTCTCGCTCCAACTGCCAGACCCGCTCGCGGCCCTGGCGCAGGCCCCGCACCAGGCCGGCCGCCTCGAGCACCTCGAGGTGCCTGGTGACCGCCTGGCGCGTGACCCCCGCGCCGTCCGACAGGCGCGTGATCGAGGCCGGCCCTCCCGCCGAGAGACGCTGCACCAGCGCCAGCCGCGTCGGATCGCCCAGGGCCGCGAAGACCTCAGCCGCGGGACTCGACTGCGCTGACATGACGCTCGATGTTCTCCATCTGAATCGCCCAGCCGTTGGAGTTCATCTCCAACGCCTTTGCCTTCCGGGCCTCCGGAATCAGGTCGAAGCCCGACTCGACCACCCGCAAGCGCGTGCCCCCGTCCACCTCGTCGAGGCGAAACTCGACCAGCGTCGTGGGCTCTTGCTCGTAGTCGTAATCCGGGTCAACCGCGTACGGGTGCCAGCGGTAGCTGAAGAAGCTCTCGGGCTCGACCTGCTCGACCGTGAACTTCATAGTGACGTGGTCCAGGCCTTTGCAGGTCAGAGGTCCGCTCACGCGGGCCCCTGGCTGGAAGTCGCCCGCCCCCAGCTTGACCCCGAACCAGGAGCCGAACTCTTGACCCTCCGTCAGGGCACGCCACACGCGCGAGCGCGGGGCCCTCAGCAGGATCTCTCTCTCGATACGATCAGTGTTCATCATGCAACCTCCTGATTGCATGATACTCCAGGACACCCAAACATGCAACCATAATGTTGCACTTTATTTCCGGCCCGGAAATTCCCGAACGAACATTCGTTTCCGCAATCGCAACTCTGTTCGCTTTCTTTCCGGCCCGGAAATTTCCGAACGAACGTTCGTTTCCGGAATCGCAACTCTGTTCGCCTATTTCCGGCCCGGAAATCTTCGAACCAACGTTCGCCTATGGAAGCTCGCCCGGAGGCTCTACCGGCTCGGGCTCCGGGGGCGGCGAGACGGGCTCCGGGACCGGCGGCTCGGCCACCGGCTCGGGCGGGGGCACGGGCTCCACCACGGGGGTGGGCTCCATGATGGGTTCAGGCACCGGCTCGGAAGCGGCCGGATCGACGCCCGGCTCGGCCGGCTCCGAGGAAGGCTCGGTCGCCGGAGACGCCGCGGCAGCCGGCACCGGGCGCGCCGGCCGCGCCGAGGGCGGGTAACTCGGCTGGTAGACCGGCGCCCGCGGTCTCGACACCACCGGGCCGGGCTCGGGCAGGCGCGGCGGCGCCTTCACGTCGGGAATCTTCGCCCCGGCCGGTCGCTTGGAGATGCGCTGCCAGGCCAACTGGACATCCAGCGCCACCGGGGTCGCCACTCCCCCACCGTAGCCCCCCGACTTCTCGAGAAAGACCACCACCACGAGCTCCGGCGCCTGATACGGCGCAAACGAGACGAACCACGTGTGATTGCGGCCCTGCGGGTTGTCCGCCGTGGGCGTGTTCTCGACCGTGCCCGTCTTGCCGGCGATCTCGAGCTCGTACACATTGGCGCGGGTCGACGTGCCATACTGCACCGCTCCGCGCATCCCGGCGCGAATCCGCTTCCAGGCCACCACGGGAGCATTCACGTAGCGCAGGACCTGCGGGGCGACCGTGCGCACGACCTGGTTGCCCTCCTTGACCTGCTCCACCAGAAACGGCTTCACCACGCCACCATCGCTGGCCACGGCAGCCGTCACGACCGCCATCTGCATCGGGGTTACCGTCAGGTAGCCCTGCCCGATCGACATGTTGGCGTCATCGCCCGCATACCACTTCTCTTTCAGAACGCGCAGCTTCCAGGCCGCGTCGGGGAGGTTGCCCGGCAGCTCCCCGGGGAGGTCGACGCCGGTCGGCGCCCCCAGCCCGAACTGCGCGGCATACTTGGCGATCTTGGCGCCGGTCAGCTTCAGGCCCAACCCGTAATAAGCGACGTCGCACGAGTGAGCCAGCGTATCCTCGAATCCGAGCCAACCGTGACCCGAGCGAACGAAGCAGTTGAAGGGCACGTCGCCGATCATCATCACGCCGGGGCAGTAGAAACGGGCCTCGGGCCCGATCAGGCCCTCGGCGAACGCGGCCGCCGAGGTCACCAGCTTGAAGGTGGACGCGGGGGGGTAAGTGCCGCTCACGGCGCGGTTCAAGAGTGGCGCGGCCGGATTGCGCAACAAGCGGGTGAACCGGCGGGAGGAGATGCCACCCGCGAACCAGCTCGGGTCGTAGCCCGGCAGGCTGGCCATGGCGCGGATCTTGCCCGTGCGCACCTCCATGGCGATGGCCACGCCTCCGGTGCGCTCGCCGTTGCGCCAGTAAAGCTCGTCCAGGGCGCGCTGGAGGCTGTCCTCGGCCACCTTCTGAAGCTCGGCGTCGAGAGTCAGCACGAGGTCCCGTCCCGGCCTGGGGGCGTGCTCCTCCAGCTCCTGCACGGGACGACCGGCCACGTCGACCATCACGACGCGCTGGCCGCGCTCGCCGCGCAGCTCGTCTTCCCAGGTCGACTCCAGGCCGTCCTTGCCGATCAGGTCGCCCGGAAGATACTTGCGCCCCGACTCGGCCAGCGTCGTCTCGTCCACCTCGCCCACCTGACCCAGCACGTGGCAGGCCAGGGCGCCCAGCGGATAGTCGCGCATCGGAGCCACGTCCAGGCGGCTGCCTGGGATGAGAGCCTGCGCCTCGGCCAGCCTCGCCAGCTGCTCCTGGGTAAGGTGATCCGAGACCACCACCGGCTCCAGCGGCGCGGCCTGCACCTTCTGGGCCAGCGCATGCCGCTGCTCGGGCTTCAACTCGGCCATTCGGGCCAGATCGCGCACCGTTCCGGCCGGGTCGTTCAGCGAGGCGGCCATGATGGTGAACACCAGGTGGGCGCGATTGCGCACCAGGGCACGACCGCGGCAGTCGTAGATGCAGCCGCGCGGGGCCTGCAGCGGCAACGAGCGCACCACGTTGTCCTGGGCCATCTCGCCCAGAACCTGGCCGCGCCAGGCCTGGAGGTAGACGAGCCGGAGCGCCAGCAACGCGAACATCACGAACAACGCGCGGTGAATCCAGGCCAGGCGACGTGCGTAAGCAGGGGTCACGCGGCGCTCCGGCGCCAGAGGCGGCGCTCGCGGACGGGCCGGGGGCGGAGCAGGACGAACCAGAAAGCCAGATTCATGAAGAGCGCCCCGGGGAACCACATCTGCACGCGCAACGGGCTGGGCTCGGACCAGACGCCCAGCCCTGCGACACCCAGCGCCACCGCCAGTGTCCCTACCGAAACGAGCAACGCGGGGACCAGGGGTCCCGAGCGTGGTAAGCCTTCGCCCGCCAGGCCCAGCAGCAGGCCCGTCCAGCCGTAGACCGCCACATAGACGCCCGCCAGTCCGGGGCCCAGGAGCGCCATTCCAAAACCGCCCGCGGCGCCCAACACGGCACATTGCATCGGGGAGGCTTTGCGCCAGGTGGCCTGGACCAGCGCCAGCAAAAGCGGGTCGGGGCGCGGGATACCCGCAGGCCACAGGGTCAGGACCCAGAAGCAGGCGAGCGAGCCCAGGAGATAGCGCCAGAACCTGGTCACTTGCGCTTCCCCACCAGCAGCACCTCGTGCAGCCGCCCGAACTCGCACGCGGGTCGAACCTGGACCGACTGATACAGGGCCTCGGTGCGCCCGTAGTTGCGCACCACGCGACCCACGACCAGCCCGCGCGGATAGACGTCCCCCAGACCCGAGGTCAGCACCAGCTCGCCCTCTTTGACCTCCACGCTGTGATCGAGAAAACGCACCGTGCAGGTGTATCCGGACTCACCATACAGAATGCCGACGGCGTGAGAGGCCTCCAGCATCACCGGCACGGCGCTCTCGGGATCGAGCACGAAACGAACTCGCGCCGAGTGCTCGGCCACCGCCACGACGCGGCCCACGACGCCCTGGGGCACAACCGCTACCGTCTGGTCGTCGACCCCGTCCAACTCGCCTTTGTCGACCACGACCTCGCTGAACCAGCTCGAGGGGTCGCGCGCGGCCACGCGGGCCGCAATACCATCCTTCAGCTGGTCTTCTTGCAACTCCAACAGGGAGGTGAGGCGCTGATTCTCGTCGTCGATAGCGCGCGAGCGGACCTCGTTGGCCTCCAGCTCCAGCACGCGCTTGCGCAGCTCGTCGTTCTCGCGAGCCAGGCGCGATTGGAAGACGGAGCCGAGGCCGGCCCCCAGGTCGTGTCCGAATTGCAGGACGGGAGCCTGATAAGGGGCGATCCGCATTCCCAGAGCGCCGCCCGACCATCCCAGGCGAAGCTGCGCGAAGACCAGCACCGCCGCCACGACGCCGATGGCCAGGGCGAGATAAAGCGCCGGGCGCATGGCCTAGGCGCGGTCGTAGCCGCCCAGGACCATCCGCAGCAGGCGCGGGTCCGAGAACAGGCGGGCGGCGCCCAGAGCCACGCAGCTCATCGGATCGGGGACCCGCTGGCAGCGCACGCCGGTGACCTGAGTGATCATATCGTCGAGTCCACGCAGCAGGCTGCCGCCGCCACACAGGGCGAGGCCGCTCTCCATCACCTGCCCGACCTGATCAGGAGGCGTGGACTCGAGCACAGACTTCACCAGCTGGGCGATTTCGTGAGTAATAGGTGCCAGCACGGGAGCCAGCTCATTGCCGTCGACCGTGACGGAGCGGGGCAGGCCACTGTGCAAGTCGCGCCCGGCGATGCTGCCGCGCACCGGCTCCAGCACGGGCATCGCCGCGCCGGCGGAAAGCTTCAGCTCCTCGGCGCTGCGCTCCCCCACGAGCAAGTTGTGCCGATGGCGCATATAGCTCACCAGGGCCGTATCCATGCGGTCCCCCGCCGCCCGAATGCAGTTAGAGGCGATCAGCGAGCCGGCCGAGATCACCGCGGCCTGGGAGGAGCCGCCGCCGACGTCCACCACCATGCTGGCGCGCGCTTCGGAAACTGCCAGCCCGGCACCGACGGCCGCCAGCAGGGGCTGGGGCAAGAGCACGCAGGCGCGGGCTCCGGCATCTTTGACGGCGTCCGAGACGGCCTGGCACTCGACGTCGGTGGCGTCGGCCGGGACGCCTACCAGCACGCGGGGACGGATGACGCCCTGCGAGCGAACCTGCTGCAGCGCGTGGTTGAGCAGCACGCGGGCCATCTCGTAATCGGCGATGGCGCCGTCGCGCACGGGCCGAACTATCTGGATGTGCGAAGGCACGCGACCGTGCATCCGGCGGGCTTTGTGACCCACGGCCAGCACCCGGCGCTCGCGCTTGTCCACCGCCAGGTAGCTGGGCTCGTTCCAACAAATGCCGCGATTGCGCTGGCAAACGGGGGTGTTGGCGGTGCCCAGGTCGATGCCGACGTCGGGAGACAGTTTGCTCAAGAGCTGGATCATCGGCGGCCCTCCAGGCAGTCCACGCCGTGCTTTTTCAGCAGGCGGTGGACGCGGCTGACGGGGAGCCCGACCACGTTGAAGTAATCACCCTCGATCCGCTCGATCAGCAGGCCTCCCAGGCCTTGCGCCCCGTAGGCGCCGGCCTTGTCGAGCGGCTCGCCGCTGGCGACATAAGCCTCGATCTCGCTGGCGGAGAGCGGAAAGAAACGGACCCGGGTGATCTCGTGCAGCGTCTCGACCAGGCTTTCCCCTGCGCGCACCAGCGCGACACCCGTGTAGACGCGGTGCTCGCGCCCGGAGAGGCGGGCCAGCAGCTCGCAAGCCTCGGCCCGATCGCGTGGCTTGTTCAGGACCTCGCCCTCGAGCCACACGAGCGTGTCAGCGCCCAGCACCAGCTCGCCTGCGGGAACCTGAAAGGCCACCTCGCGCGCCTTGGCCAGCGCCAGCTTCTCGACGAAGGGGCCTGCCTCGCTCTCGGAGAGCCGCTCGACCCTCTCTTCCTCGCCCTGCGAAGGGAGCACCTGGAATGCCAGTCCCAGACGCCCCAGCAGTTCGCTGCGACGCGGCGAGGCCGAGGCAAGAATAAGCTCATGGCGGACTCCAGCTGACATTGCGGCGGATTATAGCACAGCCCTCCGGGGGGCACAAGCGAACGATTTCAGGCCTGTTGACGCGTGGGAAGGACCGTCCCGCCGATGATCAACCGTTCGCCCTGCTGGGAGATTCCGGTCCGAGAGAGCCCTTCCTGGAGGAGCTCGGTCAGGCGTGCGGCCGGGTCCCTGGCCACGATCAGCTCCTGCAGATAGCGCTCTACCGTGGCCTGACCGTGAGTCCTGGCCAGATCCACCAGCTGCAGTCCCAGCTCGGGCTTGTCGGGCACCGCGCCCGCGTAGAGTTTGAGCTGACCCGCCAGGCTTTCCAGCGTATCGGCCTCGGAGCGGCGCCGCAGCAGGGCTTGAGAGAACCGGCGCAGCTCCGGGCCGAGCAGCGTAGCCATCGCCTGGGTCTCGGCCGGGATGACCTTGCCGGGCGGGATACTGAGCTTGATGTCCGACTCGGAATACTGGAAATAGGCCAGGAGCATGCCGGTCTTAAGAACCCCGTCCTCAACCGTCACCTTGTCCGCCGCGTAGGAGCCGTAGCCCCCCCCTTTGGCGGGATAGAGGTGCTCTCCATCCACGCCACCGTCCGCCAGGAAGCTGTAAGCGTCGCAAACCTCGCGGTCCCCGAGGCGGCGGTGATCGCCGTTGCGGAAGCCCTCGCGCACCACGCGCACCCCTTCCGGGTCGATTACCTGAGTGATGACGTCGCCCTGGGCCAGGGGGGCGCCCTCGATGACCAGTCCGCGCCGGTCCACGCTGACTTTACCAGGCACCGGCTGTCCGTCCAGCTGATAGGCGCCGTTCTTGAAGCTGAGCTGCGAGCCGCTGGCGAAGCGGGCCTCGACGTGAGAGGAGACGACCTCCTCCTGGGTAGCCTCGAGCCATTCGCCGGCCTCGGTGGGAGGGCGTCGAACCTGCTGCACCAGTGTCAACTCCTCGAACAGCCCCTCCTGACGCGCGAGCGTGTGGCGTTTAGTGGCCAGCTGGCCCGTGGCGACCGCCTCGGGTAGCTTGAAATCGCCCATCGCCTCCGGCGGAATGGGCAGGCCGACGCGCTGTCCGCCGCTGCTGAAAACGCCGCCGGGCTCGCACTTCACCTTACGCGACGGGTCATCCAGCACCAGGCGCTGGATCCGGCCGTCCTGAATCTTCAGCCAGTCGCTCTCCACCGAACCCTGATTGAGGTCGTAGCGGACGCCCTGCACCGTGACGACGCCGTTGCCGTCATAGAGCACCTTGAGGCGGCGAGGATCGCCCCCCATGGCCTCGCGGGGGAAACCGTCCGCGCCATAGAGCTGCGCCGTCGTATGCGGGATGGCGGCGTTGCGCTGGCCCAGCGCTCGGCCGGCCTCGCCGTAGCACATGTGCTCGGGAAGCGAGAGGATATCGGGTTTGTCGCCGATTCCCTCGGCCTGCAAGCGCCAGCCGCTGGCGAAGTCGACCTCCAGGCTCTGCCCGCTCTGCCGGACGCTGCCGAACTTGTAGGTCTGTGCGCCACCCGCGTGGGCGTCCACCTCGAGCATGGCCGTCCGATCGGCCCGCGTGATCGCGGGAAAGAGATTCTGGGTCAGCTGGGAAGCCGCTCCTGTGGCCAACAGGGCCGTCCCGGCGCCGATCTCCGCGGCCGTGGTGGGCGGGAGCCCGGCCAGATAGGCCGCCACACCGGCAGCCAAACCCGTACCCGCCCCGATCAATCCGGCCAGGCTCCAGCGACGCTGCCCGTGCACCGGTCCGGCCAGACCCGTGACGCTGCTCGGCGCCAGCTCTGACGGCTGGGCGACCGCGTGCGTGTCGCCCGTGGAGAAGACCGCCATGGTCTTGCCGTCGGCGGCGTAGTGATAGGTGTCGTTGCGGGTGAACACCATCAGCGAGCCATCGGATAGAAAATCGACGTTGCGAACCTCTTCGGGCATGTGCAGCAGGTGCCGAACCTGCGAGCCCTGCTCGGGGCGCCAGGTGTAGACCTCTTTTCCCGTCGCCAGAGCCAGTGTCTTGCCGTCGGGAGCCACGTCCAGACCCGCGGGGCGCTCGAGCAGCTCGACCAGGGGCTGCGGAGAGCCGCCTCTGGTGCTCATCTGGTAGACGATCTTGTCCTGCTCGAAGTAGGCCTTCTGGCCATCGTCCGTGAGAGCTGTCGCGGGACCAATCCCGTCGCCAGAGTGCAGGGTGCGTTTGCCCTGCATGTCGATCAGCTCCAGCCGATCGCCCGCGTGGAGCCGCGTTCCATCCAGCGCCAGCCCGTCGGAGCTCGAACTGCGGAAACGCTGTAAACGCTCGATCTCGACCTGAAGTCCGGCCTTCTGAACGTCCATGCCTGGCTAGAATTACGTTTTGGGCAGATATTTCCTGTGCTGACCACCTGGCAGGCTGAAAAGAAAGAGCCCCGCGGGAGTTCTCCTGCGGGGCTTTTCTCGGGGAAGACCGGCTTGCGTCGCTAGAACCGGAGCAGCCTCGTGTAGTCGGTGGGGAACTGCAGGTCGGGCGCGCTTCCGCCCAGCCCGCGCGGGATGATCTGGTCGTCGGCCAGGAAACCCGAGACCTGGTCCTGACCGTGGAAGGTCAGGGAGCCATCCGAGCCGCCCTGGCTGGTGTCGAGCAGGTAGCCGTGGTCGCCGCCCGACTCCTGGAAGAGACCCGAGCCGTTGAAGGGCGCGCTGACCTGACCGGGCTTGAACTCGCCGAAACCGGGAGCCGCGATGGTGATGGTGGCTTTCGCGTCCACCTGGGGAACCCCCAGCGCGAGCACCAGGTCGGTCGTAGCCGAGTTGGGCACGACGGGGTCGCCCAGCATTTCCTGGACGAGCACATCTTTGCCACTGGCCGCGACCGACGGGGCGTAGTTGAACGGGTCGGCGTCATCGAGCACGGTCTGAGCGATCCAGAAGAACTGGCGGAAACCAGGGGTTCCCTCGGCCAGACCCTGCTGGGACAGAGCGTCGAAGAGAGCGGGGCTCAAGTTGGGGCTTTCGAGCGCGATACGAGTCCAGCGGCCGCCGGCCACGTTCAGCACGCCGCGCGGAACCGAGGGCTCCACGCCGAGCGTGACGCCGCCCAGGATGCCCCCGAGCGAGGAGCCGACGTAGGGCGGATTCCCCGAGGTGAACTGGAGGAACTGTCCACCGGTGATGGCGCGCACCAGGGTCATCTGGTTGGAAATCGTCTGGCGCAGGTAGTCACGGAAGAGACGGAGATTGTTGAGGTTGAGGAAGCCCGTGCCGCTGTCGCCCGGGTAGGCGTCGGGATTGAGGCCGGCCTGGGTCTGGGCTCCATGGCGCACGGCGTCGATGCCGATGACCGCGAAACCGCGCGAGCAGAGCTCGCGGGCGATGGCCAGCATGTCATCTTTGTTGCGCGTGAAGCCGTGCTGGAAGACGACGGCCGGGCGTGGGCCGGGGAAGTCGGTGGCGTTGGGCAGGCACATCAAGAACTCGATGTTGGCGCTGCCCTGCGGGGTGAGGTCCTGGGTGAAGGGCCGCTCGTCGCTGGTGCCGGCGTTGGCGAGATACTGAGTACACGGAATGGTTCCGTAGCGGATCTCCGACACCACCTGGGCGAAGTCGGGCTGCACCTCCAGGACGCGCTGTCCGATGGGGTTCTGGCCCATGAAGTCGTTGACTTCGGTTTCCCCGCTGTAGGTCTGCATGAATGTGGGCGTGGGAGACTCGCTCTGGATGCGGTTGTGGATGGAGTTCAGGGCCGTGCCGATATCCTGGGTGGTGAAGCTGAAGACGAAGGGGATGTCGTCGCGGCTCTGACCCAGAAACGCCTCCGCGCGCTCCCACAGGGGCTGGTATTCCTGGCGAACGGGCTCGAGAGCCGCGGCCTGCTCGGCGGTCAGGAGGTTGCCCTCCACCAGAGGTTGACGGCTCTTGAGGAATCGGATGGTGATGCTGTCGCTGATGGAAAGCCCGTTGTTGTCGAAGATCTTGTCGGTCACGATGACCAGGATCTGGTGGTTCGGCTTGAGGGGCTTGACCGGGGTCGCGATGACGAGGGACTCCTCGCCGTCGTCGCCCTGTCCGATCTCGAACGTGCAGGGTTGCACTCCGTCCACCGTGTCGAGCACGATGATCGACTGGTTGTCGACGGTGCTCTTGCGCACGTTGAGCGTGAAGGGGATGAAGATCGGTCCGGCGGTGGACCAGCCCTTGATGGAGTTCATCGAGTCGAACGGCTCGCCCGTACCGGGGATCTCATTGAACCCGGTCTGGTCGTTGCGGGCCAGGTCGGTGGGCAGAGGCAACGGGAAGCTGAGGTTGCTGTTTTGAGGGTCGAACTGGACGTTCCCGCGGGCCGCGGTGGGCGCCACGGCGTTGGAGATATCCTGGAAGAAGTTGTTTTCCTTGTCGCCTCCACCGCAAGCGGTTACCAAAAGCGAAAAAAGCAGCAGAACTGCTATTTTGAGTTTCACGGCACGTAGGGAGTCCTTTTCAACGGATGCTAGTATCCTGCCCCGACCAGGGTCCCTTTCTCCAGGGACACAGGTACCCTGGTCGAGGGACACCCGCCCCCTTTTGGAGCCCCTCCACCGCGATGCGAGGCTTCCCTGGCGGGCTCCCATCCGTGCGTCACCGCCAACTGCCAACCGCAAACCCGTTAGCCGAAAAGCTTGGCGAAGAAGCCCTTGTCCTTGGCGTTGAGCTTGTCGAGCTCGCCCGGATCCAGCCAGATGCCGTGGCAGTCGGAGCATTTGTCGATGTCCACGTTCTCGTGGTGCTCTTCGACCAGTTGGCCGCCGCACTTCGGGCAGCGCATGTAGTGCTTCTCCTTGAGCTCGGCGCGCTCGCGCTCGGCGCGGGCGGCGGCGTGGCGCTCGGCAGCGGCGGCTTCCTCCTTTTTGAAAAAGTCGTCCTCCTTGGTCGGCTCCTTGGCCGCGATCTCATGCTGCTGCTTGGGGCGAAGCTCGTCCATAACGTTTAAAATCTCCTAACGTATCAACAAAAGGTCGGTGCCGGTTTACGAGATAGACACAACTTTAACCTGTCAGAAACAAGCAACTTCTGGGTTAACCCTTCGGTCAAAACTACACTGTGGGTGAGATGGCTACCCAAGCACAACCCCAACGACAGTTCCTCGACCCCAATTCCCTCAGCCGAGGACTCCAAACCCTGGTGCGCACGGTTCAGTGGGCGGCCCAGGTCGCTCAAGGCAAGACCAATGGCAACGCCTACGAAGGCCACGCGGAGCGCGAGGGCAACGGCAGCTCGAACTACCAGCAGAACGAGTCGGACGAGTTCGAGGACTACGACGAGGAAGCCATGGCCGACGGCCGCCTGGTGCGGCGCTACGAAGACGGCACCATCCGCGTGGAGAATCCCAGCAGCGGCGTCATGCAAGAGGAATGTCCCGACGGCAGTCTGACGGTGTCGCTCCCGGGCGGCAAAATCATTTACCAGCAATATCGCGGCGAACCGCTCCTGGTCTACGACTCCAACGGAAAATACAAGCCTTCCATCGCCCAGGTCAGCTCGGTCACGATGCCCGGGATGGAAGCGCCGTCCGTGATGTTCCACTTCCAGGACGCCCAGGGCACCCACCTCATCGAGTTGGAGACGCTGCGCTACTATCGCTTGAACCGCGCCGTCTGAACAGGAACAGCACCAGACCCAGCACCCCGATAGCCACCGCGGTCATCTGCGATGAAAACCGCAGCCCCGCGGGGTCGTACTCGCGAAAATCATCCGCAAAGTAGCGCACCACGCCATAGAGAAACAGCGAGATGCCGGCCGTCCCCCCGAAGCGTTTGCCCAGCCAGGCCGCCAGTGGCGCCGCCAGCATCAATCCGAGGGCCTCGTAGCCCATCACCGGATGGCGCGGAGTGCCGTCGGGACCCACGAAAGCACATCCGACGTCGGTCACCGTCCCCCACTCGCCCTGCCACGCCAGCAGGCAGCCGATCCGTCCGATTCCCCATCCCAGCAGGCAGGGAGGGGCCATGGCGTCGCTCAACTCGCCCAGGGGCATCTTCCAGTAGCGCAGGTACAGGAGCCAGGCCACCACGGCCCCCGCCATTCCCCCGTAGGAAACCAGGCCGCCCGTCCAGACCTTGAAGAACTCCCCGAAGCTCTGAAGCACGCCCGGGTTCATGGCGACCCAGAGCAGCCGGGCACCCAGCACGCCGCCTACCGTCATGAAGGGCAGGGCGCTCTCGATCGACTCGCGGTAACGCAAAGAGACGCGCGAGCGAGCCCAGAAGAACGCCACCAGCGCACCGATCAGGAAGAAAACTCCGTGGCTGTTGATGATGATCGGGCCGAGCTCCAGCGCCTGCGGGGGGGTAAAGTGAATCATGTGCGGCGAAACCTTATGCTTGTTCGGAAGGATCCCTTCCCCGAGCGGACCAATATGGGGCCCACATCAGTCGACCGCTCCTGTCATCGCTCGTCGCTGAATTTTATGGAGGAGCCCCTCGAAATGCCAAGCGCCTGTGTCCTGGGAACGGGACGTTATCTGCCCGAACGGGTCGTCACCAACGAAGAGCTGGCCACCATGGTCACCACGTCCGACGAGTGGATCCAGCAGCGCTCGGGCATCAAAGAGCGGCGCTACGCCGCCTCCGGCGAAACGCCCGCCAGCATGGGCGCCCTGGCCGCCAAGAACGCCCTGGATGCGGCCGGCCTCAAGGCCGAGGACCTCGACTTCATGATCTGCGCCACCCAGACCCCCGAATATCTCTTCCCGGGGACCGGGTGCGTCATCCAGGAGAAGATCGGAGCTCTTGGAATCGGGGCTCTAGACGTGCGCAACCAGTGCACGGGCTTTCTTTACGGGCTCTCGATCGCGGACGCCTACATCCGGATGGGCACCTACAAGCGCGTCCTGCTCGTCTGCACCGAGATGCACTCGCGCGGCCTGGAGTATTCCGACGAGGGGCGCCACGTGACCGTGCTGTTCGGCGATGGCGCAGGCGCTGTCGTGCTCGGCCCCTCCGACAACGGACGGGGGGTTCTGAGCGTGCACCTGCATGCCGACGGTCGCTATGCCCGCGACCTGATGGTCGAAGGACCGGGATTCACGTTCGAGCCCACCTGGTGCGACCAGAAGATCTTCGAGCAAGGGCGCCACTTCCCCAAGATGAACGGGAAGGCGGTCTTCAAGGAAGCGGTGTCCTGCATGCGCTCGGTCGTCGAGGAGACGCTCCAGAAGAACTCCCTCGGCCCGGCCGATGTAGACCGGTTCATCCCCCATCAGGCCAACCGCCGCATCAACGAGGCCGTGGCCCAGCACTTCGGCATCGGGGACGACCGGGTCAACCACTCGATCGAGCGCTACGGCAACTGCGCCGCCGCCAGCGTGCCAATCGCCCTGGACGAGGACGTGCGCAACGGCCTGGTCAAGCACGGCGACACCGTGCTGTTCGCCACTTTCGCCGCCGGCTTCACCTGGGGCGGAGCGGCTTTGAAGTGGTGAGGATGGGAGATGGGTAAACGGGAGACCGCAACGGAACTCCCTACTCCCTACTCCCTACTCCCTACTGCCATCTTGGCGCCCGAAAGGCGACTCTCGTCCAAGCGGACCACGCCCAGGCCGGGCAGGTCGGGCAGCACGCGCTCGGAGCCCTCGAGCGTGACGCCGCCCTCGGCCACCGCATCTTCGGCCAGTAAAAGGTCGGCGTCCAGGTCGGCATACTCGAACCGGTAGGCCGCCGCCATCGCGGTTGCTGCCGACACGGCCAGGCGCGACTCGCCGACCATGCCGCCCACCATCAGCGCCACGCCGTGGGCGCGCGCCTGGTTGATGATGGACCGCGCCGGATAGAGTCCGCCGCTCTTCATCAGCTTGATGTTGATGATGTCGACCGCCCCGACCGCGATGGCCCGGGCCGCATCGCGCGGCGAGTGCACGCCCTCATCCGCGCAGATGGGGGGAACCACGCGCTGGCGCAGGCGAGCCATCCCCTCGAGGTCCCAACGGGCGATCGGCTGCTCCACGAGCTGCACCCCGAAAGGCTCGATGCGCGTCAGGCACTTGAGGGCTTGAGAGTAGGTCCATCCTTCGTTGGCGTCGATGCGCAGCGGAACGTCGGGCCCCAAAGCCGAGCGGACGGCCTTCACGCGCGAGTAATCTTCGTCCGGGTCGTTGCCCACCTTGAGCTTGACGGCTTTGTAGCCGGCCTCGATGATGCGGCGCGCTTCCTGGGCCGCTTCCTCGGCGGTGCACAGGCCGATCGAGTAGTTGGTCAGCATCCGGTACGAGGTGCCACCCAGAAAACTGACCATGCTGACCCCCGCCTGCTTGGCGATGAGGTCGTGGCAGGCGAGGTCGATGGCGCAGCGGGCGGAGGGGTTGGCCACACATTCGCGGGCCATCCGGTGATGGATCTCCTCCAGAGCCCAGGGGGACAGGCCTTTCACCGCCGGGAAGAGGTCCTGCACCAGCAGCGCCTCCACCCCGTCCAGGGTTTCGCCCGTCAGATAGGAGTCGGGCGAGGACTCGCCCCAGCCGAAGGCCCCCGTGTCGGTGGTCAGCTTGACGAGGATGCCCTCGCACTGGTCGGAGACCCCCGTGGCGATGCGGAACGGCTTCTTGCAACGCAGGTGGGTCCGGAAGATTTCCATTTTCTCGATAAGCACGGGCGCGGCTTCTGACCAAAACACGTTCGTTCCTGCGCAGGTGGAGCCGCGACCTGTCAGGAAACCATGCAAGCGGAGCGCGCAGCGAGCCGGAGGCGAGCGTAGATGTTTTTGTGAACTTGGAAAACTTTTGTTCAGATCCCCTAACATTCACCCCTAGATGAACTTGATTTTCGAAGTGAAAGAGGGAAGGAACCGAAAGTGTCCCATCGCGGACACTCGTCGGAGGTTCTAGGCTTTTGGCAGGCGGCGGGTACGACAAGAACAAGCTGGTCCAAGACTTCGTCACCCTCCTCACCGCAATGGAGCAAGCCGTGGTGAAAAACCCGGCTTTCACCGGCGGCGGGGGCGGCGGGTTCCCCGGCGCCCCGACCGAAGGCCGTATGGGTCCCGGGGAATATACCGAGAAGCGCGATGATGGGCTCTCGGACAGCTTCACGAAATACGAGGAGTTGATTCTGGAGGACGGACGGGTCCTCCGCCGCTACGAAAACGGTTCGGTCAGGCTGGAGAATCCCACCAGCGGGGTGATTCAAGAGGAGCGCATCGACGGAAAGCTCCTGGTGTCGCTCCCCAATGGGAAGGTGATCTTCCAGCAGTTCAGCGGGGAGCCGCTGTTGGTCTACGATACGGTGGGCAGCGCGGCGCCCGGTCTGGCAAGGGTCAGCTCGGCCAGCTTGCCCGGTGAAGAGCAACCCAAGTTCGTCTACCACTTTCAAGACGGCGAAGGGGCGCACTTGATCGAGCTCGAGTCTCTACGCTACTATCGCGTAGGCCGCAACCAGTAAAAAGGGGCAGTCTTTGTCGCAAGAGCAGCAACCACGGAAAAAGGTCAGCGTCGGCGAAGCGCTGGAGTCCATGCGGGGCAAAGCTGCCCCGGCGGCTCCCGCCAAGACCTCGATCGTTGGTCTGGGAGCCAGCTACTGGCTCGAGAGCCTGCTCGAAGGAGCCTCCCGGCGGCAAGCCGACCTCTACGAGTCGATCCGCGACAACCCCAGCGCCCAGGCCCAGATGACCCGCCGCGACCTGCGCGTGGTCGGCGATCTCCAGATCCCCACCAACACGATGGAGGAGATTCGCCAGCCGAAGCCCCCTCCCGAGCCCCGGAAGGCCAAAGGCCTGCGCGAGCGCTTCGGCTCGATCGGCTCGCTCTATCTCGACTCCAATCGCCTCGAGGTCATCGCGACCCAGGCCCCCATCCAGGAGATCCCCAAGGATCCCGTGGAGGCAGCCGTGAAGTCCGTCTCCTCGCGCTTCTCGCAAGTTTCCAACCTGGACCTCGCCTCCTTTTACGCGGTCGAGGAGGTTGGGAGTAAGCCCCATGTCGAAACTCAACCGTCCGCCCCGGGTTCGGTTTCGCTGTCGCGCTTCAACGGAATTTCGACGGTCGACCTGGCCGGGGGCCTCGAGTTGCTCGAGGTCCGCCAGCAAGCGGCGGTGGATGACCTGCCGAAGCGCAGGTTGCGGACCAACCCGAACATTCGCAAGATGTTCCAGCAGAACGACGAGCTGGAAGCTTCGTGAGGGAGTCGCTTAGATGAGCATGGTGTACGGCGGAGTCAACACCTACGCTTACACGGGTTACGGCATCCCGGCCGGATCCGTGGCCACTGGCTATACCACCGGCGCGCCCAGCGTTCTCAGCCAGTATCAGAACCGCACTCCTCAGGCCGGCCAGGTCGCGCTTTCCAAGGATTACCTGCCGCTGATCGCCGTCTCGATTCAGCGCGAGCGCCAGCTGTTCAACAACTGGACCGGTGTGGGCGGAGCTCCGCCCACCGCCTATCGCAGCCTGCCCAATCCGGCTACGGCCCAGTTGGCTCAGCGTCAGCAGACGCTGGTTTCGCAGTCTTCCTTCTCCTTACAGGCCTCGGCTTCGGCCGGCTTCCCGTTCCTGGGTCCATTCACCGGCCCCGGCGGCCTTCCCCAGGGTCCCGACGTGCTTGGTCCCTTCGGCGGCCCCGGTGGCCTGCCGCAGGGCCCCGGCGTGCTCGGTCCCTTCGGCGGTCCCGGCGGCCTGCCGCAGGGCCCCGGCGTGCTCGGTCCCTTCAACGGCCCCGGCGGCCTGCCGCAGGGTCCCGACGTGCTCGGCCCGTTCAACGGCCCCGGCGGCCTGCCGCAGGGTCCCAACGTGCTCGGCCCGTTCAACGGCCCCGGCGGCCTGCCGCAAGGCCCCGGCGTGCTCGGTCCCTTCGGCGGCCCGGGTGGGTTGCCGTTCGCCTCTCCCAGCGTTCTCGGTCCTTTTGGCGGACCCGGTGGCCTTCCGTCCGGCCCCAATGTGCTCGGTCCTTTCGGGGGTCCGGGTGGTCTGCCGTTCGCGTCGCCCGGCCTGCTCGGCCCGTTTGGCGGCCCTGGCGGGCTGCCGCAGCAGTCCCCGCCCCTGCTCGGCCCGCCGAGCTTTGGCGCGCCCAACGGCACATTCCCGTTCGCCAACCAGTTCAACGGCGGTATTTCGCCGCAGGTGACCTCGCCGTTCCCGTTCCCGTCCCAGCCGATCGCCGCGACCGGGCCGGTGGCCCCCCAGACGCAGGCCCCGGTGCAGGCGACGCAGCCGTTCAGCCCGTTCCCCTTCCCCACCACCAACAACCCGATCAGCTTCGGCAGCGTGGGTGGCTCGGGCAGCAGCGTGGGACCCACCCAGCGCGCCGGTTGGGGCTGGCAGAACATGGTTCAGCCGACCCAGACCAACATCGATCCCAGCGTCAACTACAAGAACCTCGACCTGACTCAGCGCCAGGCTCTGAGCGGCCTGTCCGACCACGAGCGCGCCATCTTGCACCTGTGGGGCATCCAGATGACTTCCGACGGGCGTCAAGATGGGGGCATCTACCTCAACGTGTTGCAGAACCCCGATCAGTTCAAGCCCGCCGAGGTCGAGCTGGCCCGGCAGCTGCAGGCGCGCGATCAGGCCCAGTACGGCGGCGTCACCGGAAAGGCGCTGGACCAAGAGTTCTTCGGCCTTTACAACAAGATTACGGGCCAGGACATCAGCCAGCGCTACGGCAATGCCCCGGTTAACTTCGCCGACGGTCCGGTCAACATGGATAACCGCCTGACCGGCAACAACGGCATGAGCGGTTTCGAGAACGCCGTCATCCGTCTGTGGGGCCACGACCCGCTTTTCAACGGCGGCCACATCGATGGCTCGGTGCTGTCCTACACGCTCGACAGTCCCAATGCCCTGGATTTCAACCTGAACAAGTCCGACGTGCAGGCGCTGCTGACGTCCGACCTGGCCTCGGACGGCGTGCGCAATGGCGACTCGCTGGCCGGCGCGTTTGGCGGCGTGCTCGACAAGCTCTACCTGGGCGGGCCCGGCGCGAGCGCCGATGCCGTGCAGACCGCGGCCATCCAGCAGGCCTCCCAGACACGCCCGTTCCTGACCGGCTTCCCGGTGGGCGGAGACCCGCAGCGCTATCAATTCATGGTGTCGCAGCTCGGCCCCGAGCTCGGCCAGTTCGACGCCAGCCTCAACGAGCTGGCCGGTCTGGCCAACGTGGCGCCGCAGTCCGGCAACCTCGAGGGTCGCTTCGAGAACGGCCTGTTCATGCGCGTGCCCGCCGACCGGGCCGAGTTCGGCAGTTACAACGCCGCTCAGATCGCCGGTGGGGCGCTCACCGGCAGCACCAGCATCTTCCAGAAGGACGCGACTCCCGGCACGCGTTACGCGCAGGTCCAGGACCCGACCATGTTCCACGCCGCCACGGCGCGCATGTACGCCTATCAATTTGCGGCCTATGCTGAAGGCTACAACCCGCTTACGCCCGACGGCATGGCCGACGGCGCCAAGGCCTTCGAGACGATGGCGCCGGACGCGCGCGTCTTCACCCAGGTGGCCTCGATCTACAAGGGCAACCTGCTCAATGGACCCGACAACTATGACAATCCGAAGCTGAAGGAGCTGCTCGTCAGCAAAGGCCTGACCGAGCTCGCCAACCAGCCGGGCGTCGGCGAGACCGACGTCCAGACCGTGGGTGCGGTCACCGCCGCGCTGAATACGGGCAAGGTGACGCTCAATGACGTCATCGCCAGTGGTTCCATCGAAGATATGCCGCGTTACCGCGAAGTCATCGACTACGTAGTGGGCGGTCAGTTCAACCAGGACCTCGGACGCTACGACGTGCTGCCTTACAACAGCGCGTCCGGCAATACCGGCGTTCACGGCGGGGCGGCGGGCAGTGCCGGCACCGGCGGATCGACCGGATCGGGCGGAAACTATCGGACCGGCGGGGGACTCGACGGTCTGTATAGCGATCCGAACACCAACCCCTATCAGACCCAGGTCGGGCAGTTCCAGCAGAATCCCGTGGTTTCGGGATTCTACGCGATGTTCGACCTGAACGGCGACGGCAAGGTCTACGGACCTGAGACCGCGGCGGCCGTTTCCGGTCTGAGCGACATCACCAACCTGATGCTGTCGGGCGCCAAACCGGGCCCGAACGCGCCGGCGGCCGTGCAGCAGTTCTTCACTGCGCACGATTTCGACCGGGATGGTTCCTACGGCGTAGACGAGGTCCGCGCGGCGCTCCGCGACCTGCGGCCCGTCATCGACAGCATGAAGCTCGATCAGTTCAACAATCCGGCCAACGTCGGCCGTCCGGTCCAGGTGGGATCGGCGCAACTCGATCCGTCCGTGGCAGCTCGCATCGCGAAGTGCCCCGTGCTCGGGCCGCAGATGCAAGCCGGCGGCGGGGCCAATGGTCTTGGTTAACACAAATAACAGCGAAGGGGTGCTTACACATGGCGGTTAACTCAGCTTACGGTGGCGGTGGTATCAATCCTTACGCAGGTGGCGGCGGTTTCATTCAAGCAGGCAGCGTCCTTGGTGGCGGATACGCCGGCGGCGCTGGCGTCCTCGGCGGCGGCGGTATTCAGGGTGGCTTCGGCACCTCGCCCGCCAGCATGCTTCCCCTCATCCAGATCCTGATTCAGGCTCTGCAGCAGCTTTCCAATGGTTATAACGGATTCGCAGGCGGTCCCCCGCAGCAGTTCCAGCCCATCGGCGGAGCCGGTGGCGCGGGCGGTGCTGGGAACGCGGGCAATGCCGGAAACGCCGGTAATGCGGGCAACGCCGGAAACGCCGGTAATGCGGGCAACGCCGGAAATGCTGGCAATGCCGGAAACGCGGGCAACGCCGGAAATGCTGGCAACGCCGGGAACGCGGGCAACGCCGGGAATGCTGGTAACGCCGGAAATGCTGGCAACGCGGGTAACGCGGGCGGCGCTGGGGGTGCTTACGGC
>JBDHVW010000096.1:0-30280 GCA_039809865.1 Vulcanimicrobiota bacterium
ACACGCCTGACGTCCGTCCGCTGGGGTGGACATGTCCGGGCCAGGCGCGGGACACCCTGGACGTCCGTCCGCTGGGGTGGACATGTCCGGGCCAGGCGCGGGACACGCCTGACGTCCGTCCGCTGGGGTGGACATGTCCGGGCCAGGCGCGGGACACGCCTGACGTCCGTCCGCTGGGGTGGACATGTCCGGGCCAGGCGCGGGACACCCTGGACGTCCGTCCGCTGGGGTGGACATGTCCGGGCCAGGCGCGGGACACCCTGGACGTCCGTCCGCTGGGGTGGATATGTCCGGGCCAGGCGCGGGACACATGCCCGACGTCGTTCCACCACGGACAACCGCAACCTTGCCAGACCGAGTCGTGCCGGCATGCCAGGGCGACTCGCCCGGCACGGCACACCGCCGCCTGCCAACTGCCAACCGCCACCCTGCCGGACCGAGTCGTGCCGGCATGCCAGGGCGACTCGCCCGGCAACGGCGGAACCGTCGCCTGCCAACTGACAGCCGCCACCCGCGCCCGACCGAGTCGTGCCGGCACGCCAGGGCGACTCGCCCGGCACGGCACTACCGCCAACCGCCAACCCACCTCGGCGCAAGCACCGCGGGGGACCCGCGCACGCTGGCAGCGAATTCTGAAAGCATGCTGATCGTGAACACCCTGCTGGTGATCGTCCTCTGCGCGCTGATGGCCTACGGGCTGCAGCGCTTTATCAACGCCCATCCGCTCTCACCGGCGATGGTGTGGGTGCGGGGCCTGCAGGGCGGAGTCGTCAGCGTGGGGATCTGCGTGCTGCTCGGCGCCATCCTCGGCATGCTCGCCAAAGCGGCGCCGGAATCGCGCTACTACGTCTTCATGGTCATGACCATCGGACTGGCGGTGATGGGACTGCCGATCGGCGTGATGTCCGGCATCCTGCTGCACTTCCGCACAGTGCCTAAAGCTTAGACCCACACTTCTTGCAAAACCGCACGTCCGGCGAGGCAGCCCTGCCACAACTCCCACACGAGCGAGCTGACGGCCGCCCCTCCCGCACCGGCAGCCCCAGCCGCGAACCCACCGCCGCCGCAGCCTCCCCCGCACCCTCCGCCGTCTCGAAAGCCTCCTCGCTCAGCCGCAGGGGACCCAGGCAGACCCAGAACCGCGCCAACCGGTCTCCAGCCGCATCCCGGTACGAATCCGTCTCGACCCACACCGACTCGAGCTCCGCCAGCGTGTAGCGCAGAACTCCCGCACTCCCTTGCAGCACGAGCACGCCCTTGTCCAACAGAGCGGTGCATGAGGCCAGAAAAGCATTGCTGCCCGTCTTCCAACGCGTCGAGAGACCGTCGAGCAGCGTGGCCTGACGCTTGCGATCTCGCTCGCGAGCGCCCTTGAACAGACTTCCCACCTAATACTTGATGGTGGTCCCGTTGTTGAACCCGGGACGGTCGACCGTGATCTGATGATCGCCCAGCGTGATGGTGGTGGAGCGCGACAGCACGCCCGGAGGCGAGACCGTGATCACTTTCCCGTTGCGCGTCACGGTGGTCTCGTTGCCCCAGCCCTCCGGATCGATGCGGGCCTCGCCGCGCCCATACGTCACGACGGTCGTGTTGGCAAACCCGGGCGGGTCCACCTCGGCGCGACCCGAGCCCAGGCGCACCGTCACCTCGTTGGCGATCCCGCTCGGATCCACGCGCACCTGGTCCGCCGTGCGGGTCATCTCCACCGAGTTGCCCCAACCCGTGCGGTCGATCAACGTGCGCCCGTGGGCGTCGCGCGTCACCGAGGTCGAATTGCCGAAGCCCGCCGGGTCGATGGTGATGCGACAACCATTCTGAACGACCGAGGTCGAGTTGTTCCAGCCCGGCGGATCCACGTTCCAGGATGCGCCGCTGCGCGTCACGTCGGTCGAGTTGTTCCAACCATCCGGGTCGAGGCTGATGGATGAAGCGTCCGCCGGCACGTAAGGGCCGTTGGCAGCGCGATCCGGCACCAGCACGAGGTTCTCGTTCAGATCGAAGAACAGCCCGTCGCCCAGATACACGCCGACCGAAGAGTACTCGTTGTCCACCGCGACCTCGACGTCCTTGCCCGTGGAGTCCTTCTGGGTCTCGCTGTGGGTGCCGCGCAACACGTCCACGCGGGCCACCGCGTCGGGGATGACCTCGAACGTGAAGTCGTGGGCCCCGTAATGCTCGCTCGTGCAGGAGACCGAGGCGGGAGGAGGCGGAGCGGGCGTCTCGCGCGCACAACCCGCCAGACCCAGGCCGACCAGCACCAGCGCCACCCCCGCGGCCACGCGGGCGCCCGTGGACGCCAGGCCGCGCGAGGAAGATTTCTCCTCGGAAGGCGACGAGGTGGATACGCTCCCCAGGTACGCCTCCCCCGCCACGTCGGGCAAAGTAGCGCGGCTGCCTGGCGGCGCTTTCGCGATCAATGAGGAAGTGGCGGCCGTAGGTCGGATTTGCATAGTGACCCCATGCTCGTCAAGCACACTGAAAAATTCCTGATATTGCTCCTGGCGCTGAGCCTCTGCGCGCAGGCCCAGGAATCCCGCGCCGACAAGATCCGCCGGGCCCTGGTGGAGGGCGCCCGCACGCGCCTGGGCGACCGGTACGACTCGGACTACTACGGCGAGGGACACCCGCCCAAAGGCAAGAGCGCCTGCGTGGACGTGCTCTACTACGCCTGCCAGCGCGTCAGCCTCGACCTGCAGGAGCAGGTGGACCGGGACATCCGCAGCCACCCGGACCTCTATCCCAGCATCCGCGACCGCGCCATCGACCACCGCTGGGCGCCGAACCTGATCGTGTGGTTCCGCCGTCACTGGATCAACCTGGCCAAAGATCGCGACTTCCAGAAAGGCGACTTCGTCTTCTGGAGCCTCACCGACGACGGGGTGGCCGACCACTGCGGAGTGGTCACCGAGCCGCCCTTCGTCATCCACCAGTTCCCCCCGATGTGCTGCGAGCACCCGGTTTTGCTGGGCTGGAAAGTGATGGGCCACTTTCGCCATCCTGAAGCAGGTTCAAGCAACCCAAAACCGAAGCCCTAACGAGCCCATCATCCGGAGGTCCAACCCTTGTCCAACGCGCCTTTTGGCCGTGTGCTGACCGCCATGGTCACCCCCTTCACTCCCGACCTGCAGGTCGACTTTCCCCGCGCCGAGGAGCTGGCCAAAAAGCTGATCGCCGAGGGCAACGACGGCCTGATCGTGGCCGGCACCACCGGCGAATCGCCCACGCTCAGCAAAGCCGAGAAGCTCGAGCTGTTCAAGCGCGTGAAGCAGGCCGTGGGCAAGGACGTCCCGATCGTGGCGGGTACGGGCTCCTACGATACCGCCGCTACCGTCAAGCTGAGCCAGGAGGTCGAGGCCACCGGCGCCGATGCGCTGCTGCTGGTGACGCCTTACTACAACAAG
Source organism: Vulcanimicrobiota bacterium (assembly GCA_039809865.1). GTDB lineage: Bacteria > Vulcanimicrobiota > Xenobia > Xenobiales > QWHO01 > QWHO01. The sequence goes on from JBDHVW010000096.1 coordinate 3,405, forward strand.
CCGCCTCAGGAGGGCATCTACCAGCACTTCGCGGCGGTGGCCAAAGCCAGCAAGCTGCCCATCATGCTCTACAACATCCCCAGCCGCACCGGCACCGAGATCCACCCGGAAACGCTGGCGCGCCTGGGGGAGCTGCCGAGCGTGAAGTGCGTCAAGCAGTCCCTGCCCAGCATGGACGGCATCAACGAGCTGGCCCAGCGCTCCGACCTGGCCCAGTACAGCGGCGATGATGCCAATACCCTGGCCATCCTGTCGCTGGGTGGCGTGGGCGTGGTGAGCGTGGCCGGCCACGTCGTCGGACGGCAGATCAAGAAGCAGATCGAAGCCTTCTTCAACGGCGACGTCCACGCAGCGGCCAGGCTCCAGAAGCAGCTCTATCCCATTTTCACCGGCCTGTTCAAGACCAGCAACCCCATCCTGGTGAAGGCCGCGCTCAAGCAGCTCGGCTTCCCGGTGGGCGGCCTGCGCCTGCCGCTGATCGAGGCCACCCCCGAGCAGGAGGAAGCCCTCTCCCAGCTGCTGGCGGGGCTGCACTCCATCGCTTGAATAGCATCGAAGTCCGTCCCCAGACCCGGCCCTGGGATCTCAAGCTCAGCGTCCCGGGCGACAAGTCGCTCTCGCACCGCGCTCTGATGCTGGCGGCGATGAGCGATGGCGCCTGCCGCATCGGAGGACTCTCGCCCGGCAAGGACGTCCTGAGCACGCTCCGGTGCCTCAAAGCGCTCGGCATCAAGACGCGTGCGAGAAGAGAAGAGCTGATCCTGACCGGCTGGGGCGACCATTGGACCGAGCCCGACCGGGTGCTCGACTGCGGCAACTCGGGCACCAGCATGCGCCTTTTGACGGGCATCCTGGCGGGCTGTCCGGGCCTGAGCGTGCTCACCGGCGACGCCAGCCTGCGCCACCGCCCGATGGGGCGCATTCTCGAACCGCTGCTCGACATGGGCGCCCGCGTCAAAGGGCGCGAGAACAACCGTTATGCGCCCCTGGTGGTGGAGGGAACCGAGCTCCAGGGCATCCACCACGAGCTCAAGGTGGCCAGCGCCCAGGTCAAATCGTGCCTGCTGCTGGCCGGCCTCAAGGCGGACGGCACCACCGTGGTGGGAGAGCCCCAGAAGAGCCGTGACCACACCGAGCGCATGCTGAGCCACCTGGGGGTGCGCATCACCCAGGGCCCCGGGGGGCTTCATCTCAGTCCGGTGCAAAGACTGCCCGCCTTCGAGTTCGACGTGCCGGGCGACGTCTCGAGCGCGGCCTTCCTGGTGACTGCGGCGGTGCTCTGTCCGGGCAGCCGGGTGGTCATCGAGAACGTGGGTCTCAATCCCACCCGCACGGCCTATCTCGACCTGCTGCGCCAGATGGGGGCCAGGATCACCACCACCGTCACCCGCACCGAGCTGGGCGAGCCGGTCGGCACCATCGAGGCCGTCCACTCGCAGCTTCGCGGCATGGAGGTGCCCGAGTCCGAGATTCCGGGCTCGATCGACGAGCTCCCGATCCTGGCCGTGGCCGCCAGCCAGGCCCACGGAACCACGCTGGTCCGCGGCGCGGCCGAGCTGCGCGTCAAGGAGTCGGACCGCATCCACGCCACCGTCAAAGAGCTGACGCGCCTGGGAGCGCAGGTGGAGGAGTTTCCCGACGGCTTTGCGGTCACCGGTCCCACGCCCCTGCGCGGGGCCGCCGTGGACTGCCATCACGACCACCGCCTCGAGATGAGCCTGGCCATCGCCGGGTTGCTCGCCGAAGGCCCCACGCGCCTGGACGGCACGGGCTGGGCGGCCATCAGCTTCCCCACCTTCTGGCAGAGCTTCCCGGGGCCCTGGAAGACCGTTTGACGGGCAGCGTCTGGCTGCTGGGACACCCGATCAAGCACACCCTGAGCCCCGCCATGCACCGGGCGGCTTACGCCAAACTCGGGCTCGACCTGGTCTACCTGGCCGCCGACGTCCCCCCCGATCGCCTCGCGGCCGCCCTCCAGGGTTTGCTGGCGCTCGGAGCCGCTGGCGTCAACCTGACCATTCCCCACAAGCAGGCCGTGCTCGAGCACCTGCACAGCCTCACTCCCCGCGCCCGGGAGCTGCAGGCCGTCAACTGCCTCAAACCCACGCCCGAGGGCTGGATCGGCCACAACACCGACGCCGACGGCTGGCTGGACAGCTGGAACGAGGAGATCGGCGAGAGTCTGCAGGGCCGCCCGGTCACCATCCTGGGCAATGGCGGCGCCTCCAAAGCCCTGCAGGGACTGATGCGCGAGCACCAGGCCCGGCTCACCGTGCTCACGCGCCTCACGCTGCGCGACCTTCGCCTCGAGCCGGGCGCCCTCGTTATCAACGCCACACCCGTGGGCACCCAGAGTGACGAGACCATCCTGAGCTGGCCCGAGGGCCCGACCGACGTGATCGCGGCCGACCTCGTCTACAACCCGCTCGAGACGCGCTTCTTGCGCGAAGCCCGACAGCGCGGCTTCCGCACGCTGGGGGGGCTGGGAATGCTGGTGCACCAGGCCCGCCGCGCCATCGGGTGGTGGCTCGGCCTGGACGACCCCGATTGCGCCCGCGAAATGCGCGCGGCGGCTCAGTCCAGCATGAAGACGACGGGCTGAAGCTTCGTCGCGTCGTCCGACATCAGGCTGTCCTCGTAGCCCGAGTTGAAGTGGAACCGGCCCTTGCGAATGTTCCGGATGAGCAGCGAGCCGTCGGCGGCCACGATGGAGCCGTCCAGCGAGAAGTTGCGCGCCCCGTTGACGTACACGTGCTTGCCCGCGAAGACCAGCCCGGCCAGTTCGATGTCGCTCGATTGGGCGTCCGCATAGGGGTTGGTTCCCGCGAGGTAAGTCTGGAGAGGGAGCCCCCGGCGGTTCGCCTCCTCCTGGAAATTGTCCAGGTCGAAGCGGATGCGCTGCCGCACCCACTCGTTGGCTTCGGCATCGCTGAAGTCGAGCCAGCGCAAGTTGGGGTGTCCCTCGTCCACCGACTTGAGATACTCGCGCAGGCGAACATAGCGACCGATGGTCATCCCGCTGTCGTCCTGCGTCATGTTCGGAACGGGATTGACGCAGTTGGCCAGAGGGTTGGACATACAGTTGGTCACGTAGGTCTCGGCGACCCCGGGTAACGGATTGCCGGCCGGAGTGGTGTGGGAGGTCCAGCCCGGCACATCCGGGAGCCAGTTGTCCACGAAGTCGTTCAGCCGGTGGTCGCGAATGCGCATGCCGTCGCCCAGGACGGTATCGTCGACCCCCATCAGCAGGTTCTTGTTGGGACGGCCCGAGGTCTTCCAGTTGTCCTGGATCTCGTTCCAGTTCAGGACATCCATGTTGCCATAGACGTCGAAGTCATTGGGAAAGAAGCCGTCGTGGCCCGAGCCCACGGGGGGGTCGAGTTTGAGCGAGCCGGCCGCCAGCACCGCCAGGCCTTGATCGGGCGAGGCCGAGAGCGTGCTCTTGCCGCGGATGGTGAGATCGCCCTCGTCCGTAGTGATCAGGGCGCCGGTGCCGACCGCGTCTCCGCGCACCAGCAGGTCGCCTTTGACCCGCAGGCTCCCCTCGGCCGGATTCACGGGGTCGTAATCGCCGTCGGAGGTGTAACCCAACGCCAGCTGAGCGGCCAGACCGCTGGTCGAGTCCAGGCGGGCGCTTCCGCTCATCTCCACCTTGCCGTTGGGGATGAAGCGCCCTTCCGCCAGGCTTACGGCCAGCTGGCCGGCCGAGCCGGTCTCGTTGCCTCCGTCGAAGATGCTGCCGTGGTAGGTCCTGGTGGGGGTGTCGTTGACCGGATCGGCGTTCGGGTTGGAGAAATACGCCACCGTGTCCGAGTCGGTAAAAGCATAGAGGCCGCCCGGGAGCCCGTGCGTGGCGCCGCCGGGCTGCTTGACCTGGGCCTCGTCCAACGCGGGAGCCTGCGTGCTGCGGCCCGGTGTCAGCTCGGCGTGGGCGTCGTCCTGAGTGTGGGTCTTCAGCCCGGGGTCGGTGGAGAGCCAGCCCCCGTGTTGAATCCCGGTCACCCGACCGTCGGCGTCGATCACCGCGTCGCCGCCGATGTTGATGTCCTTCTGGCTGGTGACGTGCCCCGAGACGGGATCGTTGCCAAAGTCCATCTTGGAGCCTTCCGGCAGCAGCACGTCACCGTTGGCGCGCACGGCGTTGCGGGCCGGATCGTCCGACAGGAACTCGAGCTCGGAATCGTTGCCGCTGAGCGTCAGCGCCAGGTCGTTCGAAGCGATGAGGGAGGCGTTGGCGAACGAGGCGCGCGTGAGGAGGACCTCCAGTCGGCGCGCGGCCCGGCCACTTCGGCCGCTGACCACCACCAGGGCGCAACCGGCGGGCACATCCCCCTCCCGCCGGGAGTAGGCCGGGGAGGAAACGGGTCCCGAGCCCTTGAGGTTGTTGAGGACGCGGGCCTCGAACGTGGCGTCCGGCAAGGTGCCGGTGATCAGGTTGTCGCCCTCTTCGTAGATGGACAACTGACCGGGCAGATCCATCTTGAGCGTGCGCGCGCCCAGCGGGTTCACGGCAAAGTCGTTGTCCGAAGAGAGCCTCGAGCGCGCGTAGCGAAACGCCGTCATGCAGGCCCCATAGCTCTGCTGGCGCGCGATGCTACTGGACATGAGGCTCAGGCTGTCGCGGTTGAGCGCCATCAAGGCGACCGCCAGCAAGGCCAGGATGCCGCTGATCATCAGCACCAGGATGAGTGCGATCCCCCGAGTTTTCATCGTGCCGTGTTCTCCGGTCCGACCTGGAAGCCGAGCTCCAGCGTCTCATCCAGATTCTTGCCCGCGGTGCCGACCTTCTGCCCGCCTCGCTCGCGCAGCTTGAGCTGCACCACGATGGAGTCGGTGGTGGCATCGCGGGAAACTTTGAACTCGTCCACATGCTGCGCCAGCACGTCGCCCGGCACGTCCGGATCGAGCGTCAGGGCGGCGTAAGGCGAGTCGAAGGGCGCTCCGGAGGGCGTCAGCACCTGCCGCAGCAGCCTTCCGCCCGTGGCCTCGGTGGTCGCGAAGTAGACCACGTAACGGTCCCAGCGCGGACGCAGGGTGGCCGCGTCGTACGAGCCCGCCGCGCGCCAGTCGCTGAGCCCCGCCATGCACACCCCGTCGCGCTCCACCAGCGTGCCGGTGACGTTGGGGACCTGGCGCATGGGATCGTCGGCGCTGGTCACCAGCGAGAGCGTGCTCATGTCGGTGCGGCGCAGATCCCAATCGAGCTGGGAATAGATGCGGCGCGCCTCGGCCTGCAGGCCGGAGCGCAGCGAGCCGAGACGAAAGGCGCGGCTGCCGAATGAAAACAGGCCGAAAGCCAGCGCTACCGCCATGCCCATCAGGAAGGCGGAGAGCGTCATCTCCAGCAACGAGAAGCCTTTTCTCATGGCGGGGTCACCAGCTGACCGAGCTTCGTGCTGAGCATCCCCACCCGTCCCCGGCCCTGAGCCGGACCCGTGCTCCACCACCAGACCTGCGCCTCGAGCCAGTAGCCGTTCTGCGTCGAGGGAGAGGGCAGCGGCACCGGCGTGGACGTCAGCTTGTAGAAGAAGCTGGTCTGATTGGCGCTGTCATGCGTGTAGATGCCCTGCTGGACCTCCGCGGTGGAGTTGGCGTAGGTGCCTTCGAGAACCGCTTTGTCGAGCTGCTTCTGGGCAAAGACGACGCCGGCGGTGAGGTCGTCCTGCTTGGCGGTGGCGGCCAGAATGTTGGTGAAGAAGGCGGCCAGCCCGAGCAACATGGCCGCCAGCAGGCCCAATGCAATCACCGTCTCGAGGACGGTCAGCCCCCTCCGCGTCGCCATAGGTTTAACTATAGCAAAGGTTTTAGCTCAATTCGATATAGCGATTGCTGAGCTCGTCGAGGATCTTATGGCGCTGATTGAGCAGTTCATGGATCTTTCGAGCCGCCGTCATCGGTGTGAGATGCGTCGTATTGATTCGAATCTTGACCTGATCGTAGACGCGCTTGCGCTCCTCCATGAGGCGCTGCACGTTGTCCTTGACCACGCCCCGCAGCATGGGACGCTTGTCGGTGCGCTCGAGGCGGCCCACCAGGTCTTCCTGATGGGTATACAGGCAGATCAGCATGCCTTTCTGGTGAAACATCGCATACGTCTCGGGATCGACGATGGTGCCGCCGCCGGTGGCGATCACGCGGTTGGTGAGCTCGGCCACCTCGGCCGCCAGCTCCTTTTCGCGGGCGCGGAAAAACTCTTCGCCGTGGGTATCGAAGATCTCGTTGACTGTCATGCCCAGGCGGCGCTCGAGCTCCAGGTCGATGTCGAGGAACTTGCGACCCATGACCTTGGCCAGCTCGCGGCCGATGGTGGTCTTGCCCGTGCCCATGAACCCGACCAGATAGATGTTGCGGCGCTTCACCCGCAGACGATGTTCGCCCCGCCAGGGGGAGGCTCCCCCGTGGAGAAGCTGGCAAGGCCCATGCACCCTTATCACATCGAGCCCGGCCTCCTGGCCCGGGTCCCCCGGCTGCTCCAGGAGGAGGGTTTTACCCGAGCCATCCTGATTACCGACCAGGACGTCTACCGCGCCCAGTTTGGCGCCTTTCAAGACAATTTCGAGCGACTGGACGTCGTGGGGATCGACCCCGGCGAGGCCCAGAAGACGCTCGACAACGCCCAGTGGATGTACACCTGCCTGGCCCGGCTCGAGGTCGACCGCAACACGCCCATCCTGGTTTTCGGCGGAGGCGTCATCGGCGACCTGGGCGGCTATGTGGCCGCCACTTACCTGCGCGGCCTGCCCCTGTTCGGCATCCCCACCAGCTTGCTGGCCATGGTCGACAGCTCGATCGGCGGCAAGACGGGCGTCGACCTGCCCCAGGGCAAGAACCTGGTGGGCGCCTTCTACCCCCCGCGCCAGGTCTGGGTGGATCCGCAGGTGCTCGACACGCTGCCCGCGCACGAAGGCTCCAACGGGATGGCCGAGGTGATCAAGCACGGCCTGATCGCCTCTCCCGAGCTGTTCGAGCTGTGCCGGCAGCTGCCGCCTTTCCCCGAGTGGAGTCTGGAGCAGCGCACCGAGCTGGTGAAGCGGGCTTCCCGGATCAAGCTGGATATCGTCACCCGCGACCCGAAGGAGCAGGGCGAGCGAGCCCACCTCAATCTGGGCCACACCCTCGGCCACGCCCTCGAGACGGCCGGCGAGTACAAGACGCTGAGCCACGGCCAGGCGGTAGCGCTGGGGATGGTGGCGGCCATGCGTCTGGCCCGTAAGCACGGCGTGCTTCAGGAGGAGCTGGCCCTGGAGGAGACCCTCCAGCGACACGGGCTTCCGACCCGCCTTGAGCACGACCTCGACTGGGCGCTGGTGGAAGCCGCTCTCATGCAGGACAAGAAGCGTCTCGACGGCCAGCTGCGCTTCGTGCTGCCGGTCCGCGCCGGCGAGGTGCGCCTGGTGGCCGGCATTCCGGTCGACCACGTGAAGGAGGCCTTCCACGAGCTGTGCGCGCGCTGATCTTGAACGGACCCAACCTCAATCTGCTCGGGCGCCGCGAGCCCGAGGTCTACGGCCGCACCACCTACGCCCAGCTCGAGCAGCTGTGCCAGGAGTGGGGTCGCGAGCTGGGGGTCGAGGTGGAGAGCTTCCAGTCCAACCACGAAGGGGCCCTGCTCGACAAACTCCACGCCGCCCAGGTCGACTTCGTGGTGGTCAATCCCGGTGCCCTGACGCACACCAGCATCGCTCTGCGCGACGCCATCGCGGGGGTGGCGCTGCCCACGATCGAGGTGCACCTGAGCAACGTGTACGCCCGCGAGGAATGGCGGCGCAAGTCGGTGATCAGCGAGGTCTGCCGCGGAGTCATCAGCGGTTTCGGGGTGGAGGGCTACCGGCTCGCCCTGCAGGCCGGTTCCAGGAGCATGGGTTGAGCAGCCCGAAGTTTTCCCTCACAATGCGCCGTTTCCTTGCCTGCCTGGTGCTCTTGATCGTGCCCGCTCTCAGCCAGCCGGCGCAGGTGACGGGCGTGGTCATCAACGGCGCCACGCTGCACCCGGGCGACAGTCTCCCCCTGGTCATGGGCGTGGCCGGGCCGCCCGATTTCGTCAAGGCGGTGCGCAACCAGCGCCCCGAGGACGACTACGTGATGTTCCAGTATCCCCACCTGGGCGTCTCGTTCGACATCAACTCCAGCACCAACAAGATCCAGGGCATCCTGGTCGAGGGGGCCGCCTCGCGACTCGAGGGCCTGCCGTTCCGCATCGGCGACAACCAGCTCAGCGTCACGTCCAGCTGGGGCCGTCCCGAGCGCACCGAGACGGGCCTTCTGGTTTACTGGCGCCGGGGGGTCTACCTGGGGCTCGACGACTCGGGCAAGATCATGCGCATCTTCCTGACCGAGCCTGGCCGCTACTCCGAAGCCGGCCAGGGATGATCGGGTTTCTCAACTTCCTCAAGCCACCGTCGATGACGTCTCATGACGCGGTGGCCTGGCTGCGGAGGCAATTGCCGCGGGGCACGCGCGTGGGTCATCTGGGCACCCTCGATCCGGCCGCCACGGGGGTGCTGCCCCTCGCCGTGGGGGCGGCCACCCGCTGGATCCAGTACCTCCCTCCGGCCCGCAAGAGCTACCGCGCCGAGCTGACCTTCGGGCTCACCAGCGACACCCTGGACGCGGCGGGCACCATCTTGACCCGCACCCAACCGCAGAAAGTCGACCTCGAGCCCCTGCTCGAGCAGTTCCGCGGTCCCCAGTTGCAGGTTCCCCCGGCCTTCAGCGCGCTGCGGGTGGAGGGCAAGCGCTCCTATGACCTGGCTCGCGCCGGCGAGACGGTGGAGCATCCGCCGCGGGCGGTCGAGTTCCACCGCCTGGAGCTGGTGGCCCAGGAGTGGCCGCGCGTCTGGCTCGACCTGGATTGCTCTCCCGGCACCTACGTGCGCTCGCTGGCGCGCGATCTGGGCGAGCGCGCGGGCTGCGGGGCGATCCTCTCGTTCCTGGTGCGCACGGCCAGCGGCCCGTTTCGACTCGAGGACGCCGTGACCGTCGAGGAGACCCCACCCTTTCCCCTGACCAGCATCGAGAGCGCGCTGGCCGGGGTGCCGCGCATCCAGGTGCGCCCGGGCCTCTTGCCCGGCCAGGAGTGCGCGGTGAACGAGGCGCCGCCGATCGGCACCACGGTCGTGCTGGTGGATCCCGAGTTCGTGGGCGTGGGCTGCATCAGCCCCACCGGCCAGGCCCGGCTGGAGCGCACGCTGTGGCAGTAGTGCTGGGCGGGCTGGTCCCGCACCCGCCCCTGCTGGTGCCCGAGGTGGGCGGACCTCGCGCTGCCGGCGTAGCCGCCACCTCGCAAGCGCTGGAGAAGCTGTGCCGCGAGGTGCGGGCGCTGCAGCCCGACCGCATCGTGCTGGTGACGCCGCACGGCCCGGTGCAGCGCGACAGCATGACCTGTCTGGGCGGACAGCGGCTCGAGGGCTCGCTGGCGCGTTTTGGATGCCCCGAGGTGCGCGAGTCGTGGCGCGTGGACGGTGACTTCAGCTGGAACCTCGTGTCCCTGGCCCGCCAGGAGGGCGTGCCCCTGGATGTGCTGGTGGATCAGGAGCTGGATCACGCCCTGATGGTGCCCCTCTACTTCCTGCGTCAGGCCGGCGTGGACTGCCCGCTGGTGGCCCTCTCCATCTCGGGTCTGGGCCGCCAGGCGCACCTGAAGCTGGGCCGCGCCATCGCCCGGGGCGCCTCGGGACGCACCGTGCTGCTGTCCAGCGGAGACCTCTCTCATCGCCTCAAGGCGGACGGACCTTACGGGTTCGACCCGCGCGGTCCGCGCTTTGACGAAGCCGTCGTCAGAGGGTTGCAGCCGCTCGACGCACAGACTCTGAGCGCGCTGCCCGAAGACCTGGTGGACGGGGCCGGGGTGTGCGGCATGAAGCCCCTGATGGTGCTGCTGGGCGCCATGCCGGGAGCCGCCGGACAGGTGTTGTCGTACGAGGGACCCTTTGGCGTCGGCTATGCCGTGGCCCGTCTGGAGCCGCCCGAGCCGCACAGCGACCCGGTCGAGCTGGCGCGGGAGGCGGTGGAGCTGTATGTGCGTCAAGGCCAAATGCTATCGCTGGCGCGCGTCCCCGAGAGCTTGAGCGCCCCCTGCGGCACTTTCGTCACGCTGCGCGGGCCCAGGAATGCCCTGCGCGGCTGCATCGGCACGCTGGCCCCGGCCTGCGCCAACCGGGCCGAGGAGATCATCCGCAATGCCGTCGGGGCCTGCGCTCGCGACCCGCGCTTCGAGCCAGTCCAGCCCGCCGAGCTCGCGAGCCTGACCTACTCGGTCTACCTGCTCGACCCGCCCGAGCCCACCACCGAGGACCAGCTCGACCCGGCGGTTTTCGGCCTCATCATGCGCACCCCCGAGGGCAAGAGCGGCGTGCTCTTACCGGGCATCGACGGCATCGACACCGTGGCCAGGCAGATGGGGGCCTTGCGGCGGAAGATCGGCCTCTCCGCCGAAGAGCCGGTCGAGCTCGAGCGGTTCCGCGTGCACGTCTTCGGAGAGCCCGGCTGATGGGGCTTCGCCTCAAGACCCAGCTCACCGCGCTCTTTCTCTTCCTTTTCGGATTCTCGTTCGTTTGCCTCGCCTACTTCAACCTCAGCATCCTCACCACCGCGGTCCATTCGAAGGCGGTGGAGCAGTCGCGCAGCATGGCGGTGCAGGTCGAGGACTGGCTTACCCGCGAGATCCCCCGCAGCCAGGGCATGCAAGACCTCGACGAGGTCGCGCTGCAGCATCCGACCTCGCTGGTGCACTACCTCGAGCGCCTCCAGGACCTCAACTCGCTGGAGGTCTACTCGCGCTACGGCAATCCCCCCACCCGCCTCTTTCGCTACGGGCAGGCGCAGCTCGAGCAGGCCCCGCACGAGGCCTCGGTGCGTCGCGCCCTGGAGGGAGAGCGCTTCTACCGGCTCTGGGAGTATGACTCGCGCACCGACGAGAAGGGTCACGCCGTGCAGGACGTCAGCCCCTTCAGCTCGGGTCGCGTCCTGTTCGAGTACTACGCCCCGATCCGCCGTTTGCCCGAGCACGAGGGCGACCTGGAGTCGGGCGGCCTCGAGGGGATCATCCACGTCTCCCTGATGCTGCCCAACACGCCCCTGCGCATTCGCGTGGCCGTGATCGGGAACGTGGTGCTGGGAGCGGTGTTCATCTTCACCGGCTTTCTGTCGCTCAACCTCTGGGCCCAGCACGCCGTGAAGCGCCCCCTGGACGGGCTGATGCGCGCCCGTGAGCGGCTCGGCAAAGGCTACGGCGACTCCGAGGTGGAGGACATGCTCTCCGCCAACGAGCTGGTGGCCGTCTCCAACTCGCTCAACCGCCTGTCGCTCGACCTCTCCAAATATCAGGGCGAGCTGGAGGAGAAAACCCGCCGCCTCGAGCAGGCCAACGAGCGCTACAAGCAGCTCAACGAGGGGCTCGAGCAGCAGGTGCTGGACAAGACGCGCGAGCTGCGCGAGTTCTTCTCGCTGGTCACTCACGACCTGCGTATTCCGCTGGCCGCCACCCAGGGTTATGCCGATCTGCTGACGCGCGGCAAGTCCGGCGACCTGAACGAGAAGCAGCGCAAGTTCGTCAAGTCCATCCGCACCGCCAACTCGCACGCGCTGGAGCTGGTGCGCAACCTGCTCGACGCGATGCGTTACGAATCGGGTCAGACGGGCGACCTGGTGCTGGAGACGTTCGATTTCCACGAGCTGGTGCAGGAGGTCGTTTCGCACCTCGACATTCCCGACGACGAGGGGCACAGCGAGCCTATCGAGATGGAGGTGCCGGACGTCGTGCTGGTCACGGCCGATCGCACCCGCATCGGGCGCGTGCTGGGCAACCTGGTCGGCAACGCCCTGCGCCACATCGCCCCCGGGCAGCAGGTCAAGCTGACGGCTCAGCTCGACGGCCCGAACCTGCGCGTCGACGTCGCCGACAACGGCCCGGGCATCCCGGCCGAGCATCTGCCGTTGTTGTTCGAGAAGTTCACCCACTTTCCGAGCGAGAAAGGCCCCAGCTCGGGCCTCGGACTGGGGCTGTACATCGTGCGAAGAATTCTCGAGAGCCACGGCGAATCGATTCACGTCGAGAGCCGGGTGGGCGAGGGATCGCGCTTCTGGTTCCATCTGCCCGTCACGGAGGACGATGATGCCTGAGACCATCCGGGTGCTGTTAGCGGACGACTACGCCATGTTCCGCGACGTGCTCAACTCGGCCCTCGAGGAGGAGGACGACATCGTCGTGGTGGGCGAGGCCGCCGACGGCCAGGAAGCGCTCGACAAGTGCAAGGAGCTCGACCCGGACATCGTCATCCTGGACATCGAGATGCCCCGCATGAATGGCGTGGAGGCCACCCGGAAGATGGCGGAGCAGTGCCCGCGCACGAAGGTCGTGATCGTCACGGCCTATGAGGACGACCACCTCATCATGCAGCTTATCCAGGCCGGCGCGACGGGCTATCTGCTCAAGGAAACCGACATGGACGAGGTCGTTCGCGCCATCCGCGTGGCCCATTCGGGCGATTCGCTCATCCAGCCCCGCGTGGCCAAGAAGATGATGCGCATGATGGCCCAGATGACCCCCGTCAGCCAACCCGCCGCCGCGCCGGCCCTTTCGGACTCGGTGAAAGAGATGCTCTCCCGTCTGACCCAGCGCGAGCTGGAGGTGCTGATCGAGGTTGGCAAAGGCAAGAACAACAAGGAACTGGGCGCCCACTTCGTGATCAGCGAGCCCACCGTCAAGACTCACGTGGCGCGCCTGATGCAGAAGCTGGAAGTGCGCGACCGCATCGCGATGGTGATGTTCGCGGCCGAGGCCAAGCTGCTCGACGGGCAGGTGTAAGAAAGGGAGAGGTGGGGAGGATGGAGAGAAGGAGAGATTCTCAGACAAGCTATGTCTTCAAAATTTTTGAAAGATCCAAGAAACGAGGCTTTCTCCTCTCCACCTCTCCAATCTCCCCATCTCTCCTGAACTTACACAAACCGCATCAGGCCTTCTTCAAGCGAATCCGAAAGGTGCTTCCGGCCCCCACCTGACTCTCCAGCTCGATCGTCCCGTTCATACTCTGCAAGAGGCTTTTGACGATCCAGAGGCCCAGGCCGGTGCCCTTCGTCCCGGTCGAGTCCCCCCGCACGAAGCGGTCGAAGATGCGCTCCTGGCGCTCCGGGGCGATGCCGGGGCCCTGGTCGACGACCTCCAGCACCACCTGGGAACCTTCCTCGCGAGAGCGCACCAGAATCGGGGTGCCTTTGGGCGCATACTTGATGGCGTTGTCGAGCAAATTGCCCAGCACTTGCTCCAGACGGTTCGAATCGCCCAGGACGGACAATCCGGCCGGAACTTCGATGCTGATGGGGAACAGCTTGCGCCGCGCCTCGGAGAGCTTGGACTGACAGAACTCGGCCTCCGAGACCACCAGCGGCTGCAGCTCGATCGGGTTGGCCTTCACCTCGAGCTGGTTGTCCTCGAACAGGACCGTGGCGTCGAGATAGGTCTCGACCAGCCGGATGGCTCGTTTCAGGGAGCCCTCCATGTCGTTGAGGATGTCCAGGGCCTCGGGCGCCGGATTCAGGCGCCGCAACAGAAAGATGCCGTTCTTGAGCACGGTCAGCGGGCCCTTGAGGTCGTGGGAGGCGATGGACACGAAGGCCGACATGGCCTCGGTCCAGGCCTCCCGCTCTCGGGCCTCCTCGCGGTCCTGGATGAGCTGCGCGTTCTCCACGCAGATAGCGGCCTGGGCCACGAACGAGGGCAGAATCTCCTTGTGACCGTCTGAAAAGCGCGAGGTGATCTTGCTGTCGAGGTAGATGAGCCCGATGAGCCGCTCTTGCACGATCATCGGCTCGATCAGGATGGACCGCAGCCCGTAGAGCTCGATGGAGCGCGAGGGGTTCGTCTCCTCGAGGGCGTTCTGACGGTCGACCCGGCAGCGATTGCGCAGGGCGTGCATGATCGACTTCTTGGAGGCTGTGAACTCGTCTCCGTAGAGCTCGGACGCCTCCATCCGGTGGGAAGCCTTGACCCGGGGCTCTTCGGGATGCTCGGCGTCGACCAGGATGACGAACCCGCGCTCGGCCCCGGTGAACATGACGGCCGAAGCCAGGATCTGCTGCAGCAACAGGTCCTGGTCGAGGACGCCGGTGATGCTGCGTGAGACCTCCAGCAGGCGGGCGATGGCGTCAGGTGGGGCTTGACTCGACATGGGGAGTCCCTTCGTCAGGCAAAAAAAAAAGCCCCCGGAGGGGCTTCTTTCTCTCTAAATCCAGCCTTCGCGGGCCATCAGGGAGCGCAGCTTGCGCAACGCCCGGCCCTCTTGCTGGCGCACCGCTTCCTTGCTGACGCCGAACGCCTCGGCCAGCTCCTGAAGGGTGCGAACTTCATGGTTGGCGAGCCCGAAGCGGAGCTGAAGAAGCTGGCGCTCGCGGTCGGTCAACAGGGAGAATAGATAGGTCCAATCGGCGCGGTTGAGCGCCTCGGAGGAGATGCCTGTCTCGCTGGCGAGCAGGTCTTTCAGGCGGGTGTCGGAGGTGTCGTCGCCCACGGGCGTCTCGAGCGAGACCGGCTCCTGGGCCATCGTGAGGATGTTCTTCAGGCGCCGCAGCGACTTCTTCTCCATCTCGACGATCTTCTGCTGGACGCGCGGATCGCCGGGTGGAAGGTCTTGCTTGAAGGCGCGCGACAGCTTCTTGCGCACTTTCTCGGGGGAGACGGGGAACAGCTGCTTGCTGGCCCGCTCCAGCGACGGCTTCTCACCGTCTTTCTTGAAGGCCTGGGCGGAGATGCGGCCGTACTTGTGAACGATCTCGGTCACGTGCACCGGCAGGCGGATGGAACGGCCCTTGTTGGCGATCGAGCGGCTGATGCTCTGGCGAATCCACCAGCATGCGTAGGTGCTGAAGCGACAGCCGCGGGTGTAATCGAACTTCTCGACGGCCTCCATCAGGCCCATGTTGCCCTCTTGTACGAGGTCCTGGAAGGTGAGTCCCATACCCAGGAACTTGCGGGCCATGCTGAGCACCAGACGAAGGTTGGCTTCAATGAGTTTCTCGCGCGCGTCCTGGTCGCCGTTCTGCACGCGCTCGGCCAGGTCGCGCTCTTCTTCACGTGTCAGCAGCTCGACCTGGTAGACCTCGCGCAAATAGGCGGTCAAACTGCTGAAATCTTGCTGCTCGTCGGCGCGGTCCGGCTTCCAAGTCTTCAGGCTCCGCCGCGCCTGGCGGTCTTCCTGGGAGGCTTCCGGAAGAGTGTCGATGTCAATAGCGAGCATGGTGCGTCCTCCTACCTGACCCTATGGTAGGGGGGGAGGGGGTCCATGGTCGTCATACCAGGGTATGATGTTTCTGAAATGTAAACTGGACTTTTCCGAAATATCTGCTACGCAAGCTGGCGCTTGGATTTTGCAGGCCAGGATGGTATTCTGGGGTGGGTGGTCGAACAGAGCGGGTGACGTCCTGAAGGCCGGAGGATTGGGTTGAGTCCTGCCACGTCGGTACGCACCTCGGGGTTGCCCTCGCAAAAGAGAACGGTCAAGCCAGAGCCGCCTCCCCTGACGAAGAAGCCGGGGACGCAGTCCCTGGCCGTTTTCTTTCGTTCCCTCGCGGTCATGTTCGCGAGCGGCGTCACCATCGACCGGGCCCTCGTGCTGCTCAGCGTGCAAGACGACAAGGCCATGGCCGCGGTCAGCGAGCGGATGGCCGAGCAGGTCCGCAACGGCAATTCGATGTCCCAGGCCATGGCCAAGAACGAGAACGCGTTCACCAAGATGCACTACAAGCTGGTGCAGGTGGGAGAGGCCACCGGCAACCTGGACATGATCCTCGACCAGTTGAGTGTCTACGAGGAGAAGCGCCAGGCGACCAGCATGAAGGTGAAGAGCGCCCTGACCTACCCGTGCTTCCTTTTTGCGGCCTGCTGCTTGATGCTGATCATCCTGCCCCCCTACATGCTCGGCGGCATCTTTCAGGTCATCAAGTCCTCCGGCGGCGAGCTGCCGCTGGTCAGCAAGATCGTGCTGGGGGCGGCCATGTGGATGCGCACGCCCAGCTTTTACTTCGTGCTGGTGGTCACGCTGGTGGGCGGCTTCTTCTTCTTGCGCCAGGTCTGGACGCAAGAAAACTCGCGCCGCGCCATTCAGCGCTGGGCGCTGGAAGCTCCCGGCCTGGGCAAGCTGGTGAGAGCGCTGGGCCTGAGCCGCTTCGCCCGCGCCTGGAGCATTCAGGTGGCGGTGGGCGTGGCTCCCGTCGCGGCCCTGCAGCTTGCGGCCGAATCCACCATGGACCCCTGTCTCGAGGAGGACATTTCCTACAGCGTCACCGCCCTGCGCGACGGCTGCTCGATGCAGGCCAGCCTGGACGCCAGCGGCTACTTCCCGTCGCTCTTCCTGCAGATGGTGGCGGTGGGCGAGGAGTCGGGCGGACTCGAGGCGATGGTGGCACGCGTGGCGGCCATCTACGAGCAGCAGCTCGAGCACACGCTGGAGACGCTGACCGCCCTGCTCGAGCCGGCCGTGATGCTGGTGATGGGCTGCATCGTGGGCCTCATCGTGGTGGCCACCATGCTGCCGATGATGCAGATGCTGCAGTCGTTCAGCTAGCAGAGTGATGCAAAAGTCCTCGAAGAGGGCTTTTGTATCATCCTGCGCTCAACAGATTGTCTGGCAGGCTGGTGCATTACCCAATATCTTGTGGTGGCGGAGCTTTGCTCCAACACCACAAGCTGTTTTGCATCAGCCTGCTAGTTGGCGATATTGGTGTTGAAGCTCTTGGGCTTGGGCGGGTTCAGGCCGCGTTGAGACGGCCCGCTCTCGCGGGTATCCTTGCGGGCCGCCCGCAGGGCCTTGAGACACTCCTCCAGGTCGGCGAATCGCTCCGAGGGGTCTTTGAGCAGCATGCGCAACACCACTTTATCCACCGACTCCGGAATCTCGGGGCGCCACTCGCGCATCGTGGTGGCCTGCTCGCTGAGGTGGCTGAACAGGAGGGCCACGGAGTCCTCGTTGGTGAACGGGCGCCGCCCGGTCAGGATCTCGTAGAACGTGATTCCCAGCGAGTACTGGTCCGAGCTCTTGTTCATGCCCCCGCCCGTGATCTGCTCGGGCGAGACGTAGGCGGGGGTGCCCAGGACCGCGCCTGACTGGGTGATCTGCGTGTTGACGTCCTGCTTGCGCGCCAGTCCGAAGTCCATGATCTTGATGCGGCCGTCTTTGGTGAGCATGATGTTGTCCGGCTTGAGGTCGCGGTGCACCACGCCCTCGCGGTGGGCGTGCGCCAGTCCGCCCAGGATCTGCTCGAAGTAGTCCAGGGCCTCGCGGATGGGGAAGTTCGGCCGCACCAGGTCGCGCAACGGCTCGCCGTCCACCAGCTCCATCACCAGGTAGAGGTGGCCATCCTGATTGCCGAAGTCCTCCACGCGCACGATGGTGGGATCGCTCAGCTTCTTGCAGACGTCGATCTCGCGCTCGAAGCGCTTGCGGAACTCTTCGTTGTCGGAGAGCTCGACGTTCATCAACTTGAGGGCCACGCGCGGAGCCTGGTCTCCCAACAGCAGATCGGCGTCGTCGATGGCCTCGTAGACCACCGCCATGCCCCCGGCGCCCAGTTTCTTCGTCAGGCGCCAGTGGCCCAACAGCTTGCCGATCCACTGGTCCTCCTTGAGCCGGCCCAGGTTCTCCAGGTCGGCCATCCGCTTCCCGCGCGCCTCCGCCACAGCGAACGCCTTACGGCGATTGCGCTCGTAAAGAAATGCGAGCAGGCTCAGGGCGACGAAGCCGATTCCCCCGGCGGCCACGGTGCCCGGATGCAGGCGGACATACCAGTAGGCCGGAGCCCAGGCCGTGGTGGGGGTGAGGTTGTAGGACCCTTCGGCGGGGAAACGCTTGTTCTCGAAAACTCCGGTGGCTTCGAACGGCACCGAGTCCTGGTAATACCAGTGCGGATCGGGCTTGCCATCAGAACCCAGGCCCTGCCGGAACTGGACGGTCGGAGCCCGTCCCTCGTTGGGCTGGGCCGGATTCCAGAAGTCCGAGCTGCTGAGCTGCACGGGCTGCCCCGCCACACCGATCGGCTTACCCTGTGCGTGCGGGGTGGAGGCGTTGGGGAGGTAGACGACGGCGCCCGGAGGATACGTCCAGAAGACGACCGTGGTCTGAATGTCCAGAGGCAAGACGATCTCTTGCAGCTTGCTCTGGCCGGGGGGCGGCCAACTGCCTTTCTCGAGCGCATCCCACTGGCGCATCGCCTCCTCTTGCACTCGCCCCTTGTTGCGCTCGAAGTCGTAGACGTTGGACCAGGTATCCAGGTAGCCCGGCGCCCGGAAAATGAAGACGTAGCTGTCTTGACCTTTGAGCCGTGAGAGGTCGAGCGCGATTTCCTGATCGCTGGTGCCCAGGAACTGCGGGGGCACGACCGGATCGGTGCGCAGGAAGACGTTGACCTTGTCGGGCTTGGTGTGGAATTTGACCTTGACGACCGAGGAGGGGGATGCCTGGACGCCGGCCAGCGTCAACAGACAGGCCGCCAGAATGAGCCAGCGCCTCATCAGCTGTTGTTGCGGACGGTAACCGAGCGCCGGAACTGCAAGGATTCCAGCTTCTGCGTGTGCGGAACGGTCTGCTGCAGAGTCAGCTTGATCTCGACGGGGGACCTGCCGGGCATATCCACGACGAATCCTTCCACGTTGATGGCCAGAGTCATCTCGGTTCCATTGGCCTGGTTGGCGATCTGCATGAGGTCGACCGGCGTCACCCGGAAGGGCCGGTTGGTGTTGAACGGCAGCGTGAGGGCGGGCGGATTGGGCGGGAACGTCTTGCGCATCAGCTTCTTCTTGTCGGGATAGTAGAGGTAGCACACGAGATTGTCGGCCCAGGTCTGGGACTGGTCGGAGGCGGCCACGATCTTGTTCACGGCGAAGCCGGTCGGGTTGGTGCCGTTGGGAGGCAACAATCCGATCCCGCCGACCGAGGTGGCCTCGAGGTCTTGCACCATTCGGATCATCGCAACCGAGGCCTGCTGCTGCATCTCGGCCCGGATCGAGCCCTGGGCCGAGAGCGACAAGGCCGGGACCAGGAAATTGATGGTCATGAGGCCGAGCAGGACGACGACCGCGCAGGCGATCATCATCTCGACCACCGTCATGCCTCTCCGGCTCATTCGGATTTGAGTTTGCTGACCCACACTTCCCTCTGTATGTTCCGGGTTACGCTCTGAAACGTCCAGCTGACGGTGACGCGCAACCCTTTGACCAGATCGGCCCGCGTGCCCGCGGGCGTGAAGATGGACAGAACCGGGTTGTAGACCACCCCGTTCACGCTGCGCGTGGGCAGCGTGATCGGGGCTCCCCCGGGAGTGAGGCTGTCAAACGACTCCGCGCGATAGATCTCCACCCAGGTCTGAGCCTCTTGCTCGGCGAGAATCTGGCATTCGCCGCGCTTGAGGGCATACATCGAACTGGGGAAAAGGTTGAACAAGGCCAGCATGACCAGGCAGAGAACGAAGCACGAGACCACGGTCTCCATCAGGGTCATTCCCCGCCTGGGGACAGTTACCAAGAGTCACCCCAGTAAAGCACGCGCATCTTCTCGCGCAGGTCGGCAAAGGTGCTGTCGTTGATGCTGATCGTGAGATTGTCGACCACGACCGGGGGAGCAGTGCTGCCCCAGGTGGTCGGGGGTGGGCCGGGGACGGCATTCATCCCGGTGAGTGGAATGCTGGGCGCATACTGGCCCTGCAAGGTGTTGGTGACGTAGTTCGTCACCAGTTTGGGACCCGGGGGCACCGGCGAGGGGTAGCCGTCGAAGAAGGCCTGGTCAATCTGGTTGTCGTCGCCCCCCATATGACTCGCGCCCAATTCGTTCTGCATTTCCGACTTGAGGGTGGCTCGCAGCGTCGCTCCGCCGAGGCCGTAACTGACCGTTACCGGGGCCCGCCCCCCGACGGTAACTTCCCACTGCATCGCGGAAGCCAGGGTCGCGCCACTGGGGACTGAATAGCCGGCCGGGGGGCCGGCCGAGTAGAAGAAGCTGGGAGCAGGAGGCGTGGCCATAACGGGCCTGATGGTTACGGGGACGATGGCCGGGCAAGGCGGAACGCTCCAGTTCACGGGCTGGAAGTTGTAGGAGAGGGGTGCCCCGGGCGTCCAGTTCGGGGCCGGGGCAGCGGGGAATCCCCCTCCTCCGCCGCCGCCCGCATTCTGGCCGACCGGGATGTCGAACTCGGTTGCGCTGGCGCTGTAAGCCATCTCGACGTTATTGAGACTGACCTCGCTGCCCGAGGGCGAGTTGGCCACCGCGGCCCCCCCTAGAGTGACCCAGTCGGCGCTCAGGTTGCCTCCTGTGTAGATGAGGCCTTTGAACTGGGCCCCGTCCGCCTGGGTGGCCTGCAATTTGAGATCGCCGCCCGAGAGAATGGCCGCCATGTTGTCGGTGGCCTGGGCGCCGCCGCCGAAGACCTCGGTCTTGCCGGTCACGATGACGGCGCCGTTGCCCTTGATGCCGCCGTTGACCGAGAGGTTGCCATCCACGTAGAGGACGCCGTAGTCAAGCGTCAGGCCCCCCGAGATAATGAGGTCGCCGCTGGATTTGGTCCAATTATTGACGGTCAGGTTGCTCTGGTTGCCGCTGACCGTGACCAGGCCTGGTTTGGTGGCCGGGTCGTAGTCCGTAATGTCGATGGTCGGCAGGTAGGACTTGTCGCTGTTGGGCTTGATGGCCCCGTCCACCACGACCTGGCTGCTGTCATATTGGATGCCGCCAACGGCTTTGGCATCGCCCGTGATGTGGATGTCAGGGCCGTAAAGGTACATCGCGTTGGTGATGTTGGTCGAGTTGCAGGCGATGTCGCCCGGCTCGATCTGATCGGGCGGGATGGTGCTCAGGCCACCCGAGGTGAGCAACGACAGGTCATCGACGGCGGCGACCGTCAGACCCCCGTTGCTGGTGATCCGGCCCGACGAGGCGATGGAATGAGGGAATTTCGGGATGAGGAGCATCGCTTCCACCCGGCGCTCGACACCATTGCACACCCCCACGCCGACGATGTGGATGCCGTGCGACGGCACGGTGCGGCTCAAGTCGCCGATTTTGGATACATCGGCGCTGATATTGTTGGTGGAATAAGGAATGCCAAGCGATCCGGCGTTGGTAGCATCGAAGGTAACCGTGCCCGACCCGGCGGGGTCGCCTGTAGCGATGGGGAGATTCAGCGTGCCACTGAAATCGGGCGCAGAGGTCTCGCGGTCGGTGATGACGCGGTCGATCGCCATGGCCACGACCGACTCGGCCCGGTTGCGAGCGATCTCCGCGTTGCTGAGCCGGGTGCTTACCGACAGGTGCGAGAAGCTGATTCCGGCGACGGTGAAACCTAGCACCACGATGATGGAGATGACCACCAGCGTGCTGGCCAGCCCCACCCCTTTTCGGGGACGACCGGTTCGAGGAGCCATACTGTGCAGCATTACTATCCCTCCAGGACCTGACTCAGAGGCTTTGGTTCTTTCATCTGCTCGCTCACAAGGACCCTCACAACACCCTGACTTCGAGTGTAGCAAATGAAATTGGCAACGCCCACGCGAGTGGACGAAAAGTGCGAATGTCTCTGCGCTTTCCTTCTACCCCGGTTAAGAGTGTTTAACAAAGCTTGCTGCCAGTTCGTTCGGGATGCTAAACTCGAACCAGTTCCACGGAGGTGCTCACCAGTTATGCTTAAGAGAACTACCTTTCTGTGCGTCGGGTTGGCCCTGCTGCTGGCAGGACCCTCGGTTGCCGCCGTTAGTGATGAGAATGCCGGCACGGACGCTACGGCAACGCGGACCTTCGACCGCGATGTCGAGGCCCATTATGGGACACAGACCATCACCGGTGGGTTCACCGACAGCCGGGACTATCTTGAGATGACCGACCACGTCAGTGGCGGCCTTCGCGGCCTGATTCTCTCCGACCTGACCGTGGATGCGCGCGTCAAGAACGGCATCAATTCATGGGTGGATGGCTCCGTGTCCAACATCGAGTGGGCGATTGGAACGCCCGAGGGTCTGGACGCGGCGGGCAATCTTTACAACGACTTGACCCAGGTTCCGGGTCGCAGCGTGGTCAACATCGACGTGGGACCCTCCGTTTACCAGGGCACCCGTAGCTACACCATCGACTCCTTCGTCTCGACCGAGACCGGCCCGGTTACCGTGGGAGATACCGACGCCCCCACCACGTTTGGTGCAGACGGGCAGACCGTCAATGTGACCAACAACTTCGTGGGTAACGTCAGCTACTACGAGCGTAACTCAACCGTGACCGTGAGCCCGTTAGTCATCGACCTCGATTTCGATGGCAAACTGGAGGCCTCGGCCGGTCAGTGGCTGCCGCACAAAATGTCCGCTGAAGCGGGTGCCCGCACCGCCCTGTTCGATTTCTACGGCAACGGGTTCCCGGTCGAGATGGAGTGGCTGGGCCCCAACGACGGGCTGCTGGTTCGCCCGCTGGCCAACGGCAAGGTGGACGGCACCTGCCTCTTTGGCACCGCGACCGGTTACGACAGCGGCTGGCAGCAACTCGCGATGCTCGACCTGAACAAGGATGGCAAGGTCGCCGGCCAGGAGCTCGAGGGTGTGGCCGTGTGGCAGGACAAGGATGGCAACGCCAGCGTGGGTAAGGGTGAGATGCTCTCCCTGCAGGAGTTGGGCATCCGCGAGATCGGGCTCAAGCACACCAAGATGGTGGGCTCGGTCACCGTCAATGGCAAGCCGACCAAGATGTGGGACTGGTGGCCCAACGGCTACGATCTCCGCAAGCGGCAGGTCAGCCAGCCGCGTTAGGTCTCGCGCTGAGACGGTCAGGGGGCCCGGTGCTCGCACCGGGCCTTTTTGCGTGCGGAAGAGGGGCCCTTGCAATGCTGGAGAAGATCAGGGACCAGGGGAGACGTGTGGTAGCAGGCGCCAGGGACAACTGATGGGTAGACCCGACGAGTCCACCGTTCGAACAGATGTGAGGGGGCGCCAGGGCCGGGAATGGATTCGCACCGGCCTTGATTTTCTTATTGTCGATCCGGCCGGCAACGAGCGGCGCGTTCCCGTGAGCTTCGCTCAGATGTCCATCGGCTCGCCCGGAGTCAAGGAGAACGACATCCAACTGGCAGGCGAGGGGATCGCCAATCGCCAGGCGATGCTGCACTATCGCGACGGCCAGGTTTACTTCACCAACGTCAACACTGCCGTGCCCGCTATGTTCGCGGGCAAAGCCACCACGTTTCGCCAGATTGGACCCCAGGACGAGATCGAGCTGGGCGGCTTCAAACTGCGCCTGGTCGAGTTGCAAGACCAGGTCTCGTTCCTGGAGGGCTACACGGACCCGTATCGCGACCGCCAGTGGGGTCTGGGCGCGGAGCCCGCCACCATCGGCCGGCCGGGTACACGCCGCAACAAAATCGAGGTGGACGACCCCACCGTCTCGCGCGAGCACGCCACCATCGAGAACGTGGGAGGGGCCTTCTATCTGCGCGCCGAGAGCAAATCGACCCAGACATTCGTCAACGGCGAGGCCATCGACGCTCTGCGAGCCCTGTCGGACGGCGATCTCATCCAGATCGGGCAGCAAGTGCTGCGCTTCCGCTCCTGCCGCGCCGCCGCCCGCACCCGCGCGCTCATACCCCGCGAGGCCACCATCCTGTTCTCGGATATCTGGAACTACTCGGCCCTGGCCG
This sequence comes from Vulcanimicrobiota bacterium, assembly GCA_039809865.1. Taxonomy (GTDB): domain Bacteria; phylum Vulcanimicrobiota; class Xenobia; order Xenobiales; family QWHO01; genus QWHO01. Next base: position 27,054 of record JBDHVW010000096.1, read on the forward strand.
AGGGCCGCCCGCTCGAGGAGACCATCTCCCAGTTGAACGACTTCTACCGCGCCATGGGCAAGGTCATCCTGGCCCACGGAGGCGTGCTGATGACCTATCTCGGCGACGCGCTGATGGCCGTGTTCGGGGCCGAAGGCACGGCCGAGGAGGCCCCCGTCCAGGCTGTTCGGGCGGGCCTGCAGATGCACGCCGTGCTCGAGGAGCTGAACACCCGGTATCGCGCCGAGTCCAAACCGACCATGCGGATCGGGGTGGGCATCAACACGGGCGAGGTCATGGTGGGCGACGTCGGCTTTACCGGTTGTCGCGAGTTCGCGGCCGTGGGCGACGCCACCAACCTGGCCGCGCGCATCGAGAAGCTGACGCGCGAGTTCGACGTGCACGTGGTCATCACCGAGTGGACCGAAGCGGCTACGCGCGGCCACTTCACGACCCGCAGCCTGGGCAGCACCCAGGTCAAAGGGCGGCGCGCCCCCGTGGACCTGTTCGAGGTGACCGGCACCAGCGTCAACGGCGCCGCGGTCTGAGTCGGGGCCCTTTACAGCGTGTGCTAGAATCTTCCCCATGCGTGACCGTCAAAAACTCCGTTTTCTCTTGGTAGAAGCCCGTCTCGACCCTGAAATGCGCGAGCACGAGCAATCTTGCTTGCTCAGCGCCGGCCATCTCGCCCCCGAGCAAGTGCAGATCCTGAACGTGCTCGAGACGGCTCCCCACGAAGGCCTTCTGGCCGGTTACGACGCCGTGGTCATCGGCGGGACGGGCGATTTCGCCGTCTCCACCGACCGCCCCGACTGGTTCCCCCCGCTGCACGATTTTACAAAGCTCTTGTTGGAGCGCGAGGTCCCCAGCCTGGGCCTCTGCTACGGCTTCCACATGATGGCAGCGGCGATCGGCGGACGGGTGGAGAAGCGTCCCGAGGAGGGCGAGACCGGCACCCACGAGGTTCTCTTGACCGAGGAAGGTCAGGCGGACGTGCTGTTCCGCGAGATTCCAGCCCGCTTTGGCGCCCAGCAGGGCCATCACGACGTGGTGCTGGAAGTGCCCGCCCCATTCGTGCGCCTGGCCACCAGCCAGAAGTGCGCCTGGCAGGCCCTGCGCCACCCCAGCCTGCCTTTCTACGGACTGCAGTTTCATCCTGAGCTCTCGCGCGAAGATTTCATGCTGCGGATGCGCAAATACAAGCACGTCTACGCCTCCACCCCGGGCCTTTACGAGCGGATCGATGCCTCCGTGAAGGAAACCACGGTCCAGGACGTGATCAAGAACTTCATCGACCACGTCGTCCTGGGAGCGGCTGCCAAGACCGCAGGAGCCTGACCCCTTTTTGGCGCACCTCTGTTCGTAACGGAGGAAGCGAATGCGACGACTGCTTGCGTTGGGGATCATTGCTTTGCTGGCGCTGTCAGCTCTGGCGGCACCCGATTGGACCAAAGAGAAGAAGGCCGGGGACGAGGCGCTCAAGCGCAAGGACTACGAGACGGCCATCCGCATCTTCGAGCTGCTGACGCGCGCCTATCCCGAGAAGATCGACGGCTTCAACGCCCTCGGCTTCGCCTACTTCATGAACAAGGACAACGAGCGCGCGGTCTACACCTTCAAACAGGCGCTGGCGCTCAACCCCAACAACCCCTCGGCGCAGCACAACCTGATCCTGGCGGTGACCGAGCAGGCCAACCAGGACTGCCGCGACCTGCAGTATACCGAGGCGGTCTCGCTGCTGCGCGGGATCCTCAGCTCGTATCCCAACCATCCCGAGACGGCTAACGTCTACTTCCTGTTGGGAAAAGTCGAGTTCTACCGCGGTGGCGAAGACCAGGGCATCGCCGACTGGCGCGAGGTTGCCCGGCGCGTGCCCACCTCGGGCACGGCGCGCTTCGTGACCGGCTGGGACCTGGCCGCCAAGGGGGACTGGGCCGGCGCCGCCAAGAGCTATCAGGAAGCCCTCAAGAAGCTGCCCAAAGAAGCGGTCTTCCGCAATTACTACGCACTGGCGCTGGCTCGCACCGGCAAAATCGACCAGTCGCTGGCCCAGCTCAACACGGCTCTCAAGGACGCGGGCGATATCCCCTACGTGGACCTTCGCATGAATCTTGCCCGCCTGCTGCTCGAGACCGGGCAGACCGACGCCGCCGTGCAGCAACTCCGAGAAGCGCTGGTGCAGCGCCCGGATTACGGCATTCTCTCGCTCTGGCTGGGAGCCGTGCGCACCCAGGCTGGAGAAAGTGGCGTCGAGAAGGACGTGGCCCTGGCGGTGTCCCGCGATGATCGGCCCGGACTCTGGATTTTCAGCGATCCCCCGGGTGCTCGCGCCTACCTGGATGGACGTTACCTGGGCCCGACGCCCACGGCGGCCTTCGCCTCGGCCGGCAAGCACAAGCTCACCCTGAAAGGCTCCGCCAAGAACGAGCAGACCCTGCCCTTGGACCTGGAGCCCGGCACGCTGACGCAGGTGAAGGGCGCCATCGGCAGTCTGGCGCCTTCAGCCCAGCCCTTCAGCGCCATGACCAGCGGACTGACGGCGGCGCCCGACTTCATCCTCAAGGACCGCTCCAACCACCGCTACCGGATCATCCAGCACCTGCACAAGAACCCCATCGTGCTGCTGTTCTGGAAGGCCGGCACCGGCAACGAGAAGTTGCTGGACGACCTGGCCGGGCTGTGCGATCGCTACGAGATCGAGGGAGCGGCCATTCACGGCGATCCGGCTCGCGCCAAGCAGGCCCACTCGGCCCTGCTCTCGCGCCCGAACAACTTCGGCCAGCTCTTCGACGACGGCCGCGTCACGGCCAGCTACGGCGTGAGCGGCGACGAGCCCATCGTGGTGCTGATCAACGTCGACGGCTTCATCGCCCAGCAGACCCACGGCGCCGACGCCATCTGGGAGCTCGAGCCCACCATTCGGCGGATGCTGGGCCTGCCGGGGGACCGGCCTTGAGAGATGGGAGATGGGAGTAGGGAGTAGGGAGTAGGGAGTAGGGAGTAGGGAGTAGGGAGATGGGAGTAGGGAGTAGGGAGTAGGGAGTAGGGAGTAGGGAGTAGGGAGTAGGGAGTAGGGAGTAGGGAGTAGGGAGCAGGGAGTAGGGAGCAGGGAGCAGGGAGTAGGGAGCAGGGAGTAGGGAGCAGGGAGTAGGGAGCAGGGAGCAGGGAGCAGGGGTCCAGTAAAGAGTAAAGAGTAGATCGTATAAGGAGCTTTGGAGCGCTCCTTTTACTGTCTCCCGTCTCCCGTC
>JBDHVW010000097.1:0-30115 GCA_039809865.1 Vulcanimicrobiota bacterium
TCACTTGGTGGCCTCCTGAAAGGGCTTTGCCCTTGGTTTAAGCACAGGAGGCTTCTAACTTTCTTCAATAAACCTTGCTCAGGACTGGACCAATCGCGCATCTTTTCGGGCATGCGCCCACCCAGTTTTGCAAGCTGGCCGAGAGCTGGGGCGTGAGCAAAGGAATAATGGTGGAGCGCCTTCGGGAGATTGGTATTTTCCCGACTTTCGAAAGAAAATCAAGACCTGGGGGGCGTAAGGGAAATTGGTCTCCAAAATTCTAACAGTGTTTGCGGTCATTCTGTGCTTGGGGGCTCCTGTTTCCGCGAGGTATAGGCAACTATGCCTAGTAGGATATACCGGAAAGGATGGACAGGCCAACGTCTATACGTTGCCCGTAGATTTTGCGACTGGAAACGAATTGGGCCAAGTTTCCACTAGCGGCCGATACTACGCTCCTTTTCGTTTGTATGCAACTATTCATTTCAATAACGGCGGGTTCGTTCACGTTGATACAGGAGTTGATGTTGATATTCTCGTTGTTGGTGCAGTTCCGCAAAGAATGATGTATCAGGGCTTAGAATTAAGTGATAGTCCTAAGCAATGGTTTGTCTATACAGACGTTGCCCCTCCATCAGCATCAAGAACGCCCGCCGGACCGGGCCCATTGGCCAACGCTGTAACGATTAAACGAGTATGGGTCGATCGTAATTCCATAAAAGAAGGCGCTGAGTATCATCGCTCTGACTGTCGTAAAATGGATGAGCCTTGGGAGGTCCCGGCTTACTGGGCGGGAAAAATGCTGATGGTCCCCTGCACAATGTGCAACCCAGATCCTATCCTCAAGCAGCCTACCAGCAACGTTTGGTCCACTGGAAAGTAAATGGCACGCCCCTACGCCCAGAAGCCAGAAGCCGACGACGAGGTTCTCCCTCGTGGCGTCTACCGCCGCAAGCGCCAAGATGGGACGTGGACGTGGGGCGCCAGATGGCACGACGCCAACGGGGTCGAGCACAAGAAGAGCGCCAGCCCGAACACAAAGCAGGCCGCTCTGAAGCTCTACCGGCGGATGAAGCACCAGGCCGACGAGGGCCAGCTCCCTCCGAGCGAACGCCGGGTGCCCACCGTGGCCGAGGTGCTGGACGCCTACCTGCCAGAGTTGGAGTTGGAGCGACAGAGCCTCAAAGGGAAGCGTGACCTCAAGTGCAGAGCGAAATACTGGCGGGCTACCCTCGGAGTCTATCCGATCACCAGCATCGACCGCGCCCTACTGGCGAACTGGCGCCGCCTATTTGTCGAGCCGCGCGAGCTAACCGTGCGCACGTCCTCGGGAACCGTAAGGGAGGTTCGAGCGCGGAGTCTTCAGACGGCGGACCGATACCTCGATGCTCTACGCGCCTTCCTGACTCGCTGTGTAGATGACAAACTGCTTCCCGAACATCCCCTGGCGAAGCTCAAGAAGGTCAAAGGCGTCGTCCAACGGAGGCGGCGCTCCCTGACCGAGGCTGAGGAGACCCAGCTCCAGGGTGCCTCTGAGGAGTGGCTCTGGGAGATGGTCTTCTTCGCCCTCCAGACGGGCCTTCGTCGCGAGGAACAGTTCGAGCTGCTCTGGGCCAACGTGCGTTTCGACCTCCACGTCCTGACCATCCCCAGGAGCAAGCACGGGGAGGCGCGGCACCTGCCTATCTACCCCGTGGAGGACCTCCTGCGGAAGTGGCAGGCGGAGGCGCGAAACGAATACGTCTTTCCGGCCCCGATCCGGCTCGGCCCCAAAGAGGGGAACCCCAGTCGCAAGCGGTCAGGCGCGCCGGACAGGAAGGTCGGGAAAGGGTTTCGCGATCCAGACGGGCTTTACCGCCGGCACTACGCGCCCGCAGTGAAGCGGGCCGGTCTAGTTGACGTGGACTGGCATACGCTCCGCCACACGTTCATCACGCGCCAGCTCGCCGATGGGACTCCTGTCCACGTGGTCAAAGAACTGGCAGGCCACAAGCGGATAGAGACGACGATGCTCTATGCGCACGTCTCCCCCGACGACAAGCACGCGGCGATGCAGCGCCAAGCCGAGCGGAACCGGAACAAAAACCGGAACATCGCATCTGTGGATAGGGTGTAAATCTAGGCGCGGTGCTGGAAATTGGGGCGGTTCGCAGAGGTTTTCGCAATGCAAAGGTCGAGGGTTCGAGCCCCTTCTCCTCCACCAACGAGGCCCGTCATCTGGCGGGTCTTTTGTTTTAGATGGCCCACACGGCCCCCAGGTCGCTGTTGATGGCCTGGAACAGCCCTTTGGACCAGGTCACGCAGTCCACGGGGCCGTCGAACTCGGCCGGAGCGGACACCGGAGCCTGCCGCTGCGGGCGACCCTGGCCCTGCTGGCGGCCGGGGTTGTGGAAGAGGCTTGCGAGCACCTGGTAGTAATTCTTGCTGTCCATGGCTCGATTATCCATGACAGCCCTGAAAGAAAGCATGAAAACCCAGGGCGGCTTATTTCAAGCGCCCCAGGCACAGCACGGCTGCGCGGTCGAGAGTTGCGAGCTCAGAGTCGAGAGTCTCTGGGCGATACCACGAGCTCCCGAAACCGACCCGGGTCCAGGCGCACAACTCGTAACCGGACTGGGCCAGAATAGGCTCGAAGGCTGAAAAAAAGCTTAAAGCAGGATGCCGGCGCGCTCGAGGCAGTCGACCACGAGCTGCACGCAGCCCGCCACGTCGCGCGTGGAGCTGTCGATCAGGAGCGAGGGCGTGGTGGGCGCCTCGTAGGGCGAGGAGATGCCCGTGAAGTTCGGGATCTCCCCCTTTTCGGCCTTGGCGTAGAGGCCCTTGGGATCGCGCTGCTTGCAAACGTCGATCGGACAGTGCACGAAGACCTCGAAGAACGCTCCGTCGGGAAGCAGCGCGCGCACCTGGGCGCGATCGCGCTCGAACGGCGAGATGAAGCTGCACAGCACGATCAAACCGTGGTCGTAGGCGAGCTTGCTCACCTCGCCCACGCGGCGGATGTTCTCGATCCGGTCTTCCTCGGTGAACTTCAGGTCGCCGCACAGGCCCGTGCGCACGTTGTCGCCGTCGAGATACATCGTCTGGCAACCGCGCTCGAACAGCGTGCGCTCGGTCTCTTTGGCGATCGTGGACTTGCCCGAGCCGGAAAGCCCGGTGAACCAGACCACGGCCGCTTTGTGCTGGTTGCGAGCCTCGCGGTCGAGCCGGGCGACGTGGCCCGGGTCGCGCACGACGTTGGGGGAGATCTTGCGCTCGGTGCGCGTGGTCACCACGCTCGTGATATCGCGGGCGGCGCCCCGGATCATGCCGGCGGCCACGGTATTGTTGGTGGTGGGGTCGATCAGGATGAACGAGCCTGTCTCCCGGTTGAGCCGGTAGCGGTCGAAGAACAGCGGCTGGGCCGTGGTCACCTGCACCCGGCCGATGTCGTTGAGCTGTAAGGCCTCCACCGTCTCGCGGTGCATCGTGTCCACGTCGATGCGGTAGGTGAGCTCGCTGACCTGGGCCGAGACGCCCCGGGTCGTGTGCTGCAGCACATAGTTCTGACGGGGGTTCATGGGCGTCTCGGACATCCAGCACAGCATGGCGTCCAGGGCGTTGGCGCGGGTGGGCAGGTTCTTGGGCCGCACCAGCATGTTGCCGCGCGAGACATCGACCTCGTCCTCGAGCGTGAGCAGCACCGAATCGCCCGCAAAGGCTTCCTTGAGCTCGCCGTTGGCGGTTAAGATGGTCTTGATGTGGGTCGTGGCGCCTGAGGGCAGGGCCACCACGTCGTCACCCACGGCGATGCGGCCGCTGGCGATGCGCCCGCAGAATCCGCGGAAGTCCTGGTGGGGGCGCACCACGTACTGCACGGGGAAGCGGAAGTCGATCAAATTGCGGCTGGAGCCCGTGTTCACGCTCTCGAGGTGGTTGAGCAGCGTCGTGCCTTTGTACCAGGGCATGTTCAGCGAGCGATCGATGACGTTGTCCCCGTTCAGCGCCGAGATGGGGATGAACGACAGGTCCTGCACCTCGATCTTGGAGGCGAAAGCGCGGAAATCCGACACGATCTGGTCGAAGGTCTCCTGGCTGAAGTTGACGAGGTCCATCTTGTTGATGGCCACCACGATGTGGGGGATGTTGAACAGCGCCGCCAGGAAACCGTGCCGCTTGGATTGCGTGACCACACCCTTGCGCGCGTCCACCAGCACGATGGCGGCCTCGGCCGTGGAAGCGCCGGTCACCATGTTGCGGGTGTACTGGATATGCCCCGGGCAATCGGCGATGATGAACTTGCGTTTGGGCGTGGCGAAGTAGCGGTAAGCCACGTCGATGGTGATGTGCTGCTCGCGCTCGGCCCGCAGGCCGTCGGTCAGCAGCGCCAGGTCGACATACTCGTCGCCGCGCTGCATGCTGGCGCGCGTGACCGCGTCGAGCTGGTCCTGGAAGATCGACTTGGAGTCGTACAGGAGCCGCCCGATCAGCGTGCTCTTGCCGTCGTCCACGCTCCCGGCGGTGGTGAAGCGGAGCAGGTTGTGGTCGGAGGCCAAGCTAGAAATACCCGTCTTTCTTGCGATCTTCCATGGACGCGTCGCTGCGCCGGTCGTCGAAGCGCCCGCCGCGCTCGGTGACGCGGGCCGCGGCCACCTCGGCCACGATCTCGTCGATGCTCGCGGCGGTCGACTCGGTCGCTCCGGTGCACGTCATGTCGCCGATGGTGCGGAATCGGACCACGCGGCTCTCCACGATCTCCCCGTTGACCGGCTGCACCACCGGCGTGTGCGCCAGCAGAACCCCGTCGCGATTGATGATCTCGCGCGTGTGGCTGAAATAAAGGCTGGGCAGCGGGATCTCCTGCGAGGCGATATACTCCCACACGTCGAGCTCGGTCCAGTTACTGATGGGGAAGACCCGAAAGTGCTCGCCCATCTTCTTGCGGCCGTTGAACAGGTTCCACAGCTCGGGACGCTGGTTCTTGGGGTCCCACTGGCCGAACTCGTTGCGATGACTGAAGAAGCGTTCTTTGGCGCGGGCCTTCTCCTCGTCGCGCCGGGCGCCGCCGATGCAGCAGTCGTACTTGTGCGAGGCGATCGTGTCCAGCAGAGTCACCGTCTGCAGCCCGTTGCGGCTGGCGTAGGGGCCCGTTTCCTCGGTCACGCGGCCTTCGTCGATGCTTTTCTGCACCGAGCCAACGATCAACTGAACCTTGAGCAGGCTGATGAAGCGATCACGGTATTCCAGGGTTTCGTCGAAGTTGTGCCCGGTATCGATGTGCACGAAAGGAAAGGGGATGGGCGCCGGGGCGAAGGCCTTGCGGGCAAGCCATCCCACCACGATCGAGTCCTTCCCGCCCGAGAACAACAGGGCCGGATTCTCGAACTGCCCCGCAACTTCGCGCAGCACGTAGATCGCTTCCGACTCGATCTGCTGTAGATAAGATCTCGTAAACTCTTTCATCGGTATGGGGCGTTTTGCACCAGGAGACACTTTCCTCCAACGCTGAATTTTTTTCAGGGTGTTCTGAATGATTTTCGATCGGCGGCGAGAAACTTTACAGCACTACGCTGCCAAGGGAGACCATGCCCGATGACCTTCGAGCCGAGCGTCCGCAAACAGCTCCTCAAACTGCCGATCGCCCCGGGCACGGCCTTCATCGGGGCGCGGCGGGTGATCGCCGCCCGGGTGACGGGGGAGGGCCAGCTGGCCCTGACGCTCTGGGTCGACCAGGACGGCCTGCTGCGCAACCTGGAGGTGGCGCCCAAGGGACCCTCCGAGGTGGACGACCTCGTGCGGGCGCTCACCAAGGCGATGCTGAAGCCCGCCCAGTCGCAGGGCTGCCGGCCCGAGCGCGTTTTCGTGGCTGAGCCGCACCAGGTGCATCTGCTGGCCCAGGTCCTGGAGCCGATCGGGATCGAGGTGGGCGTGATGCCCGACGCGGGCGCCGCCATCAACGCCATGATGGCGGAAATGGATCAGGCCGCTCAGACCAGCCTCGGAGGCTACCTCAGCCAGGATGGGATCACCCCCGACGCGGTGCTGGACATGTTCGAGCTGTCCGGCGAGCTGTTCGAGCTGGCGCCCTGGGAGACGATCTCGAGCCAGATGCTGCTGGTGCTCGACGGTCTGGCCGAAACGCCGGTCTACTGCTCCATTCTGGGCAGCGAGAAGGCCGAGTACGGGTTCGCGCTCTACCCCGACCTGAAGGGGCCCAAGCGCCTGGCCCAGGGGAAGATGCCTCAGGAATCGCTGTTTCTGACCTACAGCACGCTGGACGAGTGCGGTCCGCTGGTGGCCAACGAGATCGAGGAGTTGAGCCTGCCGTTGTGCGAGGACTACGACCTGGAGCTGCGGGCGCCGCTCTTGTTGCAGGCGCGTCGCACGAAGGGCAATCCGATGCCGACGCGCGAGGAGATGGAGCTGGCCATTCGGGCCATGACCGTGCTGGTGGAGTCTCTGGAGACCGGAACCTCGACGGTGCGGGTCGGAGATTCGGAGGTCAGCGTGCGCTACACCGAGCTGCCCGAGCTGACTAAAACCGCTTCCAAACGGCGCTGAGGTCGTCGGAAATCGCCTGGAAGAGCCCGGCCGACCAGGTGACCTGATCGCCACAGAAGGCGCTGGCTTCGACCACGTTGCGGGTGACCACGGCCTGCTTGCGCTGCGGACGGCCCTGGCCGCCTCCCTGGCCGAAGTTGTGGAACACCGAGCTGAGCACGTTGTAGAAGTTTTCGGTCTGGCTGGTCATCTTCTCGCACCCCCTGCTTGATGAGCTAATTATCCATGGGGGCACTGAAAGAAAGCATGAAAACCCAGGGCGCCTTTTTCACGCGCCCCGGGCACAGTTCAGCCAGGCGGTCGAGAGTTCCGAACCGAACCTTCGAATGCAAGAGTCAGGGTCTCCATACGAGACTCTCAACTCTCGGCTCTTGACTCTAAACCGGACTGCCTCAGGTTAGTTAACGGGGCTGAAAGATTGTTGAAATTCTCAGCTGCTCGAGCGCCGACTCGTCTTTGGCGAAGCGGAAACTCACGCGCAGCACCGATCCGCCCACGATCACCTCGTCCCCGCACTCGACCCCCTCGGGCAGGTCGTCGGCGGAGGTGCCGTCCAGAGCCGAGCCCTCCTGCACCGTCAGCTCGAGCGCCAGCGTGTCGCGCTCCTCGAGGGCGTCGTAGATGGCGGGGCTGCGGGTGAGCTCGCAGACCGCCGAGGCGGCGGTGCAGGCCAGCAACAAAGGGAGCATCAGGTTATAGTTCAGCGTCATCTCGGTGATCAGCACCACCCCCGTCAGGGGCGCCCGCACGATGGCCGTGAAGTAGGCGGCCATGGAAACCACGGCGCAGGCCTCCGGAGCCAGTCCGGTCAGGTGGGCAAAGACGAAGCCGTGCAGGGCTCCCAGCACCAGCAAAGGGGCAAAGATGCCGCCCGGGGCCCCGCAGCCGTAGCTGGTCATGCTGATGACGAACCGCACGCCGAACAGCATGAGAAGCATCGAGAACGAAAACTCGGCTCCTCCGAACAGCGCGGTCATCAAGGAATCGCCGTCGCCGGCTGAAACTGGCTTCCAGACCGCCGCCGCGCCCGCGAGCAATCCGGCCAGAGCCGCTCCCAGCAGAGAAAAGCGGCCCAGGCCCGTCTGGAATACGCTGAGCGTGGCCAGCAAGACGCGGTTGTAGACCACGCCGCAGACTCCGCAGGTGAGCCCCAGCATGATGAAGGCGGGAAGCCATGTGAGGGGCGGGGTGTCCACCAGCGGCAGGTGGAACGCGGGAGACTGGCCCAGGCAGGCGCGCATGACCACGTCGGCGCTGGCCGCGGCCACCAGGGTGCAGACGAACACCCCGCTGGTAAAGTCGCCGTGCAACTCTTCCAGCACGAACACCATCCCCGACAGGGGCGCGTTGAAGGCGGCTGCCAGACCGGCCCCCGAGCCGGCCGCCACCAGCTCGCGCCGCTCGCGGTCGCTGGCGCCGGCTTTCTCTCCGACCATTTCGCCCATGGCGCCACCCATCTGCACGGTGGGACCCTCGCGCCCCAGCGCCAGCCCCGCGCCGATGCCCAGGAAGCCGCCCAGGAACTTGGCCGGCAGCGTGCGGGCCCAGAGCAGCTCTTTGAAGCCCTGCACGACCTCTTTCATGTGGGGAATTCCGCTGCCCGAGATCTCCGGCACCCGCCGCACGATGGCCACGCTGGCCACGGAGCCCACCACGGCCAGCAAGAGCAGAGGCCCGCCCTCCAATCCAGAGCGCGCCGCCCGCATGAGGTCGAGCAGGGCTCGAAAGGCGACGGCCAGGAATCCCGCCCCCACGCCGACCAGGCAGGCGAGCAGGTATTGCTTACGAGTGGTGAGGGGTCGCGCGCGCACTGGCCTTCTCCAGCCGGCCAAGCTCGGCATTGAAGGTCATCTCGGTCTCCGGCTGGCCCGCCGCGTAGTGACTCAGCACCCAGCGCCGAAAACCGGCGGGGATCTCGACCAGATCGGCTTCGCTGACCACCGGCGAGGACTCGAGATACTCGCTCACCAGCCGCTCCCAGGCGGGCCAGTTCTCGGTGCGCACGGCGGTCAGTCGCTCGCGGGCGCGCGTGAGCCACGGCTCCATGTCCTCGCCCAGCAGCTGGCGCTCCATTCCCGTGGGCTCCAGCAGGCGCAGGAACTCCTCCACCCCCAGCTCCTCGAGCTTCTCCTCGCGCCAATAGTCGAGGGCGATCAGGAAATGGGTCTCCTCGAAGAGCGCCTCTTCGGGGCGCACGAAACGGTCGAGGCAGCGTTTGACAGGCCCCATCTCGGGCCAGCGCTTGCTCTCGAGCGGATCGCCCGGCTGCAGATGACCCAGCTGCAGGCCCTGCACCAGCGTCAACCAGAACTCCTCGGCTCGGGCCGGCGAGACGCGCTCCAGAGCGCGCCAGCCCACGTCGTCGCGCGTGTGGGCACTGACCTTCGTCTGCCGCAGCTCGTGCAGGTAGGATTGGTGCAGTGGGCTCAGCTCCAGGGCCCGCAACGGAAAGCCGGTCCGCATTCCCAGCAGGGCCAGACCTTCTTTGCCTCCCGGCATGGGCAGCGAGTCAAAGTTCTTGAGCTTGGAGCCCGCCACCAGGGCGACCGGCTCTTGCGTGACGTAGCCGATCAGCGAGGTGCGCGGCTGCAGCACCGGTCTGGCCCTGGCCTCGAGGGCAGCCATGCGGTCGGGCTGCGTGCGGCCGAGGTAGTCGACCACGTCGATCTCGAGCGCGGCCCCCAGCTGCTCCTCCAGCACTGTCAGCATGGCCTTGGCGGCCTCGGAGGCGGGCAGGTTGGTCGGCAGCGTGCGCAAGTCGGTGGCGTCCTTGAGCAGGAGGCGGGACGCCTGCTCCACCTCGGCCTTGCCCAGACGCGGCGCCAGCAGGGTGGCGATCGATTCGGGCGCCACGTGCAACTGGGCGGCCAGGTCGGTCAGAGCGCGCGTGCGGGCCTGGGCCACCAGCTCGCCCATCTCGGCCACGAAGTGTCCCGTCTTGGCACCCGACGTATAAACCTTTTCGACTTCCTTGAGGACGTCCGAGAAGACCGTGGTGCCGATTCGGTGGAATTCGAGCTTCAGGCGGTTGGCATAGTAGCCCTCGATCTCCTTGAGGAGCCGGGGGACCTGGTCGGTATGATCGGCCTTCTTCTTGCCCCCGAACAGGCGCCCGACCAGGCCGCCGCTGTCCTCGACGTGGGTCACCTCTCGGATCAGCGCGTCTTTCTCAGCCTCGAGACGCTCTTCTTCTTGCTCGGCCTTCTCTACCTCGCGTGCCAGGCTCTCCATACGGTCCACCAGCGCGTTGCGCAGCTGGTGCACGTAGACCGCGTATCCCGCGGTGGTGGACATGACGGCCAGGTCTTCTTTAAGATTCGTGAGGCAGTGCTCCCTGACCTGACGGGCGTGGTGACGCGAGTGACCCAGCATGCCGTCGGGGCCCGAGGGGCCGATGGTCTGCAAGATGAGCGTCTCCAGATCGCGCAAGGCCTGCGCCAGCGGGGCGCCGCTCGGGGGCCGGCGCTCGAGGGCATCGAAATAACTCGAGACCTGGGGGCTCTTCATGAAGCCCTGGGCGCCGCCGGCCGCGTGGCCCAGCTTGATCATGACCTGGCGCGGGACCAGACCCTGCTTGTTGAGGAACTCCTGGGCGTGCGCGCTCATGGCAGCTTCGTCGATGTTCTCGCCGCCCCCGGCCATCTCGCGCCACTTCTCCAGCACTGCCCCGAAAAGGCTGACCAGCACGGCGCTGCGCACCCGGCTGGCGGGGATCAGCATGGCCACGGCCGCGGGACTGAAATAGGCCAGCGGATTGCCGTCGCTGTCCACTTTTCCCTGGATGGCCCGAAAGCGATTCTCGGCCTCTTCCCACAGCGTGCGCGAGGAAGGCCAGACCGACAGCGCCAGATAGGCCGTCAGCTGGGCGGGGAGCCCTTCGCGGTCGAGACTGTCGCCGAGATCGCGGCACGAGAGCAGGCCGACCCGGTCCACCACGGGCTTGGAGCTCATAAAGTCGCCCTGGAGGAAGGTGGTATCGGGCGCCAGCCAGTGGTTGAGCTCAGTGAGGGCGGCGTAGGCGTTGGCGCCCCCCATCTCGGTGCGGGGAGGGCGGGCCGAGTGGGGCACCAGGGCCTCGAGCTCGAGCAGGTCGCCGTTGGGCATCTCTTCGGCCAGCTTGCGCAGCAAGTAGGCCATATCCACCAGTACGGCGCTGCCCGTGCCTCCCGCCAGCGACGAGACCAGTGTGACGTAGACCTTGCCCTGCAACATCTTCTTCAGATGACCGCGCAGCCAGTCGGTCACCTCGGGCAACTCCCGTACAAAAGCCTCGCGGCCCACGTCACGCAGGCCGCGAGGGGGGGCGTCGGTGCCGAGCGGAAACACATCCATCTGCAGCCCGTCGACAATCGCCTGGTCGGAATCGAGACCAAGGCAGGTAAAACGGTTGGGGCCGGACAGCCGGGCCATCTGCTCGCAAGCACCCGCGACGATGGCCGAGCCCAGGCTTCCCAGACCGATGATCAGCCGATGGCTGACGGAAGAGAATTCATCCACCGAGGATCTCGTTCTTCAGAACCCCGGAGTAGACCTACTTGTTGCCGTTCTGAGCCCGGGCGGCAGCCTGGATGCTGCGCCATTTGGTCAACTGGTCTTTGGTCAGGATGGCCAGGATGTCGCGCGAGGCCTTGAGGTCCTCCATCTGGGAGGCGACCTGGACGGCGGCGATCTCCTTGAGCTTGGCTTCGATGGTCGTCAAAGGGGTCGCCTCGTTGCCTACCAGGGTGGCGTACTCTTTCTGCAAGGCACCGAGCTTCTCGCGGCTGGCCGAGACGGAGGTTTGCAGGGCCTGCAGGCGGGCCTTCATCTTGGTGACCTGGTCCGCGGAGAGACCGAGCTCCTTTTCATAGGAGAAAATGGTGGGGACTTGCTTGGGGGACGGGCTGGCCGAGGGCTGCTGGGCCATCGCCGGCGCCACACCCACCGCCATCAGGATTGCAACCAGGAGCATCACTCGCTTGAGCACTGTCGAACAACCTCTCATCTTCATTTGAGTTCAGGCACGTTCCCACGCGAACGTCCGTTTCCTGCGTGGGCGGGCGAAAACCGTCCGATCGGTCAGAAGTAATTCCTGCCTAAGAGGCGAATGGGTCCGGCCCGGAAATTTCCCGGCAGAACCTGGAGACGAGGTTGTTAATCATGGACCAGATCAAGGTGGACTTTGCATTCCTGTCGGACTACGGCGAAGTGGCCAATAAAATCTACGCTCAGGGTATCGGGATCGACGCCGTGCTGGCCCGTCAGGTACCCGTGCGCCATCCCCAGCTGTTCATGGTAGCCCAGATGCGCGCTCCCAAGGAGGTCACCGAGGTCGACCTCGAGTTGATCTTCAGCGATCCCGAGGGCAACCCGCTCATCAAGAACGTGGGCAAGATGCGCTTCACGCCGCCGGCCTTCGGGGACAAGTCGATCGCCCGCTTCGCGATGGGCTTCTTCAACCTCGACTTCCAGAAGTTCGGCACCCACAGCTTCGTGCTCTACCTGGGCGGCAAGGAGATGATCAACCTGCCCCTGCAGCTCATCCAGGTCGGCCGCCCGGCGCAGCCGCAGCAGCAGGCGCAGCCTCCCGCCAAGGTCGCCGCCAGCCCCAACTGATCGACTCCCACTGTCATCTCGACGACCCCCGTTTCGCCGCCGACCTGCCCGAGGTTCTCGCTCGGGCCCGCTCGGCCGGCGTGCGGGGGTTCGTTTCTGTAGGGACCGGTCCGGATGGTTGGCGGCGCCAGCGCGCCCTGAGCGAGCCCGACGTCTGGCAGGCGTTCGGGTTACATCCCTGGTGGGTCGACGCCGGCTGGGAGACGGCCGTCGCGGCACTGGACCTGAGCGGCGCCGTGGCGGTGGGGGAGATCGGGCTGGACCGCAAGCGTCCGGGGTTCGACCTGCAGGAGCGCGCCTACCGGGCTCAGCTGGAGCTGGCGCGGCAGCACCGCCTGCCGGTGGTGCTGCACGTGGTGAAGGCGTTCGATGCGCTGGGCGCCGAGCTCGACGGCCTCCAAGGCGTGCTGCACTCTTACTCGGGCTCGCGCGAGCAGCTCAAGACCCATCTGAAGCGCGGTTTCTACGTCTCCTTCTCGACCGGCTGTCTGCGGGGCGGCGACAAGGTCGAGAAGTCCATTCGGGCCGTACCGGGGGATCGGCTGCTGGTGGAGACGGATTCTCCCGACCAGGATCCCGACGGGGGGCGCAACGAGCCGAGCAAGGTCGTGCGCGTGGTCGAGTTCGTGGCCCGGGTGCGGGGCGAAGACCCCGCCGAGCTCGGCCGGGTGACCGGGGAGAATGCCCGCCGGCTGTTCGGGCTCTGAGAAGGCCTCCAGTGGGCCCGGAGCCAATAGCCCGGCCATGAGAAAAATTCTTTTTGCCAGCCTCATGCTGCTGTGCCTTTTCGTGCCCGCCCGGGCCCAGGTGCTCACCGTGGACTCGAACTACCGCATCGTCACGCTCAAGCCCGACGAGCACGGCTTCGACATCCAGCTGCTTTCCGAGACGAACCACAACGACGCCCAGAACTGGGTCTACTTCAAGGTCGAAACGGTGATCTACCAGGAGATCATCCGCAACGACGGCAGCCGTAAGGTCTTTGAAGTCTCCCCCAAGAAGTTCTTCCAGATCGCCAAGGTGGGCGACATCGTGCGCGTGCAGGGCGGTCGCGACTGGGACATGAGCATCGCCGCCTACAAGATCTGGCTCGCGCCCGTGAAGGACGGAGTCATCGACCCCGGCCTGCTCAAGCCCGACTAGAAGTTGATCCCGTTGAAGGTGGTCGTCCCGGGGCACGGCGCCAGCTTGATGGGCCGCACGAGCTTGACCAACTCGTCGGAGGCCACGTTGAACCGTCCTGGCGGACGGTGGTCGTGCCCAGCGTCTCGCACCTGCCCTCCCTGCGGCTCGGCCATGGCCGGGGCCGTTTCGGTCAGGATGGAAAAGATGGCGGCGCCAGCCAGAAGGTTGGACTTGTTCATGGCACTCTCCCCACTGATGCGGGAAAGGTTCCGGTGCGGTTCCTCAACAGTGTGACTTTGCCCTCTAAAGCGAAGACCCTCGCGCGCTGCGGTCGTAGGTGATCTCGATGCGCAGGCCGGGGTGTCGGAGCCGGAACGCCTCCACGACTCCGCGGCAGCTCTGGCAGGTCTCGCGCTCGGTGTGCAGGCGCAGCGTGCCCACGGTGGCCGGCCCCACGTGTCCGGCGAGCTGGTCCAGGATGCGCACCTCGCTGTCGAACGTGCGCGGGTTTCCGTCGCCCAGGTCGTGGGCGAAGAAGCCCTCGCCCGACTCCGCGGGCAGCTCGGTGCGCTCCACGCGGGGTCCGGGAAAGCGCACGCTGTTCTCATAGGGAAAGAGCGGTTTGTCGCCGCGGAAAAGGCTGACGGCCCCGAACTGGGCCAGCGGCTGCCCGGGCACGTCCAGTTCGGCGTAGGCGACGTTGAGGCGCCGCTTGGGATCGTCGATCTGACCGCGGATGGCCTCGATGGTCGCGACCGGATCGTGGATATAGCCGCTCGCCTCGGGGCGGAACCGACTCTCGGCCAGGTGCTGGTCGCCGCTTTCGGCGCGGAGGGACGCTTGCGTGAGCCGGCAGACGCTATCCTGGAAGGCGCGGTCCTCGGGCGCGAGGCTCGGGTAGAGCAGGCCCGTCACGCGCGTCGCTTCCTGCTTCAGCCGCGAGTGGCGCTCGCGGGCCATCTCCGCAGCCAGGTAGAGCCGGGTGGTGGAATCCTGGGCCAGGCCCAGGAAGTCGGCGATCTGGAGCGCGTTGCGGATGCCGGGATAGAAGTCGCGCCCGGTCGCTCCCGAGCGCACGACCTCGAGCAGCTGCGCCTCGTCGCGCGGCTCGGCGTCGCAGGCGCTCGCGTGGCGAGAGCAGGCGCGCAGGGGCAGGCTCGCCAGCGGCGGCCGGGACAGGGTGACCAGCATCGTCTCCAGTCTAGCCTGCCGCTCGCAAAGAAGCCTGAAACCGGCTCTCGTTACCGCCCGGGTGCGCCCGGCGCGTGGAAGCGGTTGTAGATGTCCTGGTGGCCCCGGGTGTAGTAGTCCCGGTAGGTCGTGCCCGGGGGCGAGCCGGAGGGCTGTTTCTGGGCATAATCCTTGAGCCAGTCCTCGGTCTTGCCCAGGCCCTTGAACGGCCCGTTGTCCACTCCGGGCACCGGAATGCGCTGACCGGTGCCCTTGAGGTATTCATCGCGGATCTTGGCGTTGAGCGCGTTGGCGGCTTGCTCGTCGCGGAATGCCTTCTCGTTGTTCTGGCGGATGAAGTCGGCCTCGCGGCGGGCCTCGATGGCGGCGTCCGAAGGGCCCTTCGGATCGCCCGGCGGAACCATCCCTCCGTTGCGCCGGTCGAAGTCGTGGTGGCCCAGCTCGTGGGCGATGGTGGCCATGCGGTCGGCCTCGCTGGTCGGCCCGTTGCGTCCCTCGGTGAGAATTCCGATGGTGGGCCGTCCGTCGTCGCCCCGACTCTTGAAGTAGCCCGAGTCCTTGCCGTCCACGAACTGGCCTCCGTTGGCCCGGAAGTGTCGCAGGGCCTCGGCGGCGCTGGGCGATTTGGCCGCCAGTTTGTCCGCCAGCTCGTGCATCTGCTTGTCGAAGCGCTCCTTGACCTGCTCGGGGGTCTCGGCCGCAGGCTTGCTGTCGGAGGTCGGGTCCACCGCACCGGTGGCGGGCGTCGTCTGAGGCTCGGGGGCCGCATAATTCCTGGCCAGCTCGCTCGCGAACTGGTTGGGGTCGGGCTTCGCGTCCTCCGTCTCCGCGGGCTGGCCGGCCTCGTCCGGTTTCTCCTCCGCGCCGGCGTCCTCGGTGGCGCCGGTCTCACCGGTCTCGCTTGCGTCCCCGGTCTCGCCCGCGTCTTCGCTCTCGCTCGCGTCCTCGGTGGCGCCCGCCTCCTCGGTCTCGCCGGCTTCCGCGACCGCGTCCACGTCCTCCGTCTCGCCGCCTTCCTCGGCTTCAGGGCTGAGCTCGACCGAGTCGGTTTCGTCGGTGGTGGCGGCCTCCTCGACGGGTTCGGGCTCGCTCACCTCCCCCGAGGGGTAGTCTGGCTGGTAGGAGTTGATGGCGCCGATGGAATCCACGGTTGGAACTCCCTTCGCAGGACGGTTTTCTTGTTTCGATCCTACGGAGGGAGTCTTCAAAGCAGCTATGCAGCGCTTCGAAAAGTATGAACTTTGTGTAAACGGCGCCTAGAACGAGATGTTGTTGAAGGTCGAGGTCCCGGGCGGAGTGTTCAGGTGGATCAGCGACGCTGTCGGGGTCGCCGACCCGTTGACCAATCCGTTCAGCTTGATCGAGAAGCCCAGGAACACGGCGCCCGCGCGCACGCTCAGAGTGGCGCCCGTGATGTTGACCTCCAGCGCATCGCTGGTGGCCAGGAGTCCCGTCAGAGCGCTCAGGGTCGAATTGCCGCCGGCCACCACGTCGTCGTCCGGGTCGACCCCGATCTCGGTGATGTTCTTGCCGGCCGACAGCGACACCGCTCCTGGAGCCTGGACGAGGTCGACCTGCAGGCTGCCCGTGCCGGTCGTGGTCACGGTCACGCTCTTGCCGGCACCCCCCGCCACGACGTTGTCCAGCCGGATCGTGCCCCCGCTGCCGGTCAGGCTGATCGAGCCGTTGGTCGTGGTGGCGTTGGTCACCGTCAGCAGGCCGGTGGAGGCGTTGTTCGTCAGGGCGATTCCGCCCGTCCCGGTTACCGACGCGTTCAGCGTGGCGGCGTCGAAGAGCAGATCGCTGGTCGTGCCGATGCCCGTGCCCGCCGTCAACGACAGGGTCCCGGCCGGGGTGGATAGCTCGGGGCCCGCGTCCACATCGGCCTGGTTGATGTTGCCGAAGGCGCCGACCGTGATCAGGCTGCCGGCCGAAACGTCGTCCACCAGAATGTTGCCCAGCGTGAGCGTCTGACCGGTCACGTTCACCGCGCCCGAAACCGTGCCCAGCGTGAGCAGGCCGGCGGTCACACGCAGGTTG
Organism: Vulcanimicrobiota bacterium; assembly: GCA_039809865.1. Taxonomy (GTDB): domain Bacteria; phylum Vulcanimicrobiota; class Xenobia; order Xenobiales; family QWHO01; genus QWHO01. Next base: position 16,468 of record JBDHVW010000097.1, read on the forward strand.
ACCGAGCCGCCCGCGGCGGTCGCCGTCAGGGCCTGCAGGTTGTCGGTCTCCAGCAAGATGATACTGCCCGTGCCCCCCACGACCGCGTTGAGGCGCACGATTTGCGTCTCGATCGTGGCCCCCTGCGCGCCGAGTCCGAGCGACGTCACGTTGAGGTCGGTGGTCTGGATGTCCACCTCCGGATCGGCGCCCGACTCGAGCACCGCGCCCGCCGAGGTCAGCGTGATCGCGTCCCCCGAGGCCACGATGCGGCCGACGAGCATGTCGCCCGAGCCCGTGTTGGTCGCCGTGATGCTCTTGCCGGTGCCGCCCGCGCTCACGTCGTTCAACGTCAGGCCGCCGCCCGTGGCGGTCAGGTCGATGGCGCCGTTGGCCGTGTCGGCGGTGACCGCCAGACCGCCGCTCAGGTCGGCGAGCCGGATGTCGCCCGCCTGGGCCACGCTCGCGGCGGTCACCGACTCGACGTCCAGCTCCAGGGCGTCAGCTGCTCCGATGCCGGTCTGGCTCGAGAAGCGCACGCGCTTGGAGGTCACCTCCGCGTCCGCGTCGCCACCCAGATCCTGCACGTCGCCGATGGAGTTGACCTGCACCGTGGCGCCCACGGCGCTCACATCGCCCAGCAGGATGTTGCCACTGCCGAACGTGCTGAGGTTGACGTTCTTGGAGCCTCCCGCGGTGACCGCGTGCACGGTCAGGTCGCCGTTCAGGGTGGAGAGCTTGATGCTGCCGAGGCCCGTGGTGGCCTGGGTCACGTCCAGAGGACCGGACAGGTTGGCGAGGCGGATCGGGCCGTTGGACGACGCGCCGGCGATCAGGGTGCCGTCCGCGTCGATCTCGAGCGCATCCGCCGCGCCGATGCCGAACACGCTCTGCAGGGTCATGGCGCTGCCCACCAGGTCGGCGTCCGGGTCGGGCGTGTCCTCGAAGATCTTTCCACTGGTCGTCAGCGTGATGTCGCCCGGCGTGCTCACGAATCCCACGCCGATGGAGGAGATCAGCGTCGTCGTCACGGTGATGTCGTTGCCGGCCGCAGCGGCCTCGACGTCATCGAGCACGACGCTGCCGTCGTTGCTGAGGTTGATGTTGCCGTCCACGGTGCCGGCGAAGGCGACCTGCATGGCGGCGGCGCCGGTCTGGACGTAGTCGATGTCCCCCATCGCAAGACCGACCTCGAGCGTGACCACGGTGTCGGCGGTCGTGTCGTTGCTGAGCCCGATTCCGCCATTGTCGGTGTAAGCGTCGATGCTGGCCGCACCGGTCATCTCCAGCGCGTCGCCCGCTCCGATTCCCTCGGCCGCCGTCAGGAGGGCGCCCAGAGTCAGCGCCAGGTTGTCGAAGCTGCCGTTGGCGTCGGTGAGGGCGCCGGTCTGCGACACGAGGTTCACGCCGCCCGAGACGACGAGTCCCACCCCGATGTCGGGGGCGGAGACCGAGGTGTTGCGGAAGGCCACCAGGCCGTCCGGATTCAGGGCGCTCAGCACGCCGCCGGTCCAGCTCAGGAAATTGGAGGTGGTGCCGTGGATATCGATGTCGCCGCCCTCGGAGGAGCCCGCCAGCACGTCGAACGTGCTGATGCCCGTATCCACGAACACCCCGTCGCCGAGCGTCGTGCTGTAGGTCTCGACGTTCAGCACCTGAGCGTGGTTCGTGGTGCCGTTGGCAGCGGCCACCTCGATCGGGTCGGCCGCGGTCCCGACGGTGCCCTCGGCCACGAAGTTGATCTCGTCGGCCGTCACGTTCAGAGCTGCGCCGTTGCCGTCCAGGATGCTGCCGTAGGAGTCGGCGCTGGCGCCCACCACGGCGGTGATGCTTCCCAGCGTGATGTTGCCCGGGCCATAGGTGTTGATGTCCACGTGGTGGCCATCGGCCACGTCCACCGTCAGCGCGCCGTCGGTCAGGTTCTCCAGCAGCACGTCCCCGTCGGGGGTGGTGGCGGTCAGGATGTGCACGTTGGGATTGGCCGTGTCGTGCTCCTGGCCGAAGACGATTTGACCGGTGCCGGTGTTGGAGACCGTCAGCGAGGCGGTGGTGTCGGCCGCGCCCACGCTGTGGATCACGAGGTCGCCCGTGACGGTGCTGGCGGTGATGCTGACCGCGTCGGTATCGAAGTAGAGGTCGTCGCCGATCCCCCGGTTGGCCGAGAAGACGGCCGTGGGAGCGACCACATCGGGGTCGTCGTCGTAGAAGGCGACCTCGTTGATGGTCTCGGCCGAGCTCAGAGTGACGGTGGTCGGGCTGGACACAAAGGCGACGAAGATGTCGCCGGCCAGCTGGGTGGTGAGCGCGACCGTGCCCGCGGTGACGGCTTCGACGTCGGTGACGGTCAGGTCACCGAGATTCTGGTTGACGACGATGTTGCCGTTTTGGGCGATCACCCCGTTCAGGTCGAGCGCGACGTTGATGCCCAGCTGGTCGAAGTTCAACGAGCCGGCGCCTTGCGTCTGCAGGGCCACGGTCACATTGCTGGCCGTGGCGGACGTGTTCTCGACGAAGAGATCGCCGTCGCCGGTCACGGTGGCGGTGAGGTCGTTGGTCGCCGTCTGGACGCGATTGACATTGTCTCCGATGCCGCTGGCGGAGGTCAGCGTCACCTGGTCGGCCGTGACGACCTGCAGTCCGGTGCTCAGAAGAGAGCCCGCCTGCACGGTCAGGCTCGCCGTGGTGGCGGTCACATCGGCGTAGAGGTCATCCTGGGCGTCGATCGTGACATCGCCGTTGTCGGTGCTGGCCGTCACGGCCAGAATGTCGAAGTTCGTGCTGGTCAGGCTGATGTTGCCGCTGGAGCCGCTGGCGATAGAGAGGTCGGCCGTCGCGGGCAGAGAGTTGAGGCTCTCGAGAACGATGTCGCCGTCGGAGGTCTGCGTGGCGGTGATATTGTCGCCGAACAGGAAGAGGGCCCGCGTGGCATCGCCGATACCGTGTTGCGCGCTCAAGGTGATGTCCGAGCCCTCCACGTTGGGAGCGCCCATGTTGTCCTGGGCGTTGATCGCTCCGTTGGTGCTGGTGATGGAGACGGTGGTCGAGCCCGTGACCTCGGTCACATTGATGACCTGGTCGCTGCTGATGCTCAGCGTGCCATCCAGGGCGCAGCCTTCGAGCAGGTTGAGGACGGCGCCGCCCGTCTGGGTGTAGCTCAAGTCGCCCGTGGTTCCCGGGCCGATGACCAGGGAGGCGTCCACGGCCACGAAGCCCGAGGCGTCGTTGTCGACGGTGATATTGCCGTCGTCCTGCACGGTCACGTCCAGCGAGCCGGTGGCCACGTCCACGTCCACCCCGGACCAGGCGTCCAGCACGAGGCTGTCGGCCGCCAGGGTCTGGCCCACGCCGGTCGTGATGGAGCCCGAATCGGACTTGAGCGACGCGCTGGTCGCGGTGACGCTGGCCACGAGGTCCGCCACCGTCTCGACCGTGACGCTGCCCGCGTCGGTGCTGGCGGTGAGGGTCAGGGTATCCAGGCCCGTGATCAGGAAGCTGATGTCTCCCGTAAAACCGGACGCCACGGTCAGGTTGGCGCTGTTGGGCAGCACGCTGAGGCTCTCCAGCCAGATGTCGCCGTCGCCTGTCTGGGTGGCGGTCACGTCGTAATGGATCGAGGTGACCGGGTCGGCCGAGGTTCCAATCCCATCCTCGGCCGTCAGGACGACGGCCTCGGCGGTGATATTCGGAGAGCTTGCGTTGTCCAACGCGAAGATCGCGCCCGTCGCCGAGGTGATGGAGGCGCTGGTCGACCCGGCGATATCGGTAATGGTGATGTCGCCTGGATTGCTGATGACGAGCGTGCCGTCCTGGGCGCAGGCCTCGGTGAGGTTGAGCGTGGCCGGGCCCGTCTGGAGGTAGCTCAGGTCCCCCGTCGTGCCGGGCCCGATGACCATCGAGGCGTCCACGTTCGTGTAGCCGGTGGAGTCGTTGGTCAGATGGAGGCTTCCGTCATCGGTCACCAGGACGTCGAGCGAGCCGGTGGCCAGGTCGAGCGGGTCGCTGTTCCCGACACCGCTGAAGCTCGTCAATTTGACGCTGTTGGCGGTGATGTCCACCGCCCCCGTGGCGGGCACGTCGATGATCTCGCCGGCCACGCTCACGAGCTCGACGGTGCCCGCAGTGACGTTGCTGATCCCGAGATCGGACTGGTTCGTGAATTTGACGCTTCCCGGAAGGTTCACCGTGAGGCTCCCGCCGCTATAGCTGACCTGCGTCGTGGCGCCGGCATCGGTGATCGAGACGTCGGCGCCGCCCGTCGAAGCGATGACCGTGGCCACGACGGCGTCGGTCACCACGTTCGTGGACAGGGTGCTGGAGGAGTTGCTGGTGGTCAGGGTGGTCCCGGCGTGCACTTCCAGGGCATCGCCGGTGCCGATTCCCTGGGCCGCGGTGAGGGTGACGGTGGGCGCGGTGAGGTCGACCCCCGCATCGGAGCCCGACTCGCTGAGCGCGCCTCCCGACGAGGTCAGGTCGAGGCTCGTGAGGCTTTCCACCTGCTCGACCGCGAGATTGCCGCCCGCGCTGACGGCGACCGTGCCCGAGCCAAAGGTGCCGCTCGCCGTCGCGACCGTAATCGCCCCGGCCGAGACGGACGCGGACTGGGCGAGGGTCAGGTCGTCGAGGTCGCCCGAATAGGCGAGGTTCCCGCCCACCATGGCCAGGCTCTCCACATCGCTGCTCGTCAGCGTGATCGCCCCATCGCTGGTGGCGATGGCCACCGCCGTGCTCCCCGTAACCTGGCCGGAAATGTCTCCGCTGAAGCTGCGCAGCCCGATATCGCCTGTGCTCGAGCTGGCGTTGATCGTGATGTCGCCCTGGTGATCCACGCCCAGAGACTGGAAGCCGGTGATGGCCGGACCGGTCTGGGTGAACGTGCCGCCGCCCTGGCTGGCGAACTGGTAGGCCGTCTGGACCGTGCCGCTGACACTGACGTTGCCGTTGGAGCTGGTGCCGGCCTGGAGGGCGATCAACAGGTTGCCGGTGGCCGTGATGTCGCCCTGCAGGTCGATGGCTCCGTCGGTGGTTCCCGCGATGAGGCTCAGGAGGCGGACCGTCGAGCCGGTGTAGGTAATGTCAGCGTCGCTGGCGAGGAGAATGTTGCCGGGGGTGCTGGCGCTGAAGCCGCCGTTGGGAACGTCGATCGACGGCGTCTCGGCGTTGATGGTGACGTTGCCCGTGGTCAGGCCCGTATTGATGGCCGAGTCGAGCACCTCGTTCGTGCCCGGGGTCGTGCTGCCGGTGTCATGGATGATCGTCAGGTTGGCCGGGTCGATCAGCCAGGTGCCGGCCTGGCCGGCGCTGACGGTTCCCGTGAGCAGCAGGTCTTGCTTGCTGGAGGTCTCCACCAGCCCGTTGGCCCCGGCGGTCAGGGTGCCGCTCACCTCGGTGCGCTGGTCGGACCAGACGACGATGGTTCCGCCGTCCTCGACCTGGACGTCGCCGCTCACCACGGTGGTGGTGGCGTTCTTCAGCGGCCCCTGGCCCCGCGCGGAGCCTCCCAGGAACACATCGTGACCGCGCACGTCGCCTGCCACGGTGACGTTCTGGCCCAGGGCCCGAATCTCGCCGGCGGTGGTGGAGCCGGACAGGATGGCGTTGGTGCCTTCCACCGTGGCGCTGCCGCCGGTGGCCCGGACCGTGCCGGCCTGCACGGCGGTGCCCGCCGCGATGCGGACCTCGCCGTTCTCCTCGACCATCTCGAGGCTGCCGGCTGACTGGTGCAAAAGCTCGCTGACCTCGGCGGGGGACAACGCGACGGTGCCGGCGTCCTGGGCCGTGTGCACCTGGTAGTTGACCAGGTTGCGTCCGTCCAGGTTGAGGGTCATCTCGGTGCCGGCGCCAATCTGCACCTTGCCGAGGTTGGCGACGATCATGCCCTCGTTGCTGACGAGCGGGGCGGTCAGGATCACGTAGCCCTCGTCGCTGACGTGGAGGGTGCCCTGGTTCACGACGCTGGCGAGGTCGAGGTTGGAGTCCTGCGTGAAGTGATAGTTCCCGCTCAGGAAATCGTCGTTGCTGATGCTGAGCGTGGTGGCCACGAGCGAGCCCACGTCCACCTGGCTCTGGGGGCCGAACAGGATGCCGTTGGGATTGACCAGGAAGAGCTGTCCGTTGGCCTGGAGCTTGCCCAGGATGAGGGACGGGTCTTTCCCGGTCACGCGGTTGAGGATGACCGCCATCTCGCTGGGCTGGACGAACTTCACCAGCTCGTTGGGAGCCACGTTGAATTTGTGCCAGTCGATGATCGCCTTGTCCGTCAGCTGCCGGATCGTTGTCGTCCCCAGCGTCTGGTCGATGGTGGCGCTTCCGCTTCGCACCTGTCCGCCCTGCGGTTCGGCCACAGCCGGCCCAGTAGCGCTCAATACGGAGAACAAAAGCGCACCAGCGATCACGGACTTATTCATGCAAAGCTCCCTGTGGTGAAAATTCTGTGTAGATACTGCACATTCGACCTCAATCCTCTGAATGACCGAAGTTGTCTCGGGGTGGGTTCCGTTCGGGGCCATGAAAAAAGGGGCCCCGTCTTGCGACGAGGCCCCCTGGAGCACAGGGTCTACAGTTAGAACTTCACTCCGTTGAAGGTGGACTTGCCCGGCGGGGTGTTCAGGTGCAGCAGGTTCCCCGTCGGCGAGGTCATCCCGTTGACGGTGCCGGCCAGTTTGAGGCTGAATCCGCCGAAGTTGCTGGTGGCCAGCACGCTCAGCGTGCCGCCGGTGATATTGACCTCCAGCGGGTCGGAGGTCGCGATGGCGCCGTTGTTGGCATGCAGCTCCGAGGCCGCGCCCGCCGTGATATCGGCCTCCGCATCCACACCGACCTCGAGGATGTTCTGGGCCGCGTCCAGCCACACCGCGCCGGTCGAGGAGACCTCGTCCACCTGGATGCTGCCGGCGCCGCTGGTGGTCACCGTCGCATTCCCGCCCGTGGCCGCCACGTGGTCCAGCCTCACGGTTCCAGCCGCCTGGATGTCGATGGCACCGTTCGTCGTGGTCGCGCTGACCGACAGTTGCCGGGAGTCCGTCTGCACGATGCCGATCTTGCCCGAGCCGCTGACGCTGGCCGCAAGCGTGTCGGCCGAGAGCTCCAGAGCGTCGGAGTTGCCGATGCCCGTGCCCGCGCACAGCTTGATGGAGCTGGCGGTCAGGTCGGTGCCCGCGTCGCCCGTCTCGCTGATCGAGCCCCCGGCCGTCACGGAGAGCGCTCCTCCCGCGGCCACGTTATCCACCATCACATTCCCCGTGTTCTCCAGGGTGAGGTTGCCGCCGCTTTGCACACTGGTCACGCTCAGCATCCCGTTGGTCTTGATGTTGATCGCGCCGCTCGCAGTGCGGGCACTCATCACGTTGAGGTTGTCCGTCTCGGCCACCAGGATGCGGCCGGCGCCGGAGACATCGGCATCCAGCTTGACGACCTGCGTTTCCATCGTGGCGCCTGCCTCGCCGAGCCCTGCCGAGACAACGTTCAGGTTGGTGCTGACGAGGTCTGCATCGACATCGTTGCCTGCCTCGAGCACGCGCCCGATCGAGGTCAACGCGATCGTGTCGCCGATGGCGCTGAGGCGCCCCACCGAGAGGTCCCCCGAGCCCGAGTTGCTGGCGATCAGGTTCTTGCCCGTGCCGCCCGCGACCGCGTTGGTGACCGTCAGCGGCCCGTTCTCGGCTCGGAAGGTCATCGTGCCGTTGGCCGTGCTGGCGTTGGACACCGTGAGACCACCGCCCAGATCGACCAGGTTCAGGTCGCCAGCTTGCCCAATGGTCGCGTTGGTGACGGTGTCGGTCTGAAGCTCGAGGCCAATCGCGCCCTGGCTGGCCAGGTACACGCGCCTGGAGGTGATGTTGCCCGGCAGGTCCACCACGGAGCCGGCGGAGGTCACGGCCAGGGTGCCGTCGAGCGCCTGCACGTCACCGATCCGGACATCTCCCGTGCCGAATGTGCTCAGCGAGAGGTTGCGAGCCGCTCCGCCCGCGTTGGCGCTGAGAACCGTCAGGTCGCCATTCTTAGCCGAAAGCCGCACGATGCCATCCGCAGTCGTGGCCGAGAGGACCTCGAGACCGCCGGCGGTATCCGCCACGGCCAGAGGCCCGCTGCTGGTCACGCTGGCAGTCAGGGTGGTCGCCTCGATCTCCAGGGGGTTGGTCAGGCCGATGCCGCGCGCTGCGGTGAGCTGCACGATAGGAGCGCTCACTTCCGGCGCCGGGTCGAGGCCCATCTCGCGGATGCGGCCCGAAGAGTTGAGAGTGACGCTCTGGCTATCCGCGGCCGAGCCGAGGTCGATGTTCGAGCCTGCGCCGGTGGTCGTGGCGATCAAGCCGCCGTGGCTCGAGACGCCGATCAGGCAGAGGTTGCCGTTGTCGCCCGTCAGCGTGATGCCGCCGTTGACCGTGATTGCGACGACTTCCACCCCGCCGGCGACGTCGCGCAGATTGATGGCGCCGTCCCCACCGACGGTGGCCATCACGTCGTGGGCGTCGATCTCGAGCGCCGCGCCCGCCCCGCCGTCGATGCCGCGGCCGGAGGCCAGGTTCATCGAGGTGGCCACGAGGTCGGCCCCGGCGTCGGCGTTCAGCTCGCGGATCATTCCGCTCGTCGTGATTGCGAGATTGCCGGTCGAAGTGACGCGGTCCACCAGGACGTTGGAGCCGGTGAGTGTGACGTCGCTGCCCACGACGTCCATCGCCCGCAGACCCGAGCTGGCCGTGGCCGTGACGGCTCCGCCTTGCGCGGTAAGGGCCAGTGGTGCGTTGCCGCTCTGGTCGAAAGCGATGGCGCCGCCGCCCGCCTGCAGGTTGGCCGTGACCATCGAGCTCGCTCTGTTGCTGAGGTCGATGGCGCCGCCGTTGGCAGTCAGGTCGTTGGTGGCGAGCTCCAGGGAGCGCTCGGAGCCGATGCCCGCCGAGCCCGCGTTCAGGACGATGGTGCTGGCGGTCAGGTCGCACTCGCTGTCTTCCGGATCATTCTCCTGGATGCCGGCGTTCGCGGTCAGCGCGATCCGGTCGGCTCGGAAGCCTGCGACCTGCATCGGGCCGACCGCGTCGGTCAGCTCGAAGCTTCCGCCCAGGTTGTTGCCTGACAGCACCTGACCCTGATAGCTGACCGTGTCGGCGCCCTGAATCTGCAGATCACCGCCTCCCACCGTGAACTTCATGCCCGTGATGTCGGTCAGCGCGTTCAGAGAGATGCCTCCGCCCGCGCTGGCCTCCACCGAAGCGGCCGCCACGTCCAGGGCTCCGTGCATCTGGCCGACTCCACCGCCAGCGCTCATCAAGATGCTGTTGGCCTGAATATCGTATCCGTCGTGATCCAGGTCGGTCTGGTCGATGTTGCCGGAAGCACCCAGCGCCACGTTCGCGGCCGAGGAGACGCTGTCGAAGGTCAGGTCTCCGCCGGTCGCCACGGCCATCACATCGCCCGTAGCGCCGATGTGTCCGAGCTCCAGGGCGCCACCGATGTCGTAGATGAAGACGCCCCCCGCGGTGGTGCTGGCATCGACCGTCGCTTTGTGGCCGTTGGGCTGGACGTAGACAAGGGTGCCCGCGCCCGAGAGGTTGGCCGTGGCATCGCCGACAAGGTAGTTGACCGTCAAGACGTCCCCGGCCAGCGACGCGGCGGTCACGCTCGTCGTCTCGAGTGCCAGAGCCTCGATTCCGGCTCCGGCGTTGAGAGTGACCGAGCTCGCGTAGACCGGACCGCACTGCAGGCTGTCGGCAGCACTCAGGTTGACCTGGTTGGCTTGAGCCTGGGTCACGTGGAGGGAACCATCGGTCTGGTCGAAATCGACGTTGCCGTCCCCACTCGAGAGCGAAATGCTGGTGCCGGGCGCGAAAGCGTTGGCAATCTGGATGTCCCCCGTGCTCGTGGCGGCGGAGATAGTGCCCGAGGCGGTCTGCAGAGTCGATCCCGAGCCGATGCCGGTGGCCGCCGTCAGGTCGACCGCCCCCGCTCGGATGTTCACGCTGCCGGGCGCATCCACCACGATGGCCCCCGCCGAGCTCAGGGTGGCGATTCCGCCAGAGGTGTCGACCTGCTCGAGATGGATATCGCCCGAGCCCTCGGTCGACAGGGTCACGTCGAAGGGCAGCAGGTGGGTGAGGTTCACCAGCGAGCTGACCGTCAGGTCGCCGTTCACGGCCTTGATGTCCACGTTTCCGTCGTAGCTGCTCGATTGGACCGTGACGCCTCCGGCGGTGTCGACCAGGTGAATCCCGCCCGCGACGGGGACATTGAGGGTGAGGTCCGCGGCGTCGACCTCGAGTGGATTGATTCCGCCGATTCCCAGAGCGGCGGTCAGGCTCATCGGGCCTGTGGCGGTGATGTCGGCCGCGGCGTCGCTGCCGGACTCGTCGATCCAGGCGCTCGTGCTCATCTGGACCTGTCCACCGGAGGCGATGTCCTGCACCTCGATCCGGCCGCCGTGGTAGATCTGGACAGTGCCGCTGCTGTGAATCTGACTGGTGCTGCCCTGCAGGAACGCGCCGCCGCCGGTGCTGGCGACCGTGTCGGCGGTGATACTGCCCTGGACGTTGACGTCGCCCGAGGCGCCTCCTTCCAGTCTGACGTTCAGGCCGCTCAGGCCGGTGATGTCGCCGTTGACGACGATGCTGCCGAGAAGCTCGCCCGCGTGCAGGGTGAGGGTGCTCTCCGCCCCCGCCGTCTTGTTGATGTCGGCCTCGACGATGATGTCACCCGATCCCAAGAGGCCGGCATTCTCAGCATCGAGGGTCACGTTGTTGCCCTGGTCGAGCTGGCTCTCGATGTCGCTGGCAGCGATCTGGTTGGAGCCAGTCACCGTGCTGACCACGGTGATGTCGGCGGGATCGATGAGCCAGGTGCCCCCCCTCCCGACGTGAATGTCCGCGTTCGTCAGGTCGATCTGGTCGCGTCCGGAGGTTTCCACGAAGGAGCCGCCCTCGACGCGGCCGTCGATGATGGTGCTCTGACCGAAGATGATCGCTCTGTCTTCGGCACTGATATCGCTGCTGGCGGTGAGCACCGTCAATCGGCCCGAGTCGGTCTCAATCGTGCCGGCCTGGATGGTGCCGCTCTGAATTACGGTGCCCGAGCCGCCCACGAGCTGGATCTGCCCGTCTTGCTCAATCATCTGCACGGCCTGGTCGCCCTGGGTAACGACGCCCTTCAGGACGTTGCTGACGGCTTCCGGAGTGAGCACCACGGTGCCGTCGCCCTGTTGCGCGCCGAGCTGGTAGCTGACCAGGTTGCGGCCGTCGAGGTTCATGGTGAACTCCGTGCCCGCGCCCAACTGGACCTGGCCCAGGTTGGCCACGATCATCCCCTCGTTGCTGACCAGGGGGGCGCTCAGGATGACGTAGCCCTCATCGCTGACGTGGATGGTCCCCTGATTGACGACGCTGGCCAGGTCGAGGTTGCTGTCCTGGGTGAAGTGGTAATTGCCTTTCAGGAAGTCTTCGTTGCTGATGTTCAGCGTGGTGGCCACCAGCGAGCCGACGTCCACCTGGGACCCGGCCCCGAACAGGATGCCGTTCGGATTGACCAGGAAGAGCTGTCCGTTGGCCTGCAGTTTGCCCAGGATGACGGAGGGGTCTTTCCCGGTCACGCGGTTGAGAATGACCGCCATTTCGCTGGGCTGCACGAACTTGACCAGCTCGTTGGGGGCGATGTTGAATTTTTTCCAGTCGATAATCGCCTTATCGGTGAGCTGCTGAATGGTGGTGGTCCCGAGCGTCTGCTGAATCGTGGCGGAGCCCGCACGCACCTGGCCTCCTTGCGGCTCTGCGATCGCTGGCGAGAGCAGCGAGGTCAGGAGTAGGCCGGTGGCGAGGAAGTGCTTGTTCACGAGGTAGGGCTCCTTCGGTCTGATGCTGGTCGAGTGGACCTGTGCCTACCATCGGACGCCTCCCCCCATGATTAAGGAGGGATTTCCCTACCTCGCGAAGATCCCTTACCAGGCTTGACGCGGAGCTAAGAAGATTCTCGCTCGAGAATTGACTTTTAGAACATGACTCCGTTGAAGGTGGACTTGCCCGGAGGCGTGTTCAGGTGGATCAGGTTGCCGGTCGGGGAGGACATCCCGTTGACGGTGCCGGCCAGCTTGACGCTGAATCCGCCGATCTGAGCGCCGGCGTAGACGCTGAGAGCACCGTTGGTGATCTGCACCTCGAGCGCGTCGCTCGTAGCGATGACTCCGGTCTGGGCTCGCAGCACGCTCGCGGCGCCTGCCACCACGTCGACGTCCGCGTCCACGCCGATCTCGGTGATGTTCCTGGCGGAGTCCAGCGTGACCGCGCCGGTGGCGCTGACCTCGTCCACCTGGATCGAGCCCGTCCCCAGGGTCGTCAAAGCCACCGAAGACCCGCTCACGTGGTCGGCCCGGAGGCTGCCGCCCGAAGCGGTGATCGACACCGCCCCGCCCGCGGTCGCGTCCACGGTCAGCAGGCTCCCGCTGCCGGACTTGTCGACCACGTCGATCCCGCCCGCCGTGCTGGCGTTCAACGCCGTTCCGTCCAGCTCGAGCGTGCCCGCCGAGCCGATCCCGCTGCCGGCGGTCAGCGACAACACGCCGCCCGTCACGTCGGCCGCATCGTCCGCGCCGCTCTCGTTCAGCGCTCCGAACGCGTTCAGGGTCACGTCGGTGCCGGCCACGCTTCGCACCAGGATGTTTCCCACGCTCAACGTCTGCGCCGTGATCAACCCGCCGCTCACGTCGGTCAGGGTCATCAGGCCGCTGGCGCGCAGGTTGACCGCGCCGCCCGCGGTGTGGGCGAACGGCACCTGCAGGTTGTCCGTCTCCAACAAGATGATGCGTCCGGTGCCCGAGATGGTGGCGTTCAGCCGCACGATGGAGGTTTCCACCGTGAGCCCGGCGTCGCCCAGCCCGGCCGAGGTCACGTTCAGGTTCGTGGTGACGAGATCCGGGTCGGCATCCGCGCCCGACTCGAGCACGCGCCCGGGCGAGCTGAGCGTGATCGAGTCGCCCGAGGCCGTCACGCTGCCCACCAGCAGGTCGCCCGAGCCGGTGTTGGTCAGCGCGACATCGTTGCCCGCCCCTCCGGCCGTGCCCTTCGTCACGGTCAGCGCGCCATTCTCGGCGGTGATCGACACCGCACCGTTGGCGGTCTCCACCTTCGTCACCGACAGCCCGCCGCCGACGTCCGTGAGCGCCACCGCTCCGGTGCCCGAGACCGCCACGTTGGGCGCGGAGACCACGTCCAGGTCGACGTCCACGCCGGTGCCCGTCACGAACGAGGCGCGCCGCGCCGTCACGTCGGCCGTCGAATCGCCGTCCAGATCCAGCACGCTGCCGGCCGCGGTCGTCAGCACGGTGTCGTCCAGCGCGGTCACCGTGCCCAGCGCGACGTTGCCGCCACTGGTCAGGGTCACATTGCGCTTCGTGCCCCCGGCCGTGGCGCTGCGCACCGTGAGATCCCCGCCGGTCGCCGTCAACCGGATCAGGCCGTCCGCCGTCGTGGCCGAGGTCACGTCCAGCCCGCCTCCCACGTCCTCGAGAGCGATCAGGCCGGCTCCGCTGACCGAGGCGGAGACCGCGCCGGTGGCCTGGACCTCGAGCGTGCCGTCGGTGCCCACGCCCGTGCCCGTCGCCAGGACGAGGCTCGCTCCCGTCAGGTCGGCTTCGACATCGTTGCCGGCCTCGTTCACCCTGCCGGCGGCCGTCAACGTGATCTTGTCGGGGGTC
>JBDHVW010000098.1:0-29639 GCA_039809865.1 Vulcanimicrobiota bacterium
GCCCGTGCCGGGCTGGGGCTGGGGAGCAGGTTGCTGGGCCTGGCTCGTGCCGGGCTGCGGCTGCGGAGCGGGCTGCTGGTTCTGGCCCGTGCCGGGCTGCGGCCGGGGCGCAGGCTGCTGGTTCTGGCCCGTCCCTGGCTGGGGCTGCGGCGCAGGTTGCTGGCCCGTGCCGGGCTGCGCACCGGGCTGGTGGTGCTGGCCGGTGCCGGGCTGCGGCTGCGGGGTGGGCTGCTGATTCTGGCCCGTGCCGGGCTGCGGCCGGGGCGCAGGCTGCTGGTTCTGGCCGGTGCCGGGTTGCGGCTGCGGGTTGGGCTGTTGATTCTGGCCCGTGCCAGGCTGCGGCTGGGGCGTCGGCTGCTGATTCTGGCCCGTTCCCGGCTGGGGCTGAGGCATGGGCTGCTGGCCCGTGCCCGGCTGCGGCTGGGGTGCGGGGGTCTGATTCTGTCCCGGCGTAGGGGTGGTCGGAGGTGGCTGGGCCGGCCCGTGCTGCGCCTCTTCGGCGGCCTTCGCGCCCAGAGCGGCGCCGGCCGTGGCGGCAGCTACCATCGCGTCCTTACCCAGCCCGGCATCCTTGACTTCCTTGACCGCGGCGGCGGCCCCGGCGGCAGCCGCCTCGGCCACGCTCTTGCCCGCCTTGATGGCCGCGTCCACGGCCTTCTCGGCGGCCTTCGAGCCCATTTCTGCCGCCTGCTCGGTCGCGGTCGTGTTGCCCTGCGTCGCGCTGGCGGCGGCCTTACCCGCCTGGGCGGCCGTTCCGGTCGACTCGGACGTGGTGGTCGTGGTGGTGGTCGCGGTTCCGGCCTTACTCTTGTCGTCATTGGCCGTGACCGTCCCGGCGGCTTCTCCGGCCGCCTTGGCCGCTTCCTTGGACTTCTCGGTGCTGGACAGGCCCAGCACCTGGTCGATGGGGGTCGACTCGCTCTCGAGCACGGCCGCCACGGCGCCGGCCGCGGCAGCGGCCACCACCGCCTCCTTCCCCTGTCCCTGGGCCGCCTCCGCGCCGGCCTTGGCGCCCTGCGCGGCGGCCTCGGCCGTGTCGTGCGGGCGCCCTTCCGCTTCCGCCTGGGCCTTGGCCTGAGCCGCGGCCTGGGCGCCGGCCTCTGCCCCCGCCTGGGCGGCGTTGCTCGAGGTGGCGCTGGGCGCCTGGGCCGGAGGCTGCTCGGGCGTGGTCTTGGTCTCCGTCACGCCGACCCCCGGAGCCGTCGCCCCGGCTGTCTGGGCGCTGACCTGCGCGGCCTCTCCGGCAGGCGCGGGAGCCGCAGCTGTTTGAGCGCTGACCTGCGCGGCCTCCCCGGCGGGCGCGGGAGCCCCAGCAGTCTGGGCGTTGACCTGCGCGGCCTCTCCGGCAGGCGGGGGAGCCGCAGCTGTCTGGGCGCTGACCTGAGCGGCCTCTCCGGCAGGCGCGGGAGCCGCAGCTGTTTGAGCGCTGACCTGCGCGGCCTCCCCGGCAGGCGCGGGAGCCTCCGCCGCGGTCACGCCCGGCTGGGTGGTCGGGACCTCGGGCTGTCCCGGGCCGGCCGCCTGGACCGTGGCCGTCGGCTGACCCTGGGTCTGCGTCGTCTCGCCACTCGCCTGAGCAACCTCACCGGTGACGGGGTCTCGCGGGGCCGCCTCCGCGGCCGGGGCCGGCGTGGTCTGCGCCTGCGGCTGCGTCTGTGTCCCTCTGCGGTCCAGCGAGTCCATGGTCTGCTTGTACTCTTCGGGCGTCAGCTCCGACTGAAGCTCGGCGACCAGGTCCTTGCCGGTCTGCTGCTGGTAGGCGGCCTTGATCTCCTCGAACTGCTCGGGGGTCTTGCCTTTGAGGGTGCTGAGGATCTTTTCCTCATCGGTTCCAAAGCCCGCCATGGCCTCGTGCAGCGCCTGGCCATCGGTGCTGGCGTTGAAGTTCTGGGTTGTGGTGGGCGCGGTGGTCTGCCCGGTCACCGTCTTGACCGCCGAGGTCACGGTATCGGCGGCATCGCTCAAGAAGGAGGTCACGCCGCTCAACATTCCCCCGCCGCCATTCGTGGCCGGAGCCGGAGCCGGAGCGGCCGGAGCTGCCGCCGCTGGAGGCTCGCCTCCTTGTATGGCGCCCGCGATGGCACCGGAGACAGCACCGGCCACGGTGCCGAACACTCCCGCCACGGAGCCAGCCTGGGCTCCGGCGGCCGCGCCGGCCATGGCGCCGGAAAAACCGCCGCCCTCGGCCGCGCCGGCCGCGGCACCCGCCTCGGCACCGAGCGTGCCTCCCACGGCGGCTCCCAGGGTGGGCACGGCCGTTCCCGCGGCAGCCAGAGCCACGTTGCCAGTGGCCGACCCGGCGTTGGAGGCCGCCGTCGGCGTCGGCATCGCCGGCTCCGCCGCCGGTTGACCGGTTGGGCCCGCCGCCGGCTGCGCGGTCGGAGCCGCTGTCGGCTGAGACGCGGGGGTCGTGTTGCCCGGTTGAGGCGTGGGATCAGCCGCGGGGGTCTGCTCCAGGAACGCGGCGCCGCCGAGGTCGATGTTCTGCCAGCTCGACGTGTCCCCGGCGCTCAGCTGCTTCCATTCCTGCAAAAGCTCGCCGTTGGCGGTCCCGGACAGAAGCCGGGCATCGGCCTCCAGCTTGGGGTCGGGCGGGACCGGGGTGGGGGGAGTCGCGACGGGAGCGGTCGGGGTCGTCGTCGGTTGTGCGGGCGCAGGCGCAGGCGCGGTGGCGTTGCCCTGACCCTCGGAGGTGATTGCGCTCCAGAGATTGACCTCGTTCACTCGCGGCGGCCCCCATCCGATCTCAGAGAGAAAAGTTCTTGCCCCGGGCAAGAAAATCCCACTCGTATCTTTATCCCGCTGGGGATGAGGAAAGTCTATGGATGAAAAAAGCTCCCGGGCGGGAGCTCTTTTTCTAGCTTAGCGGGTCCGTTTGATCCACTGGACCTCGAGCTGGGGTATCGCGCAAATCATCTGGGCCCTCCAACTTACATTCTCTCTTGAGCTTAATCTACCGAGCTGAGAGGGGTCTGAAGAGGGTCGGGTTGTAAACAGTTTGTTGCCGATATTGCTCTTCTGAGAACATTGTTGCCGACTTTCATGCCGAGCGGAGAACGATCAGGCTGACCTCGGGGGGGACCCGGAAGCGGACCGGGAGCATCACCATGCCCACGCCCCGCGAGACCAGGACGGGCCAACGGGGGCCGGCCACCAGTCCGCCGGCATACTTGGGTCCGAAGCGGCTCGGGACGAGCACGGGGCCGACCCCCGGAAAGCTGACCTGGCCTCCATGGGTGTGCCCGCTCAATTGCAGGTCGAAGGGTCCCTCGAGCTCCTCCGCGACATCGGGATTGTGCGACAGCAACAGCCGCGGGCAGCCGTCCGGCACGTCCCGCAGGGCCGCGGCCGGACCCACCACGCCTTCCCAGAGGTCTCCCACGCCGCAAATGGCCAGCGCACCCTCCGCGGACGTCTCGCTCAGGCCGTTGGCGGTGAGGAAGAGGCGGTCGTTGTCGAGCAGGCGGACCTGCTGGCGCGCCAGCTCGGCCCGCACGGCGTCGGCTCCCTCCCAGTGGTCGTGATTGCCCAGCACCGCCAGGGTGCCCAGTCGCGCGCGCACTCCCGCCAGCACGCCCACCCCGTCCGGGATGGCGGCAGGCGTGCTGCTGACGAAATCGCCCGTGTGCAGCACCAGGTCGGGCTGCTCGGCGTTCAAGAGCCCGATCGCGCGGCGGATGTGACTCAGGCTGATGTAGGGGCCATAGTGCGTGTCCGAGATGTGGCCCAGCTTGAAGCCGTCCAGCTCGGGGGGAAGCCCTTTCAGGGCGATCTCGTAACGGCGCAGCTTGAGCCAGTTGGGCTCGATGAACAGCCCGTAGCACGCGGTGCCCAGCGCCGTCGCAAAGAAAGCCTGAAGCAGCAACGTGCGGCGCGACCTCTGGACCGGACGCTCGGTGACGACGAACCACAGGCGCCAGGCCTCGCGCAGTGCCAGGAACGCGGACACAGTGCCGAAGCCGCCCATCAGGCTGCGCACGGCGTAGAAGGCGTCGGTGTGGTGGTGGCCGCTCACCGGCACGAACAATCCGGTCACCACCGAGGCCGGCAGCAAGAGCAACTCCACCGGGCCGATCAAGAACTGGAGCGGCCAGAGCGACCGGGCGGCCAGAGCCACCAGCCAGAAGAAGAGCGAGGCGCCGAGACAGGCCGCGAGCCAGCGCACTTCAGGCCGCCCTCAGCGTGACCAGCACTACTTCCGGGGGCACGCCGAAGCGCACCGGGAAGACGGTCATGCCGACGCCGCGCGAGATCACCACGGGCCAGCGAGGACCCTGCACCAGGCCCCCCAGGAAGCGGGTGCCGTAAGAGCTGCCGGTGGCCAGGGGCCCCAGGCCCGGGATGAGCACCTGCCCTCCGTGGGTGTGGCCGCTCAGCTGCAGGTCGAAGCGCAACTCGGGAAAGCGAAAGGGGATGACCTCCGCCACGTCGGGGTTGTGCGAGAGCAAGAGGCGCACGCATTCCTCGGGGACGTCGCGCAGCGCCAGGTCGGGCTTGAGCCAACCCTCCCACAGGTCGTCCACCCCGCAAATCGCGATCCGACCGGGGCTGTAGGTGCGCGCCAGCCCGTCCGGCCCGAGAAAGAACCGGTCGCCGTCGATGAGGGGGATCTGGTGGCGCGCGAACTCCTCGCGACAGCGGGTCTGGCCCTCCCAGTGATCGTGGTTGCCCAGCACGGCCAGCGAGCCAAAGCGGGCCCGGCACTCCGTCAGTACCGCGATGCCTTCGGGGATGGCGGCTGGCGTGCGGTGAACGAAGTCTCCGGTCAAGAGCATGAGGTCGGGCTGCTCGGCGTTGAGCATTGCGATGGCCCGCCGGATGTGGGGCAGACCCACCAGCGGGCCGAAGTGCGTGTCCGAGAGCTGGCCCAGCTTGAGCCCGTCGAGCTCGGGCGGGAGTCCCGCAAGTTTCACCTCGTAGCGGCGCAGGCTGAGGTTGGACGGCAGCAGAGTGGTGGTGTAGAGCCCCATTCCCGCGATGGGCACGGTCACCCCCGCGGCCAGGAGCCCGCGCCGCCCCGAGTCCACGGGTCTCTTCAGCAGGCGCGTGAGCTTGAAGCCGAGGGCCACGCAGGTCGCCCAGCCGAATCCCGCCAGGAGGCAGCGGCCGGGATAGAAGGCGGGCGCGCTGTGGTCGTTCACCGACGGCCAGATCTTGAGAGCCAGCGTGGTGAAAGGGATCATCACGAACTCGATCGGGTTGCTCAGTCCCTGGATCGGAGCCAGCCGCAGAGCCGCCTGGGTCGATACCCAGAAGGTCAGGGAGAGGGCCAGCGAGGCGAGCAGCCAGCGTTTCAAGGGTGGAACGCCAGCCACAGGAAGAGGATGAGGGCGAAATAGATCAGGGCGTCGTTCACGGGCCCCGGCGGGGGCGGCACGTTGGACTCGCCCCGGCGGCGGCGCAGCTCGAGCTCCAGGCTCTTGCGACCTTTCTCCATCGCCCAGTCGTGGTTGAGCTGAAAGACCGGCTTGAGCAGAAACGAGAGATGGCGCAGGATCGGCTTGTTGGCCGTCACCGTCCAATCGTAGACCACCTCGACGGTGTCGGCCGAGACCTCGCGGAACGTCCAGACGCCGTGGCCCTCCAGGTCGCCCCAGGCTTTGAGCGAGAAGCCGTGGGGGGCGCGATTCTCGGTCACGGCAAAGGACCAGCGCAGCCGGTAGGGCAGGAACCCGCGCGTACGCAGGGAGGTGACGTCGCCCTCCTGGACCACCGCCAGGTAGACGGACGGCCACCAGCGCGCCAGCTCCAGAGGCTCTTGCAGGATGTCGGAGACCTCCCGGGCGGTGGCCTTCATGATCCAGCGCGTCTGGAACTGGTAATCGTTGCTCGACATTTCAGCTTCCCTTCAGACTCTTGTGTGAAGCTCCTCATACCAGCGACGACAGGAGCGGTCGGCACCATGATGGAGAACAGCAACGCAGCCAACGGGGACTACACGGTTCGTTTGAAACAGAACCTCGGTGAGTTCTGCGGCTATGCGCAACCTCCCGTTCAGAGTGGAAACGTCGACTTCACTCCCGCACCCCAGTTCAGACAACGCACCACCGACCCGGAGTTCCACTTGAAGGCACACTTCTACCTGGACGAGAACGCCAGCGCCCAGGATTGGTTGGACTGGGCCTCGGCAGTCGGATAAAAGAAAAGGGCGGCCGCGAGGGCCGCCCTTCTTCATGCCGGCGGAGCTTTTAGCGTCCGGCCTTGGCCATCAGCGACTCCCAGTTGGCGCACGGCTTGTTGTGCTGCTTGGACTTCGCCTTGTCGATGAGGAACTTGGACATGGTGTGCACGGACCAGCCGAAGTGGGCGTCGCGCAGCGACTTGTAGTCCATGTCGCACACGTAGTTGGTGATGTCGATGGCATAGAGCGTGTCGCCCTTGACCGCGAACTCCATCGCGTTCATATCGTAGCCGATCATCTTGTTGAAGCGGATGCTGTACTCCTCGGCCGCCTTGGCGTGCTTGGGATTGAGCACCGACAGGTCCTGGACGTACTCGCCCATGCCGTGGGGACGGGGGATGTAGCGGATGGCGCGGGCGTGCTTGGCGCCGATGCACAGGCAGCGGATGTAGTCATCCCACTCGATGAACTCCTGGAGCATCATGGTGAGCTGACCGGACTCTTCGTACTTCTCGACCGCTTCCTTGACGGAGGTGATCTTGTGCACGTTCTTCCAGCCGCCGCCGAAGGCGGGCTTCATGATGCAGGGCAGGCCCACTTGCCGGAGCTGGTAGTCCCAGTCGATCGGCCACAGGTTGCGCAGCGACTGCGCGTTGATGTCGTCGATGTATTCCTTGTTCGGCAGCACCTGGGTCTTGGGCACCGGGATACCCATGCGGTTGGCCAGGCTGTAGCCCAGGAATTTGTCGTCGACGTGCACCCAGAACGGGTTGTTCACGACGTACGTGCCCTGCAGCGAAGCCTGCTTCAGGTAGACCTGATAGTAGGGGACCTCGTGCGAGATGCGATCGAGGATGACGCGATAGGGGCAGGGCTCGCTCATGGCCGTGCCGCCGAGCTGGATCCACTCGGCCTCCACGCCCTCGTTCATCGAGTTGATGGTGGCGATGATGGCTTCCGGGAACGAATTCTCCCGGCCGCGCAGAATTCCGACTTTCAGCATGGTAGCTAACTCCTTTTGATTGGAAGAGGGGAAGAACGCGCTCCCGTGGGGGCCCACCCCTGGTCGGGCCGGTTATTAACGCGAGGGGTGGGAAAATCCTTTCGAGTGAGGGAAAAAGGTTGGCAGTTGGCAGTTAGCAGTCGGCAGTTGCTTGGCGATAGTAGCTGGCCGCTGCCACGGTGACGGTGGAAACTTCGCCGGGCTCGTTGCACTGTTGGTAGCGATGCAGGGTGCCTGGCTTGCCTTCCAGGCAGTGGAGCATGGCGTAGATGGCCGAGGTGCCGCAGTAATTGCGCTCGCCGCTGTCGGCCTGGAGGGTGGCGAAGAAGCCCTCGTAGTCGCCTTCGGCGCAGAGGCGCATGGAGTCGAGGTCCTGGCGCTCCAGGTTGCGCAGGAAGGCTTTATCCAGCGGCGGCTCGCCGAAGCGGACGCCCTTGTGCGCCAGATCCACGCCCGCGATCACGCACACCTTGTGGCCTCGCTTCTGGACGGCCGCTTTCAGGGCGGTCAGGAAGCTTTTGACTCCGGGCAGGGTGAGCGGGCTCTGGCGGGCCAGGATGGCCTCGTGAAAGGAGCCGCACAGCACCGGCACGATGCGGAAAGGCCGCCCCAACTGGTGGGAGAAATACGTCAGGAAAGCGTTCTGGAACTCCACCGAGTGCTCGCCAAAGTGGTTGTACTCATCCTGGAAGGGGTCGAAGTCGCAGCCGTCGGCCAGCTCCTGAATCAGGTCCAGGTCGGGCGTGGTGGGACCAAAGGGGGTCTCGAACGGCTTGCGGGTCAGGATGAACGGCTGGCGGCTGGGGGCGTGCGAGATTCCCAGCACCACGAACGTGTCCGTCTCGCCCAGCCCGTTGCGCAGGTCGTTGTAAGCCATCGCGTAGCTCTCGGCGCCGCGGCGCAGGTCGATGTGCGGAGCCATGAGCCCCTGGAGCGGGGCGGGCGGAGCGGGGGGCGTCTCTCGGGAGAGTAGCTCCTCGATGAACCGCGCCAGCTCTTGCGGCTCCTCGGGATAGGCGCTGCCCGCATGGGCAGCGGGGCGGACGGAAACCGCCTCGAGCGCCTGGCGTGCGCGCGGGCCGTCCATGATGAGGGCCTTCTCGAGCTGCTCCACCAGTTGCTCGAGCGCCTCCGACTCGACCTTTTGCCCGGTGCGGGCGGCGAACTCGGCCAGCGCCTCCTCATTGGTGCGAGTGCCATCCAGCAGGCTCACCAGGTAGTAGGCGGCCGGACGCACCATGACCACGCCCTCTACCAGGCCGCTGGGGTCGCGAAAGGCGATGAGACGCTCTCCGTCGTGGTCGATGGGCACAGGTTCCAGTGGGCGAAGGCTCAGGCGCTGCATGCAAGAGGGTTTCGACCGTGGTTCTGCCCGTCCTTCGGGGCAGGTCGGTGGAAAGCGGAAAAATATTCAGTCCAGGGGCGGACCAAAAGCTCGCCCAAGTGTTCGAGACGTGGTCGGACAGAGGCTCATTTTCCTCGGTAACCACGCGGTTTTTCGAGGTGAACAGAAATCAAGCAAAGTTGGGAGGAACTCGTGCGCCTTAGGCGAATATCGCGTCCAAGTGACTACCTGTAAACTCACAGGTAGCGCATTTGATTCAAGGAAGGGAGGTGAATCGAGTGACGATTCGCAACCTGGTTTTCACCGCCGCTATGGCGGCCACCATGATGGTTTGCGGTGCGGGGGTGGCAAACGCTGAATACACCAACGAAATTCCGCCGAACCAGAAGATGGCCCCGGGCACGTGGTATTACCCCTACTTTGGTCCTTACTATAGCGAGTATGGCGCCGTGGATCGCGGTGTTATCTGGCAGAAGGACTTCGAGGGTCAGGCGACGTACGTCGACAAGTTCTTCATTCAGATCAAGGCTGATGGCAGCGGCGATCGGATGACGTTCTACACCTATCCGAACGAGACGTACTACACCCCCAGCTATGAGGGTCTCCGCGAGGGTTCGCACCTCAAGATTCGCTCCGATGCCCGTCATCGTGTGCGCTGGGTGACCGTGGTTCCGTTCTACCGTTGGCTGGCCAGCCAGACCAAGTAGTCGGTCCCCCGTCTACCTCGTAAAGCTCCCCGGTTCACGCCGGGGAGTTTTGTTTTTCCTTGGGCAGGTGGATTTCTCGTCTCTTGGGAACATTGGGAGCACGTCGTTATGTTGATCCGATTCTTTCGTGAGGCCGATTTCGAGCCCGTGAGCGGCTTGTTGAACCAGGTCCACGCCAATCCCACGCGCAAGGCCTGGATGACCCCGGAGCGACTGCGCAGCGAGCTGGCCAACCGGGCCAACAATCCCCACGAGAACTTCCTGGTGCTGGAGGGTCCCGAGAGCCGCGTGCTGGGCTTTTGCGGTTACGACCCGATGCCCGGCGGGAGAGCCCTGCTGGACGGCCCCGTGCTGCAGGCCGAGTTCCGCCGTCAGGGCTGGGGCAAGCGTCTCTTCGAGGAGCTCTCGGCCGTGATGAGCGCGCGCGGCATGCGCGAGGTGGCCGTGGTGCTGGGCGACGACAACGAGGCCGGCGAGAGTTTCGTGGCCAGCCTGGGCTTTCGGCTGGAGAAGACGGACGTCATCGTGGTCTCGTCCAGGCCCTCCCATCCGGAGGTCCCGGACCCGGAAGGGATCACGCTCGAGCTGGCCGGCCCGGAGCTCGATCTGACCGCCTACGAGGATCTCCACGCCAGCCTCTTCGCGCGGCGCAGCCTCAACTACGTGGCCTTGCTGGCGCGCTCGCCCAATTATCGCATTTTCGTGGCTCGCGCGGGCGACGAGCTGGTGGGCCACCTCGAGCTGGAGTTCCTGGACGAGGTCGCCACGTTGGAGGCATACGGCGTGCTGCCCGAGTTTCGCCGGCGCGGCATCGGCAAGGCCCTGCTGGCCAAAGCTCTGAACGCCGCCTGGAGCACGCCCGGGGTCACCCTGGTGCGCCAGATCTGGAACACCACCGAGCCGGGCTACATCAAGGTCTATCTCGAGATGGGCTTCGAGCTGAAGTACGCGATCCGCGGAATGGTGCGCGAAGTCGTGCGGCAGGAGGCCAAGACGAGCTGAGACGGATCATGCATGTGGATATGGATGCGTTCTACGCATCCGTCGAGCAGCGTGACAATCCCCAGCTCCGGGGCCAGCCCGTCATCGTGGCCGGAAGCGCCGACGGGCGCGGCGTGGTGGCCGCCGCCTCCTACGAGGTCCGTAAGTTCGGAGTGCGCTCGGCCATGCCCACCCGCACCGCCCTGCGCCTCTGTCCCGGCGCCATCCGCGTGCCGCCCCGGCACGAGCACTACGCCTCGGTCTCGCGCGAGATCCGCGCGGTCTTTCACTCTTTCACGCCGCTGGTGGAGCCGCTGGCCTTGGACGAGGCCTATCTGGATCTGACCGCCTACTGCGAGGAGAACGACCTGCTCATGGCCGACGTGGCGCGGGAGATCAAGGCGGAGATCCGCAACCGCATCGGCCTGACCGCGTCGGCGGGCGCCGGACCCTGCAAGTTCGTGGCCAAGGTGGCTTCGGATCTGCGCAAGCCCGACGGGCTGGTGGTGGTCTCGCCGGGCCAGGTGCGCAAGTTTCTGGCCCCTTTGCCGGTGGAGCGGCTGTGGGGCGTCGGGCCCGTGACCGCCAAACGCTTTCACGAGCTGGGCTTGACCACGATCGCTCAGGTGGCCGCCTGTGAGCCCGCCTACCTGGAGGGCCGCTTCGGGCGCGCCGGTCACGAGTTCTGGCTGCTCGCTCAGGGCATCGACGAGCGCCCGGTCGAGCCCAATCGCGACACCAAGTCCGTCTCGGCCGAGACGACGTTTGCGGTGGATCAGGACCTGGTCGAGCCGGTGCTGGCCACGCTTGCGGGCCAGGCCGCCGAGGTCAGCGAGCGTTTGCGAGCGCACCGCTGGTCGGCCCGCACCGTGGTGCTCAAGCTCCGCTATGGCGACTTCTCCACTTTGACGCGCTCGCTGACCCCGGGCCGCCCTGTCAGCGAGACCGAGGAGATCCTGGCGCTGGCCTCACGGCTGCTGCTCGACCGCACGGAGTTTCCGCGCCGCCCGGTGCGGCTGGTCGGGGTGGGCGTGAGCGGCCTTCTGGAGCCGGACGCGCCCGTGCAACTCGAGCTCTTCGAGAGCGAAACCCTCTGACTGCGCGGATTCGTGCGCGCCCCGGCTCGGCGGGCAGGCTCGGGGGCGAATCGTTCCCCTGATGCAAGAATCGCTCCTGGGGGGAACGACTTCGTTCCCCTGCGCCGCGAATCGTCATTTTGGGGAACGGATCCCGCCGGGGGGGGGGCGAATCGTTCCCCTGATGCAAGAATCGCTCCTGGGGGGAACGACGTCGTTCCCCTGAGCCGCGAATCGTCATTTTGGGGAACGGATCCCGCTGGGGGGGCGAATCGTTCCCCAGAGTCAAGAATCGCTGCTGGGGGGAACGACGTCGTTCCCCTGGACCGCGAATCGTCAGTTTGGGGAACGAAATCTCGCGGGGGAAGCCGACCGCCGACCGCGTAAACCCCCGTACAACACGAAAGCCACCTCGAGGGTGGCTTTGCGGTCCGGCTCCAACCTCACCGGACTCTCCTGGTTCGACCTTGGGTTGCGGAGGTGACTTCCCATCACGCTCAACCTCACGGTTCCGCGACCGGTCCCAGGCCCGCCTCGAGGATATCGCGGTCGAGACACCGCGGCGTGACTCTGGTTTGCACGCTACCCCTGTCAGATTTCGGTCTCTGACAGCCCGCCGAGAGCATACGCCTCTCGGTGCTCCGGTTCTCACGCTTCCCGGAAGCGGCCGTGCATTTCTGCTCGGCAGTGACCCTCCCTTGGAACGAGGTGGCCAATCGAACTTGCGATTCTCACGTGGCCTCCCCCGGGGGGGTGTCCTGGCTTCTTGACGCAGCCGGGACGCTGCGACGTGACTCTGGTCTGCACGTTACCCCTGCCAGGTGTCGGTCTCTGGCAGACCGCCGGTTCTTTCGCTTCCCGGTGCGCTGACGATCACGCCCGTCAGAGCGGCCAGCGGTTCAGGCTGGCGACCGGCTCCATCCTCACCGGCCACTCCTGGTGCAACTACTGCGGGGGTGGACTCTCGCCCACTGCTTATCCTCGCGGTCCCACGTTCGTTCCCAGGCCCATCTCGGTTTTCTCGCAGCCGAGACACTTCGACGTAACTAAGGTGTGCACGTTACCCCTGCCAGGTCACGGTCTCTGACAGCCCGCCGAGTTTGACGCACTCTCGGTTCGCCGGTTCTTTCGCTTCCCGGTGCGGCTGATTCGGGCGCAAACCTTGAATCAGCGCTGTTCGGCTCCAACCACACCGAACCATCCTGGTGCGACTACGGCGAGTGGTATCTTGATAACCTCACGGTCTCGCCTTCGTCCCAGGCCCGCCTCGGGGTTTACGCAACCGAGACACTGCGGCGTCCTGAGGTCTGCACGCTACCCCTGCCAGATTACGGTCTCTGACAGCCCGCCGGTGCTAACGTCTAGCCGGTGCGCCGATTCTCTCGCTCATCGGGGCGGCCAGGCTTATCGCCTGACGGGTCTCGACTCCATCCACATCGAGCTTCTTCCTGCTCCGCCTCACCCGGGTGCTGTTGACGACCGTCGCCGTCGTAGCTTTCATCTCGCGATCCCGGAAGGCTCAGGAACCACCTCGGTTGTCACCGCAGCCGAGATACTGCGACGTGCTGTGGTCGGCACGTTACCCCTGTCAGGTTTCGGTCTCTGACAGCCCGCCGGTTCTATCGCTTCCCGGTGCGGCCGGTGGCTCGTTGCCGCCGACGCAGGTGAATATACTTCGGGTGCCCCCCCCTGTCAACTCCGAATTTTTGTTCGTCGAACAACAAGTCCCCGCGTCCTTAAAAAAACCTGAAAAACACTTGTGTTGCGAGTGGTCGGCTGTTCATAATTTTTTCACGCATGCGACCAGGGGGTTCCCCCATAATGACCCTCAGAGAAAACATAAAATTTCCTAAAATCGAAGGGAAGCACCAGACGATGCAGGTCACTCCCACCCCCGCGGCCACCACCACCGCTCAGCCCAAAGCCAAGAAGGCGCTTACCGTCCTCTACTATATCGACGGTAAGAACAACCTCTCCCCGATGGCGAAGCACAGCTTCAACTCGCTCGACCAGGTTGGCTCCGACGATAACGTCAACGTCGTCGCCGAGCTCGGCCTGATGAAAGAGGACGTGGTTCGCGGACTCGTGAGCAAGGGCGCCAGCACGGCCTCCTTCGAGACCCTCGGTAAGGCCGACATGGGCAAGCCGCAGACGATTCAAGAGTTCGTCGAGTGGGGCATGAAAGAGTATCCCGCCGAGAAGACCGTCCTGGTGCTGTGGAACCACGGCGCCGGCTTCAAGGGCATCTGCTCGGACGACGAGGCCAAGTCCATCTGTCAGAACAAGGACCTGGCCGCGGCCCTCGAGGACGCCCAGAAGAACACCGGTCAGAAGCTGGATGTCATCAACTTCAACGCCTGCTTGATGAACCAGGCCGAAGTCGCCTACGAGTATCGCAACGTGGCCCACTACATGGTCGGCTCGGAAGAGGTCGAGGCGGGTCTGCGCATCCCCATCCCGGGACTGTTCGGCACCACCCCCCAGCACAAGGTCATCATGGACGCCCAGGAAGCCTACAAGAACGGCCGCAACCTCTCGTCCGAGGACCTCGCCAACCTGTTTGTCTACGAGTCCAAGAACCAATTCGGCACCTCGCTCTTCACGCCCACGCAGGCCGCTATCGACCTGTCCCAGGCCGAGGCGCTCAAGAACACCTGCGATGACTTCGCGGGCAAGATGCTCAACGCGCTCAACGCCGATCCCAAGCTGATCGACACGCTGCGCAGCGACATCAAGAAGGCTCAGCACTACGCCAACATCGAGGCTCACATCGAGCCCTACGTCGACTACCGCGACCTGGGCGACTTCGCCAAAGTCATCGCCAAGAGCGACGCCTACCCGGCCGACGTGAAGGCCGCCGCTCAGGATATCAAGCAGGCGATGGCCAACGCGGTCGTCTCCGAGCACCACTCGGTCACGAACGGAATGGTGGGTCGCTCGATGGAGGGCTCCACGGGTCTCTCCGCCTACCTCCCCACCGACTACGGCCACGACCGCGAGGGCAAGTCGCCCGTCGAGGGTCTGCCGGTTGGCGGCACGCACGGCTACGAGACGACCTCGTGGGCGGGCGGCGCCGGCAAGTCGAACTGGGAGAACATGCTCAAGACGATCTCCAAGGACGACGACCTGATGGGCCGTCATCCCAAGCTCGCCCGCAGCATGATGAGCTTCGGCCAGATCTCCCGCTTCTATGGCTACCAGTACGCGATGGACGCGGCGATGGGCGCCACGGCCGCCGGCGGTTTGAACTGGTTCCCGCTGATGAGCTTCCCCTACATGTTCCCGGTGCCGGGCGTCATCGCTTGCGCGGCCGGTGCGGTCGGCGCGGCGCTGCGCACCCAGTCGGGTATCAGCAAGATCGCCGAGGGTATCCGTCGTGATGAGTCGCCAGCGGCCAACCGCCGTCACCTGATCATCGACGGCGCCATCGACACCGCCATCGGCGTGGGCACCCTGGTGACCACGGGCGCGCTGCTCACCGGCACGATGAACCCGAGCCTCCAGGTCGTTTCCCAGGGCGTTCTCGCCCTGTGCGTCGGCCGGATGGCTGTCAACACCGGCAAAGCCCTCTACAACATGCACGAGAATCGCAACAAGACCGTCGACCAGAAGCTGGAAGACGCCAAGAACTACCGTCCGTCGCTGCCGGCCCCCAACAAGACGGTGGCGGCTCCGACGCCCCCGCCGGCCCCGGCCGCTCCCGCGGCCCAGCAGCCCGCTGGACAGGCTGCGGCCTAGTTCGCCAGCGGAAAAGCCCTCAGGCTCGCGAGAGCTTGGGGGCTTTTTCCTTTGTCAGGCGTGGAACGCCTATTGCAGTCCTTCGAAGAACTCGGCCACCGGGCAAGCCAGCCCCGGCAGAATCTCGGGGTCTGTCAGGACGTCTTCCTGGGTTAGCTTGCGGATTTCTTTGCGGGGACCGTGGACGTAGACGGTGCGCGTGCCGGGATAGACCAGCCAGACACGAAGCGTGCCGGCTGTCAGGTACTCCTCGACCTTCGACTCCAGCTCCGCTGAGGAGTCGTGGGGGGACACCACCTCGACCACCAGATCGGGCACGACTCGGGAAAATCCCGGTGGAGCCTTCCCGAGTCTCCCCGGGCGAATGTAGCTGATGTCGGGGCCCCGCACGGTATCCGGATTGCTCTCCGTGTAGATTCCACTCTCCGAGGCCACGCGCCCTCCGCAGGCCCGCGCGTGGGCGCGCAGCAGAGAGGCCACGTTGACTTGAACTTCTCCATGCTCCCAGCCGGGCGGCGTCAATTCGGTCAACTCCCCTCGAACGAGCTCCCAGCGGCCAGGAAGGTTCAGCTTCTCCAGGTCTTCCCCGGTGTAGAGCGTCTTCACAGGGGTTCATTTTGGGATCCGGACCGTGGGCCCCTTCCACGAGGAGCGTCCGGGGCGACTACTACAGATCGATGTCCGGACCCATTCGGTCGGGGCCTCCGTCATCGAGTCGCACGGAGTGGCGGTGTAATGTGACGAGGACCGGCTCCAGGAAATGTCCTACCGCGGCCAGTTCGGGGTCGGGGTGGGCGGACAGCTCTTCCATGCGAGCCCACTCTTTGGGGAGCTCACTGATGGGACAGTCCAATTGCCACAGCTGGTCTTTGGGCCCCCGGTGGGCTAGCGTAGAGCTGGAAACCATCAAAGGAGAGGGCCAATTTTACCGGCTCGGGAGGCCCATGAGCCTCGGCAAGTGGTACATGTTTAGCGCATTCTGAAGAAAGTTCAAGCGTGAACAAGGTACTTGGCTTGCGGGATCGAAGGCCCGTTCTATGGCCCAAGCCGACGAGATCAAGGCCCTTCTGGCGGAACTCAAGCAACTGCGCGAGGAGAACGCCAGGCTGCGAGCCGAGAATGCGGAGCTAAAGGCACGTCAGGAGCGGACGGAAGCAATGCTGCTTGAGGCGCAGAGGGCACCCAAGCGACAAGCGGCCCCGTTTCGGCGCGAGGAGCCCAAGCCTGAGAAGAAGCCTCCTGGTCGTCCAAAGGGCCACCAAGCCGCCTGGAGGCCGCAACCGGAACAAGTCGACGAGACGGTCGTTGTCGACCCGCCGCAAGGCTGTGAGCACTGCGGGGGCGCCCTCATCGATCTTCGCACTCAAGAGCAGTTCGTCGACGAGAGGTGGACGTCGACCGGCTGGAGTTGGTGTGATGTGGCAAGGCTCCGCGCGGAAGTGCATTGCTCCACGAGAAATGGCTCAACTGTGAAGACCCGGAAACGGTGATCAAACGGTGATCATTTCGCCCACCAGCCGCACCGCAAACCCCGTCGGGGCGCCATTGAGTCCATCCATATCGGGTTCCCCGGGTAGGGGCGACGTCTTCAGGCCGAGGGGTGGGAGCGCTCGTGTAGGCGTGACTCAGCGACGCTGCATTCCGTTCATAAAACGGCATCATTTTGTCCAAGTCCCGTTCACGGCCCGGTAACACCGCGGCAACTTTGAAAAAGCAAGCTTAAATCCCGCCGACGCAGGCAATGGGCCACTTTCTCACGGAGCAGAATCGCATACCCCCAGGTGGGGGCTGTCTCCGGTCAGGCCTGCGCCACGTCCACCCCACTTCCCCCTCACCCAGGCTGCCGCTACCGTCCTCGAGAGGTTTTCCGGAGCGCCCTCTGGCGCATCCTGGCAGACCATCTCGATCTCTTCCTGCGCGAGTACGAGTCTCGATTCGAGGCCGAGCTCGGGCCGCTGCCGCCCGAGAGCGAGAAGGTGCTGGCCCGGCTGGCCCGTTGCGGAGACCCCAACGAGGGCGTAACCCTGCTGCACTGCAAGGAGTGCAACGTCCATCTGGCTGTTCCGTTCTCGTGCAAGACGAGAATCTGCCCGAGCTGCGCTAACCGACGGGCGGAAGATGTGGCGGAGAAGCTCGCCGACCTTCTCCCGGTGGTGCCCTACCGCCATCTGGTCTTCACTCTGCCCAAGAAGATGGGAATCCGAGGCCGATTCCGACAGGAGCGCAGCCTTTTCGCAGCACCGCCAGTCTGGTGACCCGGCTCCTCACACGCTGGATGCGGGAGCGCCTCTCCATCCAGCAGGACGTCAAGCGCGGTCACCCTGGGATTCTGCTGGCCCAACAGTCGTTCGGCGACCAGATCAAGATCCACCCGCATTTTCACGTCCTGACGACGGCCGGGCTGTTCTTGCCTGACGGCTCCTTCTATTCCGTCTCTGACTTCGATGAGACCGAGCTGACTGCCCGGCTCCGGCGCTCGGTGCTGTCCTCGCTGGTGCGCCGCAATCTGCTCCTGCCCGAGAATGCCGCCAAAATGATGGGCTGGCCTCTGAAGCGGTCCGGATTCAACGTGTATGCCGGCCCGGTCGTCCAGGCGAGGACCGCGACAGGCTGCGCGGATTGGTGCGCTACCTGCTGCGGGCTCCGCTGAGCCTCAAGCGTCTGGACTACGACGAGGCCAGCGGCCAGGCCCGCTACCGGGCTTCCAGCGGCGACATCAAGACCTGGCCTCACGCCATCGAGTTCCTGGCTGACCTGGCCCAGCACATCCCCAAAGCGAGACAACAGACAGTTTCTTATCACGGATGGTTCGCCAACGCTACGGGCCATCTCAGTCGCAGAGAGGGGAGGGTCGTCGAGAAGGCTTCCAATCCAAGGGGGCGTTGGGCAGCACGGGTTCTGAGAGTCTGGCAAGTCGACCCGGAGCTCTGCCCTCGCTGCGGTAAACGAATGCAGAGGAGCCGCGCGGTCCTCGAGCGGCTCGAGTTGGTGCGACTCATGAAAGCTCTGGGCCGATTCGGCTATCCCCCGAGGCCGCCTCCCAGGCAGCCCGAACCCCTTGAGCCCGACATCTACAATGACGACCCCGCTCCTGACGAGTGCTCCCAAATTCCCGAGCACTGGGACGAGACGGGCCAGCTGCCTCTCGACTGGTAGCAAGGCTCCGATACCTCATTGGCCGATCCAGCCCCCTTCAAGCCCACCTGGGTCTCACCACCGGCCCGGTCGAGCTACACGGACTGGTCGAGCACGAGCCTCCCGTGGAGGCCACCGGGTCAGTCAAGCACTTCCAACCCCGACTTCTGGCATACTCATGACGGGGGCCTCGATTTCCTACCGCCTTTCTCGTTGTCATTGCGCGTGCGCCAGTTCTGCCCGCCGCGCTCGTACTCGGTCCAGGGGCCATTGTTGTCACCGGCGCTCGACCAGGGACTCACCGCGAGGGGGTCGGGCTGGCTGTCCGGGAGGGCTGAATCGGCTCCATGTCCACAGATTGGGCCGGTCCCTATGTGCGGCTGTTTGTAACCAACCCTGTCTCAGTGTTAACTTTCGGTAAAGGCTGATCTTCGTCATTTTCGAGCCGGGGCCGGTCCCCTTACCTTGAGCTTGAGTGGACACGCGCTTCTGGTCCCGTCCAGCCGCCGACTGGCTCGCGACTCTCGAGAGCGGACCGGAGGGTCTCATGCCGGAGGTCGTCGAGCGCGCGCGCCGGACCTTCGGGGCCAACGTCCTCGGCCGGCGCCGGTCGCTCTGGCTGGGTCCGCTGCTCAAGATCGTGGCCAATCCGTTGGTGCTGATCCTCCTGGTCGCGAGCGCCGCCTCGGTCGCCCTGGGTCAGAAGGTCGAGGCCGCCATCATCGTGACGGTGGTGCTCATCAGCTCGACCCTCGACTTCGTCCAGTCCTATCGCTCCTCGGCCGCGGCGGAGAGGCTGCGGAGCACGGTGAGCACGCGCATCAAGGCGGTCCGCCAGGGCCAGACCGTCGAGCTGCCCATCGCCCAGGTGGTGCCGGGGGACGTGGTGCTGCTCGAGGCCGGAGCGATCCTGCCGGGTGACGGGATCGTACTGGAAGGACGCGACCTCCACCTCAACGAGGCGGCGCTGACGGGCGAGGCCATGCCCGTCGAGAAGGAGGCCTCGGTCGCCGGCGATCCGCGCCAGGCGGTCTTCATGGGCAGCTCCGTCATCAGCGGGACGGGGCGGGCCCTGATCGTGGCCACCGGGCTGTCCACCCAGTTTGGGCGCACGGCTGAGCACCTCCAGGAGGCCAGTCCGCAAACAGCTTTCGAGCGGGGCATCGCCGACTTCGGCCGGCTGGTTCTGGGGACCGTGGTCATCCTGGTGGCGTTCGTCTTCGCCGCCAACGTGTGGTTCCAACGGCCCTGGCTCGAGTCGCTGCTCTTCTCGGTGGCTCTGGCCGTGGGCCTTACACCCGAGTTTCTGCCGATGATCATCACCGTCAGCCTCTCCGCCGCGGCGGTTCGGATGGCGAAAGCCCGGGTGATCGTCAAGTTCCTCCCGGCCATCGAGAACCTGGGCCAGATGGACATTCTGGCGAGCGACAAGACCGGCACTCTCACCGAGGGGCGGATCGTCCTCGAGCGGCACGTGGACCCCTTCGGCACGCGCGATGCCGAGGATGAGGTGCTCAAGTGGGCCTCCATCAACAGCGCCCTGGAGACCGGCATCCGGAGTCCTTTGGACGAGGCGATCCTGGCTCACGATCACCCGTCCGTGGCCGCCTACTCCAAGGTGGACGAGCTGCCTTTCGATTTCCTGCGTCGCCGTCTATCGGTGGTGGCCCAGGGGCCCGAGGGCCGTGTGCTGGTGTGCAAGGGCGCACCCGAGAGCGTCTTGAGCGCGTGCACCACCTTCCGGCTGGCGGGGGAGGCCGGTGCGCGCCCCCTGGACGCGTTGGAGCGCAAGCGTTGCGTCGAGACGTTCGAGAGTCTCTCCCGGGAGGGATTTCGGGCCCTGGCGGTGGCCCGGGGCGACGGGCTCACCGAGAGCGAGCTTTGCCTCGTCGGGTTCGCGGCCTTTCTCGACCCACCGCGGGCGTCGGCCCGTGAGACGCTGCAGCATCTTCAGCAGGACGGGATCGCGGTGAAGGTTCTGACCGGAGACAATGAGCTGCTGACCCAGAAGATCTGTCGCGACGTGGGTCTGGACGCCAGTCGAATCTTGCTCGGCGCCGAGATCGAGGCCATGGACGACGAGACTCTGGGCGCGCGCATCGAGGAGATCAACATTTTCGCCCGGGTCTCTCCCGACCAGAAGAACCGCCTGGTCCGGTTGATGATGAAGCGCGGCCACGTGGTGGGATATCTGGGCGACGGCATCAACGATGCTCCCTCGCTCAAGACCGCTGACGTGGGCATCTCGGTGGATACGGCCGTCGACGTGGCTCGGGAGACTGCCGATGTCATCTTGCTCGAGCGCAGCCTCGAAGCCGTTCACCTGGGCGTGCTCGAGGGGCGGCGCTCATTTGCCAACATCACCAAGTACCTCTTGATGGGCACCAGCTCCAATTTCGGCAACATGCTCAGCATGGCCGCGGCTTCACTGTTCCTGAAGTTCTTGCCGCTTTTGCCGGCGCAGCTCTTGCTCAACAACTTTCTGTATGACCTCTCCCAGCTGCCGCTGCCCGGCGACCGCGTCGACGAGGGCTCCCTGCGCAAGCCGCGGCCCTGGAATCTCAAGCTGGTGCGCTCCTTCATGCTGGTGCTCGGTCCCGTGAGCTCGCTGTATGACGCGCTGACTTTTGTGGTCTTGCTCTTTTACTTTCGGGCTGGAGAAGCGCTGTTCCACACGGGCTGGTTCATGGAGAGCCTGGTGACGCAGGTGCTGGTCATCTTTGTCATCCGCACGGCCCGCGCTCCCTGGGCCAGCCGGCCCAGCCCGGCTCTGACCGTGACCGCGTTGGGCGTGGTGGCCGTGGCGCTGGCTGTTCCTTACCTTCCCCTGGCGGCGCAACTCGGTTTCGTGGCGCCCCCGCCCGCCTTCTTCGTTTTTCTGGCTCTGACGGTGACGACCTATCTCACCCTGGTCGAGGCGGTGAAGCGTTATTTCTTCCGCCGCCACGCGGTGCTCTAAGTGGACCCGCTGTTGAGTTTTGTACGGACGGCCAGAAACTCGGGTCTTGATGTCGCCGCTGAAAAGCCTGCTGGCCGCCGTGGCGGGTTGGGTCGATTCTCGCGGAGCTCGCCTTACGGAGCGGATTCTACCCGGAAAGGTCAGATTCTCGCGAAGCCGGGTCGACGGATACCCGGAAATGGTAGATTCCTACGGAGCGCGGTAGCGCTCCCCTGGCGCGTCGGAGGAGTGCTACCCCCGGGGAGAGGGCCAGAAATAGCGCGGCGGGTGAGCTCGCCCGACGCAGCGGATTCTACCCGGAAAGGTCAGATTCTCGCGAAGCCGGGTCGACGGATACCCGGAAATGGTAGATTCTTACGGACCAGGCGCGTCGAGGGAGTTCTACCCCGGGGACAGCGCGGGGGGCACGGCGACACGCTCAGCCTGAAGCTCCCTCAGTGCGCCCAGCAATCGATCAAGCGCATCGTCGCTTTCCTCGACTAGCAGGTCGACGTCGCGGCTAAACTCCGCAGCGCCGTAAAATACGCCAGCTTGACCGCCCATGAGCAGCGCTCTGACGCCACTCTTCCGGATCGAAGAAAGGACTTTGAGTATCGGGCTCGGGGTCAAGTGAACCACCCAGTGCCAGGAAGTCGGCCCACATCGCCTGGCTCTTCTTCCATCGCTCCTCTGGAGTCAGCCGGTACCACCCTGCCCACTCGGGCTCGCAAATGTTCTCGGGTTGAATCACCCTGATGGTTTGGCCGTGGCCGGTGGAAAACCCTGGCGCCTGGCCGTACGCGGCTCAACCGAGGCCCTCCACGAACCAGGCGGCGGCCCCAAGCAACACCTGACCGTCGTGCTCGTGCGGGGCGAGTGCCGCCTCGAGACGCGGGACCGCCTGGGCTCGAATCTCAGGGGTCGCCTCGGCCAGGGCGGCGCTGGCCGGACCCACTTGCAGCACGAAGTCGGCCGCGGACCGCGCCCCTCCACGGTCGGCCAGGCTGACCTGGAAGTCGAACGGATGCAGCGTCACCTCGCTAAATCCGGCCCGGGCCAGGATTCCCGCCAGGCGCTCCCCGTCCGCCAGCGCAAAAGGACCGGGAGCGTGGGGGGCCGGGGGTGGAGTTTCCGGCACCAGGTCCCGCACCGCGGCCATCGGGGTGGTGGCCCAGGGATTCTCTTCCGGGCGCCGCCAGCAGCAGAACAGCAGCCGTCCGCCTGGACGCAGGTTGGCCCGGATGTTCGCAAAGCCCTCCTCGGGCCGCTCGAAGAACATGACTCCGAAGCGGGATATGGCCAGGTCGAATGGCTCCTCCGCGCGCCACGCGGCGGCATCCTCCTCCAGCAGGCGGGCTCTGCCCTCGGTCCGGTTGCGGGCCACGGCCAGCATCGGCCGGGAGATGTCGAGGCCGGTGACCTCGGCCCCGCCCGCCAGCCAGAGGGCGCAGGTCTCCCCGGTGCCGCAGCCGATGTCCAGCAACCGCAGGCCGGCCAGCGGCCCGGCCCGCTGCTGCAGCTCGGTCGTGCACTGGGCCAGCATGCGGTCCAGATTGGGTTGCAGCGCGGCCCATTTCTCGCCCACGCGGCCGTTCCAGTATTCGGTCTGCTCCATGCTGCCCCCGCTTCCGGCTCTCTCTCTCGACTCCTCCGCGAAGCTTGCCTGATGGAGCGCCCTCGTTCTCGCGCTCTGCCCGCCGCTGGCCGAACCGGCATGCTTGTCGGCCCCAGGCCGTGCGAGATTGGCAGCCGCGCGCGGAGTTAAGGCTTCCTCTTTGCACGCGGCCAAATCCGAGGCTACCGCTGCGCACCGCCGGCAAATGCGCGCACACGAGCGCTTACTTTGCTTTCAACAGTCGACACGGGGTTCGTTTCGGCGTCCTCTACTGTCGACTGTCAACTGTCGACTGTAGACCCCTCACTCCTCAGCGGCGGCGGGAGCAGCGGCCGAGGTGGTCGCGGGCATCGGGCGGCGGCGGACCGGAGCGGCGGGGGCCGGTGCGGCGGCGGGCTCCGGGGCGGGCTCCTCGGCTGTGAAAGGCTCGAGGTCCATGGCGGGGATCTCGTCGTCGAACCAGGCCGCGGCGGGGCTGCTCAAATCCAGGTCCTGCAGAAACGCCACGTAGACCACGGCGCCCACCAGTCCCCAGAAAGCTCCCAGCGAGCTCAGCAGGAGGTGCGAGCCGAGAGCGCCCTCGGTCCAGTGATAGCCGAGCCAGCCCAGCAGGGCACCTAGCGCCAGTCCGAGGGGGATGTTGCGGTTGACGAACAGCGTCCCCAGCGCCTGGAGGTCGAATCGTATCCGTGCAGCCGTCGTCATCGCACCCTCAGCATAACAACCCGGCCAACCCCGCTCAGGGGCGAAGAAGTAAACGATTTGTGAACAGTGTTAACGAAATGTTTCCGGTTTACTTGCTCTTGGCGGGCCAGACCTTGAGGCAGGCCTCGACAAACGCGTCCACATCTGGTTCGCGGCCGTTCGCGATCTTGCCAAACTCGCGGTATTCGCCGTGGGTGGACCACTCGCAATGGTTCATCAAGGGCGTCCCGTCGCGCTCCTCGTTGAGCTCGAGCACGAAGTAGCGCGCCCGATTGCCCCGCACCAGGATGACCGCCAGGATGGCCTCGGAGGCGTTGCGAGCGGCCGGCATCGTGATGATCGCGATCTGGGTGTCGCCCGGTCCCGAGCGGACCTCCGACTTCAGACCTTTGCCCGAGGCCGGCTTCTTGTTGTCCTCGCCCACGCGGGTCCAGATGACCTGGATCCACTCCGGATCCTCGAGCGCGGCCAGGAACTTGGCCGGATTGCTCAGCGCCAGGTGGGGCAGAATGCGATGGGCAAAGTGGTAGTGCTGCTCGCGTGGCTCTTTCATCGAGCCTCCAGCCACTCGGACAGCGGTTGCGTGACCTGGTTGCCGCTGGCCAGCTCTTTGACCTCGATCGTCTCGGGCCAGGTGAAGGGGAACATCACGTACGGAATCTGCTTGCGATCGGCGTAGCGCACCTGCTTGTCGAGCTTGGCCGGCTCGTGGAAGACCTCGGCCGGGACGTCGGCCTGGCGCAGCTGGCGGGCGATCTCGTTGGCCTTTCCGCGCAGGTCTTCCTGAGGCAGCGCCACCAGCACCTCGGTGGGCGAGGAGCGGGTCGGATTCCAACCGCCCTTGGTGAAGAGGTAGCTCAGAAGCCGCGACACGCCGATGGAGATGCCCACCCCCGGCAGCTTGCGCTTGATGAACTCGCTGGCCAGATCCTCGTAGCGACCGCCGCTGCAGACGCTGCCGAGCGCCGGGTGCTCGGGCAGGATGCATTCGTAGATGGTGCCGGTGTAATAGTCGAGGCCGCGAACGATGCCCGGACAAATCTCGACGCGGTCGCCCAGGTAGGCGAGGCTGTCGGAAACGAACCGCAGCTCTTCCAAGCCGCGCGCGAACAACTCATTGCCCGAGCCCAACCCGGTCAGATCACTCAAGGATTTGGCTTCGGCCAATCCGAGACAGGCATTCACGGTGTCAGCACCGACCCCCAGATCGCCCAGGATCGTCGCCACCTTGTCGCGGCCGATCTTCTCGAGCTTGTCCACCTCGCGCAGCACCACCGGGATCTGCTCCTCGGTGAGCCCCAGGCCCTGGTAGTAGCCCATCAGGACCTTGCGGTTGTTGACGCGGATGCGCGCGTTGATGCCCAGGCGCTCGAAGATCTCGGCGATGACGGCCGGCATCTCGGCGTCGAAGTGCAGGGGCAGGTCATCCTCGGCGATGACGTCGATGTCGGCCTGGTAGAACTCGCGGAAACGGCCCTGGGCCGGGCGCTCCCCGCGCCAGACCTTCTGGATCTGATAGCGCTTGTAGGGGAAGCTGAGCACCCCGTAGTTTTGGGCCACGTAGCGCGCCAGCGGGACCGTCAGATCGAAGTGCAGCGCCAGCTCGCGAGTCGAGGCGCCAGCCTCCGCGGCCAGGCGCTCCAATCCGTAGAGCTCTTTCCCCTCGACGCCCTTGGCCTGGAGCACCTCGACCTTCTCGACCGCGGCCGTCTCGAGCGAGGCGTAGCCGTACAGCTCATAGACGCGCCGAATGGTATCCAGCACTTCCAGCTCTTTCAATCGCTGGGCCGGAAGCCATTCGGGAAAACCGCTGATGGCACTGGGCTTGAGCATTCGAGGCGGTTCGGCAGGGATGGGGAGGAACCTGCCCCGTGGTTAACCGGTAACAATCGCGCACTTGGGCTGCGACGTTCCCTCGATTATGCTCTCGCCATGCTCATCGGTTACCCCGAGCTCAAACGTCAGGCGGGCGGCAAGCTGGCCGGACTCAGCGCGCCCGAGCGCGAGAAGCTGCTGCGCGGCGAGCTGGAGCCGTCGGAGCTCACCGACAGGCCCGCTCCCGAGCCGGCGCACGACGCCGACGTGCTCGTGGTGGGAGCCGGGATGGCCGGGCTGGCGGCCGCTCACGAGCTGAGCCTCAACGGCCGCTCGGTCACCGTTCTGGAGGCGCGCGACCGGATCGGCGGGCGCGTCTATACCGACGCCAAAGGGTTCGACCACGGCGCTTACTGGCTCCATCAGGATGCCGACAACCCCAATCCCCTGGTGGACATCGCCAAAGACCTCGGATTGACGATGGTAGCCGACCCGAGCATCCAACTGGGCTATGACGGCAAGAACAGCCTGCAAAAGGCGGGCCGCGAGTTCCAGGCGGCCAAGGAAGACGCCTACGAGCGGTTCGAGCAGGCCGGGCTGAAGGCCGATGTGCCGCTCAGCTCCGTGCCGCTGGGCAGCGGGAAATGGGCCTGGACCGCCGGGCAGCACTTCGGACCCCAGGACATGTCCGTCGAGCTGAGCCAGGTGAGCGCCCGCGACTTCGCCGTCACGGCGGGGGAGGAGACCGATCAGATCCTCCCCGGGGGGATGTCGCAGTTGATCGAGGCCCACAGCCACGGGCTGCCCATCGCTTTACAAAGCCCGGTAAGCCACGTCAAGTGGGGCGCGGCCGGCGTGGAGGTCACCGCCAACGGCGAGACCTACCGCGCCAAAGAGCTGGTCCTCACCGTGCCCACGGGGGTGCTGGACAAGATCACGTTCGACCCGCCGCTGCCCGCCGCCAAGCAGGCCGCCATACAGCACCTGCCGATGGGCCACTTCAACAAGGTCGCGCTCGAGCTGGACAAACCCCTGAACGCCCCCGCGGGCGCGTTCCTCAACCTGAAGGACGAGCCGATCGAGTTCGTGCTCCAGCCCGGGGGTAAGAACATGGCCGTGGCGTTCGTGGGCGGGGACACCGCGCTGCGCCTGGAGAACCAGGGCCCGCAGGCGATGACCGAGTTCGCGCTGGGCAAGCTGAAGGAGGTGTTCGGACCCGATTTGAAGGTCACCAACAGCACCGTCACGCGCTGGGACCTCGATCCGTGGGCCAAAGGGTCCTACTCGGTGGCCCAGCCCGGCTACCAGGCGGCCCGCGAGCAACTGCGCGAGCGCGTGGGGCCGCTCCACTTCGCGGGGGAGGCCACCCACGCGCAATGGGCGACCACCGTGGCGGGCGCCTACCTGACCGGACGGGACGCGGCGCGCGAGATTCTGCAGGGATGAAGGTCCTGGTCACCGGCGGCACCGGGTTCCTGGGCGGACACCTGGTGCGCCGCCTCCAGAGCGACGGGGCCGACGTGCTGGCCCCTGGTCGCAACGAGCTCGACCTGACCCGGCCGGACCAGGTCCGCGAGTACATCGCGAGTCAGTACCCCGAAGTCGTTTTCCACATCGCCGCCTGCCTCAAGCGCGTGCTCAACCCCGCCAACCTGGCCGAGCTGATCGCCGTCAACGTGCAGGGCACGCTGAACCTCCTGCACGCCTGTCTGGAGCACCGGCCCCGCCAGGTGGTGTGCGCCGGAACGGCCGACGAATACGGGCGGGGCGAGCCTCCCTTCGAGGAGACCCAGCCGCTGGCGCCGCTGACGCCCTACGGCGCCTCCAAAGCGACCGCTTCCAACTGGTATCGCGCCTTCGGCCAGCTCGGGCTCAAGGTCGTGGTGGCGCGGCTCTTCCTGTTGTATGGCCCCGGGCAGCCGAAAGACTTCTTCCTGCCCCAGCTGCTGGCCGCGCACGCCAGCGGCACGCCGCTCAAGATGACCCCCGGCGAGCAGACGCGCGATTTCGTCTGGGTCGAGGATGCCGTCGAGGCGCTGATCCGGCTGCAGCAGGCGGAGAGCGGCGCTTACAACGTCTGCACGGGCAAGGAGCGCAGCCTGAAAGAGGTGGTGGAGGTGCTCGGAAGCGTTTTGGGCTCCCCGGTGCCGGTCGACCCCTGCCTGGAGTATCGCGCCGGCGAGCTGTGGCGCATCGCGGGGTCGCCGGCCTTACTGGAAAAGGCCACCGGCTACAAGCCGTCCACGAGCCTCGAAGAGGGCCTCAGGCGCCTGGTTCAGCTCAAAGCGTAGCGCAGGTCGTAGAGCGGCTTCGTTTCCAGCAGCTCGCGCCGCTCGCGGAACTCGGGCCAGGCGGTGAGCAAGACGAGGTGCTCGGAGCCCTGCACCAGCTCCTCCAAAGAAGGAGCCATCGCAATCGGCAGACCGTAGGCCCGCTGAAATGCCTCTCCCGCCACCGGATCATAGGCGGTCAACGACGTGTAGCCCCGCTCCAGCAAGCCCACGATGATGTCCCGCGCGGGCGTCTCGCGCACGTCGTCGGAGCCGGGCTTGAACGCCAGCCCCAGCACCCCGATGCGCGCGCCCTTCGGGATCAGAGTTTCGAGCCGATCCAGGTGGAACGTGCGGATCCCGTCGTTGACCTCCAGCACGTCCCGCAGGATGCGCGGCTCCACGCCCGCGGTCCGGGCGCGGTGCACCAGCGCGGCCGCGTCTTTGGGCAGACAGTAGCCCCCGAAGCCGCACCCGGGGTACACGTAATTGTGCATCCCTGAGGACCAGCGCCGGTCCTGGTGCAAGATCTTGAAGGCGCACGCGATCTGGATGTCCCCCACGGCGTGGGCTACCATCGACTGCTCGTTGGCAAAGCTGATCATCGTGGCCAGCATGGTGTTGGATAGATACTTCACGAACTCGGCCGTGTTCAGGCTGACGCGGTGGACGGGGGCGCCGAAGGGGCGGTAGAGCTCCTCCAACACGTCGCCGCTCTCGGGGTTGAGCTCGCCGATGACGATGCGGTCCGGGTTCAGGAAGTCGTCCCAGGCCATCCCCTCGCGCAGGAACTCGGGATTGCTGGCCAGCAACCGGTGCTGCCCCAGCAGCGGCAGAATGCGGTCGTGAGCCGTGGAGGGGGGCACGGTGCTCTTGATCACCAGCACGGCCTGCGTGGGCAGCACGGATTGCACCGCTTTCGAAAGATCGGTCAGGTCGGCCTCGCCGTCGTCGCTCGAGGGCGTGCCCACGCAGAAGAAGATGGCCCGGGCCTGGTCGATGGGCTCGTTGAGGCGGAAATTGCCGCCCAGGTGGCGCTCGAGGGCCTCGGCCAGGTGCGGCTCGTGGAAAGGGACCTCGCCTCTTTGCAAGACAGCCAGCCTCTCGGGATGCTGCTCCAGACCGACCACCTGAAAGCCCTTTTCGGCAAAGCCCAGCGCCGTGGTCAGCCCCACGAAGCCCATTCCCACGACCGCAATCATCGTAGCGACTCGAGAAAGCGCCGCACGCCGCGCTCGACCGGCACGGCGGGTGCGAATCCCAGCAGACGCCGGGCTTTGGAGATGTCCGGGCAGCGGCGGTTGGGATTATGGGTGAGATATTCCGCTTCGGGCGGCGGAGACAGGCGCGCCTGGCCGGTGTAACCGCACACTTCGCGGCCCGCATCGACGTAGATCTCGGCCAGGCGGGCGATGGAGATCTCGGGGCCGTCCGAGCCGATGTTGAAGAAGTCGTAGTCGTCGTGCAGCAGCACCTTGAGCTGCCCCAGCACGGCGTCGGAGACGTAGCAGAACGTGCGGGTGGGGGAGCCGTCCGAGAAGATCTCGATGTCGCGCCCTTCCAGCACGGCTTTGGCGAAGTCGGCCGGCACCCGCTGGTCGCCCAGGCGCATGCCCGGGCCGTAGTTGTTGAACGGCCGCACCACGCGCACCGGCACGCCGTGCTGCTGGTGGTAGAGGTAGCACAGCGTCTCGCCGAAGCGCTTGGCCTCGTCATAGCAGGCCCGGGGGCCGATGACCGAGACGTTGCCCCGGTAGTCCTCGGGGGTGGGGATGGCGCTCGGGGCCGGGTCTCCATAGATCTCGCTGCTGGAGAAGAACAGCAAGCCTTTGAGGTTGCGGCCCCGGTAGAAGTCGAGGAGCTTGCGCAGGCCCCAGACGTTGGCGTCCACGGTCTCGAGCGGATAGCGGCGATAGAAGGCGGGAGAGGCCACCGAGGCCATGTGCACGACGTAATCGGCCTCGTGGTGCAGCGTGTCCTTCACCACGTCGAACGTCTCGAGCGTCACCCCGGACAGCTTTTCCAGCCACTCCGGACGGCCCAACAGGAAGTTGTCCAGCCCCACGATGGCCTTCAGACCGAGCTTCTCGGCGTAGGCGGCCAGGAACTGCATCCAGGTGTAGCCCAGAAAGCCGGCCACGCCCGTCAGCACGACGCGGGCCCCCCGCAGGCGCTCGCGCTCGGCTTCGG
>JBDHVW010000099.1:0-29509 GCA_039809865.1 Vulcanimicrobiota bacterium
TGGTTGGCCCGGGTGCGGTTGGCATCGGCCTGCGGAGCCTGCACACCCTGGGAGGGCTGCGCCTGCTGCGGCGCCTGGTTGGCCCGGGTGCGGTTGGCGTCGGCCTGCGGAGTCTGCACACCCTGGGAGGGCTGCGCCTGCTGCGGCGCCTGGTTGGCCCGGGTGCGGTTGGCGTCGGCCTGCGGAGTCTGCACACCCTGGGAGGGCTGCGCCGTCTGGTTGGCCCGGGTGCGGTTGGCGTCGGCCTGCGGAGTCTGCACACCCTGGGAGGGCTGCGCCGTCTGGTTGGCCCGGGTCCGGTTGGCGTCGGCCTGCGGAGCCTGCACACCCTGGGAAGGCTGCGCCGTCTGGTTGGCCCGGGTCCGGTTGGCGTCGGCCTGCGGAGCCTG
The DNA here is from genome assembly GCA_039809865.1 of Vulcanimicrobiota bacterium. Taxonomy (GTDB): domain Bacteria; phylum Vulcanimicrobiota; class Xenobia; order Xenobiales; family QWHO01; genus QWHO01. The sequence goes on from JBDHVW010000099.1 coordinate 390, forward strand.
CACACCCTGGGAGGGCTGCGCCGTCTGGGCCTGCTGCGGCGCCTGGTTGCCCCTGGCCTGCCCGGCGTCGGTGATCTTGCCGGCCTCGTTCGCGCCCCTGGCCTGCGGCGAGCCCTCTTCGGACGACTTCTGGCTGGGGAACGGCGTGATCGGCGGGCCGTTCTTGCGCCTCGACGACTCGAAGCTCTCGAGCTGCTTCTGCTTGCTCTCCTCGAGCGGCAGGCTCTCTTTCAGCTTCTTGCCCGAGGGGGCATCCTCGCCGCGCGGCGCCGCCAGGCCCGCCCGGGGCTGCTCCGGCGCGTCGCTGGCGGCCGGGTGATCAGCCCGGAACGGACGTACCTGGTTGCCCTCGCGCGCGCCACCCGTGGCGGGAGTCTGCGCGGGCTCCACGCCCTGCTTGCTCCCGAGATAGTCTTTCCCACGCGTCTCGTTGGCCGACCCGGTCGAGCCGGTCCGACTGCGCTGACTGGCGCTCGTGCGGTTGCTCGCGTCCAACGTGCCCGTGCTGGACGGGCGGCCCGGACGCACCTCGTTGACCGAGCCATCCTGAGCCTTCGCCTGCTCGCCCTGAGCCAGCTGGCGCTGCGCCAGGCTGTTGCCCAGCGCCTCGCGCACGGCGTTGTCGCGGCCCACGCCATCTTCCCTGGCGCGGTCCTCGTCCTTCAGGCCACGCGAAATGGGGTTCGGGTCGGCCGGACGGGGCGTCTGCCCGACGTTGTCCTCCTGCGGCTGCCCGACGCGCTTCGCATTCTGGCCACGGTCGGCCTGACGCGCGCCGTTGCCCTCCTGCGGCTGCCCGACGCGCTTCGCATCCTGGCCACGGTCGGCCTGACGCGCGCCGTTGCCCTCCTGCGGCTGCCCGACGCGCTTCGCATCCTGGCCACGGTCGGCCTGACGCGCGCCGTTGCCCTCCTGCGGCTGCCCGACGCGGTTCGCATCCTGGCCACGGTCGGCCTGACGAGCGCCGTTGCCCTCTTGCGGCTGCCCGACGCGCCTCGCATCCTGGCCACGGTCGGCCTGACGCGCGCCCTGACCCGGCTGCGCGCCGTTCTGACCCTGAGCCCGGTCAGCCTGACCCTGATCCTGAGCCCGCCGCGCGCCAACCTGATCCTGCGCTCGGTCGCTCTCGGCCCCGCGCAGCCCGGCCTGTTTGTTCAGCCACTCGTCGAGCTTGCTGGCCTTGTCGGCGTCCTTCTCGTGGCCCTTGAAACGGTCAAGGTCGCCCGGCTTCAGGCCCTGCTGGGCCTCCACCTTACCCAGGTCGAGATTCTTCTTGTAGTCCTCGTTGGTGGGCTGGGGCCGGGTCAGCAGGTCGCCCATCTGCGGGTTGAGCTGGCGCATCCGCTCCTGGTCCTGCGGCGTGGCCTTGTGGAACGCGTCCCGGAAGTTGTTCTGGAAGGTGTCGCGATTGCGCAGCGAGTCCTCGGCCCGGTCCTGAGCGTCGTCCGGCTTGTAGCCGCGCTGGCGATACAGGTCGTTCAGCAGGCTCTTGGTGTCCTCGGGCTTGCTGAGGGCGTCGCGGAAGCCCGCGCCGGCGCCCATGCCATGGGCCAGCTCACGGCCCTGCTTGCCGTCATTGTCGGCCGCCGCGGACTGGTCGGCCCGCAGCTTGTCGAACTCGCTCTTGATGGCGTCGTTGCGCTCTCCGCGCGGCCTGTTCAGCAGTGAGGAGTCGAGCGACAAACGGTTCTTCATGGCGTCGTAGCCGTTGCCACCCCTGTCGCTGAGGTCGATTCCCTGCAGGTGCCGGTTCTGCCCCTCATCCAGGTTCATGGCCTCGTCCAGCGCGGCCCGGCGCAGTTTGGAGCGATCCTGCGGGTCGGTCACCCCCGAGTCATTGACCTTGTTGAAGGTCTGCAGGGCTCGGTCGCGGTCTTGCGGCTCGATGCTGTTGAGGTAGTTCTGATACCAGTTGCGATCGGGCGCGGAGAGGCCGTCCTCCCACTTCTCGACCTTGTCCCGGTCGCGTCCCTTGAGCCCGCTGCCGGCGGCCATTCCGTCGTAGTTCTCGGTGAGCCGCTTGGAGAACGCCTCGACGCCGTGGGCGCGCTTGCCCTCGTCCTCCTCGCGGAGGTCGGCGCTTTTCTCGTAACGGTCGTCCAGCTTTCGAGCCGGAGCGCTGGACTCGGTCTCGCGCGTCTTGGGCGCGCTCGAGGTCGACGTCGTCGAGCGCGAAGACTCGCTCTTGGGCGCCGAGGACGTGGAGGACGACGACGAGGAGGGCGAGGAGGAAGAGGAGGAGGGCGTGGACGACTTGACCGGCTCCGGCGGCTTGGGCTTCGGCTTGGAGCTGGTCGTGGTGTGCTTTTTCTCGCTGACTTTATCTACCATGAGCTCGCACCCACCAGCAGCTCATGCATTCCCTCGGAGAAGAACTCTCGCCATTTTTCGATGACGATCTGCAGGATCTCGCGCTCGGGATCGGCCAGCGAGGAGAGCTCGGCGGTCAGCGCCGTCAGCTCGGAGCCGGCCTGGGCCAGGGCCACCATCCCGAATCCGTCGTCCAGGTTGCGCGCCATCCGGCCCAACTGCGACAGCAGGCGGTGCGCGGAGGGATTGAGCCCCTCGGCCTCGCCGCGCTCGATACGCCGACCCCACAGGATGATCTTCTCCAGGGAGTCCGCGTCGAAAGCCTGGATGGAGAGCCAGACCAGGCGCTTGAGCTGGCCGCCCGGCCCGTTGCCGGTCTCTTCGGTCAGGATGCCCAGCATCCGCAGCAGGCGCCGGGCCGGCTCCTCGGTGCGGGTGGAAAAGAGCGCGTGCAGGGCGCGGCACAGCAGGCGATTGGAGACGTTGCGGGCCATCTCGCCCAGCAGTCCGAGGGTGACCAGCATGCCCGGCTTGGCCAGCAGCGGGCGCAGCTCTTCCAGAGCGCCGTCCGGATTGGTATCCATGCGATTCTCGAGGGCAGTGGCCGCGACCAGGCCGGGATGCGGCTCCAGCAGCAGATCGCCGATGGACGGCTCGGGGCGCTCCAGAGGCTCGCCGGCCGGGTTGTCGGTCAGTGCGGCCTCGCGCACGCGGGGATCGGGATCGTTGGCCAGACTGCCCAGGATATACTGGACCTGGGGAACGTTGCGAGGCAGCTCGCGGGCCACCAGCTCGCGCAGCGGCGTCGCGGCGGCGGCGGCCAGCAGAGCCAGGGCCTGCAGCGCTTCATCCTGGGGCACGAAGCGCGCCAGCACGTTGACCATCGAGGCCCGCACGTTGACCGAGGGGTCGGTCACCAGGCGCACGAGACTGGCCCAGGGCCAGCTCTGGAAATGGATCAGGGCGCCGGCCGCGGCGGCTCGCACACCCTCGCGCTCGTCCTCGAGCGCGGAGGCCATCAGGTCGATGCCGCGGCCTTCGGGAACGAGCGGCAGCAGGGCCAGGATGCCCTCCAGCAGGATGGGGTCGGTGTGAAAGGCAGCCTCGTCGAGCCGCTGCTCGAGGAACGAGAGCACTTCCTCGGGGCGATTGGGAGCCAGGGCACCGAGGGCGGCCAGACCGCGAAGGCGCATCTCCATCACGGGGCTGGTCAAAAGCTCACCGAGCAACTGGGCGGCTGCAACCTCGTCGTGGGCGCGGCGGCCAACGGCCTGACAGGCCGCTTCCCAGACGCTGCGATGGACGTCGCGCACCAGGCGCTGAGCCATGCCAATCTGGTCCTCGCTCCAGGCGGCGGGATACTGATCCAGGGAAAAAGCCAATGAGACCCGTTGCCACGGGCCGGCTCCAGAAGTATGCGTCTCCTGGCGTTGGGACAAATCTGCCTCCGAAAAAAAGGGCCGCGTCTTAGTTTCTATGTCCCCAGCTCCCACCCTGGGCGTCGCCAAAACGCGACCTTCGTGCTCTTACTCGCAGTGTAGCAAACGGGTGGGGAGGGGGGCGAGGGCCAATGTGTACGAAATGTTGCCGATGTAAAAAGGTTGTTAACCGTTTGGGTCGGAGTGTCAGCCGATCTGGCTGACGGCATCGCGCATTTGCTGATGGACACCGCCCAGGATGGCGATGGCTTCGTCGAGCAGGGACTCGTCCTGGTTGTAGAGGTACTCGCCCAGGCAATCCAGGGTGCCCTGCATTTGATCGAGGATGACGAAGGTGGCCGCAAACGCTTGCTCGGCTTGCTCTTCGAACCCTTCGGGGATGGCGATCGACTCCATCCGCTGGCGGACGTCCTCGAGGTGGAGGGCCAGACCGTTGAAGTAAGCTTCCAGCGTGGGCTTGTCCACCTGTCCGGCTTTGGCCTGACGCAGCACCGTGAGGAGTGACGCAAAGCCCGGGTTGGCCGTGTCGACAGGGGTGTTCTCGAAATTGCTCGAGTCCGCCATGGACTCGCTCAAATAGTCACTGGAAAGCTGAAACGCGTCTGCCACTACGATGGTCGTTTCCTCCCGAGGCCTGATTTTCCTTGTTAGACGCCGAATTTGGTCCAGGGTTTGCTGGGAACGAGGTTGTTCATCACGTCGTCGGCGTAGCGCTCGGCCATCGGCCCGGCGCCGTTGTATTTGCGCACGGCCGTGCGCCAGTCGCCCGTGCTCTTGTAGAGACCGGAGAGCAGCTTGGCGCTGTAGTCGATCTGGTAGGAGACGTCTTGCTGCCCGCGGGCCACGTCGTAATCGGGGTGGGCCGTCGTGTAGACCTGCCCGATGCCGTAGCTCTTCCCGCCGTCGCCCCGGGCGGCGGGGTTCCAGTTGGACTCCTTGTAGAAGATGGCTTTCAGAATGTCAGGAGGGATGCCGTACTTCTGGGCGGCCGCCTCGATCTGCTGGTTGAGCTGCTGCTTGGAGGGGTTGGCGCCGAAGTTGGGGATCTGGGCGTTCGGATCGGCCGGCGGAGCGGTCATGCCGGGACCGGAGGAGCCGCTCGGGCTGCCGCTGCTGCCGGTGCTGCCGCCCGGAGAGGTGCCGCTGGGACAGCCGCCGCCCGTGTTGCCCATCTGGCCGGGCATCCCGTTCTTGCCGCCCATCAGCTGGATCAGCATGGTGAGCATCTGGATGAGCATGTTGTTCATCTGCATCTGCTGCATCAGCATCTGCTCCATGCCGCCGCCGGCCATCGGGGCTCCGCCGCAACGCATCGCGGCCATCGAGTTGTCGGGCGAGAAGCCCATCTGCCCGAAGTTCATCCCCGCCAGCGGCGAGAACACCTGCCCCAAGCCGGGGATTCCACTCATTCCACCCATTCCAAACGGATCCATGCGAAGACTCCTTGCCCTAGGTTCTTGCCCCTATCCTAACCCCTCGCGAACGCTTCGACACCGTCTGAAAATGAACTCCCTGTGAAAGTTGTAAACGGCTTGTTGCCACCTTTGGCTTATCCGGCAGGGATCGGCGCTCGAAATCCCAAACCCCCGAAGCTCGATGCGAATCCTGCTCTGGCTCCTGCTTACCGGCTTGCTCGCGATCCCCGTCCGGGCCGAGCAGGGCTACCCTCCAGAGAACAGCGAGGTGGTCATCGCCGGGCAGATGTTCGAGTCCAGCCGCTCGGCCGTCAAGTTCTTGCACCGCCTCAAAGCCCTCCCGTGGATCCGCGCCGGGGTGGTGGAGATCGAGAAGGCGCTCGAAATCCGCCTCGAGGGGGACTTCCTCGACTGGATGGACGGCCGGGTCGTGGCCGCGGTGGTGCGCACCGACGAGCGCTCGCCCTTCCATCACTTCTTCGGCGAAGAGGAAGAAGACCCGGTCCGGGACATCCAGTTCAACCTCCAGACGATCTACAACGGCGTCGAGATGTACCAGCTGGACAAGAGCAAGCTGCCGCCCGATCTCGAGAGCCTCGTGCCCGACTACCTGGCCGCGATTCCCTCCGAGCCCGAGGGCGTGACCTACCACCTCGAGCCCAAAGGGGACGGCTGGATCGTCACCACCACTTTCCAGGGGGCCCCCGGCCCCACCATCGACAGCCAGAACAACCTCACCCCCGAGATCGACACCGAGTACCCCCGCCTGAACCTGATCGTGGCCTTCCGCACCCACGACGCGGCCGCGGCCAAGACGGCCATGTCCCGCCTGCTGCCGCGCCTGACGAACGTCCCCGGCATCACCGTCGAGGACGCCCGGGAGGGAGGCTGGGAGATCACCACGCTGTTCTTCAGCCTGTCGGTGCGCCAGTCTCCCCACTGGCTCTTGTGCACCGACAACCCCGCGCTGGCCGATCCCAGCCTCAAAGCTCTGGAGGGCGAGGGTCCCTCGCTGACCTCCAATCCGCGCTGGCTCGAGGTGCGCGAGCATCTCCCCGAGGAGTTCCGCAACTGGGTGTTCGTGGACGTTACCGGCATCGTCACGCACTGGCCCGGACTCAAGATGGAGGACCCGGTGCTGCAGAAGGCGCTGGAGTCGGTGCACGCCATCGCGGGCACCACCACTTACTCGCCCAACGTGGTGGTCTCCGACTTCTTCGTGCGGATCGAGGCGCCGGCCGACCATCCGCTGGGACAACTCCTGGCCGCTCCTGGCCCGAGCGAGCTCGCGCTGCTGCGCCAGGCTCCCTGGAGCACCCAGTACATCAGCGTGCTCGACCTGAACCAGAGCTACGACCTGGTCAAGCGCGCGGCTGGGATCAACAAGGAATCCGAGAGAATCTTCCAGGACCTGGTGAAGGCCACCGACGAGGCTCTGGGGCTCTCCTTCGAGCAAGATGTGCTGCCGCACAGCACGGGCGAGATCGCCATCACCTACGAGCAGCTGGACGTGCTGTACGCTACGATGGTGGCGGAATGGCGGCGCTACAGCACTCCGGCGCCGGAGCCGCCGTCCGAGCCGGAAGAGCCCGAGGCGCCGCCCGCGCCCGGCTGGGTGCCCGAGGGCCCGCCCCCGTTCGAGCCTACCGAGGAAATGCCGCCCCAGGAGGAGGAGGCCCAGAAGGAGCCGCCGGTCAACCTGGCCGAGATGCCTTACACCGTCATCATCGGGTTGCGCCCGGGCTCTGGCCGCGACGAGATCCTGACGCGCTTGAAGGCCAAACTTGGCTCCAAGGTGCGACTGGAGCCCCACGACGGGGCGGATATCCTGATCACGGCCGATGACCAGGTGGCCTACGCCGTCTACGGCAACTACTTGATGGTGTCCACCGGCGGCTCCCACCGGCTCCTGCGCAATACCCTGGATGCGATGACCGGCAAGATTCCCCCCATCGCCAGGCTCGACAGCTACCAGCGTTTCAGCGAGAGCACGCGCGGCCGAGTGTTGGCGGCCGCACACCAGAAAGTCGACGATTTCTACAGCATCCTCAAAGGCGTCATCCTCCTGTCCGGAGCCGAGTTCCGGCCCGAAGCCACCGCGCTCGGCAAGTGGCGTGACGCCTATTCTTTACTGACTATCGAGCCCGGAGGCTTCCGCATGCGCTTCGCCGTTTTCGCCACGGAGCAGGTTCCATGACCCGCATCATTCCCCTCACGCCCCAGAATGCCAACGAGCTCGAGTCGCTGGCCGCGCGCATCCATCCCGATGCGTTTGGAATGACCGAGGAGTATATCTCCGAGAACCTCGAGGGTCTCGACGAGGAGGGCTGCAATTTCTGCCTCGGCATCCAGGAGGACGACAAGAAGCTGGTCGGCTATCTGATGGCCTGGATGGACAACACGCTGGTCGAGGGACGCATCGAGGACGTGGTGCTGGTGGACGACCTGGCCGTGCTGCCCTCCGCCCGCGGCCATCTGGCCACCTTGCTGCGCGCGCTCCTCAAAGCCATGGACGAGGCCGGCTGCACGGGCATGCCCATCGAGGGCACGGTGCGCAAGGAGCTGGAGCATAACTTCACCGGCCATCCCGAGATGGTCGAGCAACTCGGCTACCAGCTCGTAGGCAGCCACGAGTATACCGACGAGTCGCTGAGCGAGGTGCTGGTCTGGATTCGCTTCGAGGCCATCGAGGGGCGCCCGCGCCAGTTCGACGACGATGACGACGAGCCCGACGAGCTCGACGACCTGGGCGATACCGCCCGTCTGGAGGGACCGGCCGATGAGCTCTACTGACCTGATCGTCTTCGACCTCGACGGAGTGCTGGTCGATTCGCGCGAGGCGAACGTGGAGGCGTTCTCCTACGGGATCGAGTTCCTGGGGCGCGAGCGCCCCCCGTCCGAGCGCGTGGTGGCTCTCATCGGACGCACCGCCGGCGAGATGTTGCTCGAGCTGGGCTGTCCCGCCGAGCGGGTCCGCGAGGTCTACGACCGGGCCGTGCTGCCGCGCTATCTCGACTGCCTGGTCACGCTGGCGCGACCCATGCCGGGAGCGCACCACCTGCTGGAGACGCTGACGAAGAGCGGAATGCACGTGGCCGCCTGCACCTCGGGCGGACTCAAGCTGCAAGAGGCGGTGCTGCGCCAACTGGGGCTGCGCGACGCTTTCCGCGACATCCAGGCGCCCGATCTCTCCGAGCGCAAGAAGCCCGACCCCCACTACCTCGGTGAGCTCGTTCACCGCTGCGGCAAGTTTCGCCGCGTGGTGCACGTGGAGGACATCGAGGAGGGCTGCCTGATGGGCCGCCGCTTTGGGGCCGTCACGGTGTTTGCCGAGTATGGCTATGGAAGCTGGTCGGGCCACGAGGAGCCCGACCACCGCATCCACTCTCTGGCCGAGCTGGAGCCGATCCTGTTCGGATGATCGACCTGGGGAAGGCGCGTAAACTGGTGGTGCTGACGGGGGCCGGCATCTCGGTGGCGTCAGGGCTGCTGCCGTATCGGGGACCCGACGGCCTGTGGACGACCAATCCGGCGCTCGAGGCCGAGGTGAGCTCACCGGAGCTGCTCGAGAACCCGCCTCGCATCTGGGAGCTCTTCGGGCCCCTGCGCGAGCAAGTGCGAGCGGCCAGGCCCAACGCGGGCCACACCGCGCTGGCCAGGCTCGAGGAGCGCTACGAGGTGACCCTGGTCACGCAGAACATCGACGGCCTTCACACCGCCGCCGGCAGCACGGACGTGGTCGAGCTGCACGGCAACATCATGCGCACGCGTTGCACGCAATGCGAGCATCGCTGCGAGAGCGGGCCGGGCGATTGTCCCGAGTGTGGGGCTCCGCTGCGGCCCGACATCGTGCTCTTTGGCGAGCCGCTGCCGCACCAGGCCAGCCGGAAAGCCTTCCAGTCGACCTGGGACTGCGATCTGTTCCTGGCGGTGGGCACGTCGGGCACCGTGTCCCCTGCCAGTCGCCTGGTGCGCGAAGCGAAGAGCTATGGCGCGCGCACGATCTTGCTCAACCTGACCGAGGCCCGGGGCGAGTTCGACGAGGTCGTCACGGGGAAAGCCGAGGAGATCCTTCCGACTCTGATTACCTGGGGGCGCTGACGGGCTCGAAGCGGGCCTGGAAGTCAACGTTCACATCGCCGGTGGGCGAGATGTTGGAGGCCGAGAAGGAGCCTTTGCGCCCTTTGAAGGTGCCGCTGGTCTCGAAGGGTGTGCTGAAGGACACCACTTGCCTGGCTCCCGGGGCGATTTGGACCGGCTGTTTGGCTTCCTGGACGTCGGTCATCCCGCCCTTCTGGCGGTCGGCCGAGGACACCTTGGGGGTAAACTTGACGATCGCGTAGCCCTGCAGAGGATCCTTGCCGTTGTTGGTGACCGTGACGTCAACCACCACGGGCTTCCGCACGTCGCCCTGGGCCGTGGCCGTGGCATCCACCCGGAAATTGGGCTGGGCCCACAGCGGGAGCGTGGTCAAGAGCGCGATGCAGAAGGCGGAAGCGATGCGTTTTCTCATGCCCGCACCGTTCGCTTCGGCGGGAAAGACTCCCGCTTTCGAGAGCGAACCTCCCGGTTCGTGAAGGATCTCGACGAGCTTCTCGACCAGCTGCGCCAGGAGGGCCACATCGACTCGGAGGGAGTGTTCACCAGCTCCTCCGAGGGCGCGCTGGATCGTTTGAGCGAGCGCCTGCTGCCCGACCCGCAGATGTACCTGCTCAAGTGCATTCAGGCCCTGGTCGCGGGGCACGGCAGTCCCATCGTCATCCGGCAGAAGATCGCCTGGGTGGAGATCGAGGCCCCGGTCGGCCTGGCGCCCCCCGACCTCAATCCTCTCGACTGGGTCTCCCAGGCCTGGCGCTCGGAGATCCCCGCGATTCGCCACCTGGCCACGGCACTGGTGGGGGGCTGGCGCCTTTTCGACGAGATCCACGTGCACTGGGGACCGCTGCGCTGGAAGCTCGTTCCCGGCGAGGGAACGACGCCGCAGGAGCTGACCAGCTACTGTCCGCCGGGGCACGCCCGCATCGATTTCAAGCGCAAGCACTGGAAATTGCTGAGCGACAAGCCTCCCCACTTCGATCGGGTCTTTGCCTGCCCCGTGCCGCTGCACTCGCCGTGGACCTCGGGAATGTGGCAGGTCCGCTGCTACTCCGGCATCGACCACTTCCCCCGCCCGGGTTGCGAGCTGATGGGCGCCCTGGCCACGGGGGCGACGATGGACGATGCGGCACCCCTGATGGTGCCCGACACGGTCCGCGGCTACCCGGTCTTCTTCAGCCCTTCCAAGCCCCTGCAAGCTCTGCTGACGACTTCGCAGAAGGGGGATGGCATGGATGCGGCCTGGTACCGGGCGGAACGTTTCTACCTGCTCACCGACCAGGATGATCGCTCCGCGATTCTGCCGGTCGATTCGGGCGTGGGGCTCGATCCCATCCCCGTCGAGCTGGGCATCCACGGTCTCTATTGCGTCGTTTCCGTGCAGCGTGAAGGTCTGCACACCGATTTGAGCCAATTCCGCCTGCGGCAAGACGAGTCGTTCCAGCGTCTGGTGGCGGAGTTGCGGGGGGAGGTGCAGGCCCTCCTGAACCAGGTCGTCGAGCAACTCGAGGGCTGGAAGCCCAATACCACCTTGCAGAGCAACGGCGTCCCGGCCGTGACCGGCTTCATTGCTGGCGGCGTGCTCGGGTTTGGTCTCATCATGTTCACGGGAATGATGTTTCCGTTCCACTTCCTGGCCCTCCCGGGGGGCATGCTGGGTGCCTATTACGGAAGTCGGCGCTGGCGGAAGAAGGCCCTCAAGCTCCTGCGCAAGCGCGCGGAATCTATGGAGCCCCCGCCCACCTGATGCCCGGCATCTACTGGGCCGCCCTCATCACCAGCGTGTTCTGCGTGGCTGTCTGGGGCGGCGTGATCAAAGCCATGCCCGGCCCGGCGCCGCGCGGGGTGATCTTGACCGCGCTCCTGGTGGCCCTGCCGCTGCAACCGCTGGCTTACTACCTGGTCCGGATGCCCTTCCACCACTGGTTGAGCACCTTCGGAGAGGTCTCACTCTGGATCGCCATCCTCTACGCGCCGATCACCGAGGAGCTGGCCAAGCTCGTGCCTCTGCTGGTTCCGGCCGTGCGCCGGGCGCTCACGCCCGAGAATTGCGCCCGGATCGCCCTGGCCATCGGCCTCGGGTTCGGGCTGGGCGAGGCCTGGTTCATCGCCTATGAGGACGCCAAGGTGGAGGCCATCGCCTCGCTGCCGTTCTGGCTCCTGGGCGGCTACCTGGGGGAGCGGTTCATGGTCTGTTGCCTGCACGCTGCTTTCGTGGCCTTCTCGCTGCGTTGGCGCTGGGGCATCCTGGCCGCCATGCTGGCGCATCTGGGGCTGAATTTCCCGATCGCATTGGCGTCCATGCGCGTGCTGCCCCTCACGAGAGAGCAGTGGAGCATGGCTCTCGGGCTCTGGACCGCCGTCTATTTCATCGCCGCCATGGCCTGGTTGTCGCGTTTGAGCCTGGGTCGCTGGGACCCGGGCGAGATGGTGATGGGTCGCGCGCGCTGCCCGGGTTGCAGCCAGGTCTACGGGCGTCCGCTGCTGCTGGGCTTCAACCTGGGCGTGCGGCGTTACGAGCGCTGCCCGCACTGCCGCAAGTGGCACTTCACGGGGGAAAAGGACCTGGTGACCTAGGCCGTGTCGCGTCTCAGGGAGTAGATGCGTCCGTTGGGACCTTCTCCCTCGGGCACGAGCGCTTTCCACCCGGCGCGATCGAGGCGGGTGGAGAGCGCCTCCAACAGCCCGCCCACGCGGCGCGACCCGGTGACGCGCGCCAGCTCGGCCTCGCTCATCGTGCCGTGACGCGCCAGGTTTTCGAGCACCAGGCGCTCGGTCGAGTTGATGCGCACCGGCACCTCGAAGGCGACCGGCTCGCCCAGCGCCGTCAGGGCCTCCACTCGCTCGCGATCCAGCGCGCAGAGCTGCTCGGCCACCTGCGGCAACAGCACCACCAGCCGGCCATCAGGGCTCACGGCCAGCGCGGTGCGGTCCTCGCTGCTCAGCAGGCGGTAAAGGCGCTTGAGCTGCTGATCCAGGAAGCTGCGGGGCTGGCTGAGGCGAGCGGCCAGAGCGTCGACCGACCACTGGCGCTCGACCAGGAGGTCGAGCAGCCCGGCCAGACTTCCGCGGAACGGAGCGTCCTCGGGCAGGAAACGGCTCTGGAACTCGGGAGACAACCACAGCTTGAGGGCCCAGGGCGTCTGCGGCAGCTTTTCACCCTTGCGGGCCAGACCGCGAGGCTGGACGCGGGGAGTCGGACGCGCGATGGCCCGGCGCTTGAGGGTGCGGACCAGGCGGTCGAGCGAGGCCCGCACCTCGGCCGGAAGCCAGTCGCCGCCACCGCGCAGGCGCGCCAGACCGGGCCAGCCGGCCGGCAGCTCGAGCAGCACGCAGCCGCCGTCCCCGCTTCCCAGGGGCTGGCCGACGGTGAGCAGGCGTCCGGCGAGATAGGCGTAGAGTCCCTGGGGGGGCTCGTGGCCCGGTTTGGGGTCGACCTGCACCAGACGCGCCACGAACTCTCCCTCGGGCGTGGGGATGGACTTTCGTCCCAGCCGATGGACGGCCGTGAAGCGCCGGCTGCGCAGCGGGTCGTCGCTGACCAGGCGATGACCGCCGAGAGTGATCTCGAGCTGGTCATCCAGCAGGCGGTGCAGTGCCTGGGAAAGATATTGCCCGATCGCCCGGACGCGTTCGGAGAACCGGCGAGGATCGCGTTGCTTGCCGAACACCTCGGGCCAGCCCGACAGGTCTTCGCACAACACCAGGTTGCCCTGGGAGACTTCCAGCCAGCGCTCGTGCAGACGCTGGCGAGACTCGTTGGCCAGGCCCTTGAGCTCGAACCAGGGGCCGCCCACGGGGTCGAGCTGCCAGCCCCAGTTGCGGGTGCTGGGACCTACCCGCGATTGCACCAGCACGCGGCCCGTCCAGGAGAGGTCGTCGCCACCCCAGAGCGCCAGCGGCTCGTTGCGCGGCATGGGCGGGCCGTCATCTTGGACCGTGAGGTAGCTGCGGCTGCCCTTCCAAACGAAGCGCAGCCAGACCCGCCGGGCGCCCGCCAGACAGCGGTGCCACACGAGATCGGCCAGACACGGCTCTACACCCCACTCCGGCCTCTCGGCGGGCAGGGCGCTGCGCATGAGATTCATGGAGAACTTTCTTCAAGTAGCGGGGGCGAAAGTCCCCTCGAACAAGTTGAAAAATCTTCTGGGGGAGGCGGGCCGGGCAATTTCGAACGGATGAATTTCATGCCGGACAAGAAGGACAAAGCCAACCGCCTGATGGCTCTCAGCACGATGCTCCGCAATCGGGGCTATACCGTCGAGGAGCTGGCGGAGCATTTCGGACGCTCGGTCCGCTCGCTCTATCGAGACCTCGACGATCTGCGCGCCGAGCACATCCCCGTGGAGCTCCATGGCGGAATGTATCGCATCGATCCCAGCCATTCGATGCCGACTTTGAATTTGACCGAGAACGAGCTGATCGCCCTGTATCTGGCCTGTCGCACTCTCGAGCTGAGAGGAACGTTGCCGGACGAGACGCGCAGCGCCCTGGAGAAAATGCGCGCCTCGGCGCTGGCGGCTTCTCGCCACGGTTTGGGAGTCGTGGAGCAGGTCATCGAGGTCGCCCCGGTGGCCGCGGCGACTTCGCCCGAGCACTTCAAAACCGTCCTGGAGGGCTACCAGAAGAGGAGGGTGGTGGAGATTCTCTATCACTCGCGCGATCGCGAAGAGCCCGTGTGGCGACGCATCGAGCCCTGGGGATACTTCTTCTTCGCGGAGACCTGGTACGTCGTCGGTCACGATCATCTGAGCGGACAGCAACGGACCTTCCGTCACGATCGCGTGCGCGAGTCGCGGCTGACGGAGCAGTCCTACGACCAGCCCAAGGGCTTCGACCTGGGCTCGGCGATGTTTCATCGTTTCGACGTGGGGGAAGGACCCGAGATCAAGGTGCGCCTGCAGGTCTCTCCCGAGCTGGTGCGCTACCTGACGGAGACGCCCGGGCATCATTCCCAGCGGTTCGAGGGCGACGTGGTCGAGTATCGCGTCAAGGCTCCCCTGCGAATGACCCAGTGGCTGCTCGGACTCGGCGTGCTCGAGGTGCTCGAGCCCGCCGACCTGCGGGCCGAGGTGGCGCGAATGGCGGCCGAGATCGCCGCGCGCAACAGTTCACAACGCGTTAAAATCCGCTCGCCCAGGAAAAGCTAAACTCCCTCCAGGCTCCCGGTCAGAGGAGCTGGTAAAGAGGGACAGGGATATGATGGTTACCCAGGCAACGACGGCCGCCGCTCCCGCGCGCCGGCCCCCCACCGCGCCCGCCGCGCCGTCGCCCCAACCCGAGGAGAGCTTCTCCTGGGGCAAAGCGCTGGCGCTGCCGGCCTACACTTACGGGCCGCTTTCGGGCGGTCTCAGCCTGGCGACGGGCTTCGCGGAGCGGTTCCCGGCCGGCGGCTTCACGATCAATCCCGGTCAGGGCATCCATCTGAATCCGGAGTGGACGCGGCACCTGGCCGAAGGCACGATGCTGCACACGCTTCAGCCCATCGCGGCCGGTATCACAGGGCTGCTCCTGGGCGTGCGCGGCCTGGCCGAGCTCAATGAGGGCCGGACGGTCGCCGGTGCGCTCGACCTCGCCGCCGCCGTAGCCAGCGCGGGCTCGATCGTCTCACCCTCGATTGGCGGTACGGCTACACTCGTCTTGATCGGCGCCCGCGCGGTGGCGGAGTTCCACTAGTTCAGCCCAGGCTCGACCAGCATCGGCCCGAATTGCAGCCCCGAGTGCCCCGGCCGGTCGAAGAGTGCCACCGGCTGCATCACCATCGGGATTCCCAACGCCCGAGCCACCTGGCGCGCCATCCCCAGGGCCGCTTCGGACGAGCCGAAGGGGTAGAGCGGCAGCAGGCGGCCGTCTTCCAGGTCGAGTTGGACCGAGTAAATGGCGCCCTGGGCGCTCTCTCCCTCGCGGATGCTCCGCACGGCCACCCGCATGATGCCCGGGATGGGCAGCAAGATCTGCTGGTCGCCGAACGTGAAAATCATGTCGTTGGACCCGATCGACCAGGCCAGCCAGCGCGAACGCCGCGGGTTGACCCAGCGGTTGACGCGATCACCCAGCGAGCTGAACAGGTCCAGCACCAGGGCACCGGCGGCGCCGCCGGCCGTCAGTGCCCGAATCGCTTTATCCGGTCGGCGCGCGATCAGGGCTCCGGCCAGGGCCGCGCCGGTGGCCAGGGCAGCGCCCAGTGCTACCTTTTTGGATTGCTTCTTTTCTCCGGGCAGCTCCCAGACCTCGAAGTTCAGCAGAATCCGGCTATCTCCGGGCGTAAAGCTATGCAGCGAGAAGCGCGGCGCATCGATGGCGCCGGCATTGTCTCGCACCGTCTGCAACGGGTGGTCGACGGGCTGGAAAAAGGCGATCAGCTCACTGGCGGACCACACGGGTCGGGCCTCCTGGTGGAAAATTGATCCTATCATAGCACATATTTGACTTGGCGGGGCAGCGCATGGTATACACAACCATTCACGCCTGAATTACGGAGGGTAAGTCATGTCCAAGGGATCCGCCAAGAAACCGAAGCCCGCCAAGAGCCGCGGGTCGGGAACCCCCCTCGAGGGTCGCCCGTGGGTCCGCATCGGCGGCGCGCGCTGGCTGCGTGAGGACGCTGAGAAGGCCGGTAAGCACATTCCCAAAGAGTATCGCGAGGGTTACGTCCGTCCGATGAGCCAGAAGGAGAAGGACGCCAAGGCTGCCGCCGAGGCCGAAGCTGCTGCCGCCGCGGAAGCCGCCGCCGCCGCCGAGACCACTCCCGAGTCGCCGGAGGCCATCGAGGCTTCCTCCGACTTCGAGGACGCCCCCGATAACCTCGAGGACGACTCGGAAGAGTAGGTCCTCCTGAGAAAAAGCCCGCTTCGGCGGGCTTTTTTTGTGCCTTCAGCTCTTCTTGGTCTCTATCCCCAGAATGGCAGCCATTTCGGGGGCGAGGTCCCCCTCGCCGTGGAGCTCCAGGGGCGGCACCGGCTCGCCTTCGGGCGTCAGCGCGTCGAGCATGATGGCCACCAGCATGTCGCTCATGACGTTCACCGCCGAGCGGCAGCGCGCGATGATCCAGTCCACCGTCATAATCAGGGGGAGGGCCGTCAGCACGACGCTCTCGGGCAGCCCGGCCGAGCCCAGCACCAGGGGCAGCACGATCAAGCCCGCCTCGGGGATGCCGGCCACGCCGACCCCGCACATCAGCGCCGAGAACACCACGCCGAGCTGCTGCCAGAGCGTCAGGTCATAACCTACGGCTTGCGCCAGGAAGAGCGCGGCCATGGCTTCATAGAGCGTGATTCCGTCGTTGTTCAGGTTCGTCCCCACGCAGGCCGACAGCCGTGCCGATTGCTGCGAGACGCCCATCTTCTGCGTGAGCGTGCGCAGGGTGATCGGCACCGTGGCCAGGCTGGAGTTCGTGGAAAGCCCCGTCAGAATGGCGTCGGCGCCTTTGCCCAGGTACTCCCGCGGAGTCTTCTTGCCCACCAGCCAGGCCATCAGCGGGTAGTAGATCAGCGAGTGAATCGCGAGCCCCAAGAGCATCACGGCCAGGAAGACCCAGAGCGTTTTGAACACGGCCAGGCCGGATTTCCCGACCACCCCCGCCACGACGAAGAAGACGGCGATCGGGACCAGCTGGATCACCCATTCCAGCATCTGGAAAAGGATCTCCAGGATCGCCTCGATCGCCTGCTCCAGCACGACCACGCTGCCCCCGGGCTCGCGGTCCTTGAGCTTGCGCAGCGCCGCCCCCGCCAGCACCCCGAAGATGACGATCGGGATGACGTTGTTGTCGATGAACGGCGCTACCAGGCTCTGGGGCACCAGGTCCTCGAGCTTGCTCATCCCTTTCTCGGGCTCCAGCGTCGGCTTGACGGTGATCGACGACTCCTGGGTGAGCTGCTCCAGATGGCCGCGCCATGCCAGGCCGGGCTGCAGCAGGTTCATGATGACCAGCCCGATCGTGAACGCGACCGTCACGTTGAAAAGACTGATCACCACCATGCGCACGCCTTGCTTGCCGGTGAGGCGGGTGCGGCAGAAGGCGTCCAGGATGGCGAACAGGATCAGCGGCGTGGCCAGCGCCTTGAGCAAGCGGATGATCATCGTGCCGACCTTGGAGAGGGTCTCCGCGGTCACGCCCAGGCCGGGGATGGGGTTGTTGCCCACCAGCACGCCCAGACCCGCGCCCAGGATGACGCCGGCCAGGACCTTCAGGTAAAGAGGAATGGGCCGGCGCGTAGCCGGCCCACTATCGTGGGTGTTTTCACTCACAAGAACTTCTGGTCGTATCAGGCGTTAGGAGAGCGCTCCAGCCAGTTGGAGATGCAGCGCAGGGCGCCCCAGTAGGCGCTCAGCGCGCCCAGCTCCATCGGGATGACCTCGAAGCCCTTCGACTCCCAGGTGCCGCGCGCGTAATCGTCCAGCTTGGGCACGCCGTACTGGGGCAGGAACACGCGTTTGACCTCCTGGCCATCCTTCTGGAAGCGCTCCATCAGGCAGTTGTTGTACGAGATGTAGGGCATCCCGTCCTGGGGCTCGAGGTGCGGCAGGCGGGTCACCTCCAGGCCCTTCCCCTCGGCGATGCGCTTGTAAGACTCGAAGTCCTCCTGGTTGTCGCGGTTGCGAGTGCCCACGCCCGAGAAGTAGTTCTCGATGGTGACCGGCTTGCCAGCGATCTCGCTGAGGCGCTCGTTGGCCTGCTTGATCTCGGCCGGGGTCATGCCCTCGAGCAGCTGCTTGGCCAGGCCCGGGTCGCCCAGGAAGGCTTCCTTGTCGCCGAACGGCGTGAAACCCATGTCCATGTGGTCGGTGGCCGGCTCTTCGGTGTGGTCGGGCGTGTTGGGGTCGTCGGCGCCCAGCACCGTGACCGGCTTGCCGAACTCGCGCTCGAACATGCGGGCCGACAGCCACTCGTACATCTCGGCTTCGCTGGCCTGGCCGTTGCGGAGCTCGACGGGGGCGAACCCGGGCTTCTCGACGAGCTGCAGCGGCATGCGGTGCAGGCCCTCGGTGTCGCGCTGCTCGATGGTGTAGGGCAGTCCGCCGCTCGCCACGACGTGCTTGCCGGTGGCCGCTTCGAAGTAGTGGGTGCCGGCGTTCTTGATGTCGTCATCCTTGAAGGCGGCCTCGAGGCGCTCGGCCGTGGCGGCGATCGAGTAGTGGCCCACGAAGCTGTCCGTCTTGTTGGACGTGGTGTCGCCGCCGTCGGTGCACAGGCGCTTGGCCATGTTCAGGTGCACGCCGGGGGCCGCGTGGGAGAGGTAGATGGGCACGTCGCGGTCATTGCCGTGCCAGTCGTGCAGCGGCTTCTGGGCCATCAGCATGGTGCGGTCGGGCGAGCCGGGGAAGTCCAGTCCCACCATCATGTCGCGGGCCCACACCGTCAGGTCGCCCACGCCGGGCTGGATCAGCTGGATGCGCTCGGGGTTGGGGCAGCCGCTCTCTTCGATGGCGCGCTGCACGTCGGCCTTGTCGCGCTCGGACTCGACGATGATGCTGAACTTGGTGTCCGGCTCCATCTTGTTGAACAGGGTCTTGTAGGCGCCCAGCACCTGCTCGCGCATCTCACCCTGGCGGGCGTAGCTCGAGAGCATCAGGGCCAGGTGCTTGACGCGGCCGTCGTAGTCGGCCATCTGGCGGCTGCCGCCGGTCTGGGGCGAGAGGGCGCCGGGCTCCTGGAAGAGGCGCATCAGGGCGGCTTTCTCGACATTGGTGGGGCGGGCCGCGGGCTCGCCCGGGGCAAAGCTCTCGGAGGGTCCGGCAGGCGCGCCAGCGGCCGAGCGGACCGAGCTGAAGTTGGGCATCTGGAGCGGGGAGCTGAGTTGAGTGACGACCATATGACCCTCCTGTGACGATGTGGGCCGACTTTAATACAGGACGCGGTCATCGGGATTACGTTTTGGTTAACAGAATCATGCATCCGAGGGATCGCGGGGCGGGCAGCTCGACCTGCCCGCCCCTGCGCTCAGGCGGCTTTGCGGCTCAGTACTCGCTGCAGACGCTCTTGCAGCTGGCCCATGAGATTGCCCCGCACGACGTCCTGCCGGGTCATGCGGATGACCGGCATGTCCAGCAGCGTCTCGCGCAGGTGGTCGCGCCCCTCGCCGGGGCCGAACTCGACCACGAACCATTGCGGATCGCGGTCTCCGACGCGCCCCAGTCCGCCGACGCGCACCGGGTGCCCGCCGACGTCGAGCGTCAGTCCCGGCCAGAGAATCATCTTGGGCGGCCCCTCGAACACCAGACAGGGAAATTCACGGTCACTCATTTTGTCCTCCAGGTTGGTTGGGATGCCCTCAGTCTAGCCTGGTCGGGTCCTCGGGTTCAGTGACAGATGGTACTGAACGACGTTCATCTTCTGGCAACCTCGCGGTAAGCTGGCGGCAACGAATCGGCCTCAACTCGGCAACACGGTCCCGGTAGCCTGAAGGCAGCGGCGCTTGCGGGCGCGAATTTTCCGATTGTTGGAGGGCACGACAGATGAAGGACGAGTTGAGCAAATTCCGGGCTGAGGTGAAAGCGGATTTCGAGCTGACCTGGGCCCGCATCACCGAACAGGGGGGGCACCTGGAAGAACGCTGCGACAAGCTGGAGGCTTCCGTTGACGGACTGGCGGAGGCCGTGTCCCAGGTGCAGATCGACGTCAAAGAACTGAGTGCGACTCTGAAGGAGACAACCCGGGTTTACCAGGGTCGGATGCGTCAGATGGAAGAGCGCTTCGACACGGTCCTCGGCCTGGTGCAAGACGAATACGCCTCCCAGTCCGATGTCGATGCCCTCGAAAAGCGCGTCGCCGCACTCGAGAAGAAGCAGCCCCCGGCCGCCTAGAGCTCGGTCACGGCCAGGTCGCCGAGAGTCAGGCTGAAGCTCCGGCGGGCCTGACTCCCCTGAAAGGCTGTCACCGCCTCGGTGGCCGCGCAAACCACCATCAGCGCCAGGTTGCGAGAAATCTCCAGGCAGGCGGGGAGGCCGTCCGTGTCCGCGGGCACCACGTAGCGCTCGTCCCACACCACCTCGCCGTAGCGATCGCGGGAGAGACCCACATGCAGGCATGGAAGTCCAAGTGTGCGGCACGCATTCTGCACGGCCGCGCGCGAGCCGGAGTTGTCGAAGCAATCGACCACCAGCGAGCTGCCGTGCAAGAATTTGCGGGCATTCTCCGCCGTCAATCTCTTCTCCACCGTCTCCAGCTGGGTGCCCGCGGCATAGAAGAGCAACTCGGCCAGGGCCGTGCACTTGGGCTGTTTGAGCTGTAACGTCGTGTAGGGCTGGTTGGCGAGGTTGCGGGGCTCCACGCGGTCGCAGTCGATGACCCGGAGTGGAGTCACGCCCGAGCGCGCCAGGTTTTCCAACAGGTTGGCGCCCAGGGTGCCGGCGCCGCAGACAGTGATCATGACCAACCCTCCTCCGGGTAGTATGGGCGCTCGTCGATCAACGACACGAGCGAGGTCAGGTCGTGCTGGGCGTCGGTGTTGGCCAGGCAGAAGCCAGCCTGCTGCAGGTTGAGGTCGCGGTCCACCAGCGAGACGAACGCCTCGGAGCCCCGCTGCCAGCGCACCTGAAAGCCCATGCTGGTGGGCGTGAAGCCCAGCAGGACGCCGCCCGCCAGCTCGACGGCCTTTTTCAGGCGCTGGGCGTCCGTCAGCTTCGTGCGTTCCGAACGCAGCCTCTGAGCCTTGCGCGTCCGGCCCGATGCGAGGCCCAGACTCCACCAGCGGATCCCGTCGTGCACCGCGCGCACGTTGTCCAGCTCGGCTCCCTGATCGACCAGGTGGACCGTCACCCGGGTGCGGCCCGGGGCGACTCCGCTCCAGGTCGCCCGGGCAAGCTGCTCGAGCAGCGTCACCGCCACGCGCGGCCGGCCGACCAGGAAGCGCTCGCGCTCCCAGGCCGCGGCCGGCCGCACGTAGGCGGCCTCGAAGCCGATGACCTTCCAGAGACCCCAGCCCTCGGAGGGCCCCGACGCCACCGGGACCTCCCAGAGGAGGCCGTCCTGCAGGCAGGGCAGCTTGCCTCCCCGCACGCGCGGAGCCACGATGTCATAGGATTTCATAGGTCTCCCGATCGAACTGGGGCGGCAGTTTGTCCAGGTCCGCGCGCGTGTAGAGCGGGCATTCCAGGACCTCGTCCACCAGCTGGCGGTGCTCGCCCGAGCAGAGCAGCGGCACGACGTTGGGCAGGTTGTAGTAATCCCCCTTGAAGTTGATGCGCGTCACATCCAGGCCGGCCAACTCCGACTCGAAGGTCTGCGCGCTATTGCCGACCTTGATCCAGATGATCTTCAAAGTGCGGCCGTGACGTTGTTGGAAGGCGCGCACCTCCTCGGCGAAGTAGGGCTGAGTGTTCTCCTCGCCGTCGGAGATCAGCACGAGTTGCTCGATGGGCTGGTCGCGCAGCTTGCGCACCGAGACTCCGATCGAGGTGGCTCCCGAGGCGCGGATGCGCTTGAACGCTTCCTCCCAGCCCGCGAAGTTGCGGCTGGTCGGCTGCACCGGGAAGCTGGCCGAGTCGAACGCCTCCACCCACATCTCGGCGTCGCAGATGGTGCTGCAGAGCGCGGCCAGAAGGCGGCCGATGGCGATGCACTCCTCCATGCTGCCCGATTTGTCCACCAGCACGGCGGTGTTCCGCTGGATGGTTCCCCGCCCGCGCAGGCGTTGCCCCACCATGGCCAGCATGCGGTCGGCCAGAGTGCGGTCCACCGAGATCTTCTGCATGGCCACCAGCGCCTTGAACTCGGACACGCGCGACTCGGTCACGCCACGCTCGAGCTTGGCCAGGACGGTGCGCCGGATGGCCGGGTGCATCAGAGCGCCGCGCTTCTCGAGAAAGCTCAGGTTGGTGATCAGCTGGGCGGGAGTCATCACCTCGACCAGCGCCTCCAGGATGGCCGGGGTGTAGTTCGTGACCGCGCCGCGGGCCGTGGTGAAGTGGATGTGGTGCTGACGGATCAGCTCCGCTTGCTGGTCGGGGCGCTTCTGCAGGCTCGTCAGCTTCTTGGTGGCAGCCACCCGGCTTTCGGCCGGCGGTTTGCCCTGAAACAGGATCTGCTCGGCGCGCGGGCTGGGCTTGATGCGCAGCGTGGCGTAGAGGTATTTCATCGATTTCGAGTCGCGGATGCAGCACTCGTCGAACCACTCCACGTCCGCTTCGCGGCGCTGCAGGTAGGTCTTGACGGCCGAGCGCGCGATGCGCGTCTTGTGGCGCAGCGTCTCCTTGAGGAAGCGCACCACCCGCGCCACCTGGTAGGGGCGCAGCGTCTGCAACAGCACGAGCCCGTGCTCGCGATGCTCGGGAAAGGGGCTGGCCAGGCAGTGGGCCACGAACAGCTCGTGGTGATCGCGGATGGCCCCGTGCTGCTGGTACCAGCGGGCCAGCGGCCCGTAGAGCAGCGGATCCTCCTGGATGGCCCGGTCGTGGACGGCGGAGAGGGCTTTCAGATCGCCGTGGCTGGCGACCATGAAGGCGTCGATGAGAGCGTGGCGCGCGGAGGTCTCGAGCATCTTAGCCGAACACCGCCGGGGGACGGACCACGACTCCGTCAGGATGCCGATCGATCACCAGCCGGGTCAGTTGCTCGGCGCTCAGCTCATAATAGCGGGCCAATTTGCGGCGAATCTCCTGATCCGAGCAGCTCGGATCGACCCCCAGCTCGTGGGCCTCCCGCGTGCGGCTCTGACCACCAAATCGCAAGTGCAGTTTCATCTTTGAGCCACCTCCTGTGCCACCCATCATAGACGTCGGGGAGGTCGAGCTCAGTAATGTTTTCCCAGGAGCCCTTCAGTCGCCACCAAAGCTCGACGGAAACGATTTCTCCCTCCGGGGGTCCCGTGCGCGGGCGGCGCTGGCCAAACCATCGCTGGAACACCTCGTGCAGGCGCCAGATCAGTTCCAAATCGCTTTGCCAGGCGCCCACCTCGTGGCGAAGCACTTCCCCGAGCAGCAGATACTCTGGCGCTGAGGTCCAGGCCAGCATTCCGAGCGTCGCAAGTCGCCAGCGACGAAACCGAAAGCGTTGCTGTTGTTGGAGTTTTCGTTGACGAATCGCCCGGCGGTGCCGGGGGTTGGACCAGAGCCGTTGGCTCATGAGGATAGCGCTTCGTTCAAGGCCGGAAGCAAGGCCGTGAGATGCTTCTATCCTAGCATGCCGAGGAGCCGGAGGGAATCTGTTGAACCACACTCACCATGATCGACGAGCACGGGGTGGAATTCGAGTCCGAGGAGCAGTTGGACGGGCCGGTCAAGGGGATCGTGGGGCAACGGCTGTCGCTGCATGCCTTCGCACAGCTGGCCGGCAACCTTGCCGGCTATCCGTTCGTCAAGGTGGTGATCGACCGGGCCAATCCCGCTCACCCCGTGGTGCACTTTCTCAACAACGCGGCCTACCAGTTCCATGCCGACTACATCGCCGAGGCGATCATGGGCATCCCCAAGACCGAGCTCGAGAAGAAGATCGACGAGTTCAACCAGAGCGTCTACCTCGCGCCTGACCGCCAGTTCCTGCTGGGTATCGTGGCGCTACACAAGAAGGAGGAGCGCTTCTTCACCCTCGAGACCGTCGAGGTCGACACGATGGACGAGGTGATGCTGCGCTACTTCCGCAAGACCGTGCGCGCCTACCTCGACCGCGAGCTCCCGTTGCTGGTCAAACCCGCCAACCACCTGCAAGAGGCGATCCTGGCGCGCATCCACCCCTCCGAGATGCCGCGCATCTTTCACCACGAGCTCTTCGCCTCGAGCGACTTCCTGGCGCTCAACTCGGGCAGCACGCGCGGCCGCCTGCGCGTTTTCCAGGACGAGAAGCAATACCAGCGCGAGCGGCACACCCTGGAATGGTTCGACATCATCGTCATGAAGCGCGTGCCCGACGACATCCCGCGTCTGTCTGGCATCATCAACGCCGAGCACACCACGCCGCTGAGCCACACCAACGTGCTGGCCAGCGGCTGGGGCGTGCCCAACTGCGTGCAGATTGGCATCCTGGACCGCGTCAAGGAGCACGGCCTGGACGGGCGCTGGGTGCAGATCTCGGTGGACAATACCTTCCAGGCCGTGCAGATCGAGAATGTGGCCGAGCCGCCCGTGGCCGAGCAAGCTCGGCCCTCCTGGGCCACCCAGCGCGTGGTGCTGGAGGAGCCCGAGACCGACCACGTCCCGATCCTCGAGCTGGAAAAGCTGCGCCTGACCGACCGCTTCCGCTACGGCACCAAGGCGGCCCATCTGGGTGAGCTGACGTACCTCCTGGAGAACGGCTCGGACCGCGTGCTCGGTTTCTACAAGATTCGCCGGCCCCCGCGGGCCAATTTGATCCCCTACCTGGCGCGCTTTCTGGGCATGACCGATTCGGAGGGCAACGACAGCGCGCTGGTGGTCGCCAAAGCGGCCGAGTTCCTGCGCCACACGATCCGTGTGCCGCGCGGAATCGCGTTGCCGTTCTCGCTCAACCAGCAGTTTCTCGAGTCCAGTCCGGCCCTGCAGCAGGGCATCGGCAAGCTCAAGATGGCGCTGATGCTCAATGCGCGCGAGTTGGAGCCGCTTTGTCTCGACCTGGTCAACCGCATTCGCACCATGCGCTTTCCCGATGCCATGCGCGCGGCGATCGACAGCGCCATCGCCAACCAGCTGGCCGGAGTGGGCAGCTTCGTGGTGCGCAGCTCGTCCAACGCCGAGGACCTCGAAAACTTCAGCGCCGCCGGGATCTATGAGTCGATCAACCACGTCACCACGGCGGAGAAGATCTTCCAGAGCATCAAGGAAGTCTGGGCCTCGCTCTTCGCCCCGCGCAGCGTGCGCCTGCGCCAGGAGGTCGGGATCTCGCTGGACGACTGCTGGATGGGCGTCATCATCCAGGAGGAGATGCCGGCCGAAGTGGGCGGTGTGCTGGTCACCACCAACCCCCTCAACCGCGCCGATTTCCGCAATGTCTACGTGAACGTGTCCACCCATTCGGTCGACAGCGTCGTGCAGGGGGTGGAGCTGCCGCTGCAGTACGTCTACAACACCGTCGAAGGGGGCGGTCGCACGCTCTCGCTCGGGGCGGCCACCGAAGACCTGTCCGAGGAGCGCAAAGGTCAGTTGCAGCAGCTGGCCTTTGCCGGGCGCTTGCTCCAGTCGCATTTTTCGCCCAACTACACGTTCTCCGACCCGGTCGACATCGAATGGCTCATCGACGAAGAGGGCATTGTCCTGCTCCAGCTCCGTCCCTACACCGTGTAAGGTCTTTTTGAGCCCCTGGCGGTAGGTTCCAGGAGTGATCGTCTCGGGCCACTACCAGCCCCCCGCGGGCCCGTCCCCTCGAACGCGGCTCTTTGCGGCGCGCGACCAGGTGACGCTGCTCGAGCAAGATCTGCGGGGGTATCAGAGCAACCTGAAGCGGACGACGGTTCTGCAGAAGGTCTTCGCGCGCGGCGCGGCCGTTCCGGCCTTGCTGGCGGCCGGAGGATTCGCGCTCGGGATGACCACGGCGGCGGTGGCGCTGACCCTGGGAGGGGTCGGACTGGGCGCGCTCGCTCTCCTGGGCACCCGGCTGCTTCGAAGTGACCAGGCCCGGATTGCCGCCACCGAGGCGAAGCTCGAGGGGGCTCGGGAACAGGTCGAGGAGCTGCAGTTCCTGGTGCATGGCAAATTTTCTCCCGCCTACGAAGTGAAGAAGCTGGCCGAGGGTCTGAAGGCGGCCGGCAATTCCATCCTCCAGGCTGGCGACACGCTCCACGTCGGCGGCGTGCGGCTGCGCACCCGTTCCTGAAGGCAGCGGGCCCTCTGTCCAGAACTACCCTGCAAGGGGGAATCTGGAGGCTACCCAGTGATCGATCACATCGGACTGCCCGTCACGGATCTGGCGCGCAGCAAGGCATTCTATCAGCAGGCGCTGGCGCCGCTGGGGTACGAGCTCTTGATGGAGTTCCCCCACGCGGTTGGTTTTGGCATTCCCCCCAAGCCCGACTTCTGGATCGGTCCCGGCGAGGTCAAAGGCTCTGTTCACGTGGCCATTCGGGGCACCCGCGAGCAGGTGGACGCCTTCCATCAGGCGGCTCTGGCCGCCGGGGGCAAGGACAACGGGGCGCCCGGCCTGCGCCCGATCTACCACCCGAACTACTATGGCGCCTTCGTGCACGATCCGGACGGCCACAACATCGAGGCCGTCAACCATGGCTGATTTCCGGCGCTTTCAGGGGACCGACAGCTACCTGACGGGCGAGGCGTTAGAGGCGGCCGTCAACTGCGCCCTGGCGCTGCAGCGGCCGCTGCTGGTGCGCGGCGAGCCGGGCACGGGAAAAACCTTGCTGGCGCGCGCCATCGCCGAAGGACTGGGCCTCAAGCTCCTTTCCTGGCACGTCAAGAGCACCACGCGCGCTCAGGACGGCCTGTATGTCTACGATACCGTGCAGCGGCTCTACGACTCGCGCTTTGGCGAGGGCGACGTCAAGGACATCCGCTCCTACATCAAGCTGGGCCCCGTGGGCCAGGCCTTCAGCGCGTCCGAGCCGGTCGTGCTGCTGATCGACGAGGTGGATAAGGCCGACCTGGAGTTTCCCAACGATCTGTTGCACGAGCTCGACCAGATGCGCTTCGTCATCGCCGAGACCGGCGACGAGGTGGCCGCGAAACAGCGCCCCGTGGTCGTCATCACCTCCAACAACGAGAAAGAGCTGCCCGACGCCTTCCTGCGCCGCTGCGTCTTTCACTTCATCGACTTCCCCGAGCCCGAGTTCATGCGGCGCATCGTGGACGTGCACCATCCCGGGTTGGACGAGCAGCTGGCCACCCAGGCCGTGGAAGCGTTCTTCAACCTGCGGGGGATGCAGCGTCTGCGCAAGCGCCCGTCCACCAGCGAGTTGATCGACTGGATCGCCGCTCTGAAGGCCGCCGGCATCTCTCACGTGGCGCTTGAGGCCGGGCTGCCTTTCGTGGGCACTCTGCTCAAGAAGGAGCAAGATCTGGAGGCCTTCAACGAGCAACTGACCCGCCGGCCGGGCTGGAGGAACTGATGCTGGTGCCCTTCCTCTATCAGCTGAGGGCTCGCGGCGTGCCGGTGGGGGCGCAAGAGGCCGTGGCTCTGGCCGGAGCCCTGGCCCGAAACCTTCACGAGAACTCGCTGACGGGCTTTTACCACGTGGCCCGGGCCCTGCTGATTCATTCCGAGAACCACCTGGACGCCTTTGACGAGGCTTTTCTGGCCCATTTCAAAGGCGTCGAGGCCGAGGCTATCAAGCTGCACAAAGAGCTGCTGGACTGGCTGCGCGAAGCGGCCCAGCGCGACCGCACGCCCGAGGAGCAGCAGCTCTTCGACGAGCTGACGCTGGAGGAGCTGGAGAAACGCTACGAGGAGCGCCTGCGCGAGCAGACCGAGCGGCACGACTTCGGGAGTCATTGGATCGGAACCCGGGGGAGCTCGCCTTTTGGCAACAGCGGCGCCAATCCAAAGGGGATTCGCGTGGGGGGAAAGGGAGGGGCGCGCTCCGCCATCCGGGTCGCCGACGCCCGCAACTACCGGGCTTATCGCGACGACCTGGTGCTGGACATCCGGCAGTATGCCATGGCGCTGCGCAAGCTGCGCAGCTTCAGCCGCGAGGGCAACGACCGCGAGCTCGATCTCGAGGGCACCATCGATGCCACCGCCAAGAACGCGGGCGAGCTGGAGGTGGTCGTGCGCCCGCCGCGTCGTTCGAATGTGCGCGTCATCTTGATGATGGATGTGGGGGGCTCGATGGACCCCCACGCGCAGACGGTCGAGCAGCTTTTCTCGGCGGCCGCACGCGCCACCCATTTCAAGGAATTCAGGTCGTACTTCTTCCACAACTGCGTCTACGGCAGCGTCTACTCGACCGACGGCCTGCGCAAGCGGGTCATGCTCGACGACCTCTTTCGTACGACCGGCAAGCACTACAAGCTCATCGTCGTCGGCGACGCCTTGATGGCCCCGTACGAGCTCCTGGCCAACCGCGGCGGCTACTCGCTCAATCGCGAGGGCAAGACCGGCCTCGACTGGCTCAAGCTGTTGAGCCAGCATTTTCCTCGCAGCGTGTGGCTCAACCCCGAGCGCCAGGTCTATTGGAACGACCCCACCAGCACGCTGGCGGTCATCCGCAACGTGTTTCCGATGTATCCGCTCACACTGTCGGGGCTCGAGCGCGCGGTGAAGTTTCTCTTGACCGGCCGCCGCGAAGCGGCATGAAAAAAGCCCGGCCTGATGAGGGCCGGGCTTTTCCCAGGTTCTCCCTACGGGTTCAGGAAGACCCCTCGCCCGTTGCCATACTGGGGATATCCCACCCCAACCGGCAACATCAGGTGATGGATGCCGTTGCAGCTGAGCGTGAACGCGTCATTTTGCGACTCGAGGTTGTAGTAGGCCTGGTTGGACGGACACTTGATCTCGCCGGGCTGGATATAGTGGCCCGTAAAGAGCACGTGACCGGGCGTGATGACACCCGAGCCCGGGTATCCGTCGAATTCCGTCCGGTAGACCTCCATGGCTGAGGCCACCGCGCGCTCGTTTTGCAGACAGCCGCTCAGATGCGCGCGGTACTTGGCTTTCACCCACTGAGGGATCATCATGGCCATCAGAATGGCGAGGATGAACATGACGATCATGAGCTCGACCAGGGTGAATCCCGATCGCTTCTCAGACTTCCTGGGCATTTTCGGTTCGTCGCCTCCATTGCCGTTGTTGCGTCAAGTGCCGCCCGGTTCGGCGATGGTTATTGGACGAATAAGTACAGGGAAACACCAGCCCCGGCCCGGCCTGACTTGCCTAAATTTCGCGTTTTCGTGGAGGAAACCCCCTTGACGGTGATAAATTTATTCTAGCGGGGAGGTCCGATTTGACCTACACGTATCAGAACTCGGCTAAAAAGCTCGTGGCACTAGGTTTCGTGTTCGTGCT
>JBDHVW010000100.1:0-29402 GCA_039809865.1 Vulcanimicrobiota bacterium
CCGCCCTACGTGGCCTTCACGCCCGACTCACTGCAGGTAACCGGGTCGTTGTTCTCTCACATTGTCCCCGACGTTACTTTCCCCGTGAGCACCGCCGGGAAATTCGACTACGTCTGGACTCTTCCAGCCTCGTCTATCTCCTCTGTCGCCCTGGATGATCCCGAGCCGGGTCGCATCCAATTGATTCCGAGTGACGGAACCGTCCGGTTGACCTACGAATACACCACCCGGCCCGGACCCGAGACCGATGGGCTCTCGGTCACGCTCTTCACAATCGAGGTATTCCTGCAAGACCAGTCGGTGTTGACCCTGACCGATATCCCCTCACGGCATCAGCCGGACTCGGCGCCCGCATTTCCACTGACCCCGCTGTTCGGCTGTGGCCTTTCTGGACCGTACAATTTGTCCATGGTAGTGGACGGGCAGACCATCCTAAACGAGAGCTACCTGCAACGAGGGCTTCGTTTCACTCCAGACCTGCCCGATCTGACCGGGTCCGGGGAACAACCCGTGAGCGTGGACTCACTTTTCGATTGGGACTTTGGCAGCGGCGGGGTTGGTGGAGCACGCTGGAGCGTCAACATTTACGATGCCGCCGGGAGACGCGCCGAGAGCGCAGTGCCCGAAACCGACGGTAATCACGTGCACTTTACCTGGGACCCGAACAATTTGGCCTTCTTGCCCCGCCACAATGGACCGCCGGTCGATCCCCCGGTCTTGAGTTATCAGGTGAAGGCCCAGGCCAATTCGTATCCCAGTCCAGGTGGATTTGTGCCCTACATCATATTCCGCGGCGCTCGAGCCGATGGGAGCAGGGCCGTCGCCATAGGCGCCAGTCTCTTCCCAGATGACAGCTTCGACCCCAGCCTGGGGGATTCGATCGAACTACGCGCAGGGATTGGCACATTCGGTTACGACCACCCGGACGTGCACTGGCTGGTCCGAGTCGTGGGCCCCGGGGGTACGGTGCTGAAGAATTACTCGTCGCCGGAAACTGCCTCCAGCCACTCGATCTTTATCGGCTGGGACGGCTTGGAGCAAGACGGGGCCCGCGCGCGACCGGGCGAGTACAAGTTCTCGATACACGCCGAGGCCTGCGAAGGTGAAGACGAGGGGATCGTCGATGGACGCCTGCAGCAGCGACATACCGGTTTAGCGCTGTTCTGCGAATCGGCGGATAAGGACGTGCCCTTCACCGTGCTTGGACCGACCGAGGAAGTCGCGGACAGCATCGAGGTCATTGACGAGTTGACGGGTGAGGTCGTTGCCAGTTCGTCACCTCGCGAGGTACCTGCCGGCCTGGACCCCATAGCGGCCCTGGACGCATTCGATATCGGGCCGGTTGCGGGCACCGCCCTGACTCTGTCTTCGAGCAACGACGCCGTTGTGCCACTCGGATTGAACTCAACCCGAGCGTTGACAATCCGATATTTTGCCAAGAAGACCCCCGGCGTCACGCTGCCCGCACAGGTATCTGTATCCGTTGCGACGAGCATATCTGCCAACCAGCTCAGCCTCGACCTGCCCCTCCAAACGGAGACTGCTAGTGCAGGCAAGTACGAGCACTCGATAACACTAGCCTCTGGCTCTGCCTCAGGAGACGTCCACGTTCAAGTTAGCACCGACCCCAAAGAGCTATCCTACTCGACCTTTGACAGCACAACCCAATTCGGACCAAGCACCTCCATTGACGACAGCGGGGCCCAGGACTCCTTGCTGTTTGAGCGACAGGAAGGGAGTCATCGAAAGTTGGGTCGAGCCTGGGAATTGACCGCCGAGGAGCGTTTGTCGACTGCCTATCGCCGTGACAAGACCATCAACAGCAAAGACGCCTTTCAGGCAGCCGGTTTCGAAGACCTGGTCGTCGAGCGACGAGGCTTGCGGGCTTGGACTCGAGTCAAGAACCAGGCGCGCAGATTCTACGTGTCCGGGCATGGCTCGCGGGGAAGCCTTTTCCTTGAGCACGGCCGTGTCGAGCCAGCCGACATCCAGCAGGATTGGCAAGACAACCTCGATGTCGTCATCTTTGCTGGTTGCTCGGCCCTGAACATTGGCAACTTCAATGGCTGGGCTGGCTACGATTACAGTGCGGGTAACGAGTGGGTCAGCAAGCTTCGTGCCAACGGAATTTTGCTGGGCTACAACGCCACCGCCCCTTTGGGAAACACCGACGAGCCGCCCGGCTCCCAGCACGCCGACACGAGAGTTCTCAGTCGCTACGATCAGTTCTTGCTCAGCGACCCGAGCCGGGAAGACCGCGCGATGGCCTGGTTGCTGGCCAACGCCTCCATGGAAGTGCGCCTGGCCGATGATGCCTGCGCTGTGACGCGCGACTACTACTACTTTATTCACTATATACCAACGATTTCCGGCACCAATACGCGAGCGGTGGACCCGCACGATCAAGTTAACCCAAACGTCGTCAATAGGGAACGCGCCATCTGGCGTATACATAAAAGCCTATGGTCCAGAATGGGATCTGAGCAGTTTTCACAAGTCATGCAAACTGGCAACGAATTATTAGTCAAAAAAATGAGAGCATTGCCCGATGCTCGTCAGGGAGAGGCTGAGAAGATTTGATGCGGCCGGAGCTCAGAATGAGAACCTACACGAGAACCTGGTTTGTGTCGGCCTTATCCCTGGCTGCAACAATGCTACTATTGGGTAGTCATAGACTTCCTGTCGCGCAGGGACAGCCTCCTCAGGCCCCAACTCCAGCGATCTCGGGCGGTTTTCCCGGCGTACCTGCCGGCGCAGACCCACTGTTTGAGAAAGGCTTTACCCTCAAAGAGCTATGCCGCTATGAAGAAGCCGCCTCGGAGTATTTGCGACTGGCCGCTGCCTACCCTGACAGCGAAATTGAAGCGGCTGCGCGCTATAAAGCAGCTGGCTGCCTCAATATGGCGGCAGTCTACGCACGCCCGCAGGACCCGGAAAAAGCCAGCCGCTTGGAGAACGATGCGATCGCCTTATGGCAACTGAACGTCCAACGCTTTCCGGGGACCAAATATTGGCTGGATGCTAATTTGGAGCTAGTTGCAAAACTACACACCAACACAACAAGCAACCTCCTGGTCCAAGTTGGTGGCGTTCCTCTCGAAGACATCAGGTCTGGTCGGACTCTCCGGATTGCGGAAGATCAGGTGGCGCCTCAACTGAGAGAATACGTGGCGTCTATCTACATCACCGCTGGACTTCGCTCGAGCGATGCCAGCAGTACCGAAGTCGCCGAGTGCTTGAGGCTCCTGCTGTTCGTGCGTCGGAGTTTCCCGACAACTCACTACGATGGAAGTCTAATGGAACACATCCTCTACGCTGTCCGTGCGCCCGAATCCACGCAACCCGACACCACTCCACCCCAGGTCACGATCGTCGGCCCACCGGAAGGCGGGACCGTCTCGCCAAACTCGGCTGCCTTGCAAGTCGAAATGACCGACGGTAACGTCCTTCAAAATCAAATCGACATTCTCAAGTCGCGAGTTCAATTAGATGGAGCGGACGTCTTTGGCCAGTGCCTGATCGACTCGCAGATCGATCCTGATGGTCCCTTTTTCGAGCGGCTCACGGTCCGCTATCAGCCCCCCCAGCCCCTGTCCTTGGGGCAGCATTCCTATCGAATCCTGGCGGTTGACAACGGACTCGTCCCGGCTCCCAGCACCGAAAGAGTGGTAAACTTCACGGTCAGCGACCAGCCCCCGCCGCCTCTGACGCTGAGCCTCGAGGTGCTCTCCAAGCACGTCAAGCCCAACAAGGGGGAGCTCGCGCGCGTTCGAGTAACGGCCACCAATCCGCCCAGCGTCTTCTGGTACAGTATCCGCCGGCAGGGTGGGGGACAAACCGTCTTTACTTCTCCCGAGCGGCTCTCGACGACCGGGTCGGTAGACATCATCTGGGATGGTCTCGACATGCGGGGCTCCCGCGTAAGCAATGGGAGTTACGATGTGGTTCTCAACGTGCGTGACTCCTCGGGGCGCGTCGTTTCGAAGAGTGCCCTGGTCGTGGTCAACTTCTAGGTCGGCTCAGCCGCTGAAAGCGCCCTGTCATACCAGGCGTTCGCCGCAAGACCACCTGTTGGATTACAAATTCGTAAGCCAAGTAAGCCGCAGGTTAGCGATTCAAGCGCTTCTCAACGTGAAAGGCCGAAGTCTGATCGTCGGTTCGCCGATAGTAGCCGAGCAACCACTCCAGGTCTTCCCTTTGACCGGGATAGGACGGGCCTTTGACCTTATCGGCCAGCTCGGCTTCGCGGGCGCAATCGCCCATCTCGCTGGCGGCCGCCGGCATTCCCAGATTCGCGTAAACGCGGTTCAGCTCCCGGTAGTTGGCGGCCAGCAGCCAGCCCTTGCCGTGGGCGTCGCGACGGGTGTTCTGGAGACCGAAGAGAGCCGAGGAGAGGCGGTCGAAGGCCGGCACCTTGTCCGCGATCTCGGCCAGCTCCGGGTGGCCGGCACCCAGGCGCTCGATGCGGCGCTCCAGCGTGGTGCGCAGCACTCCCTCGGCCAGATCATGGCGTCCCTGGCGCTGGTGATAGAAGGCCAGCTCCAGGCGCTCCTGGTCGGCCGGCTGGCCCAGCTTCTCGCGCAGGGCGATGGCTTTGCTCCAGCAGCCCAGAGCCTGCTCGGGCTTGGCGTAGCTCTCGTAGAAGCCGGCGGCCCGGGCGTAGACCCCGGCCGCGCCGTCGGCGCCGGTCGCGGCGCCCGCCACGCGGCTCACCTGCGCGTCGTCGCCGCGCGCCTCGAACTCGCGGTCGAGAATGGCTACCGCCCGGTCATAGAGCGGGGCGGCCTGCATTCCTTGATAGCGTTTGGCATAGAAGTCCGCCAGACCCAGTACCTGGCCCAGGCTTTCGAACGAGTCCTTGCCGAACTGGCGCGTGGTGTCGCGCAGAAACTTCTTGTGGAAGTATTCCTCGCGCTCGGGCCCGTCCGCCGGCACCCGCAGGGGAGCGTAGCCCGTCCCCAGGTCGGATGGGTCTTCCAGGATTTGTGTGATGGAGTCCGAGACGAAGCGGCCGATCCGGGTCAGCAGCCCTCCGCCGAGCTCGACTTTGTCGGGTGAGGCCTCGGCCCGGTGGAGTCGGACCAGGGGGACCCTGGGGACGGAGGAGAGACTCTGCAGAATCATCGCGGCCAGTATAAATGCGCTGCGAGCGAATTTCTGGAGCAGAATTGTAAACCGTTTCTCCGGGGTAACTACTTGACACTTTCTGAACACGGGTGCTATCGTTTGTGACATGAGTAGCAGAAGCCGCGTCGAGCTCACCGCCCTGTCTGCTACTTTCCATGCTCTCTGTTGTTGTTGTCCCTGCGCCCCCGCGGAGGATCATCCTTAGGAGAGCCACACCCACGCCATAAAGAGGCCGTGGACAATGCGAGCCCCCGGGATGATCCCGGGGGCTTTTCGTTTTCCCACGATTTCTGGCAGGAGGAGCCCTCAGATGAAAGACGCACCCGCACCCTCGAAAGTCGAGCTCGCCAAAGAAGGCAGCAATTTCCTTCGCGGCACCGTCGAGCAAACGCTCGCCGACCCCACCACCTCCGGCTTCGCCGGAGACGACCTCCAGGTGCTGAAGTTCCACGGAATCTATCAGCAAGAGAACCGCGACCTGCGCCGCCAGGCCACCGAGAAGACCCACACGTTCATGATCCGCGCCGCCATTCCGGCCGGCATCCTGACCGCCCGCCAGTACCTCCAGCTCGACGCCATCGCCGAGCGCTACGGGAACGCCAATCTGCGCGTGACCACCCGGCAGGGGCTCCAGTATCACGGCGTCCTGAAGGGCGACATGAAGGCCACCATCGCCGCGATGAACGAGGAGCTGGTCACCACGCTCGCCGCCTGCGGGGACATCGAGCGCAACCTGATGGCCTGTCCTGCACCCGCCGGTGCCGTCCACCGGATGGTGCAGGAGCTGGCCCGCGAGATCGCCCGCGATCTTCAGCCCGCCAGCCGCGCTTATCACGAGATCTGGCTCGACGAGGAGAAGATCGTCAGCACCGAGCCCGAGGAGGAGCCGTTCTACGGCGAGCGCTACCTGCCCCGCAAGTTCAAGGCCGGCATCGCCATCGACACCGACAACTGCGTGGACATCTACACCTACGATGGGGGCCTGATCGCCCTCACCGACGGCAATATCGTGCGGGGCTTCAACCTGGTCGTCGGCGGCGGCCAGGGGATGACCCACAACAAGCCGGATACGTTCGCGGCGCTGGCGCAGCCGCTGGGATTCGTGCCCGTGGAGCACGCGGTCGAGGCCATGCGGACGGTGGTGGCGGTCTTCCGCGACTTCGGCAACCGCTCCGATCGCCGGCACGCCCGACTCAAGTATCTGCTGGCCGAGTGGGGGATCGAGCGTTTCCGCCAGGAGTTTCAGGAGCGCGTCACCTGGAAGCTGGGCGACCCGGTCGAGCTGCCGCGGGCCGAGGCTCACGACCATCTGGGCAAGCAGCCGCAGGGCGACGGTAACTTCTACTACGGGCTGTTCATCCAGAGTGGCCGGCTCGAAGGCGCGTACCGCGCGGCCGTGCGGCAGATCGTGACCGAGCTCCAGCCGGGAGTGCGGTTGACCGGGCAGCAGAACCTGCTGCTGACCGACCTCACGCAAGAGGGCGTGGAGCGCCTCGAAGTCTTGCTGCGGGCCGCCGGAGTGGCTCTCCCGCACGAGCTCTCCGGCGCCGTGAGGCACTCGATGGCCTGCCCGGCGCTGCCCACCTGCGGGCTGGCGCTGGCCGAGTCGGAGCGCGCCATCCCGGAGGTGCTGCGCGAGCTCGAGGCGGTGCTCACCCACCTGGGCCTTCGGGACGTACCCGTAAGCGTGCGCATGACGGGCTGCCCCAACGGCTGCGCGCGCCCTTACACGGCCGACGTGGCCTTCGTGGGACGCTCGCTGGGGCTCTACAACGTCTACGTCGGAGGGCGCTTCGCGGGAGATCGCCTGAGCGACCTGTTTGCGGCCGACGTCAAGCAATCGGAGCTGGTGGAGGTCTTGAAGCCCCTCTTGATGCGCTGGCGCTGGGAGCGCCAGGTGGGCGAGGGCCTGGGCGACTTCTACCAGCGCCTGCACGGCGACCGTCCGGCTCGGCAGACGCTGACCGGGAAAGAGCAGGTGGTGGCATGAGCACCGTCTTCTTCGTGGGAGCCGGACCGGGCGATCCCGGGCTCATCACCGTCAAAGGGCTGGCGCTTCTGCGCAATGCCCAGGTGGTGGTGCACGACCGCCTGGTCTCCCCGGAATTGCTGACCTGCGTGCGTCCCGGAGCCGAGGTGATCGACGTGGGCAAGACGCCCGGCAGCGGGCGCAACCCCCAGGCGAGCATCAACGCGCTGCTGGTGCAGAAGGCGCGCTCGGGCAAGAGCGTGGTGCGCCTCAAGGGCGGCGATCCGTTCCTCTTCGGACGCGGCTGGGAAGAGTGCCAGGCCTGTGAGGCCGCCGGCGTGCCCTACCGGGTCGTGCCGGGGGTGAGCAGCGCGCTGGCCGTGCCGGCCGCGGCGGGCATTCCCGTCACGCACCGCGATGTCAGCCGGTCGCTGGCGATCGTCACGGCGTCGTTCATGGCCGGCACCACCGAATCGCCGCTGGACTACGCCGCCCTGGCCCGCATCGACACCGTGGTGGTGCTGATGGGGAAAGCCGCCCTGGGCGAGGTCTGCGCGCGCCTCATCGCCAGCGGTCGCTCGCCGGACACGCCCGTGGCCTGCATCCAACAGGGGACGACGGCGGGGCAGCGCACCATCGTCTCCACGCTGCTCTCGGCACCCGCCGAGGCCGCTTCGCTGGAGTCTCCGATGCTCACCGTCATCGGCGACGTCGCCGCTTTCTCGTCCTCCTCCCCGTCGACTGTCAACTGTCAACTGTCGACCTCCCTCCTCCCGAGGTCGGCATGATCAACCCCACCCAGCTCAACGACCTGTTCGAATACGCCTCGCCCGAGTCGATCCTGCACTGGGCGGTGGGCACGTTTGGAGACGGGCTGGTGGCCAGCTCCTCCTTCCAGACCCAGAGCCTGCCGCTCTTGCACCTGATCGCGCGCACGGCGCCCCAGATTCCCATCCTGTTTCTGGACACCGGGTTTCACTTTCCCGAAACCCTGGCGTTCCGCGACCGGATCACGCGCCTCTGGAGCCTCGACCTGCGGGTCATCCGCGCCCCCTGGTCCTCGGGGGAGCCCTACCGCGAGGACCCCGACCGCTGCTGCCACCTGCACAAGGTGGAGCCGATGAAGCTCGCGCTGGCGGGCGCCTCGGCCTGGATCTCCGGGCTGCGGCGCGACCAGGCCGCCACCCGCACGCGCACGCCCATTCTGAGCCAGCGATCCGACGGGGTCTACAAGATCTCGCCCGTGGCCTACTGGACGTCGCAGGACGTGGACGACTACATCGAGGCCAACCGCCTCCCCCGCCATCCCCTGGAGTACGTGGGTTATCGCAGCATCGGCTGCGCGCCCTGCACTCTCCCCGCTACCGACCGCTCCGGCCGCTGGGCCGGGCTGTCCAAGACCGAGTGCGGTTTGCACTACGAAGGAGCTCAATCATGCTGAAAAAATATCCCAACGTCTATGCGGACAACGCCGAGAGCATCGGGCGCACGCCCCTGGTCTCGCTCAACAAGGTGGTGGGGGGAACCAGGGCAACGCTGCTGGCCAAGATCGAGGGGCGCAATCCCGCCTACTCGGTCAAGGACCGCATCGGGGCGGCCATGGTCTGGGATGCCGAGCAGAAGGGCCTGCTGGGCCCCGGCCGCGCCATCATCGAGGCCACCAGCGGCAACACCGGCATCGCCCTGGCCTTCGCGGCCGCCAGCCGCGGGCTGGAGTGCGTGCTCACGATGCCCGAGACCATGTCGCTCGAGCGCCGCAAGGTGCTGGTGGCGCTGGGAGCGCGCCTGGTCCTGACCCCCGGCTCGCTGGGCATGAAGGGCGCCATCGAGCGCGCGGAGCAGCTCGCCGCCGAGGACCCGGGCCGGTATTTCCTGAGCCGCCAGTTCGAGAACCCCGCCAATCCGCTCATCCACGAACGGACCACCGGGCCCGAGATCTTCGCGGATACGGGCGGACAGGCCGACGTGCTGGTGACCGGCATCGGCACCGGGGGCACGCTGACGGGCGTGAGCCGTTACTTCGAGCGCATCCAGGGCCGGGCGCTGCACTCGGTAGCGGTCGAGCCCTCGCATTCGCCGGTGATCACGCAGACTCTGGCGGGGCAAGAGGTGAAGCCGGCGCCGCACAAGATCCAGGGCATCGGGGCGGGCTTCGTCCCCAAGAACCTGGACCTGACGCTGGTGGACCAGGTCGAGACCGTGAGCAACGACGAGGCGATCGACATGGCGCGGAGGCTGGGGCGCGAAGAAGGCATCCTGGCCGGGATCTCCTCGGGAGCGGCCACCGTGGCGGCCCTGCGACTGGCGCGCGACCGGCGCTGGGAGGGCAAGACCATCGTGGTGGTGCTGCCCGACGCCGCCGAGCGCTACCTCAGTGGCGCGCTGTTCGAGGGGTTGTTCACCGAGGTGGAAGCGGCGGTGGCGTCGTGAACGAGATCGTTCCGCTGCTGGGCCTGACGCCTCGCCAGGTGGAGGGCCTGGTGGAGCTGGTCCGCGACGTGCTCTTTCCGGTGGGCGACGTGGAGCCCTCGGAGCAAACCCGCAAGGAGGCTCTGCTGCGCCAGCGCGTGGGCTCTCTGGTGGACAGGCTGCCCGAGATTCGCCGCGCGCTGCTCAAGGACGCCCAGTTCGCCCTGCAGAACGACCCGGCCGCCTACAGCCTGGATGAGGTCATCCTGGCCTACCCGGGCTTTCTGGCCACGCTCGTCTACCGGGTTGCCCACGAGCTGTATCAGCGGGGTGAGCGCGTGCTCGCCCGCCAGCTGAGCGAGTGGGCCCACTCTCGCACGGGGGCGGACATCCATCCGGGGGCTACCATCGGCGAGAGCTTTTTCCTGGACCACGCCACCGGCACGGTCATCGGCCAGACCGCCACTCTCGGCTCGCGCGTGCGCCTCTTTCACGGCGTGACTCTCGGGGCGCTGGGAGGCGTGGACGAGAATCCGCGCCATCCCACCCTCGAGGACGACGTGGTGGTGTATGCCAACGCCACCGTGCTGGGGGGGCGCACGGTGGTGGGCCGCGGCTCGGTGGTCGGAGGCTCGGTCTTCCTCACCCGCAGCGTTCCCCCCGGCCACCGCGTCAGCTTCGGCTCGCCCGCTCCCCGCGTGCTGGAGGGCGCCACCGAGGGCGGGCTGTACTTCGAGATTTGAACGTGCAGTATCCCGTGATGCTCGCTCTGGAGAATCGGCGGGTCGTGTTCTACGGCGGCGGTCGGGAGACCGCCGAGAAGGTGCGGGGGCTCGAGGAGGCGGGGGCCAGGGTCGACCTGCTGGCGCGGGGCTACCGCGAGGGTGACCTCGAGGGGGCGTGGCTGGTGTTTGCCCACCGGCCCGGCAACGAAGGCCACGCGGAGATCTTCGCCGCCGCGGAGCGCGGCGGGGTGTGGTGCAACGCGGTGGACGACAAGCCCCACTGCGCTTTCACGATGCCCGCCGTGCATCGCCAGGGAGACCTGACGATCGCGATCTCGACCAACGGGGTCGCCCCGGCCCTGGCCGCGCGGCTCCGCGCTAAGTTCCAGCGCGAGGTCGGTCCGGAGTACGCCGCTTTCCTCGAGTACGCCCGCGCGCTGCGGCCGACCCTCACGCACGCCACGTTCGAGGAGCGCAGGGCGGCCTGGTACGCGATCGTGGACGCTTTCTTTGAGCGGCTTCGTAACAAGCCGGAAACCCTTCTTCCCGGCCCGACGCGCTAGACTGATCTCGAGATGGCCGCCCCCAACTGCTACGATTGCGAATACTTCAAGATCAGCTGGGACGCCCGGTTTCCCAAGAGCTGCGCCAAGTTCGGCTTCAAGGGCAAGCAACTGCCCAGCATCGACGTGTTGGCGACGACCGGCCAGCAGTGCTGCTTCTTCGTCCCCAAGCCGCGCGAGGGCTACCAGCCTCTGAACGTGCTCCCGAGCTACTCCACCCTGTCCGTCGTCGGCTAGGTCTCCTTCAGCGGCCCGTAGTGCGGCACGTTGAACGTCCAGGCCAGCGCCTGGTTGCACGTGCGCACGTTGGGCGGGACGCGCAGGACATAGACCTCGCCGGTGCTGGGGCAGCGCACCTCCACCCCCACCACCGCCTCATCCCGGGCGAAGTCCCACTTCAAGAGGCGCGCCCCCGCGTCGGTATCGATCACTTCGCACGCGACCCAGCGCTGGAGACGACGCAGGCCGAGACGAGCGATCAGAAATCGGCGCACCGGCACCGTCGTGGCGAAGAGTGCGTGGTCGAGCAGGTGGAAGCCCTTGAGCACTCCGGCCAACCACAGGTAGCCCAGAAGTCCATCGTTCAGCAGGGTCAGGGGAGAGTCGACCCACAGCGAGGCCACGGGTAGCAGCAACCACTGCGGGCGCGGAGTGAAGGCGAAAGCCAGGATGCCCGTCCCCGCCAGTCCCAGTCCGAACATGCAGATTACCACGTGGGTCAGCTCGTCGGGTGTGGGATTGCAGGCGTAGAAGGAGCCGAGGCTCACCGAGAGCCAGAGCAGAGCCTCAATCATAGACGTAGCGCGGCCTGGCCTGGGGCCGGTATTCGCGCTGCTGGAGCACGCGGTAATGTCCGCTCGGAAGCTCCAGAGTCGCATGCTCAGGATGGGTGATCACCGCTGGCTCGGGGGCGCGGAATACCAGTCCGCCGCCGCTCAGGAACAGCTCCCCGGGAGCTTCCAGAACGTGACGGTGGCCCTTCTTCTCTCCCTCACCCAGGACGTTGGTCGGGACCCGCAGGCTGTCCTCGGGCCAGAAGTCGATGGCGACGAACAACAAGTCTCCCTGGCGGTATTGTCTCATGGCCCGATCGTACGGCCGCCGGATTGAATTTCTGTTTCTGGGACGTAGCCAAAGGATGAACGTGCTTGCGCCCGTAAGTGCCCCTCGATGATCGAGGTGCGGGATCTCTTCGCGGGTTATCCGGGATTGCCCGACGTGCTGCAGGGCGTGGACCTCACGCTGGCGCCAGGCGAGTTCGTCGTGCTCACCGGCCCCAACGGCTGTGGCAAGACCACCCTGGCGCGCCACCTCAACGGGTTGCTCTTGCCCCAGCGCGGCACGGTGCAGGTGGACGGCCTGGCCTCGAGCGACCCGGAAGTGCGCCGCCTGGTGGGGATGGTGTTCCAGGAGCCCGAGGCCCAGATCGTGGCCCCCGTGGTCGAGGAAGACCTCGCTTTCGGGCTCGAGAACCTCGGCCTTAAGCGCGAGGAGATGCGCGCCCGCGTGGACTGGGCGTTGGAGCGCCTGGACCTGACCGACGTGCGCCGGTCCGAGCCGCACCTCTTGTCCGGGGGGCAGAAGCAGCGCCTGGCGCTGGCCGGAGTGCTGGCCATGAAGCCCCGCTACCTGGTGCTGGACGAGCCCACCACGATGCTGGACCCCTTCTCGCGCCACGAGGTGATCGAGCTCTTGCAAGACCTGCGCCGGCAGGATGGCGTGGCCATCATCCTGGTCACGCACCGCCTGGAGGAGGCTCTGGCGGCCGATCGGGTGCTGGTGATGGACCGCGGCCGCGTGCGCTTCACGGGAGAGGCGGCCGCGTTGTTCCAGGAGGTCGCCCTGATCGAGGAGCTGGGTCTCGACCTGCCTGACCTCACCCGCCTGGGCGAGGGCCTGCGGGCACGGGGCTTCGAGCCGCCGCGTCCCGTGCTCAGGTGCTCCGACCTGCTGGGGTGGCTGGGATGATCGAGGTACGCGGGCTGGGCCACGTCTACATGCGTGGCACCCCGTTCGAAACGCGGGCCCTCTCCGAGGTCGATTTCAGCGTCGGCGCCGGCCAGGGCGTGGCCGTGGCGGGCGCGACGGGCAGCGGCAAGACCACGCTCCTGCTGCACCTGAACGGGCTGCTGCGCCCCCAGGAAGGGAGCGTCACCGTGGGCGGCGTGCGGGTGGGCGCGCGCGGCGACCTGCTCGAGCTCCGGCGGCGCGTGGGAGTGCTGTTCCAGTTTCCCGAGCAGCAGTTGTTCGAGGAGACGCTGGCCCAGGACGTGGGTTACGGCCCGCGCAACTTCGGCGTGCGCGGCCCGGAGCTGGCCGAGCGCGTGGACGAGGCTTTGCTCAAGGTGGGGCTCGATCCGGCTGTCTACCGGGGTCGCTCGGTGCACGAGCTCTCGGGGGGCGAGAAGCGGCGGGCCGCTCTGGCGGGAGCGCTGGCCTCGCGGCCGGACGTGCTGGTGCTGGACGAGCCGACCGCCGGGTTGGACGGGCGCTCGCGGCGCGCTCTGCTGGAATCGCTGGCGCGCTGGCGCAGCGAGGATGGCCTGACGCTGGTCGTGGTCTCGCACCATCTGGAGGAGCTGCCCGAACTGGTGGACCGGCTGGTGGTGCTGTCGCGCGGGAAAGTCGTGGCGGATTCTCCGCTGGCCGATTTGTTCGCGCGCGAGGAGTGGATGCGCGAGCACCGGCTGGAGGTGCCGCCGGTCACCCGGCTCGGCCTGTCGCTGGGAAAGGGCGTCTGGCTTACCGTGGAGCAGGCTGAGCGGAGTTTGGTGGCCATGCTCGAAGGGGGCGCTCGTGGATCAGAGGCATAGGCAGCTCTGCATCGAGCAGGCCCAGGAGATGCTGGACGTGGCCGCGCTGACCGATCAGCTGGAAGCCTTCAGCTGGACCGAGATCTCGCGTCAAGAGGCTTTGCGCGCGGCCGGCTGGTTGCGCGAGCAGGCGACCCGCATCCGGCGCCGCGTCGAGAGCGACTCGGGCGATCTGCCCCTGGGGCGGCTGCGCGTGCGCACCTTACGGCTGGAGAAGATTTTCAACGACCTCGGCACCTGCGAGGGACGCCTGCGCCAGGTTCGCACGGATCTGCAGGCGGATCAGATCGGTCCCGATCGCGCCCAGCGTCTGACGGATGAGCTCGGCGAGCAGCTCGAGGGTGTGCGGGCGCAACTGCGCCAGTTCCACGACGAGGGGCGGGCCCGCAGGCTGTATGATGACCTGGCTCAGGTCCTGCGCGATCTGACCGAGCGCGAGGCCCGGCGAGGCCGGGGGGACGAGGCCGACCGCTATCGCGACCTGGCCCGCCGCTTCGAGATGCGCCTCGACTCGGGCGAGTTCGACCAGCCGCGTCCGGTCGAGGACGACGAGCGCGACCGCAAAGTGCTCGAGTATTTCCAGGAGCTGCTGGACGAGCCCGACTAAGGCTCGCGGGGGCCCTGGTAGTGCCGCAGGCCGGCGCTGCCCTTCACTTGAAAGCCATTCTGCGCGAGCAGCTCCGCGGCGCGCTTGCCGCGTCCGCCGCCATTGCACGCGGTGATGTAGGGCTGGTCCCGGGGGAGCTCGTCCAGGCGGGCCTCGAGCTCGTCGATGGGGATGCGCAGCGCGCCCGGGACCGTGCCGGTCTCGGCGATCTCGTGGGGTTTGCGCACATCCAGGAAGAGCGCGCCTTCCAACTGGTTCGGCAGGTCGTCGGCAGGGATCATGGCGGGGTTTTCGTCAGCTCGTGTTCATCTCCCGTTTACATGGTGTTTACAAATTCTGGCCCACGAGATAGCTCTTGCGCCGTGGCGATCGCTAGGATGACGGGGACAGATGTTTTGACAGGAGGACCCAAGCGATGATCGGTGGACTCAACCTCGGTGACCTCGGTGGAATGGGCGACTTCGGTGGAATTGGCGACCTCGGCGGTCTGGGCGACCTTGGCGGCGACCTGGGGGACCTTGGCGGCGGCGACATGGGCGACCTCGGGGGTCTGGGGGACGGCTTCGACGGCTCCGACGAGCTGGGCGAGATGGGCGGTCTGGATGGGGCCGGGGACGACCTGGGTGGGGACGACATGGGAGGAGACGACGCGGGCGAGGCCGGCGACGCTGGTGAGGCCGGGGAAGGCGGCGAGGGGGGCGAGACGGGTGAGGCCGGGGAAGGCGGCGAGGGAGGCGAGACGGGCGAGGCCGGCGAGGGCCGCGAGGCCGGCGAGGGCGAGGAAGGCCAGGGTCCCGGGGAGGGCAAGGAGGGCGAGGAGGCCGGTCAGGGCGGCGGCGGCAAGCAAGCCGGTGGCGGCGGCGGTGGCAAGCCCGCCGGTGGGGGAGGAGGCGGTAAGCCTGCCGGCGGTGGGGGAGGCGGTAAGCCCGCGGGCGGCGGGGGAGGCGGCAAAGGCGGCGGCGGCCTGGAGAAGATGCTGGGGCAGTTGATGAAGATGGCCAAGGGCATGGGGGGCCAGAAGGGCAAAGCGGCTCCCAAGAAAGCGGCCGCGCCGCCGCCGCCCCCTCCGCCGCCCGACCCGTTCAAGCAGCTCCTCGCGATGTTGGCCCAGAACGGCGGGGCCCCGATGGCCTAGGTCTGCGGCTTACCCGGAATGGGCGCCCCCGAGGGGACGCCCTTTTCGATGTACCCGTGGTAATACTCGTCCCAGAGCCGGTGAGCGGACTCACCCGTGAGCTTGCGATCCAACCCCTGCAGACAGATCTGCCAGCCGGCGGCGTTGCGGGCCGACTCGTTCTCGTGCGCGAGCACCTGGGTCAACACGAAGCGCGTGCTGGAATCGCCCAGCGTC
Source organism: Vulcanimicrobiota bacterium (assembly GCA_039809865.1). GTDB lineage: Bacteria > Vulcanimicrobiota > Xenobia > Xenobiales > QWHO01 > QWHO01. The sequence continues at coordinate 15,565 of JBDHVW010000100.1, forward strand.
TCCAGCTCGAAGTGCAGCTCGCTGTTGCCCCAGGTGAAACGCAGGCAGCGTGGGGGATTGTTCTCCAGGACCTCGCCAAAGGTGTCCTGGCCGATGTTCGGGTCGCCGAAAAAGCGGATCCTTCCGTCCGTGATCTCCATCCTGGAGGGAAACCAGTGCGCCAGCTCGGACGGCTGCGTGACGGCTTTCCAGACGCGCTCGATCGGATGCGGGTAAGTCCGCTCCAATTGGACACACGACTGCCCATCCTCTCGCTTGAAATGTTTCATCCGCTCTCCTCCGCCCCCGCGACGGGCCGGTCCTCGTCAGCCAGCTTCCGCCGCATCGGGGCTCCGCTGGCATTGCCGATGGCATCGCGTGCGAGGAGCCCACCAAAGAATCGAGCGGCCAGGGAGGCCGCTCTCGATTCGCGCGATTTCAGGACTTGAGGTGTTTGGGCGGGGTGGGTTTGGCGGCCAGCAGCCAGGCGGCGGTAGTTCCGCCCAGGAAGCCGAACAGGTGGCCTTCCCAGGAGATGCCCACCTGACCCGGCACCACGCCGGCCAGGGCGCGCCAGAAGCAGTAGCCCATCGCCAGCGAGATCACGATGGAGAGCGGTTTACGCTCGAAGAACCCGGCCGTCATCAGGAAGCCCAGGTAGCCGTAGATCAGCAAGCTGGCGCCGATGTGGACGCTGCCCGTAGCCCCGAACATCCACACTCCCAGACCGCCCAGCAGCCCGGCGATGAAGGTCACTCCCAGGAATTGTTTCACGCCGCGCGTGAGCACCAGCCACCCGAACAGCAGGAACGGGATGGTGTTGGCGATCAAGTGAGGGAATCCGCCGTGGAGGAACGGCATCCAGAGGATGCCCCACAGCCCGCTCTCGGTCCGCGGAACGATGCCAAACTGGTTGAGCCACTGGTGGAGCACGGCCGTGTCCACCGCCTCGAGAACCCAGCAGACGAGCAGGAAACCGCCCAGAATGGCGGCCTGAATCTTGAGCGTGCGCGTGACGTTATTCATAACGCTTTGTAGTGTACCACATGTGGGTAGAGTCGTCATGGGGGGGAGAAAGTTCCCGGGTCGGGGAGTCTATGGTGGCTCTGTGCCGGGCGAGTCGCCCCGGCATGCCGGCACGACTCGGTCCGGCACGCCGCGCCGGGCTTCGTCCCGCGCGTGGCCCGGACGTGCCCACCCCAGCCGACGGACGCCGGGCTTCGTCCCGCGCGTGGCCCGGACATGTGTCCACCCCGGCCGACGGACGCCCGGCAAGTCCCGCGCGTGGCCCGGACATGTCCACCCCGGCCGACGGACGCCCGGCAAGTCCCGCGCGTGGCCCGGACATGTCCACCCCAGCCGACGGACGCCCGGCGAGTCCCGCGCGTGGCCCGGACACATGTCCACCCCAGCCGACGGACGTCGGGCGAGTCGCCCTGGCATGCCGGCACGACTCGGTCCGGCGCGCTACAGCGGCACGCTGACCCAGCGGCAGCGCCCCGGCACGGCGATGTAGAGCAGCCCGCTCACCGGGTCCGCCGCCAAGCCGCCCAGCACGCGCCAGTTCATGCGCGGCGGTACCAGCTCTCCCCGACCCGAGGTGAACAGCACGCGGCGCAGCGTCCCGTCCGGGGCCAACCGCACCACACGATCCGCGCCCGCCTCGACCACCGCCAGGTCGCCGTCCGGCAGGCGCGTCACCGCGACCGGGCGCGCCAGGTCGGCGCGCAGCAAGCGCGGGCCATCCGCGCCCAACAACAGCAGACGTCCGTCCTCGTCGACCACGGCGATGCCCAGCCCGGGCAAGAACGCCAGGTCCACCGGGCGGCCCAGGTCGGTGCCCACCGGCAGGATCTCGCCGCCACCCAGAAGAGTCGACACCCGCCCGGCCCCCGTCTCGCAGACGAACACGACACCCTCGTTGTTCACCGCGATCCCGGCGGGATCCGAAAGCCCCTCGGCCAGGGTCCGCAGCGAGTTGCCCCAGCCGGTCACCACGCGCCCCCCGGCGGTCAGCGAGTAATACACGTTGCCGTCGGCGTCCAGCGCGCTGTCGACCACCCCGAGAGCCGGCTCGGCGGGCGAGTAGATCGCGCGCAACAACGGCGCATGCACCACCTGACCGGCGGGGTCCAGCTCGGCCTGCGTGAACCCGCACGCGAACACCCGCGACTCCAGCTCGTAGCGCAGGCTACCCGCGGGCGTCAGCGACGGCTCCACCAGCCGCTTCCCGGCGGCATTCACGCGCGCCGAGGTCACCGAGCCGTCCACCAGGTTGGTCACCACCACGGCCGGCTTGGCGGCAAAGGCAACCTGCCCCGTCGAGGGATTCGCCACCCCGCTCGGCGGCACGCCCAGCGTGAAAGGCCCCACCTGCAGCCCTGGCAAGAGCGCGTCCACCTCGGTCTCGAGCACGCACAGAAGTCCGGAGGCGCCGGGCGCGCCGGTCTCCAGCAGCACGCGGCGCGACTCGGGATGGCCCGGCTCGAGCTCGAGCACCTGCCCCGACTCGCCCGACTCGACATACAGCGAGTCGCGGCCCAGCGCGATGCCGGTGGGCAACTCCACGTCCTCGGACACGACCGACAACGTCCCGTCGCTCAAAGACACGCTGACGACCTTATCCGCGGCGGGCAGAGTCACGAACGCCCGCTCGCGCGTGCAGGCGATGGCCTCGGCGCCCGGGACCTCATCGGACACCACGCGCTTGATCTCCGACGCGAACGGGTCCACTTCCAACAACCGCCCGGAGCGCTCCACCACGTAAAGCAGGCTGCCGTTCCAGCACATCCCGGTCGGCTCGTTCAGCCCTCCGATGAGCTGCGTCGGCCCCTCCGGGCCCAGCCAGAGGATCCGCCCTTTCGAGGGCTCGCTGCAGGCGATCTCCCCCCCGATGCGCACCAGCCCCCAGGCCTCCACGCCATCCGCCAGCACGCGTCCCCGCAGCGAGACCACGCGCGAACGCCCGGATTCGGCGATCCACAGCGTGCCGTCAGGGCCATTCACGACCCCCACCGGGCCGGAGAATCCCTGCGCGAGGCAGGCGCTGCACAACAGCAGCCACAGCCCCAGCGCGCGCAGCACTTTAGCCCAGCCGCAAGCGCACGAAGCGCCGGCTGACCTTCAACACCGCTCCGTCCTCGAAGCTCACCTCGCCCGGGGCGACCTTCTCGCCATCGAGCTGCACGGCGCCCTGGTCCACCAACCGCCGCGCATCGCGCTTGGAGCCCGCGAACCCGAGCTCCACGATCAAATCCACGATCGAAGCCGGCGAGGCCACCGTCTTCTCGTCCATCTCGGTGGGCACCTCACGCTGCGAGAACTGCCGCATAAACGCGTCATCGGCCGCTTTACCCGCGTCGGAGCCGTGATAGATGCTCACGATGGAGCGCCCCAGCCAGCGCTTCTTGTCGCGCGGGTGCATCTCCACCCGCACCTGGTCCATCGGGACATCCGTGCACAGCTCGAAATAGCGGTCCATCAAGTGATCCGGCAGCGACATCAGCTTGCCGAACATCTCGGTGGGCGGCTCGGTGATGCCGACATAGTTCCCGAGCGACTTGGACATCTTCTGCACGCCGTCCAGGCCCTCCAGGATCGGCATGAGGAAGACCACCTGCGGCGTCTGCCCCACCTCGCGCTGCAGACTGCGGCCCACCAGGTTGTTGAATTTCTGGTCGGTGCCGCCCATCTCGACGTCGCTCTCGAGGTTGACGCTGTCCCAGCCCTGCATCAGCGGGTAGATCAGCTCGTGCATGTGGATGGGGATCCCGTCGCGATAGCGGTTGGCGAAGTCATCCCGCTCCAGGATGCGCGCCACGGTGTACTTGGACGCCAGCCCGACCACATCGGCGAACGTCATCGGCGCGAGCCACTTCGAGTTGAAGTGCACCTTCGTCCGCTCGGGGTCGAGGATCAACGACAGCTGATCGCGGTAGGTGCGCCCGTTGGCCTCGATCTCCTCGGGCGTGAGCACCTTGCGGGTCTCGCTGCGCCCCGTCGGGTCGCCGACCCGGGCGGTGAAATCGCCGATCAACAGCTGCACTTCGTGGCCAAAATCCTGGAACTTGCGCAGCTTGCGCAGCACCACGGCGAACCCGAGGTGGATGTGGGGTGCGGTCGGATCGAGCCCCAGCTTGATCTTCAGGACCTTCTTGGACTTGATCCGCTCGGTCAGCTCCGCCTCGCTAATGATCTCGGCTGCGCCGCGCTTGAGCTCGGCAACCTGGTCCTCGGCGGCGATGGTTACTCCCATTCGATCGTCCCCGGCGGCTTGGGCGTGACATCGTAGAGCACGCGGTTGACGCCTTTCACTTCGTTTACGATGCGCGTCGAGATGCGCGCCAGCACGTCCCAGTCGAGGCGGGCCACGTCGGCCGTCATCGCGTCCAGCGACGTAACGGCGCGGATGCTGACGACCTCGGAGTAGGTGCGCTGGTCGCCCATCACCCCTACCGATTGCACCGGCAGCAGCACCGCGAAGTATTGCCACAGCTCCCGAGCTGCCCCTGAGGCCTCGAGCTCCTCGCGCACGATGCGGTCGGCGCCCTTCAAAGTAGCCAACCGGTCCGCCCGCACCAGGCCCGGGCAGCGCACGGCCAATCCCGGGCCGGGGAAGGGCTGGCGCATCAGCACGTTCTCGGGCAGCCCCAGCTCGCGCCCCACCTGGCGCACCTCGTCCTTGAACAGCTCGCGCAGCGGCTCCACGATCTTCAGGCGCATCCGCTCCGGGAGCCCCCCGACGTTATGATGCGTCTTGATGGTAGCCGAACGCGCGCCCCCGCTCTCCACCACGTCCGGATAGAGCGTGCCCTGCACCAGGAATTGCACGTCCGGGTGCTGGTCCAGCTCTTGCTCGAACTCGCGGATGAACGCTTCCCCGATGCGCTTGCGCTTCTGCTCGGGGTCGGTGACGCCGTCGAGGGCGAGCAGGAAGCGCTCCTCGGCGTCGAGTTTCTTGATGTTGAGCCCGCGCCCACCCAGGATCTCCATCACCTGGTCGGCCTCGCCCTCGCGCAGCAGCCCGTTGTCGACGAACAGGCACAGCAGCCGATCGCCGATGGCCTGGTGCACCAGCGCCGCTGCCACGCTCGAGTCCACGCCTCCGCTCAGCGCCAGGGCCACGCGCTGGCCCTCGGTGCGGGCCTTGATGTCCTCGACGGCGTCGCTGACGAAGTGGCCGGCGTTCCATTCGAAACGGCAGCCCGCCAACTGCAGGAAGTTCTTCAGGATGGCCGTCCCGTGGGGCGTGTGGCTCACCTCGGGATGGAACTGCAGGCCGTACCAGCGGCGCTCTTCGTTGCCGATGGCCGCCAGGGCGTGGTCCGAAGACGCCAGCTGCACGAAGCCCTCGGGCAGCTTGTCCACGCGGTCGCCGTGCGACATCCAGCACTTCTCCTCGTCGGAGAGCCCTGCGAACAGGGGGTTCTGGAGATCCACCTTGAAGCGCGCCGGGCCATACTCGCGCACGTGGCCGGGGACGACGTGCCCGCCCAGCTCGTGGGACATCAGCTGCATGCCGTAGCAGATGCCGAGCACCGGCACTCCGCTCTCCATCAGGCCCTTGGGAATCTTGGGCGCGCCCTCGTCGTAGACCGAGCTCGGTCCGCCGCTCAGAACCACGGCCGTCGGGCGTTCTCGCGCAAGCTCGTCCCAGCTCTTCTCGGGATCGACCAGCTCGCTGTAGACCCCGCACTCGCGGATGCGGCGGGTGATGAGCAGGTTGTACTGGGAGCCGTAGTCCAGCACCAGGACGCGTTCGGCGTGTTGCATGGCGGTCCGTTCGCAGGCAGGCGCAGGGGCTCCTGTTGCGAAGGGGCGGCAATGATCGAGGACCACCGTCGTCTGCGCGAGCTCGCTTCCGCCCATTTCCAGTCCCGCTGCCTGCACGAAGCCTGCGAGCGCGGCCTCTTCACCGAGCTCGCGCGCTCGCCGGCCTCTTCCGACGAGCTGGCCGCGCGGCTGTCGCTGAATCCGCAGGGCTGCGCGATGCTGTGCGAGGCCCTGGCAGCCCTGGGACTGTTGACCGAACGCGAGGGTTTATACGCGAACGCGCCCATCGCCTCGACGTTCCTGATCGAGGGCACGCCGCTGGATCAGGGCGAGATCATCGCGCTGTTCCGGCGCTCGGTGGAGCGCTGGGAGAAGCTCGCCGAGGCGCTCCACTGCGGCCACACGCCTCCGCCCCCCGCCGAGTTCGACCCCCGGCAGGTGCACGCGATGCACTGCGGGGCGGTCGTGCTGGCGCCCCTGGTGGTGGCCGGAGTGGCCCGCGAAGGGGCCTCGCGCCTGCTGGACCTGGGCGCCGGCCCGGCCACATACGGCGTTCATTTCGCGCAGGCCTGGCCGGACCTGGAGGTGACGGTGCTGGATCGCGAGCCCGTGGTGCCGATCGCTCGCGAGTATGCCGAGATCGCGGGCGTCGCGGACCGATTTACCTTTCTGGACGGCGACTACCTGAGCTGCGACCTCGGCTCGGGCTACGACCTGGTGCTGCTCTCCAACATCCTCCAGTGCCACCCGGAGTCCGAGGCCAGGCAGCTGTTGAAGCGCGTTTTCGCCTGTCTGAAGCCCGGCGGCCGCGTGGTCGTGCACGGCTTCATGCGCGACGGCTCTCTCTGGCCGGCGCTGTTCTCGCTGCACCTGCTGGTCAGCACGTCCGGGGGCGACGCCCATCCCGAGCGCGTGGTGCGCGAATGGCTGCGCGAGGCAGGCTTTCAGGAACCGACCGGCTCGGAGCTTGAAGGCGGCGCGAGCCGGGTGCTCACCGCGAAGCGGAGCTAAGGCTCGAGGTTGGCGTAGATCTCTGCGAGCGGGATGCTCAGGTCCAGCGTGGGGAGCTCCAGCTTCTCCTCCAGCCTGGTCGACTGACGCCAGACCCAATCACCATTGGGCTGGCGGTGGTGACGGTCGACCAGGAACTCATCCTGGGCCACGAGCACGTAGTATTCCAGCGACGGCAAACCTCGGTAGAGATTGAACTTCAGGTTGCGATCATAGATCTCGGTCGAGGGAGAGAGGATCTCCACGATCATACGGGCGTCGGTCACGGTGTCTTTCCGTTTGCCGAGCAAGCGTGGGGCTCCGCAGACGACCACGAGATCGGGATAGGTGTAGAGGGTGCTTTTCTCGACCAGAAGTCTCACGTCCGCCGTGTAGACTTTGCAGTGACTCGGGACCCCCGCGTGTAGAGCCCTGTAGATATTGTTCTGGATCAGGTTGTGATTGAGCGAGCCGCCGGTCATGGCGAAGATCTCGCCATCGTAGTACTCGCTCTTGGTCAGCGCCTGCTCCTCGAGCATGAGATACTCTTCGGGGGTAAAACGCCGGCGTTCGCGCTGGTCCAGCATGGAGAATCTATTCGACCCCGAGAGGGCGCGCCCCCTCGATCACGTCCAGCATCTGCTTGTGCAACCTCACGTTGCTGGCCACCATGCTCGGCTTGCGAATATCCAGCGGCCTCCCCGCGAAGTCGGTCAACATCCCGCCCGCCTCGGTCACGATCAGCGCCCCCGCGGCCATGTCCCAGGGCTGCAATCCCAGCTCGTAAAAGGCGTCGAAGCGCCCGCACGCCAGGTAGGCCAGGTCCAGGGCTGCCGCGCCGTCGCGGCGCATCCCGCGCGCCCTCAGCGAGAAGGCGCGGAACAAGGCCAGGATCAGCTCCGGGTCCTTACGGTAGTTGTAGGGAAATCCCGTCACGAGGAGGGCTTCCTCCAGCGTCGCGCGGTCGCTCACAAAAATGCGCTGGCCGTTCCGGTAGGCGCCCGCTCCGCGACTGGCCGTGAACAGCTCGTCCCGCAGCGGGTCATACACCACGCCCAGCTCGACGACCCCGTTGACCTCCAGCGCGATGGACACGCACACGAAGGGGTAGCCGTGGGCAAAGTTGGTCGTGCCGTCCAGCGGGTCCACGATCCACATCCGGGAGGCCTCGGCCGTCACGCCGCCCTCTTCGCCGAAGAAGCCGTCGTGCGGGAAAGCCCCCAGCAGCACCTGGCGGATCAGCTCCTCGCAAGCGGTATCCACCTGCGTTACCAGATCCACCACGCCTTTGCGCCGGATCTCCACGGGTCCCTCGAAAGACGAGCGGATCACCGCGCCTGCCGCGCGGGCCGCCTGTACAGCCACTTCCAACATAGCGCGGGCCCTTCGGCGAAGGTCTGGCACGAAACCTGTCAAACATGCAAGCGCCAGCCCGAGGGCCGCAGGCGACCGTAGTGAAAGGGATTCCCCCGCATGAACCCTGGCGCGCTCATCGAGTATCTGCAGGGCAAACGCCTGACCTGTGCCGTTTGCCTCAAGCGCGACAACAAAGACGTCCTCCATCTGCTGACCGAGGACAACAAAGAGGACAAGGTCGCCGCGGGCAAGGTGGTCTTTCACCAGGACACCAAGCTGGGCGCCGAGCCCTCCCGCGACACCGCGCTCCAGCTGCTGCAGGCTGCCTCGCGCAAGCGTCAGGAGGTGGCCGCCGGCATTCCCCTCGAGGAAGTCTACGAGCTCCTGGCCGACGACGCGCCCCCCGAAGGCTACGAGCTGAAGGAGCTGGGTGAGCTCTACTTCGGCGGGAGCTGCCAGACCGAGGACCTCTCCGGCCTCTACCGCGCGCTGGAGGCCGACCGCATCTACTTCATTCGCAAGGGGGAGCGCTACCAGCTGCGCCCGCGCCTGCAGGTGGACGATATCCTCACCCGTCTGCGCGTCGAGGCCGAGAAGGAGCAGAACCGCGAGCAGGTGGGGAACTGGCTCAAGAAGGTCTGGCAACGGCCCGACCAGTCCGCCTTTCAGCCCTATCCGGAGGAGTTCGAGGACGCCGCCAAACGCTACTTCACCTGGATCAAGGACGTGGCCCTGTTCGGTCCGGAGGCGAGTCGCTTCAAGGAAGTCCAGACGCTGTTCAAGCAGGCCAACATCAGCGGGAAGGACGCCGCCTTCCGCTTGATGCTGAAAGCTGGTCTGTGGACCGCGGACGAGAACCTGCTGCTGCACAAGAACCGCGTGGCCATCGACTTCCCTCCCGACATGGTGGACCTGGCCCGCGAACTGGCCGCCGCGCCCGTCGACATGGAAGGCCGCGAGGACCTGCGCCACCTCGAGTGCATCACCATCGACGACGAGTGGACCACCGAGATCGACGACGCCCTGAGCTTGCTCAAGACAGAGACCGGCTGGCAGGTGGGCATCCACATCGCGGACGCCTCGGCCTACGTGGCCCCGGGCAGCGCCATGGATCACCTGGCCCGCGAGCGCGGTACCGCCATCTACCTGCCCGACCTGAAGGTGCGCATGCTCCCCACCCCGCTCAGCGAAGGCGCCTGCAGCCTGGTGGCGGGGGAGGACCGGCCGGCGTTCTCGTTCCTGGTCGAGTTCGACCACGAGCTGAACCAGGTCTCCAGTCGCATGACGCCCTCGCTGGTGCGGGTGCGCGAGCGCCTGACCTACCAGATGGCCGACGCCCGCCAGGCCGACCTGCAGCCGTTCCTGAACATCGCCGAGGCCTGCCGCCAACGGCGCGAGGAGGCCGGCGCCGTCACCACCGGCTTCCCGCGCCTGAACGTGCGCTACGCCGACGGCGAAGTGCACATCGAGAAGGAGTCGCCCAACGCGCCCGGCCAGGTGCTGGTGAGCGAGATGATGATCCTGGCCAACCGCACCGCCGGGGAGTTCCTGGCCGGCAAAGGCGTCCCGGCCATCTACCGCTCGCAGCCCGCTCCCGAGCAGGCGCTGAACATGGAGGAGCTCAAGGACCCCGTGGCGCTCTTCAAGATGCGCCGCTTCCTGCGTCGGGGCGAGATGGGCCTCGACCCCGCCCGCCACTCGGGATTGGGCCTGGACGCCTACCTGCAGGTCACCTCTCCCATCCGCCGCTTCGGCGACCTGGTGGTGCAGCGGCAGCTGAAGGCCGCCCTGCGCGACCAGGAGCTCTACACGCGCGACGGAATGGCGGATGCGCTGGCCCACATCCAGCGCGCCTCCGAGACCGCTGACCTGCTCGAGCGCGACCGGCGCAACTTCTGGGTGCTGCGCTACCTCGAGGCGCGCCGCGGTCAGGAGCTGGACGCCATCGTGCTGCAGAATGGCCCGGAACGGAATCTGGTTCAATTGACCGAGGTGCTGTGGGAGACCGACTGCCCCCACCTTCCGGGCACGCCGTTCGCGCCAGGACAGCACCTGTGGGTTCGGATCGAGCTGGTCTGGCCACGGGAGGGCGTCGTGCGCCTGTCGCCCGTAGGCCCGGGCTGAAGGGATCCTTTCAAGTATCTGGAACTGTGCCGTTCGTGACCCCCGAGCGCGACAATAAAGTGGCCGAGATCCTGGTCAACGAGAAGAAGCTCAAGAAGAAGCGCCTCGACCAGATCCTCCAGGAGAACGCCAGCAGCGAGAAGCCCGTCGAGCAACTGGTGGTGGAGGCGGGAGACGTCAGCCGCGCCGACATTCTGCGCATCCTCGAGGGCATCACCGGCAAGCCCTCGGTCGACCTGTCGCTGGTGCGCGTGAGCCCCACCGTGGCGCAGACCGTCCCCCAGGCGATGGCCAAGAAGTTCGGCCTGATCTGCCTCAAGAAGGGCGAAGGCCGGATTCAAGTGGCCATGGCCGATCCGAACGATACGTTCGCGATTGAATACGTCAAGATGCGCACGAGCATGGAGGTCGACACGATGGTCGGCTTCATCGGCGACATCCAGAAGGCCCAGGAAGAGGCTTACGCGGTCACCATTCAGTTCATCGACGCCTCCACGCCCACCGGGGCGCAGGCCGCTCACTCGAAGGAGCGCGAGCGGGCCGATGCCGAGACCGAGGGCGGCGACAACAAGCCCAAGTTCGTGGTGGCCACCCGCGAGAAGGCGAAGACCGACGATGCGCTGCTCAAAGGCGCGGTCAACCCTTCCACCGGCATCAAGCTGGCCCCGATCAGCCTGGGCATGGGGACGGGCCCCGTGCGCACCACGGCCGCCCCTCCCTCCAACGAGCTGGACGCCTACAAGCGCCTGATCGAGATCGGCAACGAGCTCTCCTCGACGCTCGACCCCAACCTGGTCTACCAGCACATTCTCCACGCCGCGGCCGAGCTGACGGGCTCGGAAGGGGCTTCGCTCATCCTGGTGGGCGAGGGCGGCAACGACCTTTACTTCAAGGAATCGCTCGGTCCCCGCTCGGACGACGTCAAGCGCGTGCGCTTCCCGCTCGACGAGCACTCGCTGGCCGGGTTCGCCATCCAAAACCGCAAGGTGATGCGCGTCAACGACGTCCGCCGCGATCCCCGCCACAGCAAGATCGTGGACGACGCGGTGCAGTTCCAGACCCGCTCGTTGCTGGTCTGCCCGGTCATCTTCCGGGGCGAGCCCCTGGGCGTCATCGAGGCCATCAACAAGATCGACCCCAACGGCTTTACCGAGGCCGACGAGACCTATATGGACGTCCTCTGCCACCAGGCCGCCACGGCCCTGCAGAACGCCGAGACGCACGCGCGGCTGACGAACTTCTTCAACGAGTCGGTGGAGATCCTGATCGAGGTGCTGGAGAAGACCGACCGCGTGAGCCGCAACCACCTGATCGAGGTGGCGCGCCTCTCCACGGCGATGGGCCGCGAGATCAACCTCTCCCCGCCTGAGATCGAGCGCCTGTGCTACGCCGGATTGTTGCACGACATCGGCAAGGTCAAGTGCGCCGACCCGTTGGACCCCGGCCACGCCGAGCTGGGGGCGCGCATGCTCGAGCGCGTCAAGCTCTTCCGCGAGGTGATCCCGATCGTGCGGCACCACCACGAGCGGTTCAACGGCACGGGCACTCCCGACGGGCTGAAGGGAGAGGAGATCCCCCGCCTGGCCCGCGTGCTGGCGGTCGCCGAGGCGTTCGTGGAGGGCCTCTCCGAGCCCGGCGTGGACCGCGCGGCCTACATCACCAAGCTGCGCGGCGAGTTCGGCACCCGCTTCGATCCGGCCTTGCGCACGGCTTTCGAGAACGCCATTTCCCGCTAGCGCCTGTCGGGTTTGTCTGGCTTGCAACAAGTCGGAAACATGAATGCAACGCATGCGCAACGGCCCTGGTGATTCATGAAGGCGTTATGATGACAATAAGTCCGGTGAGCAGTGTGTCGCTGCTCGAGCAGAACTCCACGGGGCACGTGTCCCCCAACTTGCTGCGCGGCCTGGCCGAGTGCGGCTATCCTTACCCTCTGCGCTCGTTGATGGACGCGCGCATCGACTACCCCGAGATCCTGATGTGCTCGGGCTGGGAGCGCGAGCCTCAGGAAGAGACGATTCGTTATGTCTGGCGTGCCGAGAACGGTCGGGCGGAGCAGTCCATCGAGTACGGCCCGGGCCGCGTGCGCACCCTGCGCACCACCGTCTACGGCCTGACCCAGGTGCTGGTCCGCCAGCAGGACGGGCGCATGGAGGAATGGCACGAGTAGGCACTTGCCAACGGGGCGTCGGTCTGGCATAATGGGACCCTCTTAGGGGAGTAGCTCAGCTGGTTAGAGCGACGGTCTCCAAAACCGTAGGCCGCGGGTTCAAATCCTGTCTCCCCTGCCAACGAAACCCCGTTCCGACGGGGTTTTTTGTTGGGGCCTCCATGCACCAGAGTGAGTCAAAGTGATCCAATTTTAGTCCTCTAAGTGCCACTAGAAGTGCCACCGGGAAAAGGGGTAACGTCTGGCGAGCCAAGTGCGGGAAACCGCATGTTTCCAAGCCTCAGGCGTTCTTCTCAGACATCCGGTTGCCGGGGTCGATCAACGACCCTACCAGACTAGTATTCTTTCAGCCGTAAAGGCCCCCCTGTGGCTTTCCGGGATATTGGCCGACCCATCCGGCCTCGGGCAGGCGCACAATTCAGAAAGGCTCTTCTGAGGCGAAGGAAGGGCAAACGCATTGAGGCCGCACCCCACTTGGCCCTGCAGAAGCACCTGCGCAAACCCCTACAACTCCGCCCTCCAAGCCGAGACGTGCGTGAACGGCGCTCCTGAGGCTAAGCCCTTCGAAGATCTGATTTCAACGAGCCGTGACTGTTGGCCGACGCCGCCGAACAGAACTTCGCAGATCGCTTGGCCGGCGGGAACGCAGAAGTTATCCAGGTCTGACCTCCGGAAGCGCTCGGCTTCCACGTTGAAGTTGAATCCGGCCGCCACCTCGCACGGTGCAATGGGTTGGTGACCTGCAATCGTCTTCAGTGTTTCTTTCCAGGCGAGCACTCGCGCCTGACCTGCCGCGTCCCCTGGCCACGGGGGAGGGCTGCCTGGCACCTGCACGTGCAGGATGAGCTCGGAGACGGGCTCAGTCGGCACTACCCCGCGACCAACGCGGATTCTGGTGCCTACATCTTGCCCGATGACTTTCCTTGCGACCAGGTAATCGATCCACCAGTCTGCGCAGTCCCACTCGCCGGCCCCGACTCGGGCTGGCGCAAACAACGCGCGGGCAACGCCATCCACAGTGGACTTGAGCAGATTGAAGAGCGCGGTTCGCTTGTAGTTGACGGGGTCGAGTGTGAAGGTCAAGTCGAGAGTGCAAGGTTCAGCCAGGAAATCGCCGGTCCACTGACCTTTTGCCGCTTCGAAGCAGGCTAGTTTCCACGGGAGCGCAGTGGGTTTCAAGGCAGTCAGGACCGCGGCCCGTCCTGTAACGAAGACGTCAACATCCCAACGGTATCCGCTATCCAACACTCGCACTGTCTCCAAGAAATTGAGCATCGGGCACGCACTGGGTTTGTAACAGGTGCGCCCCGATCAAGTCCGTCTCGAACTCTTCCAACTGGTGCGGCAGAACGCCCGGCAAGTCCACCCAGGAACACTCCAGGCACTGAGCCGCTCCAAAAATTTCTCCCTGTGCATGGTCGGACAGTTGAACCTTGCGGCGATGGGA
>JBDHVW010000101.1:0-28571 GCA_039809865.1 Vulcanimicrobiota bacterium
GTCTCACTCCGACTCGGCCCGCATCGGAATCGAGGCGCCCGCGAGCATCACCGTGCTGCGCGAGGAGCTGGCCGAAGAGGTTCGCCAGAACAACCAGCAGGCGGCGCGGCTCGATCCCTCGACCCTGGAGGCGTTCAGCGAGGGGGTGCGGCAGCGACTCGCCGAGTCGCCCCAGGCCGGCATGCGCACCGCCCTGCAGGAGTTGCGCTCGCAACTCGCCTCGCTGGGCGATCCTGAGGCTTTGAGCCGTTGCGAGACGGCCCTCAAGCTGCTGGAAGAGCTCTAGGCCCGTGGCCTCGGAGCGCACGCGGCGCATCTTCCACGAGTGCAGCCGGAAGCTCCTGCGTTCCCATGATCCGCGTGAGGCCCTGGACTACCTGGTAGAGCAGGGAGTCGCCCGTCGCGCGCAGTTGAGGTCCGACTCCAGCATCGATCTCGAGCTGGTCGAGACGGATGAGGAGACCCGCGCTCTGGCCGACGAGCTGATCGAAGACCTCCTGCTGGTGGTCCCCGAGCGGGTCCAACTGGAAGCCCTGCTGCACACGCTTCCCGACCTCGTCTGGCTGAAGGATGTCGAAGGGCGCTATCTGACCTGCAACGCGCGTTTCGAGCTCCTGATGGGCGCTCCCCGCGCCGCGGTCGTCGGGAAGACCGACTACGACTTTTTCGATCGCGAGACGGCCGACTTCTTCCGCATGCACGACCGCCGGGCGCTGGCCGCCGGCGGGCCGGTGGTGAACGAGGAGTGGGTCACTTTCATTGGCGACGGCCACCGCGAGTTGCTCGAAACGATCAAAGCGCCCGTGTGCGGCCTGAACGGCAAGATTCTCGGCACGCTCGGAATTGGCCGTGACTTTACGGCCCGCTGGCGCAGCGCGCATCAGCTGCAGCTCTTTGCCGAGCATTCCCCGGCGGCCGTGGCCATGTTCGACACCCAGATGCGTTATCTCATGGCGAGCCGCCGCTACACGACTGAATTCGGTCTCGATCCGGACCGCGTCCTTGGAAGGAGCCATTACGAGCTATTTCCCCGGTTGCCGGAGCACTGGAAGGAGGTTCATCGCCGCTGTCTGGCCGGGGCCGTGGAGTCTTGCGATGAAGAGCACTTCATGCTCGAGGAGGGGAAACCGGAGGTGATGCGCTGGGAAGTCCGCCCCTGGTGGGACTACGATGGGGCCATCGGCGGGATCATCATCTTCAGCGAGTTGCTCACGGCACGCAAGCAGACCGAGCAGGCCCTGCAGGAGCGCCAGAGTCTGTGGCAGGCCATGCTTGAAACGGCTCCCTTCGGAATCGCGGTAGTGGATTTCTCCAGGCTGCGGTTGGTCAGTGTCAACGGCCGTCTGTGCAGCATGACGGGCTACGAGGCGAGCGAATTGGAAGGGCAATCCCCGTCCGTCATCTGGCCCGTGAGAGAGCGGGCTGAGAACCTGGAGGCGGTCTCCAGCCTGACTCCGGGTGAGCACCGTTTGCCTCGGGTATATCAGCGGAAAGACGGAACGGAGTTTCACGCCATCCTGCACCTGAGCGTCGGGGTTGGTGGTCTCGGTCTGGCAGCGGTCCAGGATGTCGAGGAGCAGTTTCAGCAGGAGCAACAGCGCGTCCAGACCGAGCAGGCGCTCCGGGCCAGCGAAAGGCGCTTTCACCTGGCTCTCGACACCCTGCCGCTTCCGGTCGGCCTGGCTGACAAGCATGATCGCTTTCTGTATCTGAACCCGGCCTTCATGGAAACTTACGGATACTTGTTGGAAGACGTTCCTAGCCTGAGCTCGTTGCTGGAGCGCTCTCTTCCCGACCGGGAGGCGCGCGAGCATCTACTCGACGTCCTGGCTCTGGACGCCACCGACGCCTGGCGTTCCGGGCAGTCCACGCCCACCCGCTCGACCACGTTCGTCTGCAAGGATGGCGATACGCGGGAGGTGGAGATTACGCGTCGCCACCTCGGCACGTTGCAGGTAACGGTCTTTCAGGACACCACCGAGCGTAGTCGGTCTCAGGCCGCTCTGCTCGAGTCCGAGGAGCGTTGGCGGTTGGCGCTGGACGCGGTTCAGCAGGGTACCTTCCGCCACGACATCAAGACCGACCGTGTCGATCTGGATGCGCGCGCCATGGAGCATTTCGGGTTCACCACCGGCCAGGTCTGGATGCAGGACCTGGTCGCTCGCTGCCACCCAGAGGACCGACCTCATCTCGAGGCAGTGCTGAGGGAAGTGATTGCCAGCGAGGGTCGCGGCCATGTCGAGCACCGGATCGTGCTGCCCTGGGGAGAGGAGCGGATTCTCTCCGTGCACGGTTGCGTGGTTCGTTCCAGCGACGGGTCGGGTCTCAAGGGCATCGGTACCAGCCTCGACGTTACCGAGGCGCGCCGGGCCGAGCAGGCCCTTCGCCAGAGTTACGACAAGATACAATCCTCGCAACGACTGGAAGCGATCGGCAGGCTGGCCGGCGGGATCGCCCACGACTTCAATAACTTGCTCACGATCATCCTGTCCTGTGGAGAGTTGGCCTGCTGCGCCCTGGCACCCGACGACCCGGTGCAACCCGACCTGGAGGAGATCATAAGCTCCGCCCATCGGGCCGAACGCTTGACCCGCCAACTACTGGCTTTCGGCCGGCAGCAGGTCTTGCGGCCTGTGACCATGGACCTGAATGAGCTGGTCTCCGAGCTCGCACGCATGCTCGGACGTCTGATCGGGGAGGACATCGAGCTTTTTATCGACCTTGCGGGCGAACCGACCCCGGTGCGGGCCGATCCGGGTCAGCTCGAGCAAGTGCTGCTCAACCTGGCTGTCAACGCTCGCGACGCAATGCCCGAGGGGGGCGTCCTCACGGTCGGCACTCGCTGTCGTCTGCTCACCCAGACTCAGGCCGAGTCGCTCGACCTGGCCCGTGGCGACTATGTCGAGCTCGCCGTCTCGGACGATGGCACGGGGATGGACGCCGAGACCCAGGCGCGCATCTTCGAGCCGTTTTTCACGACCAAGGCGGTGGGCAAGGGAACCGGGCTCGGGCTGTCCACCGTCTACGGCATCGTCAGGCAGTCGGAAGGCGCCATCCGCGTAGAGAGCGCCCCGGGCGCGGGTTGTACCTTCCGAATCTATCTCCCCCGGGCCAGTGCAGAGGCCGAGGTGAGCCAGCCCGAAGAGCCGGGGGCGGCTGGCGCAGGGGGCCAGGAGACGATTCTGGTGGTGGAGGACGAGGCCCCCGTGCGCAAGGTCGTGGAGCGAGCGCTGAGGGGAATCGGCTATCATGTGCTGGCGGCGGCCGACGCCTCGGAGGCGCTCGCGCTGGCCGAGACAAACGTCGACCAGATTCGCCTGGTGCTGACCGACGTCATCATGCCCGGAATGAATGGGCGCGAGCTGGGTCAGAAGGTTAGCGCCCTGTGCCCCAAAGCCCAGGTCCTCTTCATGTCTGGGTACACGGACGATAGGCTGGAGCGGCACGATCTGCAAGGTAATCACTTCCTGCCCAAGCCTTTCGATTTGAAGACTCTTACTGAGAAGGTCCGTAGCCTGTTGGACGAGCCCTAACCAGATCGCTGCCTCCGGCCGATAAGAGCCCTCGGAGGAAGAGTGCGATGCTTGAAGGGATCCGCCTGGCTTCGGACAGGCTTTCACAACAATACCACCGGCTGGACATTCTATCCCAGAACGTGGCCAACCAGCACACGCCGGGCTATCAGGCCACGGATACCGGGCAGCGCCAGGGCGAGTTCGCCACCTGGATGCGGCGCACGGCCGGACCGGTGTCCACCACCGGGCGCGACCTCGATGTGGCCATGCCCGAGGGGGTGTTCCTGGCCGTTCAGACCCCCATCGGCACCCGCTATACCCGGCGCGGCGACCTGCGCGTGGACGGTCAGCAGCAGCTGGTGACGGGCGCCGGGAACCCGGTGCTGGACGAGGCCGGGAAGGCCATCAAGGTGGATGGGCCCGTGCGCGTGGCCGAGAACGGCGACGTCGAGGTGCGCGGCACCAAAGTGGCGACGCTGGGTCGCTATCGATTGCAAGGCATCTCCGAAGATGGGGGGTCGCTGTTCAGCCCGGCGCGCGGCACTACGGCGACCCTCGACAAGAGCACGCTGCACACCGCTCAGCTCGAGGGCGCCAACGTCAGCGAAGCCCAGGAGCAGACCACGCTGGTCGAGTTGCTGCGGCGCGCCGAGGCCCTGAGCCAGGCCATGCAGGTCCAGGACCAGACCCTGGGCCAGGCATTCAAAGATCTGGGCCACCGCTAAAAGTGATCCTCGCCGACTGAGGCAATAACCTCGACAAGTCGCGAGCCCATCCGGTCCTGTCGACTGTCGACTGTTGACTGTCGACCCCAACGAAGGAGGTCACCCAACCATGATGAGATCGCTCCGCACCGCCGCCACGGGGATGTCGGCCCAGCAGATGAACATCGACACGATCGCCAACAACCTGGCGAACGTGAACACCACCGGGTTCAAGGGCACCCGGATCGATTTTCAGGACCTGATGTATCAGCAGATGCGCCTGGCCGGAGCCCCCACGCAGGACAACCAGAACCCCACGGGGTTGCAGGTCGGACTGGGCGTTCGGGCCGCTTCCACCCAGAAGATCTTCTCTCAGGGCGTGTTCGAGCAGACGGATAATCCGCTCGACGTGGTCATCGAGGGCGACGGGTTCTTCCAGGTCAAGCAGCCGGACGGCTCCACCGCCTACACGCGCGACGGCTCGTTCAAGAAGGACGCCTCCGGCGCCCTGGTCACCTCCGATGGCTATGCGCTCGAGCCGGCCATCGTCATCCCGCCCGACGCGACCTCGATCGCGATCGCGGCGGACGGGACGGTGAGCGTGACCCAGCCGGGCAGCGACACCCCCAATCAGGTGGGGCAGCTGACCCTCGCCAAGTTCGCCAATCCCGCCGGGCTCACCAGCCTGGGACGCAACCTCTTCGCCGCCACCGGAGCCTCCGGTCAGGCCGGCACGGGCGGCGCCGGGACCGAAGGCTACGGCACCATCAGCCAGGGCTTCCTGGAGAAGTCCAACGTGAACGTGGTGGAGGAGATGGTCAACCTCATCTCGGCCCAGCGCGCCTATGAAGTCAACTCGAAGGTGATCCAGGGCTCCGACCGGATGCTCGAGATCGCGGCCGGTCTCAGCCGGTGATGCGCCTGCTGCTGCTGCTGTTGCTGGCGCTTCCCGTCAGCGCGGGTCAGCTCACCGTGGCGCCCCAGCAGATCGTGGATCAGGCGCGGGCCGCCCTCGGGCCGCTCGGGCCGGGACAGGCGCTGGAGCCGACCAACAAGCTCAGCCCCGCCACGGTGGACGACGGCCAGCTCGGCTGGCAGTCGACCGTGGTCCAGGGCCTCGACGTGGATGTGCCGCGCGTGCGCGTGGCGCTGCAGATCGACGGGCAGGTGCGGCGGACCTGGCTGATCAGCTTCAAGAAGAAGCGGTCGGTCCAGGTGCTGGTCGCCGCCCGCGCCCTGCCCCGCGGCCAGCGGTTGTCCGGCGCCGACGTCAGCGTGGAGACGCGCGCGATGGGCTCGGGCGACACCTGGTTGAGCTCCCCCGAAGAGCTCGACGGCCTGGAGCTGCGACGCAACATCCCGCCGGGTGAGCCTTTGCGCCAGGGCGACCTGGCCCGCGCGGTGCTCCTGCCCGCCGGCCAGAACGTGACCATCACCCTGCACCAGGAAGGCCTGTTGATCCGGATGGCGGGACGCACGCTCGACCCGGCGCTGGCCAAGCAGCCCTTCCGCGTGCGCACCGCCTCCGGCACCGTGCTCAGCGCCACGCTCTCGCCCGACGGCGAGGTCGTGTGCACGACTCGCTAACCATCGAAAACTCGTGAAGGACCTCGTTAGCATGAAGAACACTTTCCTCGGGATGGTCCTGGCAGCGACCCTGCTGCTGGCCCCGGCGCACGCCGATTCCCTCCTCGATCCCAACGGGAGCAACCTCTACAGCCCGGCGCCGATCGCGGTCGGCCAGCTCATCACCGTAAAGATCGTGGACAAGACGCGCACGCTGCAGGGCGTATCCCTGACGCGCAAAGTCGACGACAAGGTCGACGGTCCGAGCGGCACCGGACTGCTGCAGGCCCTGACGGGCTTCAACCTCTCCGGCGGGGAGGACCGCAAGACCCAGTCCGAGGCGTCCTCCAAGTCCGAGTTCGAGAGCACGGTGACCGCCAAGGTGGTGGCCGTCGAGCCCGGCGCCGTCCTGGTGCTCGAGGCCGCCAGCAAGATGAACCTGGACGGCAAGGAGCGCATCGTGGCCGTGCGCGGCAAGGTGCGCCGCCAGGACGTCCCGGCCAGCAATACGATTCTGAGCTCGCAGATGGCCGACGCCGAGGTCTACGTCGAGGGCGCCCAGTCTTCGCCCGTGGGCGGCGGCGCTCTGAGCTGGCTGCTGGGGATGCTGCGATGAAGAAGAAGGTCAACAGTCGACAGTCGACAGTCGACGGAGTCAAAGCTCTTCTGGCCACGTTGCTGGTCGGAAGCCTGACGGTGGCGCCGGTTCGGGCCGAGATCGAGGGCTCGAACGTGGGGGGGGGCCGAGCACGCCAACGTGATCATCCGGCCCGAGCAGCCGCGTCCGCAGCCCACCGCCAACCGCACCGTGAAGGTGAAGGATCTGGCCAGCGTGTCCGGCGTCAACGCCAACAGCCTGACCGGTTACGGCCTGGTGGCCGGCCTGCCGGGCACGGGTGACTCGAGCGGGGCGCTCAGCTCGCCGATGGTCGTCAACCTGCTGGGGAACCTGGGTCTGACCATTCCTCCGGGGGGCGGCCTCAACAACAAGAACCTGGCCGTGGTCGCGGTCACGGCCGACCTGCCGCCGGTGGCCGCCTCGGGCGACCCGATCGACGTGCGGGTCTCCTCGCTCGGCGACGCCAAGTCGCTGGTGGGCGGCACCCTGCTGCTGTCCATCCTCAAGGGCGCCGACGGAAAGGTCTACGCCTCGGCCCAGGGACCGGTGGCTTCGGCCGCTCCCACCAACAAGCTGAACGGGACCGCCCCGGCCGTGGCCGGGTTGATCCCGGGCGGCGGCATCGTGGCTACTGCGGTGGAGGCGACCGCTCTCAAGCGCAACAAGCTGACCTGGAGGCTCTTCAATCCCGACTACGCCACGGCCGCCAAGATGGCCGCGGCGCTCAGCGCCAAGAACTGGCCGGCCGTGGCCACCGGCCCGGGCACGGTCGAGGTGTGGATGGTCACCCAGGATCCCGTGGCGGCGCTGGCCGAGATGGGTGAGGTCAGCCTGGAGCCGGCCGGCTCCGCGCGCGTGGTGTGCGATGCGCGCACCGGCACCGTGGTGGCGGGCTCGGACGTCCGCCTGCTGCCCGGCACGGTCAGCCAGCGCGGGGTTACCGTCGAGATTGGACCCGGCGGCGCCAGCCTGCGCGGCCTGGTCGAGAGCCTGCGCCAGGGTGGCGCGTCCCCGGAAGATATCGTGGCCGTGATCCAGGCCCTGTCCGAGGCCGGTTCGCTGCGCGGAGAGGTGGTCGTTCGCTAAGATGCTTGACCAGACTGGTGGCCCGCTCCTGTCGTCGCTGGATGTCATGGTTGCTACCCTGCGCACGGCCCTGCCCACGGCCCGGGCCGTGGAGACCGGTCAGAATTTCTTGAGCTCCCTGCGCGAGGTCGCCGCGGAAAAGGCTCCCGAGCCTTTCAAAGGGCTGCACGTCGGTTCCAGGGGTCCTGCCGTCGCCAGGCTGCAGCAGATTCTCAACAAGTGGAACCCGCGCCTGGGCGTGCAGCCCACCGGGGTCTACGACCAGGGCACCAAGCGCGCCGTGATGCTTTTCCAGGCCATCTACGGAGAAGGCGGGGACGGGGCCCGGCTCGAGGAGAAGGCCGCCGGTTACCTGCGCCAGATGGGCGACGGGAGCTTCTGGAAGAATCCCCCCGCCAAGACGCCGGCCCAGGAGATGCTCTACCACGCCTCGCGCAAGCTGGGAACGCCCTATGTGCTGGGCGGTGACGGCGACAGCACCATCGACTGCGGCATGCTGACGCGCGTCGCCCTGCGCGGCTCGGGTGTGGACAAGAGCGCCAGTCGCCTGGCCGACGAGCAATATCGCGCCGCCCGAACCGGCAAGAACGGCATGAGCCTGCAGTCCAGTCCCAAACCGGGCGACCTGGTCTTCTTCCGCACCGGGGGCAGCCAGGCGAGCGAGGCGTATGGCGGCGTGACTCACGTCGGTCTCTACGTTGGCCACGGCCAGATGCTGGCCGCCTCGAGCTCGGCTGGAAAGGTCATCGTGCAGAGGGTCTCCGACCTGGGCGATTGCCTGGCGGGCTACGGACGGCCGCGCGCTTGAGCCTGCTCCTGCACTACCAGGGGCTGTTCGACAACCTCCCCGATCTGGTGATGCTGGTCGACGACCAGGGCCACGTGCTGGAGGCCAACGCCCCGGCGCGTGAGCTGCTGGGACTGGTGACGGGAGAGCCGACGCCGCTGGCCGACCTGGTCAGCGACAGTCACGTCGGCATGGTGCTCGAGGCCTTGCACCGCGGCGAGACCCTGCGCTACCAGGCGAACCTGGTCGACCTCGACGGGCAGAAAGTGGGCGTGGACGTCCACCAGCGACGCACCGAGAGGGGCACCGTCCTGGCCGCGCGCCTGATCGGCAACGCCGGCATCGATCAGCAGATCGCTCGCCTGATGGAGACGCGCTATCGCATCGTGGCCGAGAACACCTACGAGTGGGAGTTCTGGCTGAGCCCGCACGGGCACTTCCTGTACAGCTCGCCCTCGTGCCGCCGCATCACCGGCTACGACGCCAGCGACTTCGAGGACGACCCCGCCCTGCTGCCGGGTCTGGTGCTGAAAGAGGACCGCGAGTGCTTCTGGGGCGTCTGGGGCCCCGAGGGCTGGCGAGACGGGGTGAATCGCTGCACGTTCCAGGTGCGCCACCGCGACGGCGGCACACGCTGGCTCGAGCACACCAGCCAGAAGGTTTACGACAACCTGGGCAACTACGTGGGGCTGCGCGGCAGTCATCGGGACGTCACCGAGCAGCGCCTGGCCCAGGCCGAGCGCGAGCGCATCCAGGAGCAGCTTCTCCAGGCCCAGAAAATGGAGGCCGTCGGCACCCTGGCCGGTGGCCTGGCGCATGACTTCAACAACCTGTTGAGCTGCGTGCTGGGCTTCGCCTCGCTGGCCAAGCTCGATCTCGAGCGCGGCAGCGAGGCGTTCGAAGCACTCGACGTGATCGAGCAGGCCGGTCGCCGGGCCGCCGACCTCACCCGCCAGCTGCTGGGCTTCGCGCGGCGCGGCAAGGTGCAGCACGGCCCCACCTCGATCCGCTCCACCGTCGAGGAGGTCGTGCAGCTCTTGAGCCGCACTATCGACAAGCAGATTCGCCTGGACCAGGTCCACCTGAGCGAGCACGATCAGGTGCTGGGCGATCCCGCCCAGCTGCAGCAGGTGCTGCTCAATCTGGCCATCAACGCGCGCGATGCCATCGGCGCTCGTCCCGGCCGGATCTGCTTCACGACCGAGCTGTGCGGCGACCAGGTGCGCATCGACGTCAGCGACGACGGCTCCGGCATCGCCCCCCACGACCTCGAGCGCATCTTCGAGCCGTTCTATACGACCAAGGATCCGGGCTACGGCACCGGGATGGGCCTGGCCATGGTCTACGGCATCGTGCACAACCACGGCGGCACCATCGAGGTCAAGAGCACCCTGGGCCAGGGAACCGTCTTCTCGCTTTACCTCCCGCGCAGCGAAGGGAACGGTGACTGCGTCGTGGCCTCGGTGCGCGAGCTGCCGCGCGGCACGGGTCGGGTCCTGGTGGCCGACGACGAGCCGCTGCTGCGGGCGACTCTCGAGCGGATGCTCAAACAACTCGGCTACGAGACGGTCCTGACCTGCGACGGCCAGGAGGCCAGCGAGTACTATCAGCATCACGCCGCCGACATCGACCTGGTGATCCTGGATGTCATCATGCCCGTGATGGGAGGCGTGGCCTGTTATCACCGGTTGCGCTCCGTCAACCCGAATACGCGCGTGCTGCTCAGCACCGGTTTCTGCCCCGACGGCCAGGTGCAGGAGCTGCTCCAGCACGAGGGCGTCTCGCTCATCCAGAAGCCGTACCAGCTCGACGCGCTGGCCGACGCGGTCTCGAAGGCTTTCACAGGAGTCTGACGCCCCCGTTGGGAACCTTCCGCCCCGAAAAGGGGTCTGGAGGGTTGTGGTGATGAAGCGACGGCATTTCTTGCACGCCATGGGCGCGGCGCTGACGTTGTATGGCTGCGGTGGCACGAGTGACACCGCGGACGCGTCCTCCATGACGCCCTCTCCCGCACTGCCGACCGTGGCCGGCCAGGATTCGAGCGCTGTCTTTGCGTTCGACGCCGAGGGCAATCGCTATGAGGCCCGCGGCGCCCGCCTGACTCGGCTGGATGCCACGGGCTCCCCGATCTGGAGCGTGTCCGGACTGGACCGACCGGTCGCCGTGGCGGTCGACGGGCAGTCGCGCGTCTGGGTGCTGGAGCGCTCGCAGCTGCGGATCTTCGGATCGGACGGCTCGGTCCACGGGGTGGTCGGCAAGTTCCGCCTGGCTCAGGATGTGGTCATCGGCGCAGACCGGATCTACGTGAGCGAGGCGGTCGGACGGCGGGTGAGCGTGCTCGACTCCGAGGGCAACTTTCTGAGCGCGATCCAGCACGATTTGCTGGATTACCCCCGCGGCCTGGCCCTGAACGGCAGCGGCGAGTTGCACGTCGTCAGCTCCGCCCGTGGACTGGTGCTCATCTTTGGGCCGGACGGGGGCTTGCGCGCCAATTATGGGGGAGGTCGCCTCACCGGTCCCCGAGGAGTGGCCGTGCGGCGCTCGGACGGGACTATCGCCGTCTCCGACGCGGGTAACCAACGGATCGAGCTCTTCTCGGGCGCTCTCAACTCGCTCGGGACCATCGCCCAGAACCGGAGCTGCAGCCTGAGGTTCCAGCCCGACGGCAATCTTCTGCTGGGTGGACCCGATCCCGGCTTGTTCACCGGCTCGCTCACGCCGTTCGCGTCGGTCTTCAAGGTGGCCGACAATCTGACCGCCCAGGGTCAGACCCTTCAGGTGGCGAGCTTCATGGAGCTTTTCGGGGTGCTCGGCCAGAAATTCGGCGGCTCCGGCAACACCACGTTCAACCTGCCCGACGTTCCCCTGATCCCGACCGTCTCGGGAGCCACCGCGAGCTGGCTTACCTGCGTCGAGGGGCAGCCGCCCGGCGACGTGCTCGGGCTCGTGGGCGAGGTGCGGGCCTGGCCGGGCCTGGCCGTTCCGCCCAACTGGATCCCCTGCGACGGCGCCATCCTCCAGGCCGAAGGCAACCTCGAGTTGCTGCAAGTGCTGGGGGCGCGTTTTGGGGGAGACGGCCTCACGACCTTTGGCGTCCCCAACCTCCCCGACCCGGCGCCAGGCGTGATCTACCTCATCTGCGCCGAGGGAATCGTGGGCACCGACCTTTTTCCCGACGACTTTCTCCTCGGGACCTTCACGCTTTACGCCGGTCCGGGAACGCTCCCCCACTTCCGGACGCTCGAGCCCGAGCAGGTCCTCCTGGCGACGGCCGACTTCCAGCCGCTCTTCACTCTCCTGAGCACGACCTACGGAGGCAATGGCGTCACCGACTTTGCCCTGCCCCAGCCGTCCCCCCTGCTGAGCAACGTCCACTGGGTCATGCCCTTGCGCGGCACGTTCCCGCCGACCTGAAAAGAAGAAGCCCCCCGCAGCCGCGGGAGGCTTTGACCAGGTGCGAACCGGAGCCGAGAGTCTAGGCCGCCAGAATCTGCTTGGCCTTCTGGCGGGCGCGGAAGAGGCGTTCTCGACCTTCTTGGCGGGAACTCCGCAGCGGGCGCTGATCTCTTGCACGGTTTCGCCCTTCACGCGCGAGGCCAGGCTGTCGATCTCGAAGCTGGAGAGCTGCTGCTTGAGGTTCTTGATGAGCGTCTCCACCATCATCTTGCCCTCGACTTCGCCGGAGGGGTCTCCCTCGAGCGTCGAGGGGTGCAGGTCCTCGAAATCGACCGATTTGGTCAGGACCAGGTGCTTCTTGCGGGTGGCTCCGCGCACGGCCCGCACCACGCTGTTGCGCATGCACATCTGGATGTGCTCGGCCAGCGTGCGTCCGTAGCTGGCGTCGAAGGTGCGCACGGCCTGGTTCAGTCCGACCAGCGCCTCCTGCTGGATGTCCTCGCGCTCGGCGCCCGGCATGAAGAAGCGGCGGCTGGCCTTCTTCACGTGGCAGCTGAACTCGCGGGCGATCTCCTCGAACGCCTCCTGGCGCTGCTGACGTGCCAGCTCGACCAGCGCCTTCTCCTGCTCGAGCTGGGCCTTCTTGAGCTCGCACACGCGGCCGGTGGCCTTGGCGAACGGGCAGTTGGAGAAACCACCCCGGAAGTGCCAGCAGCTGCGCTTGAGCGCGCGCGCTTTACAACCTTCGAACTGTCCACTGCATCCGGCCATTTCCCAGCACTGCTTCATCTGCATTTGATTCGCACCTCACACTCTGATGTCGTTATGGTAGGTCTGGCCGCGATTCTGGGCATGGGGTGGATCCCGGGAACCCCCGCAGAGCGATCCCCCCGAATCGTTGGCGGAATCCCTCATGGCCGTGGTGGGGATCCCCCCCATGGGTAGGGGGGGCCCCGGGGGGATCCACCGGGGGGGTAGGGATCCCCCTCCAATGCATTTTGGGCGGAAGTGGACCCTCGAGGGGGGGGCAATAGCTCGGTCGGCAGCGAGATACGACACCCCGTGACGCAATCGACTGACCCACAGCTAAGGAGAACCCGCCCGTGACCACTTGCGAGACGACCCAGACGATCGACCGTGACGCCCTCCTCCACGAGCACGCCAAGTTGGTCCGTTACATCGCCGAGCGGATGGCCGTGATGCTGCCGAGCCACCTGGAAGTACAGGACCTCATTCAGGATGGGACCGTCGGCCTGATGGAGGCGATCGACCGCTATGACGAGCGCCGGGGCGTCAAGTTCAAGACCTTCGCCGCCACCCGCATCCGGGGCAGCATCCTCGACGGTCTCCGTCAGCATGATTGGGTCAGCCGTGGCGGTCGCCGCCGCGTGCGCGAGATGAATCGCGCCGAGGAGGAGCTCAGCCAGCAGCTCAAGCGCACCCCCACCGAGGGCGAGCTGTCCCAGCACACCTCCCTGCCTGTCGAGGAGATCCAGCGCCGCCGCCGCGAGAACCGTGAGGGTGTGGTCCTCAGCCTGGACGAGCTGGCCCGCCTGAGCGCCATGAATGGCAGCGACGAGACCCTGGGCACCAACCTGCCCGACCTGGACACCAACGTCGAGCGCACCGTGGCCCAGAAGGAGATGCACCAGAAGCTGACCGCGGCCCTGAAGTACCTCGACGAGCGCGAGCAGATGGTCCTGCAGCTCTATTACAACGAGGAGCTGGGCGTCAAGGACATCGCCAGCCTCCTGGGCGTCTCCAACGCCCGCGTCTCTCAGCTCCACACCCGTGCGCTGGGCAAAGTGCGCAACTCCCTGCGCGAGGTCGGCTATGCGCGCGCAAGCTAACGCTTTGGAGCGGGCGGAGCGCCCCGTAACTTGCGGTGAGGAACTTGTTGCGAGCCGCTTCCCGAGTGAAGGGGCGCGCAGCGTGCGCCAAAGCATCCAGAGTTGGCTTGATTCCCTCTACTACGCCATCGCTCTCTACGCCCTCGGTTATCTCTTGATCCGCCACATCTAGGAGGAGTCACGTGTCCGCTGAGCAGCCCATGTCGGGCGCCCGTAAGGCCGCCATCTTGCTTCTGTCCCTGGGAGTCGAGGCTACCCTCGAGATCACCCGCCACCTCGATCAGTCCATCGTTTACGACCTGATGCGCGATATCTCTCGCATGGCCACCGTGGACTCCGAGATCGGGGGAGCCGTCCTCCAGGAGTTCCTCCAGCGCCTGCCGCGCGTGGCCGAAGCGCCTTCCGGCAAGCAGTTCGTGGCCGAGATCATGAAGCGCTCCACCGGCGGAGACGATCCGATGACCAATATCGACTTCTTACGCCGGCTGGATAAGAACCAGCTGCTTGAAATCGTGCGCACGGAACATCCCCAGGTGGTGGCCTTCATCTTGAGCTACATCGCCCCCGATCAAGCGGGGGCGTTGATGGCCGAGCTCACTCCGGAGCAACAGGTGGAGATCGCGTCGCGCATCGCGACCAGCGAGCATCCCCAGCGCGAGACGCTGGCCCACCTGGCTCGCTCGCTCGGCAGCCGTCTGAACTTCTTCAACTCCGACAACAACATGGAGGTCGGAGGCGTCGACTCCCTGGTCCGTATCATGAAAGGCGTCGGGCGGGAGGTCGAGCAAAACATCCTCAACGGCTTCAGCGAAAGCAAGCCCGAGCTGGCCGAGGAGCTCAAACGCAACATGTTTGTCTTCGACGACCTGGTCTTGCTGGATCAGAAATCGCTCCAGCGCGTGCTCAAAGAGGTCGACGGCAAGTCGCTCGCGATGGCGCTCAAGCGTGCCAGCAACGAGATTCTGGCACTCATCCAGCAGAACATGTCGGAACGAGCGCGCAAGATTCTCGACGAGGATCTGGCGGCTCTCGGGAAGGTCAAGGTCAAGGACGTGGATATGGCTCAGTCGGGAATCGTGGCGATTGTCCGAGCGCTCGAGGAGAGCGGCGATATCTCGGTCGGAAGAGAGGACGAGGCGTATGTCTGAGGCCGCTCGCCGCTGGAACGCGGTCAACTTCCCCGGCCCGGTGGTCCCGGAGGTACCCGGACCGCGCCCGCCCGCGCCGCTCAGCGTGGTCAAGCGCCAGGTGCAGGTGCTCATGGCGCAGGCGCGCCAGGAGGCCGACCAGTTGCGCTGCCAGGCCGAGCAGCGCGGGCTGGAGGAGGGGTTGGCCCGGCTGCAGGGGGTCCAGGAGCAACACGTCAGCGACCTGCGCGAGTCCCTCGACGGCCTGCAGCGCCTCTGTCAGGAGACCTGGGACCGGATGCGCGCCGAGATGGAGGAGCATCTGCTGGAAATGACCCTGGAGCTGAGCCGCTCGGTCATCCGCGAGGAGATCCTGAGCAGTCCCGAGCGCCTGATGGGGCAGATCCGTCAGGGCCTCGATCGTCTGGGCGAGAAACAGGGCGCGGTGGTGCGCCTGCACCCCGACGACTGCGCCAGCCTCCAGGGCAGCCTGGCCCAGCTACGCCTGCTGGCCGACCCCGACCTCGAGCGGGGCGATTTCGTGGCCGAGAGCGAGGGAGGAATCGTGGACGGACGGCTCTCCCGCCGCATGGAGCTGCTGCGCAAGCAACTGAGCGCCTAGCCTTACCGTTCCAGGCCCGACGCCGATAGGTCTCTGCGGAGGACAGAGAAAAGTGTTAACCATCGTCGGGTTCATCGTCGTGATCGGGTGCGTGCTGGGCGGGTACGCCATGCACCACGGCCCCATGGGCGTTCTTTGGCAGCCCAGTGAGTTCATCATCATCGGAGGGGCGGCGGTAGGCGCCTGTATCATCATGGCCCCGATGCCGGTTCTCAAGAAGCTCATGAAGAGCTTGATCGGCTTGCTGAAAGGGTCCAAAGACAACAAGGCCGCTTATCTGGCCCTGCTGGTAACGATGTTCAAGCTCATCAAAGTCGCCGCCTACAACGGCGCCAACGGCCTGGAGCCCCATGTGGAGCGGCCCGAGGAGAGCGAGATCATGAAGTCCAACCCCGCGCTGCTCAAAGACCACCACGCCCTCGAGTTTCTCTGCGACACCGTCAAGGTCATCATCATGGGAGGCGTGCCTGAATACCAGATCGCCGAGCTGATCGACGTTTCCATGGATACCCACGCCCACGAGGAGCACGAGCCCGCCAACGTGCTCACCAAGATCGCCGACTCCCTGCCCGGTCTGGGCATCGTGGCCGCCGTGCTCGGAATCATCATCACGATGCAGAAGATCAACGGCTCTCCCGAGGAGATCGGCCACTCGATCGGCGCCGCCCTGGTAGGAACGTTCGTCGGCGTGCTGATGGCCTATGGCTTCCTGGGACCGATGGCCGCCAAGCTCGAGTCCAACGCCCACTCGGGCCACCACAAGTTCAATTGCATCCGGGGTTGCGTGCTGGCCTACGCGCGCGGGTTCCATCCCCTGATCTGCGCCGAGTTCGGCCGTCGCACGCTGCCCAGCAACCTCCGTCCGAGCTTTGCCGAGCTCGAGAAAGCCTGTAGCGAGAGCGGGAACTCCTGATGAAAAGCTCGACCCCCACCCCCATCATCATCAAGAAGGTCGTCAAGGGGGGCCACGGCCACCACGGCGGCAGCTGGAAGGTGGCTTACGCCGACTTCGTGACCGCCATGATGGCCCTGTTCATCGTGCTCTGGGTGCTGGCCCAGAACGACAAGGCCAAGGAAGCGGTGGCCATCTACTTCACCGACCCGTCGATGACGCCGGAAGAAATCAAGATGAAGCTGGAGCACCCGGCCATTCCGAACTCCAAAGAGAAGCCCGAGGTCATCAAGAAGAAGCTCATGTTCATCGCTCACAGCGCCGACAAGAAGAAGCTCGAGGAACTGGCCAAGAAGTTGCGCGCCGACCTGGGCAAGTTGCACTGGTCCGACAGCTTGAAAGGCCAGCTCGTCATCGAGATGACCGAAGAGGGCCTGCGGATCGAGTTCCTGGACCTGGACCGCTCGCCGTTCTTCGACGTCGGCTCGGCTCAGCCGCGAGATTATACGCGCCAGGTGCTGCAGGTGATCGGCAAGGAGCTGGCTCTGGTGCCCAATCCGCTGGCCATCGAGGGCCACACGGACAGCCGGCCCTTCTACAATCGGGGGTATGGCAACTGGGAGTTGTCGGCCGACCGGGCCAACGCGGCCCGCCGCATTCTCGAGAGCGGGGGCGTGCGTCGCGACCAGATCTGCGAAGTGCGCGGTCTGGCCGACACCCGGCTGCGCCGTCCCAGCGACCCGATGGCCGACTCGAATCGGCGCGTGAGCGTCATCGTGCGCTTCATGGACATCCCAGCCACCCCCACCTCGCCCGGCGAGAAGGCCGCCGAGGAAGCCAAGGCCGCCCCGGGCGACGCGCACGGCACCGAGCAGTCGCCCGCGGCTGGCGAATCGCACGGCGGCGGTGAGGAGCATCCGTCGGCGACCCCTGCCCCCATCGGGCTCGACGGGGGCGGCCACGCCGAGGGCTCCGAGCACTAGGGAGCGTGGTCGGAAGGCCTGAGCGGAGCGGAAACGCGCGCTCTATCACCCGGAGGACCGCGCGGCCCGCTCGGCCCTCATCGACCTGGCCTGGGACGTGGCCTGCGAGCTCGAGTCGGTCTATTCTCCCTCGGTGCACGCCATGAGCCGAGAGCACTTTGAGCGCATCCTGGATCTGCGAATGCTTTTCGGCCAGGATTTTCTGCATCAGGGGATTCCCGTTTGACCGAGGAAAACCGAGAGCGCAATATCGCCCTCGAGCGCGAGGCGCTGGCGGCCGACTACGATCGCACGGCCGTGTTTACGCGGGAGAGCTCGCAACAGGCCCCCGAGGACGCCGGGCACTTCTGCCAGGCCTGCGCAGCGCCGCTGGCACGCCTCTAGTGCCCGGCCGGGGGCACGTGTTATAACTGGAGCGTGAAGCCGCTGTTTCATCCGGCCGTCGAGGACATCACCGTGGAGGGCATCCTGCATGCCCTCTCCGACCCCGTGCGGGTCCACATCTATGCGGAGATCGCCGCCTCGAACTGTCCCCAGATCTGCTCGAGCTTCCTGCGGATGAAGAATCGAAAGGTCCCCAAGTCGACCCTCTCGGTCCACTTCAAGGTGTTGCGCGAGGCCGGGCTCATCAAAAGCGAGCGGCACGGGGTGGAGATGCACAACACCACGCGCTGCTCGGAGATCAAGGACCGGTTCGGACCGCTGGTAAGCGCCATCCTGAGCGCCTACCAGCGGCAGGAATCTACTTCCGCTTGTCCTCTTCCAGCCACATCTGGATGAGGCGGGCCGCCACGGCCGGGCTCTCGTTGGCGGAGCGGCGGGCATCGCCCAGCAACTCCTCGGTCTTGGGCTGAGGCAGGGCCGCTTGCGGCGGCTCGGCCGGCAGGCTGATATCCACGTTGCCTCCCGTGACGGCCGGCGTCTCGGAGCCCTCCTCACCGGGTTTGTGCACCACGATGGTCAGCTCGCCCTCGGCGTCGGCCTTCTTCTTGCGCTTCTTGCTGCGGCCGAGCAGCATTCCGGCCAGGCCGAAGAGGCACACGCAGGCGAAGAGGCCCGCGCCGGCCATCGCCAGGAAGCGTTTGTCGGCCTCCTGCTGCTTGGTGGCGGCGGCCATGGCGGCCTTTTCCTCATCCAGGGCGGCGCGATTGAAGGCCACGGCCACCAGCTCGAACTTGTCGCCGCGCGCCTCGTCCAGACCGAGCGAGAGCTTGATGGCATCCGACAGGCTGGTCATCGCGTCCGCGCTCAGCTTGGTGTTGGAGTCCACCAGCACTGAGGCCGTCAGGCGGCGAATCTTGGTGGGAGACTCGACCACCGTCTCGGTGCGGTGGGACAGGTCGTACTCCACCTCGGAGGTCGTCTGGTCGTAGTTCGGGCTGTTGCCGGCCAGCGCCGAGCCGTTCTGGTTGGTGAGCGCCGGCGAAGGCGAGGCGCCCGGCACCGGGGACGCGCCCGGCACGGGCGGGGCGCCGGGCTTGCTGCCCAGATAGGCTTCTTTGGCGTCTTTGCGGCTCTTCTCGGCGCCCGGCTCGACCACCTCACGGCGGGTCTCGCGGCGGTCGCGCACCAGCTCGACTCGCACGCTGGCCATCGCGCGGCCGGGGCCGAGCACTCCGTCCAGCACGCCCTGCGCGGTGCGCTGCAGCTGCTTGGACATCTGCTCTTCGTCGCTGCCGACCTGCGAGCCGTCCTGGTCTTCGGTGATCAGGAGCTTGCCGGTGGTGTCCATCAGGCTCACCTCGGTGGGCTTGAGGCCTTCCACGCTGGAGGCGACCAGGTTGCGAATGCCCTCGGCCTGGGTCCGCGAGAGCTGCTGGCCGGGCTTGAGCTCGAGCAGCACCGAGGCGGTGGGATGCGTCTGGTCGTCCAGGAACACCGCTTCCTTGGGGATGTTGAGGTGTACCCGGGCGTTCTGCACGCTGGGGATGGAGCGGATGGTGTTCTCGAGCTCGCCGGTTAGAGCGCGCATATAGTTGACGCGCTCGGCGAAATCGGACGAGTGCAGGTTGATCTTGTCGAAAATCTCGAACCCGGGGCGACCCTGCTCGGTGACGCCCGAGCCGGCCAGCTCCAGGCGCGCCCGGTACAGGTCGGCCGCCGGCACCAGCACGGTCTGGCCGCCGTCGGCCAGGCGGTAGCTGATCTTCATGTCTTCGAGCTTCTGCACCACCTGGTCGGCCGACTTGGCGTCCACGCCGCTGACGACGGGGCGCATGTCGGGACGCGTGAGCAGCATCCCCAGGCCGCCCGCGGTGGTGACCAGCAGCACGAGCAGGCCCAGCACGACCAGGCGGGTCGTGGGGTCGATATTGGTCCAGCGCTGCTTGAGCGCGCCGAGGCGCGACTGGGTGTCTCCAGGAAGCATGATCGCCATCGAGGTTAGCTCCTACCGATCTCGAGCGTTTTGAAGAAGAGCTGCTTGCCCTCGCTGTAGGCGGTCAGGCCGGCCTCGTAGGCCCGGCGGGCGGCCATCAGCTCGGTCATCTCGGCCACCACGTCCACGTCCGGGTAGCGCACCATTCCGTTGGCGTCGGCGTCCGGATGGTCGGGGTCGAACTCCAGTCGCGGCGGCTTCTCCTGGGGCGCCAGGCGGTACTCCACCCCGTTGGGCTTGCCCAGGCCGGGGAGGCCCTGATAGGCGCCCGCCTCGTTCTGGTCCACCCGTAGCACCCGGTAGAGCGAGGCGTCGTCGGGGGCGCTGGAGTTGGCGTTGGCCAGGTTGGAGGAGGTCGCCTCCATCCGCAGGCGGGCCGCTTTGACCGAGGACATCGAGATGTCGAGAGAGCGGAACATTATTTGCCCTCCCGGATCGCCAGCCGCATCTGGGCATAGCGGGTATTGATGAGTTGCACGCAGGCGGCGTGCTCCATGCCCGCCTCGCCCAACCGGGCCACCTCGGCTTCGGGATTCACGCCGGGCTCGCGCGCGCCGATATCCTCCATGTAGGCCTCGAAGGCGGCCCCGTGCTTGAGGCCGTTCTTGTCGTCCATCAGCATCGCTTTGAAGTCGGTGTGCTTGGAGACGAAGCCCGGGGTGTCGATGTTGGCGAGGTTATGGGCCGACTCTTTCTGGGTGCGGGCGGCGGCGTCAACAGCCGCGGCCATGCTGGGCAGAGTGAACATCAGAACTGCATCCTCATCACTTCCTGATATGCCTCGACGGCCTTATTGCGAAACTGGACGGTCATGTTGAAGGCCAGCGAGGCCTCCTCGGTCTGCAGCATCACCTGCTGGAGGTTGTCGGTCTCGCCCCGGGCCACCGACTGGGCGCCTGCGTCGGCCTGGAGCTGCATCCGGTTGACGTCCTTGAGCGTGTCACTCAGCGTCCGGGTGAAGCCCTCGACTCCGCTGGAGCCGGGGGCGACGGTCGTTCCGGACGGGGTGGGCCGGATGGGGAGATTACCCTGGATCTGCACGTTCCGCTTTCCTCCATGAGGGTTGTCTGATGCGGGAATTGCCCGTGCTCGGAGGGATCACTTTCGGGAAGTGATCTTTCCTGGGGAGGGCAATGCGGTCGGGCATGACGGAAGTAGAGATTCTCGCCTTCGTGCGACAGATTCTGGTGACCGGGCTGGTGGTCTCCGCACCGCTCCTGCTCCTCATCAGCGTGGTGGGATTGGGCATCAGCATCGTGCAGGCGCTGACCCAGGTTCAGGAGCAGGCGGTCGCGTTCGTGGCCAAGTTGCTGCTCTCGGCCGGGACGCTCTTCCTCATCGCTCCCTGGATGATGGGCCGACTGGCCGAGCTGCTCACCCAGGTCATCACGAACCTGGGGCGGATGGCCCGATGAGTGTGCTCTGGCCCTTCTTGCTGGTGGCGGTCCGCCTCAGCGGCATGATGGTGGGAGCTCCCCTCTTCAACCTCAAGCACATGCCCGCCATCGCCAAGACCGGCCTGGTGCTGTTGCTCACGATTCTGATCACGCCCCTGGTGGCCGTGCCGCCCACCCCGCCCAGCGTCTTCGCGATGGGCATCGCGGTGACGTGGGAGCTGTTCATCGGCTGGCTGGTGGGGGCGCTGACCTCCATGGCCAGCGCCATCGCGCTCTCGGCCGGGGGCATCCTGGACGTCCAGATGGGTCTGGCCAACGCCACGCTGCTCAATCCGGGCGCCGGCGAGGCTCATCCCCTGCTGGCCAACCTCTACCAGACCGTCATGATGCTCCTGTTGCTGGCGGGAAACGCGCACTACGTGCTGATCATCCTGATCATCAAGAGCTACCTGTGGTTTCCCAGCCAGGGCGCCTTTCAGCTCGAGCTGGTGACCCGTCTCTGCTCTGGCTGCGCCAACTGCTTCTTCCCCCTCTTGATGGCCGTGGTGCTGCCCGTGATGACGGCGATGCTCGGGATCGAGGTCTTTCTGGCGTTCCTGGGACGCCTGCTCCCCCAGGTCAACATCCTGGTCATCGGCGGCCCGATTCGCCTGGTGCTGGGTTGGATTCTCTTGCTGGCGGCCCTGCCGGTCACGCTCAACAAGTTTGACTCGATCTGGCAAGAGCTGCTCGGAAAGCTCGGCTGATGGCCGAGGAAAAAACCGAGGAAGCAACACCCGAGCGCCTGCGGCAGGCTCGCCAGGAAGGCAACATCGTCCGCTCCACCGAGATGACCCAGGCTCTGGGTCTGCTGGGGAGCGTGGCGGTGCTGGCCGGCGGCGCCCATTTGCTGGCGGGACGCCTGCTCGACCATCTGCGCACGACTCTGGGTCACCTCAATACCGATCCCATGCAAATGGCCTCGCAGGCCTGCACCAGCGTGCTCTGGATCCTTTTCGTCAGCCTGCCGCTCGTGATGCTGGCCGGCGCGGGCGGCGGCGCCATCGGTCACCTGCTGGTGGGCGGGCTGAACTTCACGACTCACAGCCTCAAGTTCGATGTCAACAAGCTCAACCCGTTGCCGGCCGTGCAGAAGTGGTTCAGCCCCAAGATGCTGGTGGAGATCGTGCGCATGAGCCTCAAGGCCGGCGTGCTGGGCTACCTGGCCTACAGCTTCTTCATGCAGCAGCTCCTGCCGCTGGCCGCTCAGCCCGCGCCGATGGGCGCGTTGGAGACCTGGCTGCCGCTCGTGGTGGGCTTCACCTGGCGCATCGTGGGCGCGCAGATCGCCATCGGCGTGTTGGATTGGCTCTACCAGCGCTGGGAATACAAGCGCGGCCTGCGCATGAGCAAGTATGATCTCAAGCAAGAGTACAAGTCGCAGGAAGGCGACCCGCACGCCAAGGCCAAGCGCAAGCAGCTGGCTCGCAAGATCGCCAAGAGCATGAAGCTCGACGGCATCAAAGAGGCGCGCGTGCTCATCTGTAACCCGACTCACTACGCGGTGGCCATCGCCTACGACTTTACGATGCCGGCTCCGAAAGTGGTCGCCAAAGGCGCGGACAATGTAGCCATGCGACTGAAGAAGATGGCCCGCAAGCTCAACGTCCCCATCGTGGAAGAGCCGCCACTGGCTCGAGCCCTGTTCAAGCTGGAGCTCGATGACACGGTGCCGCTCGAGCTCTACCGGGCCGTGGCCGAGGTGCTGATCTCGGTGACACGCGCGGAGGATTATCTGTGAACACCCTTCTGAACAAGAACGCGGATCTGGTTCTGCTGGGCGGAGTCGTCTCCATCCTGCTGCTGATGATCCTCCCGATGCCGCCGTTCCTGTTGGACTTGCTGTTGGTCATGAACATCGGATTCTCGCTGGCCATCTTGCTGGTGTCGATGTACGCCCGCCGGGCCCTGGAGTTCTCGGTGTTCCCCTCGGTGTTGCTGATCGTCACGCTGGCTCGATTGTCCCTTAACGTGGCCTCGACCCGCCTCATTCTGCTGCATGGATATGCCGGTGAGGTCATCCAGACGTTCGGAAAGTTCGTGGTGGGTGGCAACACCCTGGTGGGACTGGTGATCTTCATCATCCTGGTGGTGATCCAGTTCGTGGTCATCACCAACGGCGCCGGGCGCGTGGCCGAGGTGGCCGCGCGTTTCACACTCGATGCGATGCCGGGCAAGCAGATGAGTATCGACGCCGACCTGGCCGCCGGGATCATCACCCAGGAGGTGGCCCAGCGGCGGCGCTCCGACGTCGAGCGAGAATCGGATTTCTACGGCGCGATGGACGGCGCGGGCAAGTTCGTCAAAGGCGATGCCATCGCCGCCGTGGTCATCATGATCGTCAACGTGCTGGGCGGCCTGATCGTGGGTGTGACCCAGCAGGGCATGCCCCTCGTCGAGGCCCTCAAGACGTTCACCCTCCTGACCGTCGGCGAGGGCCTGGTGGGTCAGATTTCGGCCCTGCTGGTCTCGACCGCGACCGGCCTCATCGTGACCCGCGCGGCCTCCGAATCGCACCTGGGCCACGACCTCACCCGGCAGTTCGTGCTGCAGCCGCTGGCCATGAAGCGCATCGTGTGGCTGCTGTTGGCCTTCAGCATGGTCCCGGGAATGCCCAAGATCCCGTTCTGGGCGCTGGCCTTCGCCTGCTACATGATCTCCAAGACCCCGCCGCCCGTCGAGGAGACTTCCGCTCCCGCGGGAGCGGCTGCCGAGGGCGGCGACTCGAGCGGCCCCGAGGATACCATTCCGCTGCTCGATCTCGAGCCCGTGGAGCTCGAGATCGGTTACGCCCTGGTCGAGCTGGTGGACGCCTCCCACCCGGGCAATCTCCTGCACCGCATCGTGGGCGTCCGCCGCTCCTGCGCCAGCGAGCTGGGCATCGTGGTGCCCCCCATTCGCATCCGCGACAACCTGCAGCTGCGCCCCGGTCAGTATCGCGTGCGCCTTTACGGCCAGACCATCGCCGACGGGGAGGTCTATCCGCGCCGTCTGCTGGCGATGACCTCGGGGGAGGGTCCGCAACCGGAGGGCATCCAGGTGAAGGAGCCCGCCTTCGGGTTGCCGGCCGTCTGGATTCCCGAGTCCCAGCGCGAGGCCGTCGAGCTGCGCGGTTTCACCGTGGTGGATCCGGCCTCGGTCATCACCACGCACGTCTCCGAGACGCTGCGCTCGAACTCGCAGGAGCTGCTGGGTCGTCAGGAGGTGCAGGCGCTGCTCGATCATCTGGGCGAGCGTTATCCCAAGCTGGTCAGCGACGTGGTGCCCGGCAAGGTCTCGCTGACGCAGCTGCGCCGCGTGTTGCAGAACCTTCTGCAGGAGCGCGTCTCGGTGCGCGATCTGCGGCTGATTCTCGAGACGCTGGCCGACTATGGCACGCCCGAGACCGACCCGGCCTGGCTGACCGAGAAGGTGCGCGAGTCGATGGCCCGGCAGATTCTGTCCGAGCATGTGCGGGCGGATCGCTCGTTGCCGGTGGTCACCCTGTCCCCCGCGGTCGAGTCGGTGCTCGAGGACGCGCTGCCTGGAGCCGGCGCGATGGATCCGCGCAAGATGCGCGAGGTCGTTTCGCGCACGGCCATGGCGGTCGGCTCGATGGCCAACCGGGGGCTTTCTCCCATCGTGGTCGCCTCGCAGCGCGTGCGCCCCCTGTTGCGCCGGCTGATGTCGCGCCAGATCCCGTCGCTCATCGTGTTGTCCTATGAGGAGATCCTGCCGTCGGTGCAGCTCGAGTCGGTCGGCGTGGTGCAGTTCGATCAGCAGATGGTGGCCGCGTGAACGTCAAGACCTTGAAGCCGGTGCTCCAGCACTGGGAGCGCGAGGAGAAGAAGCGTGCCGCCCTGGTGATGGAGTGCGACGTCCGCATCGCCGAGAAGAAGGTCGAGATCCGGGTCCTGCAGGACCGCCTGGTCTCGCTCGACCGCGAGTTCGCCGATCTGGCGCGCGCCTGCACGCACGAGCCCGCGGAGCTGAGCGTCTACCTCGAGCTGCAGCGCCGCATTCGTTTCCGCCTGGGCCAGTTGCGAGGCTTCCTGGCCAACCTCGAAGCCGAGCGCGCCCGCCGCGAGGCTCACCGCGTGGACGCCGCCCGCCAGAAACGCCGCCTGGAGATCGCTTGCGAGCGCGCGCTCACCGAAGCCCGAGCCGCCGCCGACGCCGCCCAGGCCGCCTTCCTGGACGAGCTCGCCGTCCTACGCTTCAGCCGCGGCGCGTAGCGGGAACCGGGTCTGTCCATAGCCCTTGGTGGGAAAAGCCCGGGCGACCTCCCACGGCGGTGAAGGCTGTCGAAGTTCGGGGCCCTATGGTCGCGTAGCATCCACAATTCGTTCGCCAGCGTCTCGCGGGCGAGCCGGTTGCGCTCGTTCAGCTCCGGGTAGTCAAACTCCACTCGAACCTATTCGGAGCTTGCAAAGCACCTCTTCCCCGTCGGGGAGTCACTCTGATCGCGAGTCCCCTTTTCTTTCTCGTAGTGCAGGAAATTTTCTACGCACTACGCGAAATTAAACGATATTGGTAAGGATAAGTGCCCGGAGGTGGGTGGATGTTCTGGCGCAAGCAGGGGCAACGTTTTTTGCTGTTGCACAATGAGCGGGATGGGCGCGGAAAGGTGCTGCAACGGCGTCTGTTCGCTTGTGGGGCGAGCGAGCTCGCGGCCGCCCTGACGCCGCGCGGTTGGGCGGAGTTGCAAGACGAAGTGCGGAGACGCTGTCCGCGGGCGACCCCAGACTGGAAGGCTCTTCGGGCGAAGGCCCACGAGCTGGGGAACGCTGTCACCGTCCGGCAGAGGCCGCCCTCCGACCGCGTGCTCGCCCTCCGCAGAGCCGTCGGGCGACTCCGCTCCTTGCTCGAGAAGGAGACCGACCCTCAGGTCTTGGAAACCGTCGAGCCCGATCTGGCCGTGCTGACTGAAATTCTGAGCAAGCAAACCGGGGCCTCGGCTTGGAGCGTAGAGGAGGCGAGACCGAAGAAGGCCGGGTCGACGAAGGCGCGCCACGCCACAGGGATGCTGCGCGCCTCCCTCGACCTCTGTCGACGCCGGTTGCCCCCCGGCCGTCGGCGCTTCGAGCCGGACGACCCCGAGGGGACGTCCTATCTGCAAGCGCTCGACAATCTTGCCGACCACTTGGAGAGCGCCGGTCGCTGGGCAGAAACCGCCGAAGTGCTGCGGGAGCGCCTGAAGGCCTGTCCGCAAAGTGAGGTCGCGGTGCGACTGGGAGGTCACCTGGCGCGTCTCGGGCGTTGGGAAGAAGCCCTGGACTGCTTCCGGCGACTGCCCTACACCGAGGCTATCCGGCACTACAACGAGGGCGCGATCCTGCTGCGGTCGGGACGCCAGGAAAGCGCCCTGCAGTGTTTCCTGCGCGCGATGGCGCGCGACCGCCGACACGTCCGCTACCAATTGCAACTCCGGAAAGCGCCTCTCTCGCTCCACCCCGACTGCTGGCGGACCAGCCGGACCTACTGGGAGGCGAGCGCTCCGCTCTGGACCGAGGCGAACCTCGAGTTTCTTCTGCGCGTGGGCCGGGATCCCGCGCCCAACTTCGCCATCACCGAGCTCGAGGGAAGAGCCCCACGAGCCCGCAAAGTCTTGAGTCCCTGGGCGCGGCGACGGCTGCTCGAAAGGGTCCTGGCCGAAAGCGCTCTTAAGGGACCATCCGGACCTCGAAACACGCCCGGAAAGGGTCGCGTTCGCGCTGGACCTGGCGGGTGATTCGCTCCTCGTGCAGGCGGATGGCCATCTCGCTGACGGTGTAGCCGAACAGGACCCCGATCACGATCGAGATGAAGACGAGCTTGGTGGCGTGAAAAAGGGGGTGGTCCATCTCAGTGCCTCACATCGAGCAGGCGCGGCAGCGCCGGCTCGGGGGTGGATTGCGGTTTGCGCATGGAGCGCAGCAACTCGTCGAGGCAATCCTGGCGGGCGTTCTCGGCGCGTTTCAACAAAGCGGCGTCCTGCTCGCGAAGGTGGCGCTGCTCCTCCGGGGTGGCTCGCTTGAGGTCGAGCCCGGCGATCAGCGCGCGGCGACGCTCCAGGAGGGGCTCCAGAGAGAGAACGTCGTTCGCCATCGCATCCAGGATCTGTTGACCGATCTCGAGCAGGAGGTTCATCATCATCCGGCCTTCCTTTCCAGGGATTTCTGGAACAGGATGGCTTCCTGCCAGGTATCCCGCAGCTGGACCAGCAGGCCCTCAGCCTGGACCAGGTGCTCGGCCTCGCGGTGCGTGAGCGCTTCCGACAACCTCCAGAGGAGGTGTAGATAGAGCTTGTGCAGGGAATCGGCCAGCTCGGGCATCGGCTCGTAGTTGAGCGTGCGGTCCAGCTCGCTGACCCCCTGGACGGCCGTCAACAGGTGCAGCTCGGGCGGCTCCCCGCTCTCCAGCGCCGTCCGGGCCCGCTTGGTTTCGCGCAGGGTGCCCTCGATCAGCATCATCAAGAGCTGCCCGGGGTTGGCTGTCGAGGTCTGGACGGAGCGATAACGGTCGAGGGACGAATTCATCAGGGGTTCTCCTTACGATTTCGAGCTGCTGCTACTGCTGCTGCTACTGCTGGTACTAAGTTGGGCGCTGAGCGCGGAGCTCTGCGATTTGAGCGATGCCATGGCGGACTCCATGGCGGTGAATTTGAGGCGAAGAAGCTCCTCGTAGCGGCTGGCCCTATCGTTGAGGACGGCGATCTTCTTGTCGAGCTCGTCGAAGCGCTCCGAGAGGCGCTTGTCTTGCATCGTCACGGTGCCCGTTAGACCGTTGGTCGCCAGGTCCACCGCTTTCCGCATCTTGGTGGCCACGCCGAATTGCTCGTCGGCGAACAGCTTCTGCACGTCGCCCGGGTTGCTCATGGCCTTCCCGAACAGCTCCTCGTCCGTGATCGAGAGCTTGCCGGTCTTGTCGGTGGTGATCCCGATGGAGGCCAGGTTGGCAAACTTGCCCCCTACCTGGCGATTGTCCGTGGCCGTCTGGGCCAGGCTGTTCTGGAGACTGAGGGCGGTCGAGTCGCCGAACAGGGGTCCGCCGGTCCCGGTCGTTTTGTCGTAGGCGAACTGGGATTGGAAATAGCCGACCACGCCATTGTAGTTGGCCAGGAAGCTCTCGATCTTGCTGCGCACGGCCGTGGCGTGGCGTGACAGAGAGAAAGACAGAACTTTGTCGGGCTTGGCTTCGTGGAGGTCGAGGGTGACTCCGGGCAGGATGCCGGTCACCTTGTTGGTCGAGCTGTTGACCGTGACCGCGCCGGGGCCGGTGCCCATCACCACCTGCGCATCCTGGGGAGCCTGCAGATCGGTCATCGCAAGGCCCGGCCCCCCGGTCAGGTTGGTGGTAAG
Organism: Vulcanimicrobiota bacterium; assembly: GCA_039809865.1. GTDB lineage: Bacteria > Vulcanimicrobiota > Xenobia > Xenobiales > QWHO01 > QWHO01. The sequence continues at coordinate 28,280 of JBDHVW010000101.1, forward strand.
CTGGATCCTGGCGGCGCTGCCCGAGTTCTCGGCGTTGAGAACGAGCTTGTAGCGGTCGTTGCCGGCTGCCTCGCCGGCGTCGAGCACGCTGGCGCGCACCCCGACGTTGGCAGAGTTGATGGCGTCGCGCAGACCGGTCAGGGTGTTGTTCTCCGAATTGAGCGTGATGGGCTCGAACTGGGCGCTGCCCACCAGGGTCCAGGTGGCCCCGGCGTCGGTCGATTTCAGCACCCCGCGGCCGTAGAACGACAGGCCGGTGCTGGTCGCCGCGCCGGTGCCGGCGTAGATGACG